>NZ_JH165061.1:1117174-1119151 GCF_000227315.1 Peptoniphilus indolicus ATCC 29427 | reverse complement strand
TAGCTTTATCTTTTAATAAAATCCATAAAAATAGCAGAGCCTAAGCCCTGCTATAAAATGTTCTTACATACCTGCGTTTAATTTAAGTGCAATGTCTAAGAATTTAGTAATTATGATTGCATTAGTAATGTTACTGATGAATCCTCCGATTACTGGAACTACAAAGAATGCTATCTTAGAGTATCTATACTTATCACAAACAGTTTTCATAGTTGTCATTGAAACTGGAACAGCTCCTGTACCAAATCCAAGGTGACCTACTGCCATAACTGCTGAATCGTAATTCTTTCCTAATAATCTGAATGTTAATAGGTAAACGAATAGTAAGATGAATACAACTTGCGCTATTAGAAGTACTACTAATTGTCCGCCTAGTCCAGCCAATTGCCATAACTTCATTGTTACGATTGACATAGATACGAACAATCCAAGAGAGAACTCTCCAACTGTATCTAAAGCTTCTAAAATACTGTCGTTAACTCTGTTAGTTTTATCTAAGAATAATCTAACCATAATACCCCCGAACATACAACAAACGTGTATTGGGAAGTTTTGTCCGAAATATTTTAGTATTAAGAATATAACTTGACCTATACCACAAGCAACCATCAACATATATACAGCTGACATAACAGTCTTTTTGTTGAATAAAATATCAGAAACTGTATCTGTTAGAGTTCTTGAATTGTTATCAAGTTCAGGGTCTTCAAAGTGATATTTCTTAACTAAGAAGTTACCAAAAGGTCCACCTAGCATAGAACCTGCGATAAGACCAAATGTTGCTGAAGCTATTGCAACTTCCATTGCCGCTGATTGTCCAGCTTCAACAGCTATTGGAGCAAAACTTGCAGCATTACCATGTCCACCTGTCATAGGAATTGAACCAGTCATCATTGAAATAAGAGGGTTTACTTTTAAAATTGAACCTACTCCTAAAGCAACCGCATTTTGTCCTGCTGATAATACTGCTGCTAAAATTGCAAAGATTACTACTAGCTTACCACCTTTTTTCAAAAGTGCCATACTTGCAGCTGTACCACTTGCCGCAAAGAATATACAATAGAACAAAGTATTAACTGTTTTGAAGTCAAAATTTGGTTCTAAAATGTTAGCATAATATAAAATCATTGTTATGATTGCTATTGTTGTTCCACCTACTACCGCTGAAGGTATACAGTATTTCTTAAGTGCCGGGAACTTAGCTCTTAAAAAATCACCCAAATATATACCTATTACCGCTAAGAACAGGGTCTCAAACATCCCTAGTTCTACTACTGTTCTCTCCATCGATTCCTCCCATTAGTATAATATTTATAAACACGCTCTTTATTTTACATAATAAATTTTTTAGTGTCAAAATATTTACTATATAAATTTAAAAATTTTTAATAGAGCCAATTTTTTTATACCCTTATGTTTATAAAATTAAATATAGTTTACAAATATTTTTCAATGGCATTTCGTGAATTGAAGTCAATATAATATATTGGTGGAGTGTCTAGAACAGTATGAGCTCCAAAACTATTATTTTCAAAAAATTTTTGGCAAGCTCTTATACAAGCCACATTTACAGAAGCTGTGAAATCAGGATTGCTATCTAATTCAAGTGTAAATTTATAAACTTCCTTTCCATTTGGAGTTTCTCCAACTCTTATCACATGACCTCCGTGAGGCATTCCCGTATGTTCCCTTTCAAATTCTTCTTGTGATATAAAGTGTACAGTAGTTTCATATTCGTCAAAATAATTTTTCATTGTAACTATTTCTCTTCTTATAGCTTCTTTATCTACACCTTCTTCAGCTACAACAAATACTTCTCTGGAATGAGCTTCGTATGATTTTAAATCTCTCTCTACATTATATATATCTTCTATAATTTCTTGTTTCGGCAATGTATATTGTACTGCATTCTTTACACCCGCTATTCTTCTAACTGCGTCGGAATGTCCTTGGCTAACTCCCTTCCCCCAGAATGTG
>NZ_JH165061.1:1107740-1116864 GCF_000227315.1 Peptoniphilus indolicus ATCC 29427 | reverse complement strand
AAATAAAACCTGGGTCCCAGCCTGTTGAAATAAAAGAAACTAAATTATTTTCTTTTGAAATTCTATCCATCTCACTAAAATATTCCGGAATTTTTGCGTGAGTGTCAAATGAATCCACTGTGTTAAAATTCTTTGCAATCTCAGGCCCCATTTCAGGAATATCTATTGCTGAACCAAGAGCTAATACTATGACGTCTATTCTGTCTTTGTAATCTAAAATATTTTTCAAAGACTCCATTCTTTCATTATTAATAGAATTAGGGTCTCTTCTTGTAAAAATTCTAACAAGCTCCATATTTTCTTCTAAGTCAATTAAAGCTTCTAATGACCTACCTAAATTTCCATATCCAACTATACCTACTTTTATCATCTTTATCCCCTCATTACATCTTTCATATCATAAATTCCGTTACTTCTTTCAACTATAAACTCACAAGCTTTTAAAGCTCCGCTTGCAAAAATCTTTTTAGAACCCGCTTGATGCTTTATCTCCAAAACTTCATCAAGTCCCGCAAATATAACTGAGTGTTCTCCTACTATACTACCTGCTCTTACTACTGAAATCCCAACCTCTTCAGCTTTTCGCTTCTCACTCATCTGTGTTCTGTCATACACAGCCTCTGCATTTTCTCTCTCTTCTTTTACTGAGTCAAATAACATTTTCGCCGTTCCCGAAGGTGCGTCAACTTTTTGATTGTGATGTTTTTCTATTATTTCTATATCAAATTCTTTTAAAGCTTTCGTCAATACCTTCACCACTTCGCTCATTACATTCATTCCCATAGAGAAATTTTTAGAATATACAATTGATATTTCTTTCGACAATTCTAAAATTTTGCCCTCTATTTCTGAATCAAGACCTGTTGTTGCAATCACAAGTGGTTTTTTAACTCTTTTTGCAAAACAAAGTACATCGTTCGTTATGTTTCTATTAGAAAAATCTAAAATTACATCAAATTCTTCTGCTACATCTTCAAATTTATCGTATACTTTTATACCATTGATATATTTTGACTCAGAAGCATATCCAGCAACAACTTCATTTGTTAAACTCAGCACTGTACTTCCCATAGCACCAGTTATCCCAACTAAAAATATTCTCATAACCTACCAAGTCCTTTTAAAATTCTTGAGAGTGTTTCTTTAGTATTTTCACTCGCTTCATAAAGTGGTAATCTCAAGTTACAAGCTTCATAACCTAAAATTTGCATTGCAGCTTTTAATGGAATAGGGCTTGCTTCCATAAATAATGCGTCTATAAATTCTTTAAACTTAAGTTGGATTTCTCTTGCTTTTAAAATATCTCCGTTGAAAAATGCTTCGCACATCTCATGTACTTCCCTTGGAAAAATATTTGCCCAAACTGATATAACTCCTATACCTCCAAGAGATAATAGCGGTAAAACTACATCGTCATTTCCTGAATAGATATCAAAATTTTCATCTATCATAGAAGCAACCTTTGCTGTGTATCCCAAATCTCCAGTCGCATCTTTTAGTGCTACAAAATTATTCATCTTTGAAATTTCAACTACACTCTCAGGCGTTATTCCCATTCCAGTTCTACCTGGAACAGAATAAGCTATCATTGGTATATTTACAGCATTGTCCATTGCTTCATAATGTTTTAAAAGTCCCATTTGAGAAGTCTTATTGTAGTATGGTGTAACTTGAAGTAGGGCATCTGCTCCAACATTTTCTATCATCTTTGATAAATTTATTCCGTGTCTTGTGTCGTTTGAACCAGCCCCAGCTATTACAGGTATTCTTTTATTTACTTTATCTACTGTGAACTTTACAACTTCAACTTGCTCTTCGTCTGTCAAAGTTGAAGCTTCACCTGTTGTTCCAACTATTACAATTGCATCAGTTTTGTTTTCCAAATGATACTCTAATAACTCATCCAACACACCGTAATTTACACTGCCATTTTCATTAAAAGGAGTAACCAATGCAACTCCACTACCTCTAAAAATACTCATCTCGCACCTCACAGTTCAAATTCACGAATCAATAAACTCATAACTTTTTCTTTTACCAACGTATCCACAATTATTGAAATTGATATTTCAGAAGTTGAAAGTCCGTGAAAATTTATTCCGTTAGAATTTAATAAATCGAATACTCTCGCTGCAACTCCCGGTTGATTTCTCATAGCATTTCCTATTATGCTAACCTTTGAAACATTTTCTACAAATTCAAAATCGTCAGCAACTTTTTCAATCAAATCTCTTTCATCCACCACAGATGTGAATCTTACAAGAGTTTTCCCCTCAGTGTCCATCTTTGAAATTATGTCTATATTTACATCTTCCTTAGCCAAATTTAAAAATAGCTCAGCAACAGATTCATTCCTTAAAGTCTTTTTCACTAATAAAATATTATCTTGAACAGATAAATTTGAAATTATACTTTCTTCCACGTTTTCCTCTCCTATATATGTTCCCAACACATTTGCACTATTAAGCGCAACGTAAATTCTTATTCCGTACTTTTTAGCAATCTCAACAGACCTTGGATCTATTATCTTTGCACCTAAGTGCGCCATCTCCATAGCTTCATCATAAAATACTTTTGATAACTTCTTCGCCTCACTGTGAAATCTTGGGTCAACTGTGTATATCCCATCTACATCAGTGTATATTTCACAATCCACTCCAAGTTTCGAAGCTATTGCAACAGCCGAAGTATCCGAGCCACCTCTTCCCAAAGTTGAAAAATCTTCTTTAGAATTCATACCTTGAAACCCAGTAACAATTACAATGTTGTCTTCAGATAACTCGCGTTCTATTCTCGAAGTATTTACATCAACAACTTTTGCAAATCCATATCTACCTTTAACCTCAAAACCCGCTTGAGCTCCATTTAAAGCTATCGCCTTTTCTCCAATTTCGTTTAACGCAATTGCAAGTAGAGAAGCTGAAACCATCTCTCCTGTTGCCAGCAACATATCTAGTTCACGTCTTGAAGGATTTTTAGAGAGTGCTCCAGCAAGGCTTAGTAGTTCATCTGTAGTATCTCCCATGGCTGATACTACACAAACTATGTCGTTCATTCCGTTTTTTCGACGTTTTAAAATCTCCGCAACTTTCTTTATCTTTTCTATTGTGGCAACTGAACTGCCGCCAAACTTCATAACAACTCTTTTCATAATCCCTCCTTTAAATACAAAAAAACCATGAGCAAAAGCACCATGGTTTACTTTCGCCCCCGATTTGTAAAAGCACCTCTATCCAAAAGCGGGCACTCTTAGATAGACAGTTATACGCATATTCTACGCATCCCCAGGTTTCCCTTCGGCGAATTCCCCTTTCATTTCTTACTGATGAAATTCGCAGCCTCTTTTACAATCGTCTGTTTTTTTAAATTGTATATACTCTAACACTTAAATAAATTAAAGTCAAACTATTTTTTCAATTTATCTATTCTTTGGTAAATTATCTTTAAATCTCTTTCATTAATAATTGTTTTATAAAAACTCATTGATTCTTATATCCAAACAAAACTCTTAATGCCATAGCATATTCTTTTTTCCTACTCCCATCTTGAGCAAATTCTATCACCCAATCTAATTCCTTACAAAATTGGATACTACAACCCGTGTTATCTTTGTTGTATAAAGAGCATTTAGCAAATCCTTTACAAGCTGCATCTAAATCATCAATAGGATTTTTATCCCATCCATTATTATCTTTTCCACAAAAATTCCCATATATTACTTTCTTAGATACATTATTATCTTCTGTTTCTTCTAAATTTCTAAATTCCCAAACATCAGCTAAATCATTTACTAAATTTCCTAAATTTATTACTTTTTCTCTAACTCTATCTTTTTTAGCTTTTTCTAAGTTGAAGTATCTCTCTCCATTCTCTTCAACCATATATTTTGAAACATCACTCATAATTTTTTTATCACTATTATAATATTTCATATAAACTTTACTAAATCCTATAGCAAATATAATTATAAATAATCCTATATAAACAATAGTTCTCTTTGATAGATTTTTCATATTTCCTCCTAAGTACTATCAATAAATTTTACCATATTTCCCTAATCACTATTTTTATGGTATCACTGTATATTTTAAATAAATTTTAATGCATCTAAATTTTTTATAAAGTTAGATTATCACATAAATTACACTATATAACTTCTTTATAATAAATAACCTTGAGAATTCGTTTTCATTGATTTGATATAGATTATATCATAAACCTTTTATTATGACTATTTACTAAATATTCATCTTTCTTTTAAATATAAAAACTGGCTTATAATTAAATTATAGGCCAATTTTATATTTTTGATTTTATAAACAAAGTTTATTTTTTCAATTTATCTATTCTTTGGTAAATTTTCCTTAAACACTTGCAACACTTCTTTTGGTTCATCAATTTTATAGGTTCTTGCAGGATTTTTGTTTTCATCTAAGTCAGTTCCACTGAACCAAATAGCCACTTTTATCTTGTCGAACTTTTTTAAAGCCTCAAACATATCTCTAGTCCATTTGACTTTATCTCCTCCAACTGTTGAAGAAGAAAACTCTGTTATCATAAGTGGTTTGTCGTATGAATTCACCATTTTTTTATAAAGTGGTGTATAGAGTTCATCAAATGTCTCCCATTTTTCAAATGAATAATAATTTCCGGTGTTGTAAAGTGTCATTCCAACTATGTCGTATTTCTCAACGCTTGGTCTGTATTCTGAACCGTCATTAAAATTAAAGTTTGGGAAATTTCTGCCGTTTGGGTTAAACACATATAATATATATGGATTTGCTCCCTCTTCTTCAAATATTTTGTAGATGTAGTTATAGAATTCTCTGTAAATATCAGAATCAAGCCCCGTATTGTAAGCTGAGTAAGCGCACCAATCTCCGTTCATTTCATTTCCTATTCTAAATAAAATAGGCAACTTTTTAACTTTTATCATTCGTGCAAGCTCTCTGAAATAATTTTCGTACTTTCCATCTAAAACATCATAGGTTTGATTTTCTCCGTCCACTATTTGAGATTGGAAAGTTAACTCAACTGTCTTCTCTTGTATCATAGCCACATCAAGTGCATCTTTTACTTGAGAATTTGGAAAACTAAAATCGTGATACACCAATGCATATTTAAATTTATGTCCTATTTCTGACTCAACATTTGTAGTGTCTGGAAATCTCCAAAAATCCACTGAATACAATCCCCAAGTTGTCGGATGCTCTGAATTAAAATCTTTTTGATATACTTCCAATGTCTTCTTATCAAGAAGTCTATCAAAGTTTCCATCTTTCATACTATTTGGCACTTTTTCAGGAGCTTTAGGATTTTTTGCAACATCAAACTTAATTGACTCCACCATTGGCACAACCAATTTTTCATTTATCGGTGTGCTACTCTTAATCATAACTGTAAGAGCTTTTCCTCCTAAGTTTTTAAACAGTATCATATAATTAGGTTTGTCATTTTCAATTGCACTTAAGTGTTGTCTTGTGAATTTTATCTTGTGCATATTCCCCAATTTTGTGCTAACTTTTCCATCGAATGATACTTTATGTTCTTTAGTGTTTCTTACTCCTCTTAGTGAATAATACTCATATGTTTCATAGTTGAAGTCTTTGTTCAAATCTTGAATAAAAATTTTCATATTCACATCAAAGAAGTTAATTTCTGTAGACAGCAAATTTCTCTTCATTTCGATTTCAGAATTTACCGGCACTTGAATTCTGTAACCATCTTGATAATTTCTCAACCACTTTGTGTAGTCATTTATCTTTTCTGTGTCAAAATTTGATGCGAAAATTTTTGTTGGTATCAACATAAAGATAAATACAATTAAAATAATTTTAGTTATAATTTTGTTCATACGCCCTCCTCATACTATAGAAAGTATACTTGAATTAACTCACTTTTGAAAGCCTTTAAAATAAAAGAACTCTCCAACTTTTAAAAATTGGAGAGCGTAATAAAATCATTTTATTATTTTTCTATTTCCAGCATCTTGTCGATTCTTCTTTGATGTCTGCCACCTTCAAATTCTTCTGCTAAAAATTCATCAACTATTAGCTTTGCAAGGTCTTCGCCAACAACTCTAGCGCCAACTGCAATTATTTGAGCATTGTTATGTCTTACACTCATCTTTGCTGAATATGGTTCTGAGCATACGCAAGCTCTAATTCCCTTTACTTTGTTCGCAGAAATTGAAATTCCAACTCCTGTTCCACAAATTAAAACTCCTTTTTCAACTTCTTCTGCTAAAATTGCATTTGCAACAGCTTTTCCGTAGTCAGGATAATCTACTGAATCAAGCGAATGTGTTCCATAATCTACAACTTCATAGCCTTTAGCTTCTAAATGTTCTTTCAATTTTCCTTTTAATTCAAACCCTGCGTGGTCTGACCCAATTCCAATTTTCATTAATTCACCCTATTCCTTAAATTTCTCTTGGCAATATAATCCTCTAAATTATCTGCCACTGCATTTCCCATTTCAAGTCTTGCCTCTTCTGTTGCATTTCCAAGGTGTGGAGCTAATACAACATTATCTAATTCAAGCAATTCCTCTGTAACATTAGGCTCAAATTCATATACATCAAGCGCCGCTGAACGTATCTCTTTATTCTTTAGAGCTTCTGCAAGAGCTTTTTCATCAACCAAAGGTCCTCTTGCTGCATTTATCAAATGTGCCGTAGGCTTCATCATCTTAAATTCTCTTTCCCCTATCATATGCTTTAACTCAGGAGAAAAAGCAGTGTGTAAAGACAAGAAATCTGAATTTTTTATCACTTCATCCTTTGATAAATACTCTATTCCTAAAGCTTCTATGTCTTCTTTTCTATTTCTTGAATAATAAATTACATTCATATCAAATGCCAATGCTCTCTTTACAAGATTTTTGCCTATATTTCCCATACCTATTATACCAAGAGTTTTCCCTTTTAGTTCCTCACCAAGAAAATAAGTTGGTCTCCAACCAAAGAATTTACCTTCTCTTAAATTCTTTTCGCCTTGCACTATCTTTCTTGCAGTTGCAAGCATTAGAGCAAAAGAAAGTTCAGCAGTAGAAACTGCAGATGACGGCGCAGGAGCATTTGTCACATCAATTCCATTCTCTCTCGCAGCTTTTATATCCACATTGTCATATCCAGCGCCATAATTTGCAACCAACTTCAAATTTTTAGCATTCTCACTCTCTAAAACTTCTCTTGTTATCTTATCTGAAAGCGGACATATCAAGACCTCTACACCTTTAAGTCTTTCGACTATCTCATCATTTTTTAACGGTATATTAGAATCTTCATAATCAACTTCACACAAATTTTCAATTCTCTGTAAAATTTCTTTAGGTACTCTACTTGTTATAAAAACTTTCAATTTAGCCTCCTATCTTACCTTTCATATCTTCAACGTGAGTTAAATCTATAGCTTCAAAATTTTCTACAATTAATTTTTTAGAAAATAAACTCTTTTTCAATGTTATTATAAAATCATTTCCGATAAGTTCTTCAGCCTTTTGACCTATATAAATTTTTTATCTTCATACTGTTTTACAACATAATTTTTCTCATCAACTGTGCCGTTTCCAAAACTTACATTCATATCAAATTTTGGATTTACAGCATTTGCACAACATGACGCGACTCTATCAAAAGAAATTTCAGAGTTTATAACTATATAATCAGCATTATTTTTATTTAAATACTCCATTGCTTCATTACTTATTTTCAATTTATCACGACCTTTATTTAAATTTCATACCTCGCCATAAAATAATCTTCACAATTTAATTTTTCAATTAGGGTTTCTCTCGATACATTCTCAGTTTTAAATACCTTATATTCTCCAATAACTTCTTCAGATTCAACTTCAACATCTAAACTAAAATCTTTTGGAACTCTGACATAGTACTTAGCATCTATTTTATTGCTACAAATTAAACTCTCATCCGTTTTAACTTTTAGTGCCGCTCCTCTTAGCACATCAATCACATCTGAAACAATTGCATTCCCAGTCGGTAGACTTCCAGCGCCTTCGCCTTTAAATACAAGTGAAGAGTAGTTTTCTCCAAAAATTTCCACACTATTATCCGCGCCTTCGATATTGTATAAATTATCTCTCTCATCTAAGACAACAGGTTCTACCACGGCTGAAAAAGCTTCGCTCTCAAGCACACTCTCTGCCATTAACTTAACCTTTAAATTCTTAGACTTTAAATATTCGATATCTGTATCATTTATCTTAGATATACCAAATCTCAAAATGTCTTCATTTTTTACAATGCCATTAAATGCAATTGTAGATAATATTGTCAACTTTCTAAGAGTGTCTACGCCTTCCACATCATCATATGGGTCACTCTCTGCATATCCAAGTTCTTGAGCGTCTTTTAAAACTTCTGAATAAGATTTTCCTTCGTTATACATTCTACTCAACAAATAGTTAGAAGTGCCGTTTAAAATTCCTCGCACTCTATTTATTTTATTTATGATAGCTTGGCTCTTTAATGGAGTTATTATTGGAATACTTCCTCCAACAGCGGCTTCATATAAAAATGATACCCCATTTTTATCAGCTAATTTATTAAACTCATCAAAATATTCACTTACAACTGCTTTATTAGCTGAAATAACGTGTTTTTTGTTTTCAAGAGCTCTTTTTATATACTCATAACTTGATTTTAAATCTCCTGTCATCTCAACAATTAAACTTATATCTTCGTCATCTACAATTTCATTAAAATCAGAAGTGAAAATTGCTCTTCCATCTTCTGTGGTAACATTTATATTTCTTCTCAATATTTTTTTTACTGTTACTTCATCGCCTACAAAGTACTCTATTTCACTTTTCTTTTCATTAATTATCTTGTATGCACCTTTCCCAACTGTGCCATATCCTAAAAATGCTATATTTATCATCAACTTTTCCCTTTCTCTTTTGGATTTATTATACCACTCATTTAAAATTATAAGTATAAGTTAATGAATATATGATATTGAAAAATAGTTATTATAATGCTAAAATACTTAAAAAGACGGGAGGAAATAGATGATAAATTTAGCAATACTTGGTGCGACAGGGCTTGTCGGACAAAAAATGAGAAGAATTTTAGCTGAGAGAAACTTTAAATTTGATAATAT
>NZ_JH165061.1:1094980-1107690 GCF_000227315.1 Peptoniphilus indolicus ATCC 29427 | reverse complement strand
TACTTATCAAGCAGTTGCAGGTAGTGGAGTAAATGGAATTGATGATTTAAAATTAGGAGATTGGGGTGGAAAGAATAAATTTTATCCTTACCAAATCTCACACAATGCAATTCCTCACATAGATGATTTTACTGAAGATGGATATTCAAAAGAAGAACTTAAGATGGTAAATGAAAGTCGTAAGATTTTATCTGATGACTCTCTAAGAATAACTGCCACTGCCGTTAGAATACCAGTTTTTGAAAGTCATATGGTAAATATTGTAGTGGAAACCGAAGAACCATTTGAAGTTGAAGAAATTTTTAATATCTTCAAAAATTCAGAAGGTATTGTTTTACAAGATGATGTAAAAAATAATATCTATCCTATGCCAATCACTGCAACCGGAAAAGATGAAGTCTTCGTTGGTAGAATAAGACGTGACCATTCTGTTGAAAATGGTATAAACTTTATGTGTGTTTCAGATAACACAAGAAAAGGAGCGGCGCTAAACGCAATACAAATTCTTGAATATGTAATAGAGCATAAATAATTATGGGTTTGAGTGTATCTCAAGCCTTTTTATTTTATCAACTCCTTATGATAATATTAATTAAAAGTAGGTGAATTATGAAAAAATTTTTTTGAATCGTATTACATCCCATCAGAAATAAAGGGAATATTAAAAAAAGAGACCCATCTTCACACAAGGGAACTTATGGAAAAATCGGAATAATTGCCGGCTCAAAAGGTATGACAGGTTCAGCATACCTCGCTAGTAACTCAGCTCTTAGAACTGGCTCAGGTCTTGTATACAATGTTGTTTCAAAAGATATTTTAGATATTATGACACTAAAATATGTAGAACCAATTGCAAAAAGTTTTGATGATTTAAATTCAATGTTAGAATTTCTACAAAATTTAAATTCAATTTGTATAGGTCCTGGAATCGGAACGGAAAAAGAAGCTGAAGAAATATTAAAGGCCGTCTTAACTTTAGAAAAACCACTTCTAATAGATGCCGACGGAATAAACTTGCTTGCCAAAAATTTAGACTTACTAAAGACAAGGACATACCCAACTATTCTCACTCCACATACGGTTGAATTTTCAAGACTTAGTGGATTGTCTTCTGACTACATAAATGAAAATCGATTAGAATCTGCCAAAAAATTTGCAAGCGAATACAATGTAATTTTAGTTTTAAAGGGAAATAAATCAATTGTTGTTTCAAAAGACAAGACTTACATTAATAACTCAGGTAACCCCGGTATGGCAACGGCCGGTTCAGGAGATGTCCTATCAGGTATAATTACCTCACTTCTTGGGAGAAATATTGAACCATTTGCTGCAACCAAGCTTGGAGTGTTTATTCACGGAATGGCGGGAGATTTTGCCGCAGAAGAATTGAGTATGGACTCTATGATAGCTTCTGACATCATAAATAATTTGCATAAACTCTTTAAAATCGAAGAACTATATTAAATTTTTAAACCCAACCCTGTAGATTAATTTTATACTACAGGGCTAATTTTTATTTCAAAACAAAAAATGGAGAGGCACTTACCTCTCCACTTTAGAAAACTCACATCCACAATAATCTTGTCTGTAAAGTCCATATTCCTCTGAAAGTTCTGTCGAACGTTTAAACCCATTTTTCTTTTTAAAATCCGAATACAAATATTTTACATTGTATTCTTTCTCAAGCCCTTTACCTATTGAATTTAATGCCTCTGCATTTTTATAGGGACTTATTGAAAGTGTTGTAGTAAAATATTCAAACCCATTATCAGCTGCATACTCGGCAGTTTTTTCAAGACGTTGTCTATAACATTTCATACATCTTGCTCCGCCTTCCGGAGCTTCTTCAAGACCCTCTGCAATTTCTAAAAACTCATCGTGGTTATAGTCTAAAACTTTTACATCCACACTCCACCCACAATCACTCAAAAGTCTATCAATCTCTTCTGCTCTTCTGATGAACTCAACATCAGTGTCCATATTTGGATTATAAAACAACACACATATATCAAAATATTCTACCATTCTCTCTATTACAGCTGATGAACATGGAGCACAACAAACGTGTAATAAAAGTGTTGGTCTATGGTCTAATCTTTTTAACTCTTGTTCCATTAAAAAATTATAATTTTGTTTCTGTTTCAATGTAAATTCTTATACCTCACAATATTTTCATCGTTTAAAAACTCATACGCATTATTTATCTGTTTAAATTTTTCTGCAGCATCTTCTGCTTTATTTAAATCCGGATGGTAAATCTTAGCCATTTTTCTATAACTCAACTTTATTTCATACTTATCTGCTGTATAGGGAACTCCTAAGACATCACAAGCTGATTCATACTGATTTTTAAATGAATTAGGAGCTTGATATCTCTGATTTTGATTTCCACTTTGTTGACCATAGCCATTATAATAGCCCCCACTTTGAGCTTGTCCGAAGAATTGTTCAAAATCTTCAAAAGAGCCAAAAGTCCAACTTCCCCATTGAGCACCTTCTCCAAAATTTCCAAATTGTCTTCTAAATTCTTCCTCTTGTCTTTTTCTTCTCTCCTGCTCTCTTTTTAATCTCTCCCTTTCAAGATTTTCTCTATATTTATTCCCATAATCTTCCATTCTCTTATAAGCTGCAGTTCTTCCAAGTATGTAAAAATCTGCCTTATCATAGAAATATTCAGTCGCCATATAGTGGATATACTTCAAATAACTTACGGCAATTGTCCCTATAATCGGAACTATTAAAGACAATACTCCAATCCAAAATAAAGGGCTTCTCAAAAGTGCTGCTAAAAAGAAAGGATTGAATATAAAAAATAATATTAAACATCCGGCCGCCGAAAAAACTAAACCAAACAACTGTTTTATAGACGAAAATATATTTACTAACACTGTAAAAATATATATCAGCCCTTGAAGTGTATAGTCTATTATAGACCCCACCGACTTATAAAAATAACCTGCGATTTTATTCATTAACTCTCCTTATTTTCTCTATACTTATTCAAAAATTCTATGTCCTCTAACTCCAAATCATTGTCTTTAGCCAAAAATTCTATATGATGAGTCAATTCATGATGTAGAGTTTTCCTAAGCTCATCCTTTAAACTATCTCTATCATACCAAGAATACATATTCATAAATGAGCCGTAGTAAATTCTTATACACTTCCCAAGCATACTTCTTTCATATACTCCAAGACATATAAGACCAGGTTCATCTTCATAGTACTTACATTCTTCTTCAACAATTATTCCGCCTGTAAGACCATCGTAAATACTCTCAGGAAGTTCTTCATATAATTCCTCAAGAATTTCTTGAAAATCATCAATTTCTACCATTTCAATCTCCTAAAAGAAGAATAGTTCCCTCCAAGTAGCTCTTCAGCCCCCATATAAAGTCCTATTCTATTTCCAGTAACGTAGAACTTACTCTTTGTAAATTCTAATCCTATAATCTCAGCCTTTAAATAGTCAAATAAAAACCTAAACTCTACATTCGGATAAAACTTTTCCATAAACTCTCTGTAATAATGAATACAAGGCTCCATAATATAGACAACTTTTGCATCACCTATGTAAGAATCCAATAAGTTTTTGGCAACATACTCGCTCACATTTCCATCCACCACAGTATTAGCTAAAACTTGAACATCTACACCATTAAACTTTTCAGCAAAAATTTTGTTGGACAACACCACTCCCTCTTTTGCTTCAAAATCTTTTTTAAATGATTCAATTCCAGTGATAGCATCTTCGAAAAAAATAGACATAGATGGATTAGTGCATATCAACTTCCCATTTGTATTTTTTTCAATATTATCAATCCTATATTTAATTGTCTTTGGCATCATCGCCAAGGGCCAGTACATATTATCTATGATTACATTACCGCCCACATTACACTCATTTAAAAAAATAAGCGCTCCTATTGAATCATCAATCAAATAAACCATTATATTAAATTCACCATGTAAGTATTTTTATAGATTTCTCTAAAATTATTATACGCCTTCATTAAAGCTTCTTCGTTGTCAAAAAGACCATACACAGTAGAGCCGGAACCGCTCATAAGTGTAGCACTTGTGTACTTTAAAATCTCTTTCTTTATATTTTCCACTTCAATATATTTTTTAAACACGAAATCTTCCATATCATTTCTAAGATATTTAGAAATTTCTACTAAATTTTCATTCCTTAATGCATATATTAGTGAATTGAAATCAACCCTATCAACTTTTAAATTCATATTTGAATAAACTTCATTAGAACTTACTTCAAACCCCGGATTAACAATAAGAGCTTTTAACTTTTTAAAATCAATATCCAAATCTGTAATCGCTTCGCCTATTCCTTCACAAAGTGCAGTTTTTCCTCCTATCATAAATGGAACATCAGCTCCAACCTTAACCCCAAGTTCTCTAAGCTCATCTGTATTCAAATTCAAATTATAAATCCGATTTATCTCTTCAAACAAAGTCGCAGCATTAGCTGATCCACCGGCAAGTCCGGCTCCGGTTGGAATTTTCTTATACAATTTAATACCAACAGGCAATTCTCTTCCAATATACTCTGTAATTATCTTGTACGCCTTAGTTACAGTGTTCTCATCAGGTAATTCCATATCAGAGAAAAATTTAAAAACATCCGACTTTTCAATTTCCATTTCATCATAAATATCTATTCTCTGCATAATACTTGCAATGTTGTGGTAGCCATCTTCTCTTTTAGACACCACATCCAAAGATAAATTTATTTTCGCATACGACTTCACCATATCCACCTCTTTGAAATTATAACACAAAAAAATAGAGCCTTCAGGCTCTATCTCTATTTTACGATATCTTTTTTGATTTCAAGTCGCTAAAATCAACATCATCATCTAAAATTAAAATTTTAACCGTCTCAGTAAGTACATCTGAGTAAGTATAAGTTACTATTGATTTTTCATCGCCATTTTCTACAGAAATAGAAAACAAACTAGGATATACAGACTCTAAAACACCACGTCTTGTAATGTATTTCTTTCTACCCTTATTAGCTTTTATGATAACTTTCTTGCCAAGATTTTCTTCCAACTCATTTCTTATTTCATACATTTGATTCATGGATTACCGTCCTCTCTACACGTGCGAAAACTATCATGATTATTATATACTATTTCACTACTTAAGTCAAATTTTTAATTTTACTTCAAAAAATATCTGTTGTCAATATTTAACATTATACATTTTACGAATATATATTGCTAAATAAATATATTTTCTAATAATCATATATTTACTAACCCTTAATCTTAATCAAACTTATGCTCCAACCCTTATGATTATAATTAGATATAAAAATGAAGCCAACTTTACTGTAGGCTTCATAATTTACTCTATTTAAAATTATTTTTAAACTATAATTTAATCTAAATTAATTACTCTATCACATTCATTAGCTATTTCCATATCATGAGTTGCTATAACTACTAATTTTCCTTCCTCTCTATATCTTTTCAAAGTTTCCATTACAACAGCCCCATTTTCTCTATCTAAAGATGCCGTAGGTTCGTCAGCTAAAATAACATCACAAGGTTTTAACTCAACTCTCGCCATAGCTATTCTCTGTTGTTGTCCCCCAGATAACTGATATACTTTGTGGTTTACATAATCTTTCAGCCCAAAATTGTTCAAAGCCTCTTCAATTAAACTCATTTTATTTGCTTCTTTTCTATACTCAAGTGCCAGTTTTAAATTTTCTAGAACAGTTTCATTTTCAACCAATGCAAAATTTTGAAATACATATCCCAGTCCATATCTTCTAATCCGCATAGCTTGTTTAGAATCAATATTGCCTATGGATTGACCTTTATAAATTATTTCTCCGCTATCACTATTTTCCAACAGACCTATAATATTTAACAACGTACTCTTCCCGCTTCCGCTCTTTCCAACCAAGGCAACCATTTCTCCGGTTGAAAATATATCACTAAAACCTTCTAGTACATTATGTTCCCCATAGCTTTTGGATATATCTTTTAATTCTATGATTTTTTCCATATCATTCTCCTTTTAATACTTCTACAATCTTATATTTTTCATTTCTTCTCAAAGTAAATATGAAAACTATAAAGCTTATAGATAAAACTAATATATTTATTACTACCGCGGGTTTCAATGCATAAAAATATTTAATACTATTTTCAAAATACTTAGCCATTGCTATTGATAATGCAAAAATTAATATTTCAGATACAACAAAATTTATCATAATCTTCTTATGTATCTTGAAAAAAGTCAAATCCTAAGAATTTTTTAATAGAAATTTTATTCTTATTATTTTGAAAATATACAGACGCATAAGTGTAGATTGACATTAGTAAAAATAATAAACTAAATATAAACACAGAAACAGCTATCTTCACATTTATTTCATAAAACCTAAGCCCATCTCCTAATGCAACCTTTAATGGAGTAATAGTGTAGTCAGTAGTACGCCTCATGCTATCGCTTTGAAAAAATTGTTCAATTTTCTGTTCAAGCACTTTATCATTTGGTATATTTAATTCCGGTAATGTCGGTATATAGGCATTACCGTTTACATTTTTATTATTTATTACAAGAAATACATCATTGCCATTTGATCTAGCAGCATTAGAGAAATTAAATAAATTTTTACTATCTTCTATATAGTATATATTTTCCCTATAATCAGGATTGTTTATATTTTCAGAATAGTAGTCTGTTTTATTCAATATATCTTCGTACAAAAACTTATCTCTCACGTGGTACATATGAGCCTTTTGTAAAATATCACTTTCATATTCCCTTAATTTTTTTGGCACAATAATATCCATAACCTTTGAGTCATCAGATAAATTTTGAAGCGATTTATTTTGGTCTTTTAAATTTGAAATCTCTATATATTTCTTGTTTATGTAAATATAATTAATTGGAACTTTTGCATCATCTTCGCCTATTTTACTAAACAAAATTGCCCCGTTGTCATTTAAAATTTTCCAAAGTTCTCCCAATTTATATATTGTTTCATTTTTTACCTCCTTAGAATTCCAAACACCCACTTTTGTATAGTCCATATACTTTTTATAGTTATTCATCATACTCTTCTTAGATGCCAGCTCACTTGCATCCGGATAGAGCCATACCAAACTAATGACTACAATAAAAATCGACCCCATAACTGTCAATTGATTTAAAATATTGCCGTTTCGTCTTCCGGATTTTATTACCATTGCCATTTGTTTAGCTCTTAGTCTACTCAATTTAAATTTTAAATATAAGGCTACGTAAACTAAGTGTACAAATAAAAATATAATATAGTACTTTAATCCTTTAAAAAATATATAAAGATTTTCTACTCTTGATAAGTAACCTTTTAAATATATAAATAAAATTGAAATTATAATACTTATACCTACACTTAAAGCTAAAGGAAATCCTATATCTTTAAAAAAAGTCCTCTTTAATATAGTATTTTCATCATGCCCATTTAATTTTCTTATGGCAAATCCTCTCTCATTTGAATCAACCAAGTACATAGCCAATACACAAGCGATTACCAACATTCCCATAGATAATATCAAATACATATCGCTTTCATAATTATCATTAAAGCCCTTCCCATGGTATTTATCGCTATTTTCTATAGAAACATTAAAAAATTCTTGATATTCCGTATTAACTTTTTCTAAATCGTTCAAAAATATATTTGAGCTTTCGCCATAGATATTATAGATTCCCTCAAGACTTATATTTTTTAATTCTTCAAGTGATTTAAAATTTATTTTATTATTATATAACATGCTAAAGACCTTTTCTTTTGAATCACTTGGCATATTTGTAATAGTTTTAAAATTATCATCTGAAATTTTTAAAATATTTCTTTGAAATTCATTATTCGGCGAATAGATGTAATAATCAACACTACTATGTTCGTTTATTGATTTTACTATTGTCAAATTGTATTTTTTAGACATATCCAACAATTTTTCTAAAACTTCTTTTGACCCTTTTTGTTGTTCTATTTTAACACCATTTCTAAATGGGTTTTCCATAACTCTTTTAAATTCATCTATGCTTGTCTTCTTTACACACAACACTATTAAAACAAAAGAAAACAACAACATAAAAATATTATATACTTTTTTCATTTTATCTCCTTAACTAAAGTTTACTGCTTTAAACCTTAGAATTACAAACTCTATAATAGCCATCGCTTGATTTTAGTATATATTTACCTCCCCACATGTCAATAATCATTTTCATTAGCTTTGTAAAAGATTTATTTATATAAGTTTAACACTTAAAATCAAAATAAGAAAGAGATAAGAATTTCACCTTATCTCTTTGCTATTTTGATATTCTTTTTAATTATTGGTACACTTTCTTTATTTTCTAAATTCTTCTTTGCCTGTGCCAACATAAGTTTTATTCTGTTGAACTGATTTACTTCAGAAGCTGAAGCGTCGCAGTCTATTGGAACTATATTTGAAGTTGGATAGGTTTCTCTTATAGCTTTTATCACACCTTTTCCGGTAATGTGATTTGGCAGACAACCGAACGGTTGAACACATACTATGTTCTCACATCCGTCCTCTATTAACTCGACCATTTCTCCTGTCAAAAGCCAACCTTCTCCGTATTGATTGCCCAAGTCCACGTATTTTTTAGCATACTCCATTATATCCTCTATCTTCCTTGGAGTATGAAAACCATGTTCTTGCAAGGCATTTCTAACTATTGTTCTATATTTTTCAATGTATTTTATTCCAAAATTACATATAATACCAGGAATTAATCTTTTAGATAGTTCTTTGTGTTTGATTTCAGCATTTTTAAATGAATACATTATAAAGTCTGTCAAATCCGGTATTACTACTTCAGCACCTTCTTTTTCCATTTTTTCTGCAATATAGTTATTAGCTGCCGGAAGATATTTTACCAATATTTCTCCAACTATCCCAACTTTAGGTTTAACCTCATCACTTATTTCAAGCGCACTATATTCCCTTACCATTTGTTTTACATTTTCTTTAAATTTCTTTAATTGAAAACTCAACGGATTTTGGCAAATTTCAACCCATCTTCTATATAAAACATCTGTTGAACCCTTTATCATCTCATAAGGTCTAATCTTTTGAGTCAATCTCATAATTAAATCTCCATATAAAAGTCCCATTATGATCTTATTTACGAGTGGTATTAACTCTGTTGGGTTCAGTTTAAACCCTTCGTGTTCTTCTATTCCCTGTAGAGATAGTGCAAGCACGGGAATTTGTCCATATCCTGCATCTTTTAATGCCTTTCTTATAAATCCTACGTAATTTGATGCTCTGCAAGCTCCACCTGTTTGTGACATCAAAAATGTTATGTGGTCTGGGTCATACTTTCCACTCTTAAGTGCATCCATAAATTGACCAACTACAAATATTGAAGGATAACAAGCGTCATTATTTACGTATTTAAGCCCTTCATTTACAACTTTTGAATCTAAGTCTTGTAACACTTCAAAATTATATCCAAGAATTTTGAGTATTGGTTTTAGCAGTGCAAAATGTGTTGGAGCCATTTGTGGAATTAATATTGTATGGTCTTTTTTCATCTTCTTTGTAAACTCAACCGGTTTTTCGTCAATTATCTCAGGTTCTTCATTTATCTCCCGTCTGTCAGATGCTTCTAGTAGAGATCTTATTCTAATTTTTATAGCTCCCAAATTATTTACTTCGTCTATTTTCAAAACCGTATATATCTTGTGATAACCGCTTAATATTTCATTTACTTGGTCTGTTGTTACCGCATCGATTCCACAGCCGAATGAATTTAATTGAATCATCTCTAAATTTTTATGCATCCCGACAAATTTAGCTGCTCTATAAAGTCTTGAATGGTAATTCCATTGATCTAATACTCTGAGTTTACCATCTATATCTACCAGGTTTGAAATCGAATCTTCTGATAAAACTGCTAGTCCAAGAGAATTTATAAGCTCCGGTATTCCATGGTTTATCTCAGGGTCAATATGGTATGGCCTACCTGCCAACACAATTCCCTTTATATCTCTTTCTTCAATTTCCATCATGGCTCTCTTACCCTCTGCTCTCACATCTGCTTTATACCTATCAGACTCTTCATAAGCTATTTTAACAGCTTTTTTTACTTCATTTGATGGAATATTTTCAAAAACTTCTGAAAGTCTCTTTTCAAGTTTTTTTCTATTGTCAAATGACATAAAAGGATTCATAAATTTTATATGATTTTCCCTTAAATTTTCCAGATTATTTTTAATTACTTCTGAATATCCGGCTACTACTGGACAATTCAACGTATTATTAGCTGTATCGAATTGTTTTTCCTCATAGAAAACTGAAGGATAAAATATGAACTTTACTCCTTTTTCTATTAAGTTTTCCACATGTCCATGAGATATTTTTGCAGGATAACAAGCTGTCTCTGAAGTTATGGATTCTATCCCCTTCTCATAAGTTTTTCTATTTGACTCATCAGAAAGCACTACTCTATACCCGAGTTGTGTAAAAAATGTATGCCAGAAAGGATAGTTTTCATACATGTTCAACACTCTTGGCAAACCAACTGTCCCTCTCTTAGCCTCTTCTTCATTAAGTGATTTATAGTCAAATAATCTCTTGTATTTATAAGAATACAAATTTGGAAGGTCAGCTTCTTTTCTTACTATTCCAGCACCTTTTTCACATCTATTTCCGGTTATAAATCTTTTTCCATTTGAAAAAGTATTTACTGTGAGTGCGCAATTATTTGTACATTGTCTACAATGAGTTTGGACCGTCTTATATGTGAATGCTTCAAGTTCTTCCAAATTCAATATGCTTGATTTTTCAAAATCTGCTCTTTCTTTACTTATTAAAGCCATTCCCACAGCTCCCATAATCCCTGCAATAGACGGTCTTGTAGCCTTTACCCCTGTGATTAATTCAAATGCCCTTAAAACTGCATCTGATAGGAAAGTTCCACCTTGAACAACTATGTTCTTTCCAAGTTGTTTTGGGTCTCTGACCTTTATAACTTTTTGTATTGCATTTTTTATTACAGAATATGCAAGTCCCGCTGAGATATCCTCTACTTGAGCACCTTCTTTTTGAGCTTGCTTTACATTGGAATTCATAAATACAGTACATCTTGAACCAAGGTCAACAGGCTGTTTTGAATGTAGTGCTATTTCAGAAAATTCCTTTGCATCCATTTTTACAGTTTTTGCAAAAGTCTCTAAGAATGAACCACACCCTGAAGAGCAAGCTTCATTTAAAAGAATAGACTCTATTACTCCATTCTTTATTTTCATACTCTTCATATCTTGACCACCTATATCGAGTATGAAATCTACATCCGGTTCAAAAAATTCAGCGGCTTTAAAATGAGCAATTGTTTCAACTTCTCCAAAATCTAAATTGAGTGCAGCCTTTAAAAAATCTTCTCCATATCCTGTACAACCAGCTGATTTTATATATGAATTTTCATTTTTTCTCTTATAAATTTCCTTTAATTGCTCTACAACTATATCAAGTGGATTCCCTTCATTGCTTCCATAATAAGTATATAGAAGTTGATTGTCTTCCCCCATCAAAACCACCTTTGAAGTTGTTGAGCCTGAGTCTATCCCAAGGTACATTGCTCCGGAATATGACTTTAAATCTTCTCTCTTTAAATCTTTAGTCTTATGTTCTTCAATGAAATTTGAAAGTTCTTCTTCGCTTTCAAATAGAGCAGGTAAAATCTTCGATTCCTTATCTATTTTTTCCTTAGAATTATTTGCTCTTTTGTAGAGTTCCATAAAAGAAATCATATCTCCATCAAAACTTGACAACGCTGCACCCAACGCCACAAAAATTTCAGAGTTTTCAGGAACTATGGTCTCTTCTTCAGATAGTTTCAAAGTTTCCACAAATCTATTTTTAAGCATTGGTAAAAAATGTAATGGCCCTCCTAAAAAAGCTACTTTTCCCTTTATAGGCCTACCACAAGCCAAATTTGAAACTGTTTGATTCACTACCGATTGAAATACAGATGCTGCTATATCCGCCTTTTTTGCGCCTTGATTTATAAGAGCTTGGATATCTGTTTTTGCGAATACTCCACACCTTGAAGCTATTGGATATATCTTTTCATAGCTTTGACTCATATCATTTAAACCTGAAGCATCTGTTTGTAGTAATGATGCCATTTGGTCAATAAAAGCTCCTGTACCCCCTGCACATATAGAATTCATTCTTTGTTCTACCGAACCGCTCATATAGGTAATCTTTGAATCTTCTCCACCAAGTTCAATTGCAACATCAGTTTGTGGAATATATCTTTGAATAGCCTCTGTAGCAGCCACAACCTCTTGTATATATTCGATTTGTAATGACTTGTGTATAGATAAAGCTCCCGAACCCGTCACTGCTATCGTAACCGTATCATATTTAAAATGTGCATAAGCATCATTTATAACTTGCTTTACAGTAAATCTAACATCCGAAAAATGTCTTCTGTAAGTTTGATAAAGTATATTGAAAGCATCGTCCAAAACTACTAATTTAACAGTAGTTGAACCAATATCAAGACCCATGTGTATCTTCATCTTTTATTTCTCCTTAAAACAATACAAAAATAGAAAACTAAAATTGTATAGAAACTATACCACAAAAAATTCTCATTCAATACAATTTATTTTAAATAATTTTTTATATATATAC
>NZ_JH165061.1:1091389-1094316 GCF_000227315.1 Peptoniphilus indolicus ATCC 29427 | reverse complement strand
AATAGTATAAAAAGAGAACTCCAAAACTAATCTAGGAGTTCTCTTAATAATTTATTTTGAGTTATGTGTCTTATTAAATCTAATTACTTTTTGAATTTCACCTAGCGCAAGCGGTATCAGAGCTCCTACTAATATTACAACCCAATCTTTAAGCGATAATGGAGTTAATTTAAATAGCTCTCTAACTCCTGGAATTTCCATTACTACCAATGTCAATGCAAGTGATAATAGTGTCGCCCAAACAAGTTTTCTGTTAGAGAATATTCCTATACTAAATAGCGTGTCTTTTATAGACCTTGCAGAGTAACTTCTCAACAATTCAGAAATTATAAGAGTTGCAAACGCCATTGTTCTTGCAATAGCTACGCCTTCTTCTTGATTCCCATACCATTGTAGACCAAGCATATATGCTCCTAGAGTAGCTATCGTAATAGCCACTGATTGAATTGCAATTGTCAATTTTAGTTCTGAATCTAAAAGAGGTTCATCAGGGTTTCTTGGCGGTTCTTCCATTATCTCTGCCTCTCCCTTTTCAACTCCAAGTGCAAGTGCCGGGAATGAATCTGTCACCAAATTCAACCATAAAAGTTGTATTGGAAGTAAAGGTACTGGCAAGTTTAATAGAATTGCTATAAATACTATTAATACTTCTCCTAAGTTACAAGAAAGTAAAAAACCTACAAACTTTTTAATATTTGAGTAGATAATTCTTCCCTCTTCAACAGCGTGGACTATTGTAGCAAAATTATCATCAGTTAAGATTACTTCGGCTGTACTCTTAGCAACATCTGTACCAGTTATTCCCATCGCAATACCTATATGAGCTTTCTTTATAGCCGGTGCGTCATTTACCCCATCTCCAGTCATCGCTGTGATATGTCCTTCTTCTTTTAACGCTTGTACTATCTGAACTTTATTTTCAGGAGAAACTCTGGTAAATACTCTCTTTTCTCTTACCACTTTTCTCATTTGCTCATCTGATAATTCGTTTAACTCACGTCCCATTATAGCCTGTGATTCTTCGGTTGCTATTCCAAGTTCTTTAGCTATTGCAAACCCTGTTTCCAAGTGATCTCCGGTAATCATTATAGGTATAATTCCCGCAGATTTACATTCTTTAATTGCCTCTTTAGCCTCAGGTCTTGCAGGGTCTATCATTCCTGTTAACCCAACTAAAATCATATCATTTTCTACATTTTCAGTAGTTTTCTTATTAGGAATAGAATCCCATTCTCTATATGCATAAGCTAAAACTCTTAGGGCATCTCTTGCAAATAGAGAGTTCTTTTGCATTATATTTTCTCTATCTTTTTCAGTAAGTTCTTTTACTTCTTCTCCGTCCAAAAAGTATTTACAATTTGAAAGCACTATGTCTGGAGCTCCCTTTGTAAAAGAAATCACTTTATCTTTTATAAACTCCGAATGGAAAGTAGTCATCATCTTTCTATCTGAGTCAAATGGAATTTCCTCCACTCTAGCATATTTTGCATTGGTGTCTTCAATTCCATATCCTGCTTTTTCGGCAAAAGTTAATAATGCACCTTCTGTAGGGTCTCCTATTATACCCCACTCTTCATTGTTTTGAATAAGTTTTGCGTCATTAGTAAGTGCTGCTATATTAGCTAAAAGGTTCAAACCTTTTTTAGATTTTACATCCACGCTTTCGTTATTTAAAACAATTTCTCCATTTGGATTGTATCCAGTTCCTACAACATCATAAACTTCGCCATCAGTGTATGCCTTTACAACTGTCATTTCATTTTGAGTTAAAGTACCTGTTTTATCCGAACATATTACAGTTGTAGTACCCAAAGTTTCAACAGCCAATAGCTTCTTTACAATCGCATTTTTTTCAGCCATCTTGCTCATTCCAAGAGACAATACAATTGTAACTATAGCCGGTAATCCCTCAGGAACAGCCGCAACGGCAAGTGAGATTGAAGTCATAAACATTTCAAGTATTTCGTGTTTTCTAAGAACTCCAACTACCAAAACAAGTAGACATATTCCAATTACTAAAATTCCAAGTGTCTTTGATAGACCAGCAAGTCTTTTTTGTAGAGGTGTTTGCTCTTTTTCTGGTGTACTTATTGAAGTAGCTATTTTACCAATTTCAGTATTTTCACCAGTTTCTACAACAACTCCCGCACCTCTTCCGTAAGATACAATAGTTGAAGAATAAGCTATATTTTCTCTATCTCCTATTTCCATCTTACCCTCGTAAGTTTGTTTATAGTCTTTTTCAACTGGAACTGACTCTCCTGTCAAAGATGATTCATCAATTTTTAAGTTTGCAGAATCTACAAGCCTTAAATCAGCCGGAATTATATCTCCAGTTTCTAAAATAACATAGTCCCCAGGAACTAATTCTGTAGAATCAATTTCAACTCTTTTGCCATCTCTGACAATCTTAGCTTTAGGAGATGACATCTTTTGTAAAGCTTCAATAGCAGCTTCAGCTTTACCCTCTTGATAAAGAGATAGTGCAGTGTTTATCAACACAATTGCTATTATTATAAGTGCATCTATTACTTCCCCAACCACTGCCGAAACAACACTTGCAAGCACAAGTATTATAATCATTGGGTCAAGTAACTGAGCTAAAAGTTTTTGAGTAAAAGGTGTCTTTGACTCTTGCTTTAATTCATTTTTCCCATGCTCCTGAAGCTTTTGAACAGCTACTTCCGTAGAAAGCCCTTGATTAGAGCTATGTAGTTCAGTAAAAACTTCTTCAGAAGTTTTGTTATACCATTGCATTTAATTCCCCCTTAAATACTTTTAAAAAAGACCACTGTCTCTGACGAGAAACAGTGGTCTTGCTACCATAGTTATGGCTTACAGCCGGAATAAAAATTCGTAATGACGACTGTAAGTAATTAGCTACTCCCCATTGTACTGGTAAGTTATTATTTATATTATACCCTTTT
>NZ_JH165061.1:1076469-1089801 GCF_000227315.1 Peptoniphilus indolicus ATCC 29427 | reverse complement strand
AACTCATTAAAGTAATTCGCAAAATTGCTTTATTCTTTTCTACAGTTGGAAATCTTATTGCTGGAACATAAATTCCATCATCATATAGACTTTCAGAAATTCTAATAGCTTTTTCCTCATCACCTATTAAAACTTTTATTATAGGTACTCTACCATCTACTTCAATTCCTATATCTTTTAAGCTTAATTTAATATATTGCATATTTTCTTTAAGCCTAATTAAATTTTCATTTGATTCTGAAATAAAATCTAAAGAAGCTATATTACATGCTATTGTTAAAGGACTCATAGAAGTTGAAAAATATAGCTTCTAGCATGATTTAATATATAATCTCTTATTTTTTTAGAGGTGCCTACAAATCCCCCCTCAACCCCTATTGCTTTACTTAGTGTGGCAATAAGTATGTCTGGTTTTAATTTTTCTTCGGTTAATTCTATAATTCCTCTGCCATTCTCTCCAAGAACCCCAAATCCATGAGCGTCATCGATTATTGTCAGTGCATTATATTTATTCCCTAGCATGCTTATACCTTTTAAATTTATAATATCTCCATCCATGCTAAATACAGAATCAGAAACTATTATTTTATTAAATTTGTAACATAATTTTAACTTATTTTCTAGGTCTTTCAAATTATTGTGTTCATATACAACTATCTTTGCTTTTGATAATTTACATCCATCGATTAAAGAAGCATGGTTTTTTTCATCTGAAAATATTATATGTTGTTCTGTAGCAATTGATGATATCACTCCTAAATTAGCTGTATACCCCGAGTTAAAAACTAAAGCAGATTCATACCCGCAAAATTTAGCTAATTTCGTTTCAAGTTCCATATGTAGTATAGTACTTCCTGTAGTAAGTCTTGAACCTCCTGACCCCATACCAAATTTTTTAGCTAAGTTAACTCCCTTATCGAAAATATTTTCATTTTCAATAATTGATAAATAATTACTTGAAGAAAAAAGTAATAACTCTTTACCATTAATTTTTGAAATTGCAGATTGTGTACTAGAAAATATGTTTTGTTTTCTAATTAAATTTTGATTACTTAAAAATTTCATTTTAGAATCTATGTAATTAAACTTATCATCCAATAACAAGCACCTTCTTCTTTTTTAAAAATTCTATTGTTTCTTTTAGATCTGCTTTATTTTTATCATATAAAAAAATTCTAGCGCCATTTTGCGAACCAATTTCTTTTAATTTACTAACTCTCATATATCCATGTTTTTTAGTCGCTACATATCCTATTGTATAATTTGGATCATCCGAAATACATAACTCCCCTACTATACCTGGTGCATTTGCAACCTTAGTTGCTAATACAAGAGCTTCATTAAAATGCATCTTATATTCTTTAAAATTTTTTATCTTTTTATAATCCATATATGTTACTCTAACTCCGCTTTTCAAATCCGGCTCCAATCGCTCTAATGAATTTACATCTAAGATTATTGCCCCTCTCATATTCGAAGTACTTTTTAATAAATTTAATATGTAATCTGCATTTTTTATATTTTGACTTTCTAAAAATGACTTTATAAATACAAACCCTTCTATAACAGATTTAACCTTAATGTCTCTAACTTTTAAAGCATTTAACTCTAGTATTTCATTTTTATCAATTTCTTCTATTTTTATATTTATAAAATCCGGCTTACCCTTTTCATGACTCATTGCCCTATTTTTTAAATAGGTTATCACCTCACTAAGTGCCCTTTCTTCAACCATTCTTTCTGCTCCTGATATATGAACTTTCTCGCCATTTATATTCTTAGAAGCTCTCATTTTAACACTATAAATCATTTTTAACTCCTTCTACAAACTATAAAATCACTATACACACTATTTTCCACTACTTTGTAAAATCCATTAAAAAAACTTTACATATTATAACAGTAAATATCATCCCTGGTATTGTAGGTATTAATATAGTATACAAGTTCAATTTAAAAATTAAACTAAGAGCTAATCGTGCTATAAAAGTTGAAATTGGTCCTATTATAAAAAAGCCTATGTTTCTATTTTTAAAAATATAAACGCCTATCCCAACACATACTCTAAAAACCATTGAAATTATTATTCCATAAACTGTCATAAATCCAAGTATAAAAGAAATTATACTTGATATAATACCTGCTATAAAATAATTCCTAAACCCAAATATATACGCTATTATAATTGCAATAGGTGCAGACATTTGAAACTCTCCTCCTAAAAATGGATTTGGCAATTTAAAAAATGCACTCATAGTTATCAACACAGATAAAATAGCAATAAAAGATAATTTTCTAGCTTTCATTTTTCACCCCTTCAAAAGATTAACATTTCCAAGTAGATTTGTCATCTGTTTTAGTATTTAAAGTTTACAATATGCAAAAGGCTCTAAAATATCTGTTGGGGAATAAATCTCTAACAGATATTATAGAGCCGTTTTTTTGTAAATGATATGTCTAATATTTTTAAATCTGTTAGGGATAGGTTCTTTAGAAGTTCGATTCATATTATTGATAGGTATCATTTCATAAGACAGGTTTCTTGGGCTTTGGAGAATGTTAGAAAGAGGATTCAAAGGGATGTTTCTTCTAAGCTTAGGGTGTTTTAAGAGAAGTAAGGGTTTAGTTACAAAGCCTTCTTCTATGCTTAGTTCTATGCAGGCTAGTGAGGTTTCTTTAATGCTTGGGTTAAGTGAGGATTTAAGGTTAGCTTATCAATTAAAAGAGTTGTTCTAGCAATATGTTCTTACTCAGCCTAATAAAAAGATGGCTAGTATATGTTTGAGTGAGTGGATAAGAAGGGCTAAGGAGTACTGTTTAAAGGAATTTAGTTCTTGTATTACTGCTTTTAATGATTGGTTTGATGAGATATGTAATTCTTTTGATTATCCTTGGTCTAATGGTCTTCTTGAGGGTACGCATACTAAGATAAAGACTTTAAAGAGAAATTGTTTTGTTATGAGGAATTTTGATTTATTTAGAAAACGAATTATGTTTTCGTGTAAGTAGTTGGTAAAAGGGTATTAAATTTTCTGAAAACTCCTAGGAGTTTTGTTTGCTATGCTTATTTTTAGTGGTTTTTGTTTTATTTTAGTTTTGGACTTATTTTAGCTGCTATGTGTTGATTTTTACATAAAATGAGAGGCTCGATTTATGAGCCTCCCCAATGTTTGACATAGAGCCAAAATAAATAGCCGTGAGCAAACCTCACAGCTATCTTAATTTATATTACATTTGTGGCCAAATTTTAGCGGCTCTTTCTCTTGATTTTGCCATAATTTCAGCAGTATCTACATTTAGTATTTCTCTGCCTCTCATTACGAACTTACCATTAATCATGTTATCTTGTACTATTCCACCATTAAATCCAAATAGTGAATGTCCATACCAAGAATTTGCATTTAATGGAGTTAATGGATCATATTTTAATGTGATTAAATCAGCATATGCTCCTTTTTCTATAACTCCCAATGGTCTGTTGAAGTATTTAGATAAGATTATAGGATTATTTTTAAACTGCATATTTATAGTTTCCATAAATCCTACTGTTGGATCACATAAGTGGTGTGCTTGTAATATATTTGCAACTTTCATTGATTCAAACATATCATTTGTGTACGCATCTGTTCCAAGTCCAACTACTATTCCCTTATCTAACATATATTTTACAGGTGGACAACCGACTGCATTGTTCATGTTTGATTCAGGGTTGTGTACTACATTTGTGTTTGTAGCTTTTATTATATCAATTTCTCTTGGGTTTGCGTGTACACAGTGAACTGCAAGTGTTCTTTCGCCAAGAATATCGAAATCGTGTAGTCTTTCTACAACTCTCTTACCATGTTTTTTAAGTGAGTCATACTCATCTTCAATTCCTTCTGCTACGTGAATATGATATCCATCGTATACACCTTCCATAGCTTCTCTTGCTTTGTAAAGAGTGTCATCTGAAATTGTAAATGAAGCGTGCATTCCAAAAAGGCCTTTTATCATATCTCCATTATCATCTTTTTGACAAGCTTTTATGAAGTCTACATTTTCTTTAATTCCCTTTAATGCTATTTCTTTTCCATCTCTGTCTGAAACTTCATAGCATAAAGAAGTTCTTATCCCAAGTTCTTTTGCCGCATCAGCTATTGTAAACAATGAACCTGTAACTGAATTTGGACCTGCATGGTGGTCTATAAGTGTTGTTACACCGTTTCTAATAGATTCGATATAAGTTGTATAAGCATTTAACTTGACATCTTCAAGTGTAAGTTTTTTATCAAGAGCCCACCATAAATTTTCAAGCACTGTAAAAAAGTCAACTGTAGGTTTACTTACTCCCATACCTCTTGCATAAGCACTGTAAATATGTGAGTGAGCACAAATCATACCTGGCATTATTACATTGCCTTTTACATCTACTATTTCTTCTTCTGGATAAGCTTTCTTTAAATCTTCAAAATTTCCGACTTCTTCAATGATGTTTCCTCTTACTAAAACAGCTCCATTGTCGTAAAAGTTATTTTCAGCATCATTAGTAATTAATTTACCATTACCTATTATCATTGTCGCAACTCCTTTTCTCTAAAGAACCTGTTTGTTAATAGTTTCCTATTAACAAACTGTTGGTTCAAAATAATATCCGTATTCTTTTAAAAGACCTTTTATAAAGTTTTCTAAGTTATCAGAAATCTTTCCATCGCCTAATTCATGTTCAATTATATTTCCATTTTCAGCTCTAACTAGGAATGTATTTTCACCTGTTCTTAGGAATCCAACATTTGTTGAATCTTCAAAGTCTTCTTTAGTCCAGAATAAAGTTATCTTATCTTTGTATGGCTTTCCAGCGTGTGGACAGAATACAGCACAGTTTCCACATTCGTTACACATTCCATCTATATGAACGATTTGGTGTTTGTTTTCATATCCTTCTAAGTTGATTGCAACATTTGCTCTGTTAGGACAAACTTCTGTACAAACTTCACAAATTTGGTCACACTTCAAGCAGCGGTTACCTTCTTTGTTACCTTCAAGAATATTTTCAAGTATACCTCTCTTTTCATATACTACTTTATCTTTTTCAGGTACGATGAATCTTTCAAAGTCATTGTCTAATCCCTCTTTTTTAAGAATATCAAGAGCTACAGTCTTAGCATCTCCCATTCCCTTTACAATTGTTGAAGGACCTTCTTTACAATCCCCTATGATATATACATTTTCTATATTAGATTCAAGAGTTGGAAGTAATTTCATTCTTCCTCTATCATCCATATTTATTCCGTTTTCTTTAAAAGGTGCAAGATTTACTTTCGCTCCAGTAGCTCCTATTACAGTATCGAATTCTAAGTCTATAAATTCTCCAGTTCCAACTACTGATTTTCTTCCTGATGCGTCAAAATCTCCAAGCATCATTTTTTCACAAGTTAAAGTCTTTCCATCGTATTTTACAGGTGCTGTAAGTTCCATGATTTGGATTCCGCTTTCTTTAACTTCTTCAACTTCTTCTTGTGTAGCAGGCATATAAGCTTCAGTTCTTCTGTATACTAAGACAGCTTCAACACCTTGTTTATGAGCAAGTCTTACACAGTCCATAGCAACGTCTCCAGCTCCTACTACGGCAACTTTCTTACCAAGTTCAAAACCATCTTCCATTCTCATCTTCCATAAGAAATCAAGTGCATCAGTGATGTTTTCAGTACCTTCTTTTACTGGAGAAGTTCCCTTTTCCCATGCTCCTGTAGCTACGATTACATAATCATAATCTTTTTTAAGCTCTTCATAGCTTTGAGTTACTTCTGTATTGAATTTGAATTCAACCCCTTGAGCTTCAGCAATTCTGAAGTCTCTTTCTATCATTTCATCAGAAATTCTAAATTCAGGAATGATATGGCTTACAATTCCATATGGTTTTGAAAGTTTTTCAAATACAACTACATCAACACCATTTCTTCTCAAATAAGAAGCTGCCGCTATACCAACTGGACCGGCGCCAATTACTGCTACTTTCTTATCTGATTTTATATCAACTTTTTTAATTTCTTCTATAAATTTATCCTGTGCATTATTTGCTGCTATAAGTTTTATATCTTTAATTTGTAGTGATTTTTCATAATCCACTCTTGTACAGTGAGTTTGACAGTGATGAGCACATATTGTTCCCAAAATTGTAGGAGCTGTGTTGTCATTAGCTATGACTTTCATAGCTTCATCATATCTTTCTTCTGCAACTAATTTTAAATACTCAGGTATTTGTTGGTTAATTGGACAACCGCCATCTTTACAAGGTGCTTTAAAACAATCAATTAAAGGAAGTTCAGATTCTGTTTTTCTTGATTTTACCTTTTCTCTATATAGTTTATTATTTTGTGGATTTTCTACCACTTCTTTAGCATATCTTGTAATATATTCAACATCGATATCTCTATATTCTTTTGATAAAAGGTCTTCTGATGCTTCTGCGATTTGTTTAAATCTCGGGTATCCACCTGGTTTTAATATTGTTGTTGCCATTGTTATAGGTTGAACACCTGTCTTTAATAAATCTCTTATATTTAATGCATCTGCTCCACCTGAATAAGACATAGGTAACTTACCGTCAAATTCTTTAGATAATTTAGCAGCTAAGCTTACAGTTAGTGGATATAGTGAACGTCCTGACATATACATTTCTTCTGATGGAAGTTCATTTCTTTTTACATCAACAGGGAATGTATTTGTAAGTTTTAAACCGAATGCTTTATTTTCTGATTTTGCAAGTTTTTGTAATCTCTTGAACATTTCTATAGCATCTGCATATTGAAGATCATCTTTAAAATGGAAATCCGTAAATGCAATGTAATCAAATCCCATTTCATCTAAAGTATTTCTTGCAAAATCATACCCTAAAAGTGTTGGATTACATTTTATAAATGTATTTAATTTCTTTTCTGTTAACAGATAGTTAGCTATGCTTTCTATTTCAACTGCCGGACATCCGTGAAGTGTTGAAAGTGTTATAGAATGACAGATTTCTGGAGAAATTTTTTCTACATCATCTACTGTAAATGTTTTAAATTGTCCTATGTTTTCTTTTAAATATTCTTTACATTCTTTGAAGATTTCTGTATTAGAAGCATTTTTTAATCCTTCTATGTAATTGTCAACTTTTTCAGATTTGATTCCTTCAAGGTCATATCCTACAGACATATTATACATAAAGTCTTTTTTATCTGATATTCCAAGTTCTTTAGCTAAAACTTGAATTGCAAAATAAGCCTTTGTGTATTCATTAAACGCTTCTTGTACAGTAAGCTCTGTTGACCATTCACAGTTATAACATTCGTCTTCAGCCCAAATACATGGTCTTCCTATAGCCTGTTGAATTTGTTCTCCATCCATTATTTGAACTGTCTTTACTTCAATAAATCTTGAACCAGTCAAATATGAAGCTATTATGTTTTGTGCTAATTGTGAATGAGGACCAGCAGCAGGACCTACAGCACTTGCTATTTCATCTCCAAAAACTGTTTTTAAATAATTTCCACTAGTATTCCTATAAAATTTGTCTTTGTGTATTCCGAAGATTGTCTCTTGATTTTTAAATTCTTCTAAACTCCACTCGATAAGATGTTTAAACGAAATCGGTCTCATAAATTCACTCATAATTATCCTCCTGTGACTTTAATGTACTGAAAACATTTGTAATGTTACAAATACAATTCCTAAATTTTTCCTACAAATATTACTTTGAGAACTCACGCACAGCGCAAGTTCTCACATTAAATAATTACAAAGTATTTAGTCTTATAGACTAGGGTTTTGACCATCCCAAACTATTCTTCTATATCCTTCTTTATCAGTATCTCCTTCTGTTGAGAAGCAAAGTACTACTGAATTTTCATTTAAACCTAATTTTTCCTTTTCAGCTTTTAATGATTCATCTGTCAAAAGCTTGTGTACAACACCAGCTGTAACTGCTCCTGATTCACCAGAAATAACCTTAGTATCATTTCCTAGTGGGTTTCCAAGTAGTCTCATTCCATGAGCTGCATATAAATCATCTACTGACAAGTAGAATTTAGCGTGTTTCTTTAATACAGGCCATCCAATGGTAACAGGTTCACCACAGTTAAGTCCTGCCATAATTGAATCCATATCTCCTTCTACAATATGAAGTTTTCCATCATCTGCTTTAGCTGTTCTAAATAAGCAATTTGCTTGATTTGGTTCAACTATTGTAATTACAGGCATGTTATCTTTCATAACATTTGCGAAGTATCCTGTTACAGCTGATGACATTGAACCTACTCCAGCTTGAAGGAATATATGAGTTGGCTCTTGTCCTTTTTCCTTCAATTCTTCATAAGCTTCTTTAGCCATTGTCATGTAGCCTTGCATAATCCAAGTTGGAATTTCTTCATATCCATCCCAAGATGTATCTTGTACCATGATTCCATTGTTTTCTTTTGCATATTTATCTGCAAGTCTTACACATTCATCATAGTTATATTCATAGATATCAGCATCTGCGTTTTCTTTTCTAATATTTTCAAGTCTTTCTTTTGCTGAACCCTTTGGCATAAACACTTTAGACTTTTGCCCTAATTGATTAGCTGTCCAAGCCACACCTCTTCCGTGGTTTCCATCAGTAGCAGTTGCAAAAGTTACATCGCCAAGTTTTTCTTTAATTTCTTCTGAAATCATTTTTTCATATGGAAGTTCACTAATGTCCATTCCAAGTTTTTGAGCAATATAATTCCCTATTGCAAAACTGCCACCTAATACCTTGAACGCATTTAATCCAAATCTGTATGATTCGTCTTTTACATTAATTGATTTAACTCCAACTTCTTTTGCTAAATCTTTAAGCTCTACTAAAGGTGTTTTAGAATATTGTGGAAAGCTCTTATGAAATCCTATTGCTTTTTTTGCCACTTCATCGTTTACAAAGTCTATGTTGACTTCATCTTTATTTAGTTCTAATTCAACTAAATTAAATTTATCCATCGTTTGCCTCCTAAAAAACATCGCTTTATCACATAAAATTAACTTGTTACATTTATTATAACAAATTAATTTTATCTTTTTATCATTTATTTTAAATTTAATAAAATTTTTTTATTTGTTGATAATTTTAGTTCCTGTTTCACCCTTTAAAGCTGCTTTTGCTTTTTCAAGAGATGTAATAAGAGCTTCTCTTCCTTCTTTACTCTTAACAAATCCAACTGCAGCTTCTACTTTTGGAAGCATTGAGCCAGCACCAAATTCATTTGCATCAATATATTCTTGAACTTCTGCAATTGATAGTTCATCAAGCCATTTTTCATTTTCTTTTCCAAAGTTAATAGCAACTTTGTCAACAGCTGTTAATATTATAAGTGAATCAGCATTTAATACTTCTGCTATCTTAGCTGATGTAAAGTCTTTATCAATAACTGCTGCAACACCTTCTAAACCACTTTCAGTTTTTATAACAGGTATTCCGCCGCCACCGCCGCATATAATAACCGCTTTACCAACTAGTGATTCAACAGCTTCTTTTTCAACTATATCAATTGGCTTTGGTGAAGGTACTACACGTCTAAATCCTCTTCCTGAATCTTCTTTCATTGTGTAACCTTTTGTTGCTTCAAGTTCTTTCGCTTCTTCTTCTGAATAGAATGTTCCTATAGGTTTTGTAGGATTTGAAAAAGCTTTGTCATTTTTATCTACTAATGTTTGAGTTACAAGTGTAACTACAGGTTTATTAATATTTCTCTTTGACAATTCATTTCCAATTGCATTTTGTAAATGGTATCCTATATATCCTTGGCTCATTGCTCCACATTCTGGGAAAGGCATAGATGGTACAGAGCTATCTGTTGCATTAGCTGTGCTCATAGCCAAGTTTATCATACCTACTTGAGGTCCATTTCCATGAGCTACTATTACTTCATTGCCTTCTTCGATTAAATCTACAATTGAAACTGCTGTATTTTTTACTGCTTCTTTTTGCTCTTCAGGAGTATCTCCTAGAGCATTTCCACCAAGTGCTAAAACTATTTTTTTCATTTAAAATATCCCTCTTTATTTTTTAAGTAAAAGAGCTCATGTAAAAATTCATGAGCTCAAAGTTTATTTCCTTAACAATTATTTTGTATAAATAGTAGGAAGCGCTGCATAAGTCGCTGCACATGTAACTAAGTCTTGCTTAAAAGTAACTTCGTTAGGTGCGTGCGCTTGATCTTCAGCTCCTGGTCCAAAACCAATTACTGGAATTCCATGACGACCCATTATAGCTACACCATTTGTAGAGAAAGTCCATTTGTCTGTAAGTGGTCTTGCAGCTCTCTTTTCTTCTTCTTTAATTATTGGAGGAGCAATTCTCTTATCTCCGTAAAGACCTATATAAGCTTCTTCTAATGCTTTAGTAACTTTGTGATCTTCAGGAATTACCCAAGTTGGGAAGTAAGCTTCTTGTTTGTAAGAAAGTCCTGTCCAAGATGGTCTTTCATAATCATACATAGTAACTTTCGCATTATATTTTTTAGCTGCTGGTAAATCTTCAATTTCTTTTATACAAGATTCCCAAGTTTCACCAGCTGTCATTCTTCTGTCTAGTGAAATTGCACAAGAGTCAGCTACTGCACATCTTGAAGGAGATGTGAAGAATATTTGTGAAGTTGTTACTGTTCCTCTTCCTAAGAATCTAGCTTCTTTCCATTCAGGATTGTATTTTTCATCTAACATCTTAACTAGACCTTTGATTTCTACTGAATCATCAGCTGGGTTTTCATTAAGTTGTTCGATTTCTTTAAGGATTTCTGCCATTTTGTAAATAGCATTTTCTCCTCTTTCTGGAGCAGAGCCGTGACAAGAAACACCTTGTACTTCAACTCTAATTTCCATTCTTCCTCTTTGCCCTCTATAGATACCACCATCAGTTGGTTCTGTAGAAACTACAAATTCAGGTTTGATTCCTTCTTGTTCAATCATATATAGCCAGCAATTTCCGTCACAGTCTTCTTCTTGAACTGTACCTGTAACTAGAACTCTGTATTTGTCATTTAAAAGTCCTAAGTCTTTCATGATTTTAGCGCCATAAACAGCTGAAACAGGGCCACCTAATTGGTCAGAACCACCACGTCCACCTATTAAGTCTTTGTCTTCAAATCCTTCATATGGATCAAATTCCCAATTTTCAATGTTACCGATACCTACTGTATCGATATGTCCATCAAATGCTATTTGAACTTCTCCAGTTCCCATTTCACCAAGAACATTTCCTTGTCCGTCGATCCAAGCTTTATCAAATCCAAGTTTTTCCATTTCTTCTTTGATTCTCTTAGCTTTATCGCCTTCCTCACATGATTCTCCCTTAAGTCTAATTAAATCTCTTAAGAAAGCTACCATATCCGGTTCGTATTCTTTTGCTTTTGCTTTTATTGCTTCAAAATCTAACATATTTATAACTCTCCTTATTTGTTAATTCTTGGAGTATCAGCGTTCCAAAGTTCTTCTAATTTTGCCTTAGGATTCTTTATCTTTTGTAAGAATATCATAGCTGCAATTATATATGGTTTGTAGCTAGCTTCTTGATAAAGGTCTTTTCTATATCTGTCGAATACAGAAGCTTCAACTTCTCCTTCTTTAGTTGATACACCAGTTATATCAGCTGGAAGTGGGTGACAGTAAAGAGCTTTTCCATCCTTAGTTGTGCTCATTAATTCTTCAGTTACTGTCCAGTCTTTGTGTTCTGCATTTTGTTTTAATAATTCTTTTTCTAATTCATCGATTCCGTCAAAGTCACCTGCTGAGTAAAGGTTAGTTCTCTTTTCCATTGCTGCAAAAGGTGCCCAAGATTTAGGATATACTATATCAGCATCTTTAAAAGCCTCAGCCATGTCATTAGTTACTGTGAAAGATCCGCCTGATTCTTCAGCATTCTTCTTAGCTATTTCAACGATATCTTCCATTACTTCATATCCTTCCGGATGAGCAAGTACAACGTCCATACCAAGTCTTGACCAAAGCGCTATACCGCCTTGTGGGCAAGATAACGGTTTTCCGTATGAAGGAGAATAAGCCCAAGTAAGAGCTACTTTCTTACCTTTTAATGATTCAAGTCCATCAAAATAGTTTGCGAAGTGTAGTGTATCAGCCATCATTTGAGTTGGGTGATCTCTATCGCATTGTAGAGATACTAAAGTAGGTCTTTGGTTAAGTGTTCCTTCTTCATATCCTCTTTGAACTGATTCAGCAAATTCAACTTGGTATTCATGTCCTTGTCCGATGTACATATCGTCTCTGATACCTACAACATCAGCCATAAAGGAAACCATGTTAGCTGTTTCAAGTAAAGTTTCTCCATGAGCTATTTGAGATTTCTTTTCATCAAGATCTTGAACTTCAAGTCCTAATAAGTTACAAGCAGATGCGTATGAAAATCTTGTTCTTGTAGAATTATCTCTGAAAATTGAGATACCTAATCCAGAATCAAAAATCTTAGCAGATTTATTATTTTCTCTTAATTCTCTAATAGCATCAGCTACCACAAATACAGCTTCCAATTCTTCATCGCTTTTATCCCAAGTTAGTAAAAAATCATCTTGGTATAAATTTTCAAAGTTTAAATCATCAAGCTTTCCTATCAAATCTTTAAATTCCATTTACTTCTCCTTCTTTACTCGCTCATTAGAGCTCTCAATATTTTTGATATACCTATAAATTGTCTGAATTGAAATGTCAAGCATTTCAGCAACCTTATTCACAGCACCTTTGTACTTGAACACGCCTAGGTTGTACATCTGTCTTATTGGATTCTCGTCATGATAAATGTGTCTTATCGGTATCGATCTGTCCCAGTAGATTAGTACATTATGTATGACGGCTTCTGTTATATCATCTAATGAATCTCCAAAATAATCCTTACTATTAGATTCAGGTGACTCCTCTATACCATATAGTACAGCTTCATTATAGAAATCTCTAAATTTCAAATAATCAGTAAGATCATAATTGATACTTATAAGACCTATTAACTCACCAGCTTCTTTTATGTAGTAAGTTGAAGCTCTGAAAACTTTTTGGTTGATTTCATTTATCATTATATAGTTGGTAACATAATTATTACTTCTATAATCAGCTTTCATTATTTTCTTAAGTGCATATCCCGTTACAGAATCACCCACTTTTCTGCCTGAAAGATGACCATTTACTATATAGATGATATCGCTTTCTCCTTCATGAAAATTCCTAAGCACTACTTCACATTTCTTCCCTGTCACATTTGCCATGAAATCCACATAAGGTATGTAGGATTTTAAAAGTTGATTTTTTTCTAATTTATTCAACTTCTCACTCCTCTTAAGTTTATTTTATAATATT
>NZ_JH165061.1:1066463-1076419 GCF_000227315.1 Peptoniphilus indolicus ATCC 29427 | reverse complement strand
TTTAGATTTGTTCATATTTGCTTTTAATTGGTAATCTGCAAATATCATTGAAAGCGACTTTTTTATTTATTTTAGGAAATTACTATTTATTAATTACACTTATCTATTTCTTCTCTTTCTCTCTGTTCTTCTTCAATAGTCTTCTTAGGTAAAATTATATTTAAAAAGAAAACAACCATTGTAGCCAAAATTACAGGAGATGAAGTTAGTATCATATGAATTGTAGGATGAGCTGCTTCTAACAATTCAGTTGCCGGTTTTACTGAATTGACTCCCATTCCAAGTGCAATTCCCAAACCCACTATAGTAGAGTTTCTAACTGAAAGTTCTTCAGAAGTTATAAGCTTCATACCATTCATAGTTATCTGTGCAAAAACTGAAATAGTAGCTCCACCAATTACACATTGAGGTATTGACATCATAACTCCTCCAAACTTTGGTATAAAACCTGCTATTAAAATCATTGCAGCAGTGATTACTAAAACTTTTCTAGCTACAACTTTAGTCATTGATACTATACCAACATTCTGTGAATATGTAGCTGTAGGAAGAGATCCCATAAATCCACCTAATATAGAAGATAACCCCATAGAAGTTATTCCTCCTGAGATTTCTACATCAGTAGCTTCTCTGTCCAATCCTCCTATAGTAGTTGAAGATAAATCTCCAACTGCTTGCACTGAGTTCACGATAAACATTATGGACATCACAAATAATGCGGACGGTACAAATTCTATTCCCATAGGTAAAATTTTGGGAAATGTAAACCAAGCTGCATTTTGTGCATTTGTAAAATTAATAAAGCCTGGAGCAATAGTTAAATTGAGAATAATAGAAACTATGTAACCTACTAACATTCCCACTAGAATTGCAGCTAACTTAATTATCCCCTTTCCATACATATTACAGATTAAAACTACAACCAATGTCAGAATTGCAACTCCCCAGTTGTAAATACTTCCATACATAGGATTGCCATTTCCCCCTGCCATGTATCCAATTGCAACAGAATATAGTGACAATCCAATTGTCAATACCACTGTACCACTAACTATAGGTGGAAAAAACTTTCTTATCTTCCCAATTAACATACCAACTATTATAGCTACCAATCCACCTACAACTTCAGCACCAAAAACAGCCGGCATTCCATATTTTAATCCTATTTGTAATAAAATAGGTATGTAAGAAAATGAAACTCCCATAATCACCGGTAATTTTGCACCGAATTTTAAAACAGGATACAATTGTATCATTGTAGCTATTGCAGCTAAAAACATTCCAGCTTGTATGATATAGATAGATTGTTCTGGAGCTATTTCATGCGGTGTTCCCTTAAGAGCATTTGCAAGCACAAGTGCCGGAAGACTATTTCCTACAATCATAGCCAATAAATGTTGCAAAGCTATAGGAAACGACCTATTGAAACTTGGTTGACCATCTAAATCAAACAGTGAATTATTATTATTTTTTATCATATAAACCCCCTTATGTTAATATTTTATCGTTATTAAGCCCTCATATCAACCAAAAACTCCAGTTTTAGCTGGAGTTAGTTATTATTTATATTTATTTATGCTATGCTTCTTTCTATATTTTCGTTATATTTCCTATTTAATTCATCTTCTGTTATTTCAGAAGCTTTTACATCTAATATAACTTTACCTTTATTTAGCATAATTATTCTATCAGAATAATCAATAGCATTTTTTAAATTATGTGTAATCATCAAAGTAGTGATTTTTTCTCTTTTTATAAGATTTGCTGTCTTATCCATTATTATTTTAGAAGTCTTAGGGTCCAAGGCTGCTGTATGTTCATCTAGTAGTAATACTGATGGTTTTTTTAAAGTTGCCATCAAAAGTGATAGGGATTGTCTTTGCCCTCCTGAAAGAAATTTCACTTTTGTTTTCAATTTATTTTCAAGTCCTAAGTCAACTTCTTTCAATTTATTTACTATTAAATTTACATCTGTATTTCTCAACAGCCTTGCAAACGAAAATTTCTCAGATTTTTTCAAAGATAGCGCCATGTTTTCTAATATATCTAATGATGGGCTAACTCCTTTTGACGGGTCTTGGCTTACTTTTCCTATATATACAGCTCTATCTTTTTCACAAAGTTTTGTTAAATCCACTCCGTCTAAATCTATACTGCCGCTGTCAACATCAATTGCACCACTTATCATATTAAACAAAGTGCTCTTTCCACATCCATTAGGTCCCAAAATTGTTGTACATTTATTTTCTTCTATATTAAGTGAAAAATTATCAAATATCCTATTTTCTTCAGGTGTTGATGCATAAAAAGTTTTGCTCAAATTTCTTATACTAAGCATTTTTATTCCTCCTACTTTGTATAAATTTTAATCCATAAGTTGCTGTTGTATTATTGTATGCAATGAAAAGTATTACAATAAGTGCTGTTACCATCTTCAAACTTTGTGGGTCAAGTCCTTTGTAAAGCGCAAGTCCTGCTATTAATCTATATGCTATTGCACCTATAATGGCTCTTGTAGTAACTCCCAATTTATTTGAATTTCTTAAAAAAGTATCTCCAATTATTATAGAAGCAAGTCCTGTTACTATCATTGTCGCTCCCATTCCTGCGTCTGCAAATCCATTGTATTGTGCCATTAAACTTCCACTAAAGGCTATTATCGCATTTGAAATCATAAGCCCGAACATTGTATAAAAGTCTGGGTTTTGTCCCAATGATTTCACTAATGATTCGTTATCTCCTGTTACAAATAGAAGATATCCTTTTTCTGTTTTAAAGAAATAATCAAGGGCCAATTTAACTATTATTACTATTATTCCAAGTAACACTATTTTGGGAACATTTGGAAATTTTGTAAAAATAGTTTCGCTGTTTATAAGAGGTATGTTCGCCTTTCCAGTTATTTTTAAATTCACAGAATATAAAATTGTCATGGTTAAGATACCTGCTAATAGTGCTTCTATTTTTAACTTTTTATACAATAAATATGTTATCCAACCTGCCAATAGCCCTCCTAAAAAACTAAATGCCATTCCAACATATATATTCATTCCTTGAGTTACAAATTTTGCAAATATGAATGCTCCTAAAGGAAATGTACCTTCAAGCGATAAATCTGCTATTCTTAAAATTTTATATGTGATTACGACTCCTATTGATAATAGGGCAAATATTAATCCCATTTCTACAGATGCCGTAACAACCGGCAATAGTCTTTCTAACATTTTTTCCTCCGTTTAATTACTTACTTCTTTTGCTCCTTCAAATAAATCTTTTCTATCAGAAATATTTAAGGCTTCTGCTGTATTTTTATTAACCACTCTTGTTGAATCTTTTAAAAATACCACCGGTATGTCAGATGGTTTTTCTCCATCTACTATTTTCTTAGCTATATTAGCGGCTTCTCTTCCAAGTACGTTGTAATCAATTCCATCAGTTAATAACATTCCATTTTCAACCGGTCCTTCTTCTCCAGCTAGAGAAGGAATTTTATTTTCCATCAATACTTTTGAAATTGTAGTTGCTGCTGATGATGCTAAATTATCTTGTATTGCAAAGTATGCGTCAATCTTAGGAACTAAAGAATTTATAGCTTGAGCAACATCATTAGTTGAACTAAGTCCTTGTGCAACTATCTCTATTCCTTTTTTATCAGCAAAACTTTTTATTTCTTTTATCTGTGCTTCTGAATTTACTTCTCCTGTTGAGTAAAGAATTCCTATGCTCTTTGTCTCAGGGAAAATTTCTAAAAATTTATTTAATTGTGTTTCTACTGAAAAGTAATCTGAAACTCCTGTTACATTTGCACCCGGTTTTTCATTACTTGCTACAAGTTCTGCGCTTTCAGGGTCTGTTACTGCATTGAATATTATCGGAATATCTTTTACAGCACTTTGAGCTCCTTGTGCTGCTGGTGTAGCAATCGCATAGATTAAATCTACTCCATCTCCCTCAAATTTCTTAGCAGTTGTTGGAATAAGTCCCATATCCGCTTGCACATTTACAACTTCAACATCAGCGTCTACTCCCAAAGTTTTAAGTTCTTCCACAAAACCTTCTCTAGCTCTATCAAGTGCAATGTGCTCTGCAAATTGTATAATTCCAACTTTAACTTTTTCTTCGTTTGAATTCTCAACTTTAGAATTCTTTGTTGCTGTGTTTCCACAACCCACTAACACCAAACTGATAAGTACTAATAATAATTTTTTCATCTCTTTCTCCTCCTTAATAAAAAAAGCCCTTCAACCCCTCTAGTATGAGGGGCGAAGGACTAAACTCCGCGGTACCACCCTGATTATAGCACTTGCTACATCTCTTTTCTGGTAACGACAGACACGTATCTACTTACTATTATTTCAATAGATAACCTGAGGAATGTATTAAAATACCGTTTAATATCGACTCTCAGCTCAGTCCGACTCTCTGTGATTAACCTTGTATTTCTTTCTTTCCTCAATAGGCTTTTTTAAATTAATATGAATTATAGTACTATATCGGTTTAAAGTCAAGATTAATTATTGAATTTTTTCTACATCTTTAAAACCCTCTGCATTTAAGTCTACGCCCAATGCTTCAGCGGTTTTTACATTTACAAGCTTTGTATTAACTTCATTTAATTCAACAGGAATGTTGGCAACTTGTTCTCCATTTAAAATTTTTACTGCCATTCTACCCGCTTGCTTTCCTTGTTCCTTATAGTTAACTCCCTCGCTCATCAATAGACCATTTTTAACTTGTCCTTCTTCTGCTGATAATGATGGCAATTTACTCTTTATAAGAGTATCAGAAACAATAGGAGCTGCATTTGCAACTAAATTATCAGTTAGTGCAAACAATGCATCAATCTTAGGAGCTATTGAAGCAACTGCTTGTGGTATATCTGTTACTGCACTTACGCCAACAGTTTCAAGTTTAATTCCTCTCTTAGCTAAATTGTTCTTTAATTCTTCTATTTGCACTAAAGAATTTTGCTCAGAAGTGTTATAGATTACTCCAAAAGTTTTTACATCAGGATATATTTTTAAGAAGCTATCAATTTGAGCTTCACTGCTTACATAATCCGAAACCCCTGTTACATTTGAATCAGGTTTTTCAAAAGTTTTTACAAGCTCAGCACCTACAGGGTCTGTTACTGAACTAAAAACAATTGGAATATCTGTTACAGTATTTTTTGCAGCTTGAGCAGCCGGTGTAGCAATTGCATAGATTAAATCCACGCCATCTGCTTTTAAACTTTGAGCAATTGTGTTAGTTAGAGACATATCTCCATTTGCTGATTGCTCAATAACTTCAGCATCAATTCCACTCTCTTTAAGTTGTTCAACGAATCCTTCTCTTGCCGCATCTAATGATACGTGGTCCATAAATTGTACAATTCCAACTTTTACTTTCTTTCCACTTTCTTTTCCACTCTCTGCAGCTTGCTCAGCCGGTTTACTACTTTGACAACCAACTAATAACAAAAGAACTAATAGCGATAATAACTTTTTCATTTTTTCTTCCTCCTAAAAATACACTCTTAAATATTTTAAGTTTAAATTTATTTTGTATGAGCTAAGGCCTTAAGCTCTTTAAAATACATTTTTAATTTTTACAGCAGCAATATACAATTTAGATAATAAAAAAAAGCTTCGTCCTACATAGGACGAAGCATCGTGGTACCACCTAATTTTATAATCTAACTTTATGTATAGATTACCTCACTAGCGTCAATAAACGCCTTGCCTTAGATAACGGTGGCCGCCGTAACAGTCTACTTAAAATTTCTACCATTAAGCTCAAGAGTGAATATTACATACTTACTTTATATCGGCTCTCACCAACCCCGACTCTCTTGGATAAAGATACATATCTTTTTCTCTTTCTCAGCTTTAAATGTATTCTACTTTAAAGTGCAATTGATGTCAACAAGTTTTTAATCTTTTTGTTTTTTATACTATCTGCAAGTTTCTTTATATCTTGCGGTGTAGTCTTGCAACAACCGCCTATTATATTAGCACCAGCTCTTATCCAATTTTCAGCTAAATCAAACACACATTGACCATTTCCAGACCATGTTTTTGAAACAGGGTCAAAAATTTCTCCACTATTTGGATATACTACTATATTTCCGTTGTAAACTGACTTTATTTCCCTTATCAAACTCTCTAAAAATTCAGGGGCAGTACAATTTATTCCTATACCTTTTAAATATTTTCCATTTAAATTACCAGCGCACTCTCGTATAGACGTTCCATCTGAAATACTATATTCATCCTTTGCACTAAAACTTATATAGTATTCAACTTCAAGTTCTTCACAAATTTTCTGAATTACTAAAGCCTCTCTAAAAGAAGGTATAGTTTCACAAGCAAATAACTCTACCCCTTCATCTTTTAAAATTTTAATCTTTTCATAGTGAAAATCTCTCATCTCACTATCTAAAACTTCATAATTACCAGTATATTCACTTCCATCTGACAAGAAAGCTCCGTACGGTCCTATTGACGCACCAATTATAGGTTCAACTTCAACACTATTCTTTAATAAATATTCTTCCTTAGCTTCATTGGCTATTCTAAATGACTTCTTGATTATCTCTATTGCCTCATCTTTTGTATAACCTCTCTTCATAAGACCTTTTATCGTCGTTTGATAACTAGATGTCAAAATTATATCACATCCCGCCTCTAAGTAAGAAAGATGAACCTTCTTTATAGCCTCTGAATCCTCTATTAATATTTTAGTGCTCCATAATGAATCATTTATATTCTTGCCCGCCCTTTCAAGTTCAGTGGCAAGCGCTCCATCTAAAACTAATATCTTTTTTAAACTAATTAATTCATCAATACTTTTCTTCATTTCTCTCCTCCAATACACCGTAAGAAACTATAGGTGGATTTTCTCCTCTATTCAAAGCCGGTAAATATCTGTACCAAAAATCTGTAAATAATCTTTTAATCTCCTTTAAATTTCCAACTATTAACACTAATGTCAACAATACATACATTCCTGAAATTAAATCTGTTATAGACCACAACAAGTCAGCTTTAATATTTGAGAAAAAGACTATTGGAGCTAAAAAATAAATAATATATAAATTTGTCGCAATCTTATTAAATTTAGTATCCCCAAAAATATAATTTACAGACTTTGAAAGACTATAATACATCCCAACAATTGTAGTCCAACCAAATACAGATATTATTATTGCCATTAAAACTATTCCAAAATTACCAAAAACTTCTCCAAAAGCAAGAGTTGTAAGCTCAGCGCTGTAAGCTTCTCCAAACTTTATATATGAGTCAGTAACTATTACTATCAAGGCGGTTACAGTACATATTACCAAATCACCTATAATCTCTCCCCATCCCCAAGATGATTGTCTAACAGGGTGGTCTGTTATAGCCGGTGCATGAACCACCATTCCATAACCCGTTCCAGCGTCTGAGGAATATATTCCCCTTGCAATTCCATACCTTATTGATTCTTTAACAGTAGCTCCTATAAAACCGCCTTTCGCAGCTGCCGGATTAAACGCATATATAAAAATAGATTGAAATGACGGTAAGATTTTATCCGCATTAACTACCATGATTATTATTCCAAATAAAACATAAAAAATTGCCATTACAGGCACTACTCTTTCTAATAGTTCCGATATTCTTCTAATTCCTTTATATATCGTAAAAAATACACTCAGTCCCAAAATTCCTAATATTATTACAGATGATATATCAGCCGCTTGTCTGATTGACGACTGAATAGATTCACTTTGAACCACATTAGTCCAAGGTCCAAAGATAATTACAAAGAACGCCACTATGTATCCACCCTTTTTCCAGCCCATTGAATTCTTCATTACAAAAGACCTATCACTTACGTATTCATCAATGGACTTATTAAATTTAACTCTATACCTTTGAGCTAAAATTATTTCAGAAGCTTTTAGTGATGTTCCAAAAATATCAGCTACCCACAACCAAAATACCGCCCCTGGTCCTCCTGAGGCAACCGCCGAAGCAACTCCCCCTATATTGCCTATACCTATCGTATTGGCTAGAGCTGTACAAGCTGCTGCAAATCCTGAAATTGTTCCCTTCCCCTTATTATCTTTCTGAAATATTTGAAAATAAGTATTTTTAAAATGAAAAATCGGATGTAATAAATATTTTCCCCTATAAAAAAATGTCAGTAAAATTCCCGCTAACAATATCGTTCCAACTAATGGCCAACCCCAAATCCATTCTGAGAATTCAGCCAACTTTTGTGCAATTAAATTCATCTAACCCCTCCTATGCTATTTATTTAATATAAACGATATTGTGTTATTAGTGTTAATACTGTTTTAATATAGTTGGGTATAGATAAAAAATATAACATAAAAGTTTTTATCAAACTTTTACTATAAAACATGAAAAATGCTCATAAAAAATTAAATTATCCTGGCAACACCATAAATTTAATTATTAAGAGCTAAAATTTTATATTTATTTTATTATTTATACTTATTCTAAATCATAAGTTCAAATCCATATTCATGAAAAGTGTAGTTTTCATCTATGACTTCTGTGTACATTCCCGGAACTTTTGTAAAACCATTTTTGATATACAAGTTTATAGCTGGTGTGTTCTCTCTAACTACTAAAAATCTTATACACTCTCCACCCATTTCCTTTGCTACTTTTTTTGCACATTCAATGGTTTTAAATCCCAAACCCTTATTAAGGTATTTGACATTTACTCCAAATCTATAAAAATATATTATTTTTTTATCAGTTTCTGCCCATTCAATCCCCTTGGACTCACTTCTTTCTGAACTTATTTTTATACAAGATATTATTTCTCCTCTATCTTTTAATAAATAGAGAGACTCTTCTAAAATATCTTGTTCTAAAAAACAAAAAGGATATTCTTCATTCCAAAAATTCATCCCATCATTTTCTATCTTTTTTACAAGCTCTGCATATATCGTGTTTATCTTTGGTAAATCAGCTATTGTAGCTTTTATAAATTCCATATTTTTTAAAATCAACTTGTTTATAGTTTACTTTTTTCTCTTGTAAATTAAGGCAAATTTTCTCTTGTGCTCAGAATTTTTGTGCATTCTATCTATTTTTTCTCCAATTTCTCCATCAGCCTTTTCTCCTTTGATGTGAGCATTTAGAGTGGCATAACTAAATCCCATTTCTTTTTCATCTGTCTGTTCTTCCCAAAGTCCCGCAGATGGCTCTTTATCTATAATTTTGCTTGGTATCCCAAGTTCCCTTGCCAACTCATAAACTTCATTTTTTAAAAATTCAGCTAAAGGTATTAAGTCAGAACCTGAATCTCCATACTTTGTATAGTACCCAATATAAAATTCAGAAGCATTTGAACTTCCTAATACTAAGTATCCTAAATCTTGTGCATAATAATATAAAGTTGTCATTCTAAGACGTGGTTTTATGTTTGACCTAGCCATTCTATTTTCAGAATTAAATGAACTTGATATCAACTGTCTATAAGTTTGTGTTAAATCAACTTTTTCAATTTTCAAATCTATTGCTTCCGCAACTAACCTTGCGTCTGCTTCATCATTTTCGTTACTCTCACAAGGCAAAATCAAACCCAATGTCGTATCTGGAAATGCACGCTTTGCAAGTGCTCCAACCACCGCTGAATCTATTCCTCCGCTAAGTCCCAATATAAGACCTTTTGATCCGGCATTTTCAACTGTTTCTCTCATCCATTTTACTATATCTTCAATTTCTCTTTTCATAATTTCCTCTTAATAAAGTATTTTATTTTCCTTGACCGGCAACAAGAGAGTATTTTTAACTTCGTAACTAACTCCCCCACCGGTCATATTCATCATATCTTTTATAAGTTTGTCATCATCTAATCTTCTATGCAAAGTCACTTCAACTTTATCTGTATAATTTTCATTTAAAATTATATATTCATTTTTAATCAGATAATTAGTTATTGCTCCATGA
>NZ_JH165061.1:1056884-1066413 GCF_000227315.1 Peptoniphilus indolicus ATCC 29427 | reverse complement strand
TAAAATTATATATTCATTTTTAATCAGATAATTAGTTATTGCTCCATGAAAAGTGTAGTCATACGAAAATGCGATTTCTTCATGCTCAATCATAGACACGACTATCCCAGCGTCTATTGCCACTTTTGCCGTCTTGGTGTACGCTCTTACCAATCCTCCGGCTCCTAACAAAGTACCCCCAAAATATCTAGTAGCCACTACCAAAACATTGGTTAGTTCTTCCTTTTTTAAAACTTCAAGCATTGGTATACCTGCCGTTCCTGAAGGTTCCCCATCGTCGTTATACCTTTGGATAAGTCTGTCTTCTCCAATTATATAAGCACTACAATTATGAGTTGCATCTTTATACTCTGATTTTATCTTTTCAAGTTTTTCAAGAGCTTCTTCTTCGCTGTGAATAATGAAGCTATGTCCTATAAATTTAGATTTCTTTTCAATAAATTCATCTCGTCCATTTTTAAATATGCTTAAAAACATCACATAACAAACCTTTCATACTTTCTAAATTCAGCTTCACTTAACACTACTTCAAGACTAACTCCATCTTCTCTGTATTCTAAATTTTCGTGATTGTGCTTATTCAAAATTTCTGACAATGTATCTGAGTCGGCATATCCTATTAAAAGTTTTACATTATAAAATCTTTCAGGTAAATTCTCCTCTATTGCCTCTAAAAGTTTATCCATACTTTCATCATGAGTAGCTGAAATATAAATTCTATTTTCGCCATGCCTTGGATTTATCATCAAATCTCCGCCCACTTTGTCCATTTTATTAAACACAGTTAAGATTCTACTTCTATCTACCTTAAGTTCCTCCAATATGTCCATTGTAGTCTTATATTGAATTTCCAAATCTTCATTTGAAGCATCTATTACGTGTAGAATTAAATCCGAATGTTTTATTTCTTCAAGAGTTGACTTAAATGCTTCTACAAGTTTTGTAGGCAATTTAGATACAAATCCAACTGTATCTGAAATTATAAAGTCCATTCCATTTAATAGCTTAGCCTTTCTTGAACTTGGGTCAAGAGTTGCAAAAAGCATATCCTTTACAAATACTTCTTTTGCATCTGAAATTTTTATTCTGTTTAAGATAGTAGATTTTCCGGCATTTGTATATCCAACTAAAGAAACTATTGGAATCATAGAATTCTTTCTTCCAGTTCTTTGAGTTTCTCTGGTCTTTTCTGCCTTCTTCAACTTTTCCTTTATAGTTTGAATTTCTCTTAATATTCTACGTCTGTCAGTTTCAATTATCTGTTCGCCTGGTCCTCTTGTACCAATCCCTCCCCCAGTTCTGGACCAGCCATCTATTCCCAAAAGTCTTGGCAATTGATAGCTTAGTTGAGCTAATTGAACTTGCAATTTAGCCTCATAAGTTGAAGCACGTATTGCAAATATATCAAGTATAAGGCTTGTTCTGTCTAAAATTTTTACCTTTAATTCATCTTCTATATTTCTAAGTTGCACTCCTGAAAGTTCGTCATTAAAAACAACTACATTGGCTTCAAGTTTTGGTATCATATCTTTTATTTCTTGTAATTTTCCTGTACCAATTAAAAATTTTGGAGAGTACTTATCTATATTTTGAGTTACAACTCCCACAACTTCAGCTCCTGCTGCTTTTACTAACTCTTCTAACTCATTTATTGAAGTTGCAAGACTATGAGGTCTAGCCCCTATGTCTGTTCCAACTATTATTACTCTTTCTATTTTGTTATTTATATTATTTTCCATAATAACATTATACAATAATTATAGCCAATTAGCTAAATTCTGTATTAAAATTATGTTAAAGTGGTATAAATGTATTAAAGGTGGTGTACTATGTTAAAAAAATTATTGTTAAAAAGTGCTAAAAAAGCTGTAATCACAAAAGTTACTGGTAAGAAAAGTCTATTTCCAACCAAACGCCTTGCCAAAATTGTATATTTAAACACCCGAATAAAAGCTAGAAATAAATTTGGCAAATATATGTAATTATATAATTAAAATTCTTCAATAAAAAATAGCCCGTAGATGTTTCCATTTACGAGCTATTTTTATCTATCCTTGTAGTCCTCTTGCCTGTCTGTCCATATCTTCAATTACTATATCAAAGATTTCACCAAGAGTTGAACAATATTCTAAAACTTGCCAAGGTTCATTTGTGTGAAAATGAATTTTTATAAGTTCATCATCTCCAACAGCAAGAAGGCAATCCCCTTTGAAATTATTTACAAAATAATCATTTATTTCTTCCTCACTTAAATGTTTACCTTCAATTAAAAGTTGTGTATCATATCTAAATTCTATCATTGCAATCCTTCTTTCTAAAATTAAAAAGCGACTTTATATGCCAATGCTATAAAACAAATTATTATAGCAAAAGGAACATACAGATATCTACCTATGTTATACCATAAATCACCATATTTTTTCTTAGATGAAGTATTTATTTCTTCTAACAATTCCTCTTTTTTCAAAATCCAAAACCATGAAATAGCTCCTATAGTTGCTCCTATAGGAATTATATATATAGAAACTAAGTCCATCCAAGGTCCCCATTTGCTTATAGATTCCATATTTACACCTATTCCAAATAAAAGCACTCCAAGAACAGCTAAAACAGATTTTCTTTTTAACTTTGGAAATCTGTGAATCAAAGATTCTGTAACTACTTCAAGCATATTTTGAAGAGAAGAAATTCCTCCGAAAATTACAGCAGTATATAAAACCATCGCAAATATTCTTCCCCCGGGAATATCTTGTAATATCTTAGGTAAAACAACAAATAAAAGTCCCGGTCCGCCAGCTTGGTCCATTCCATACGCAAAAACAGCCGGCACCATTACAAACGCCGCAACCATAGCTGCTACGGTATCAAATATTGCAGTTTGCTTACTTGCATCTACTATATCTTCAGATTTTGAAAGATATGCACCACAAACTATCATCCCTGAACCAGTAACTGAAAGAGAGAAAAATGCTTGCCCCATTGCAGTAACAATAGTATTTACATTTAAAACCTTTGAAAAATCAGGTCTCAACATAAAAGTATATCCATCAAATGCACCAGGTATCATTGCAACCCTAATCATTAAAATTAAAAACAGCACAAAAAATGCAGGCATCATTATCTTGTTTGATTTTTCTATTGAATCAGCACCTTTTATACAAGTAAGTAAAGTTACAAATAAAATGATTGCATGATAAGGAACTACAGAGTAATCCATTCCTGAAAACTGTTCAAACCATTTTCCTGAATCAACACTCATAAGTGTACCAGTTATAGATTGCCCCAAAGCCTTTGCAACATAAGATATGATTACAGCATATCCAAGTGCGATACACAAAGACCCTATCAAAGGTAAAAAGCCTATAAATTTACCTACAACTCCAAGATTTCTCGAATTCCAAGCATACTCATAAGCACCCAATGTACCGGTGTTAGCTCTTCTTCCTATTGCAAACTCAGCAGAAAGCGCAACATATCCAAAAACTAAAACAAAAAATAGATAGACTAATAAAAAGGCTCCCCCACCATTTTGTTGTAATTTGTATGGAAACCCCCATACATTTGCCATACCAACAGCCGAGCCAACAGCTGTTAAAATAAATCCTATTTTAGAACTGAAAGTTCTATTTTTATTTTCCATATTCAAACCCCCTATTTATACTTTGCTACCAAATGACAAATAGGTATATTTCGAGATCTCCATTTTGATTCATATTCTGTGACAATATTTTCAGGATAATCTTCAAGTTTCATATCAAATGTACAATTAGTAAGCTCAAAACCACCATCTTTAAAATATTCAATAGTATCTTCAAAGAATGGTCTATCGTCAGTCTTTAAAACTATTTCTGAACCAGACTTTAAGATATTTTTATATCTGTCCAAAAATCTTGTATGAGTTAATCTTCTCTTGTGATGTCTTTTCTTTGGCCAAGGATTACAAAAATTTATGTATATCCTTTCTATCTCTCCCTTTTCAAAGATTTCCTCAACCTTTTCAGCATTGATTGAAATTCCTCTAACATTAAAACACTCTTCTTCAGCAATTTTTCTCGCTGCATATGCAAATGCATTAGTTTCCATTTCAATGCCTATAAAATTGATATTAGGCTCCCTTTTTGACATCTTAGCTATAAAACTTCCCTTACCTGAGCCAATTTCAAGATGTATTGGATTTTCATTTCCAAATACATTTTTCCATTTACCTTTATATACCTCAGGTTCAAAAAATATATATGGGTTCTGTTCCATTTCAGGAATTGCCCAATGTTTTTTCTAAGTCTCATTATTTCTCCTTAAATTTAAATCTCAGTACACTGCTCATAATAAATTAGATTCAATTACAATTCTTTTCCCATTTAAAGCAATATACCATCAACTCGCATTTCTCATTATGCCATAAATAGATATCTTTTTCAATTGAATATGACAAATTTACAATAGTTGACGCCTTAATATAAATAAAATAAAAAAATAATCATAAATATAAAAAGGTGATGTTGCAGAATAGATGATTCTACTCTGCAACATCACCTTTTAATAAATTATTTATTAATATAATTTTGCCCCTGCTGGAATGTTATTGTCTAACATCAACAAATTCAATTTTTCTTCTTCCTCATATTCACATACAGCGGATATCAACATACCTTGTGATGGGATGCCCATCATCTTTCTTTCCGGTAAGTTTGTAATTGCAACTAATGTTTTGCCAATCAATTCTTCTGCTGAGTAATATTCTTTAATTCCTGATAAAATTGTTCTTTCAACTCCAGAACCGTCATTTAATGTAAACTTCAATAACTTCTTAGATTTTGGAACTTCTTCACAATTCAATACCTTCACTACTCTGAAATCTGATTTTTGGAATGTTTCAAACTCTACAAATTCTTCAAATAGCGGCTCAACTTTTACTTTTGAAAAGTCAATTTTTTCAACTGTAACTTTATCAGAATTTCCAGCAGATTCTTTACCTAGTGGTTTCATAGTAGGGAAGAATACAATATCCCTAATAGATGGTTGATCTGTTAGAAGCATAATCATTCTGTCTACACCAATACCTAATCCACCTGTAGGAGGAAGTCCAACTTCAAGAGCATTGATGAAATCTGTATCCATTGGATGTGCTTCTTCATCTCCAGCTTCTTTTTCTTTTAATTGAGATTCAAATCTTTCCTTTTGGTCAATTGGGTCATTAAGTTCTGAGAATGCATTCGCAAACTCCCATCCGTTTATAAACGCTTCAAATCTATCTGTTATTCTTGGGTCTTCTACATTTCTCTTTGAAAGAGGAGAAACTTCAACAGGATGACCAATTACAAATGTTGGTTGAATAAGTGAATCTTCACAGAATTCTTCAAAGAACTCAGCTATGATTTTTCCTCTAGTCCAACCTTCTTCAATTTCAACACCCTTAGCCTTTGCTATTTCTCTAGCTTCTTCATCAGTTTGAATTTGATTGAAGTCAACTCCAGAAAGTTCCTTTATAATATCAATCATTGTAACTCTTCTCCAAGGAGCTTTTAAGTCAATCTCTTTTCCTTGGAAATTCACAACAGTTGTTCCATAAAGTGTCATTGCTGCATTTTCAAATATTTCTTCTGTAATTTCCATCATTGTATTGTAATCTGCATATGCTTCATACAACTCTATGTTTGTAAACTCAGGGTTATGACGAGTGTCCATACCTTCGTTTCTGAACATCTTACCCATTTCATAAACTTTATCGAATCCACCAACGATTAATCTCTTTAAGAATAACTCGTTTGCAATTCTAAGTTGCATATCTAAGTCCAATGTGTTGTGGTGTGTTATAAATGGTCTTGCATTTGCGCCACCTGCAACAGTTCCCAAAATAGGTGTTTCAACTTCTAGATATCCTCTGTTATCAAGGTATTCTCTAATTGATTTTATAATTTTATTTCTCTTTAAGAATATGTCTTTAACTTCAGGATTTACAATTAAATCTACATATCTTTGTCTGTATCTTAAATCAGGGTCTTTAAGTCCGTGAAATTTTTCAGGAAGAATTTGAAGAGATTTTGACATCAATAAAGTTTTACCAGCTCTTACAGTTATTTCTCCTGCTTCTGTTCTAAATACATTCCCAACTACACCTACGATATCGCCAATATCATATCCCTTTATATCTTCATAATTATCCCCAAGAACATCTTTCTTTGCAAAAATTTGAATTCTGCCTTGAGAATCTTGAAGGTCTAGGAATGCAATTTTACCATGACGTCTTTTACTCATTATACGTCCAGCAATAGATACTTCTTTTTCTTCAAGTTCTTCAAAATTATCTTTAATTTCTATTGAATGATGAGTTACGTCAAATTTTGAAATTTGAAACGGATCCTTACCAGCATCTTTTAATTCTTGTAGCTTTTCTCTCTTAGCAACAAGCATTTCATTTAGCTTCTTTTCTTCAGTACTTTGCATTTTTCCTCCTATAATGAGATTTCTACAACTTCAAGTTTAATGATTCCATCTGGAACATCAACTTCTACAAATTCTCCAACTTTAAGTCCCAATAATTTTCCACCTACCGGGCTCTCATTTGAAATCTTTCCTTCTAGCGGGTCAGCTTCAGCAGAACCTACAATTGTATATTCATCCACTTCTCCACTTTGTACATCTTTAACTTTAACAGTTGATCCTATATTTACAATTTCAGAATTCAATTCATCTTCAGAAATGACTTTAGCATTTCTAACCATCATTTCAAGTTTAGCTATTTTTTCTTCAACTAAAGCTTGTTCGTTCTTAGCCTCATCGTATTCAGAGTTTTCAGAAAGGTCTCCATAACCAAGAGCCACTTTAATTCTTTCAGCTACCTCTTTTCTCCTAACAGTTTTTAAATATTCTATCTCATTTTCAATTTTTTCTAAACCTTCAGCTGTAAAAAAAATGTCTTTTTCTACCAAAATAATTCTCTCCTTATATATAAAAATAAGGCGCTATACTTATTACGCCCTCCGTTAAATTCTAACTGATTATAGTAGAAAATCAGCCAACTGTCAAGCTTTTTACAGCATTCTATCTTTTGTCTATTTATCTAAACAAACTATTTCTAACAAATTAATTACAATCTTAAAAATTTGATAATTAATATTGTTTTTTAAACAATATATGAGAAACTTATCAAACAATATTACAAGGAGTTATTATGAAATTAAAAACTAAGAATTTAATATATCTTTTCATCCCCATTATAATAGTATTTACATATCCTTTGTTAAATGCAATAATTTATAACTTATTACTTTACATATCATCTCTTTATGACGGATTAAGTAATTTTTTAGAAAACAATTATGCTATGACTGACACTTTAATCAGCCTACTTTTAATAATTTTATTCTTCCCACTCTACAAATGGATTACTAAAAATAAAATTACATTACAACCTATAAAATCAAATTTTATATTGCTATCTATACCTTTTTCATTAGCATTAGGCGGCATTTCATATATAGTCTTAGATCTCATAGAAAGATTTCTGGTTCCTATTGGAATTTTAAAAGATGAATTTACTGATTTTTCTAATATGTGGACTCAATTTGAAAACGGAGCTTACTTTTGGGTATTTTTGTCAATCGTATTTATTGGACCATTATTTGAAGAAATTTTGTTTAGAGGAATTGTATATAATTTTTTAGAAAAATATAAAAGTGGTTTATTCCCTGCTATATTATCTGGAGTTTTATTTGGAATTTGGCATGGGCAAGCTGTTCAAAGTATTTATACAGCAATTATGGGCTTAATCCTTGGTTACACTTATATGAAAACTAAAAATTTATTTTATCCTGTTTTATTGCATATGTTAAATAATTTTTATTCAACACTTCCTCCGTCCATGCAAAGTGATTATATTTATAACATAATAGATTTTGTTTCAGTTTTAATGGTAGTACCCTTTTCAGTTATGTTTATATTAAAGTTGAAAAAATATAGAGAAAATAATAAGTTAAAAGAAAGAGAAGCTGAATAAACTCCTCTTTCTTATATCTTTAATTTATTTTATCCAAGATTCATCTTTTGGATTTTTTCTCCACTTATTTAACTTCAATATATCTTCTTCTTCTATAATTCCATTTTCTGCCGCAACTTCTGCTAACTCTTCAAAATTAGTTAGAGTTTTTAATCCAAAGTTCATTCCCTTAAAATTTTCATTCGCAGATTCTAAATTGTAAGAGAATATTGCAACTATAGCCAACACCTCAAAACCTGCTTCTTCAAGTGCCTTAGCAGCTTCAATAGAAGACCCCCCTGTTGAAATTAAATCTTCTATAACCACAACTTTAGCTCCCTTTATAATCTTTCCTTCTATCTTATTTTGTTTTCCATGGTCTTTATTTGATGACCTTACAAAACCCATTGGAAGTTTTAAATTTTCAGCGATTAAAGCTGCGTGAGGAATACCTGCTGTAGCGGTACCCATTATATATTCAACTTCAGGATAATTATCTTCAATCAATTTAGTCAAACCACTTTCCACAATTCTTCTCTCTTCAGGATAAGAAAGTGTCAACCTGTTGTCACAGTATATTGGAGATTTAATCCCAGATGCCCATGTAAACGGTTCACTTGGCGATAAACTAACAGCTTCTATGTCTAATAAAATTTTTGATATCTCTTTCATCATTCACCTATAAACATTTTCTTTATTTCTCTATATGCTTTAACGGGGTCTTCTGCATCTGTTATCGGACGTCCCACAACTATATAATCAGAACCCAACATTCTTGCATCAGCCGGAGTTACCACACGTTTTTGGTCATCACCTTTTATTTGATCAAGTCTAATTCCGGGAGTTACTGTCAAAAAGTCTTCCCCTGCAACTTTTTTTATTTCAGGTACTTCTAAAGCTGAAGATACAACCCCATCAAGTCCACTATTCTTACCAATCTCGGCATATTTTTTAACCGTATCTGCAACAGTTAATTCATCTTTTATAAGTATATCGTTGTGCATTGTTTCTTCATCAGTTGAAGTCAACATTGTTATCCCTAAAGTTATAATCTCAGGTTTAACTTTCTTAGCTGCCTCAATAGCTTCCTTCAACATCTTCGAACCGCCGGTTATATGATAATTTATCATATCAACATCTAAGTCCATTAAAGATAATGTAGCTTTTTTTACAGTATTAGGTATGTCGTGTAGCTTAAGGTCTAAAAATATCTTATGTCCTCTCTTTTTAAATTCTCTTACAATTTCAGGACCTGCTTTGTAAAATAATTCCATACCAATTTTTACATAGACTTCATCTTCTTGAAATTTATCTATAAAATTTAAAGCTTTTTCAGAAGAATCAAAGTCTAAAGCAATTATTACATCTCTGCTCATTTTATCGCCTCCCTTCAAAGATTTTAACATAAATTAGCCATATATAAATAGAAAACTCCTTAAAAGGTTCATTAAATTATTGATTACTATAAAAATTTGAAGAGGAAGTCTTAAACACTGAGAGAAAAGGTTATTAGAATTCAAACTCATAGCCTTTGTAAATAGAAAAAATTATTAA
>NZ_JH165061.1:1048492-1056756 GCF_000227315.1 Peptoniphilus indolicus ATCC 29427 | reverse complement strand
TTTATATTTACAATCTTTTCCAGTCTTCTAATTTCCCATCAAAAGCTTTTAGTCCGTTTTCAATAACAACGACTCTATCTGCTTCAAGTATAGTTGACATCCTATGAGCAATTGTAATGATAGTTTTCTCATTAGATATATTTTTTAAAGCTTGTCGGAACAATTCTTCACTTTTAGTGTCTAAGTTTGAAACAGCTTCATCCATTATTAAAATCGGAGCTCCCACAATTAAAGCTCTTGCTATTGCTATTCTTTGTTTTTGGCCTCCGGATAAGGTAATTCCGCGTTCTCCTACAAAAGAGTTATATCCGTCATCAAGTTGTTTAATAAATTCATCTGCTACAGCAATTTTACAAGCTTTTTCAACTTCTTCAAAACTCGCATCCGGCTTTCCAATCCTAAGATTGTCAATCAAAGTTCCATGAAAAAGGTATACATCTTGAGGAACGTATGCAATATTTTTTCTAACCTCTTGAGCGGTCATATTTTTATAATTTCGTCCATTAAAAAAAATATCTCCTTTTAAAGGATCATAAAATCTCATCAAAAGATTGATAAGCGTACTTTTCCCGGCACCGGATTTTCCTGTAATCGCAATATTTTCCATGGGCTTCACACTAAGATTAAAATCTTTTAATACTTCTTTTTTATTTTCATAAGAAAAAGATACATCTTTTACAAAAAGCAAATCATTATTAATAATTTTTGAATTTGTATTTTGGATATTAAAAATCATAGGTTGCTCATTTAACAATGCATTTATTCTATCTGCTGATGCAGCAACCACATTTATTTTTCCTGCAGTTGATGATACAGTAACTACCGGTATAAAAATATTTAATGCCATCATTACTAAAATTCCAATGTAATTTGGATTTAATTGTCCTCTTATTACCATTTTATTACCTAATATAAGCACTGAAATTAATACTACTGACATTACAAAATTTATTATTCCAGCTTGTAATCCTTTCATAAATCCATCCTTGGTATCTATTTTTCCCAATTTTTTTGTATCATCCACTACTTTTTGTATATATTTACTTTCTTTGCCAAAAATTATAATTTCTTTTAAACCTTGAACCGTATCAACTACTGATGCGTTTGTTTTTCCCAGTTTTTCTCTTGATTCCTTTCCTAATTTTTGATTTATACTTCCAAACCAATAGGGAATTGTAATAATTATAATGCCTGCCATTAATGATAGTAATGCTGCTTGCCATGATAATATTAAATACAATAATATGTATAAAATCATACATATTATGGCTATAATATAATCTCCTAACATATGAGCAAAAAAAGTTTCCAAAGTTTCTACATCTTCCATTATTATAGATGATACTTCTCCCGTTCTATATTTTACGGGATTTAATGGAGATGCAAATTCAATTGCATCAAACATATCTCCACGTAAATTTTCTAAAACTAAATAGGCTACATCATGGCATAATAACATATGAAGATAAGCTGTTATACCTTTGCCTATAATTAGTCCCAGCAATAAAGGAAAATATCTTGAAATCTCATTTGGTGAACTTCCGGAAAATGCAAGGGCTGTAAGATATGCTCCAAGTAAAAGAGAAGTCAATGTAAATAAGCTATTAAAAACTCCTGCAATTATTGATTTTATAAATACTTTTTTATGTTTGAAAGCATAAGGAGAAAGTTTCTTTATGCTGATATATTTTTCAAATCTATCCATCATTTTACATAACCTCTCTTTGAGCTAAAATTAATTTATAATACTCTTTTTTATTTTTTATAAGCTCTTTATGTTTTCCTTCTTCAACTATCTCACCATCTTTTAACACTAAAATTCTATCTACATTTTTAATTGTTGAAAGCCTATGAGCAATTGTTATCGATGTCTTATTTTTAAGTAAAATATCTAAGCTTTCTTGTATAGCTTTTTCGTTTTCTATGTCTACACTCGATGTAGCTTCATCTAATATTATTAAAGGAGCATTTTTTAAAAGCGCTCTAGCAATTGCTATTCTTTGTCTTTGACCACCTGAAAGATTTAACCCCATTTCACCTACAAAAGTTAAGTATCCTTCTTCCATACCGCTTATAAAATCATGAATTTTTGCTGCTTTGCAAGCACTTATTAATTCATCCATGCTCGCATCTTCTTTTGCAAGTTTCAAATTTTCCATAATAGTTCCGTTAAATAGATAAGTGTCTTGAGATACTACCGCTACTTGCTTTCTTAAAACTTCTAAAGGAATATCTTTAATATCAATATTATTGTAATAAATTTTCCCTTTGTCAGGGTCATAAAATCTCAACAACAAGTTTATTAGAGTGGTTTTTCCACTTCCCGATTCTCCTACAATTGCAATTTTTTCTAATTTTTTAATTTTAAAACTCATATCTTTTAATACAGTTTTTTTAGATTTAGGATAATTAAAAGAAATAGAGTTAAATTTTAATTCTATCGGTGATTTTAAGTGATTATATTCATTATCTTTTTTTATTAATCACAAATTCTTCTTCATCAAAAAGTTTTAATATTCCATCAGTTGATGTTATTCCCATAAAACCTGCATGAAAATAAATTGAAAGTTCTGTAATAGGTCTAAAAACTTCAGAAGTTAAAAATAAAAGTGTCGGTAATTTTTCAATAGCTAATTCTCCCTTTGCCGTATAATATGCGGCAAGTCCAAGAGTAAAAGCTGATCCAATAGATGCAGAAAAACCTGCAATTCCTACATCAAGAAGATTAAACCTTAAACTTTTCATTGTCTTTTGGAAAAGAATATGCATCTTTGCTTTTAAAAATTTTCCTATTCTTTGGCTTGCATTAAAAGCTTTTAAAGTTATCATTCCCTGTACAGCATCCACAAACTCTGCATTTAGATCCATATATGAACTCCAATGCTCTTTTGTAAACCTTTTTAGAACTGATACAAAAAGCATAGGCGCAAACAAAGATGCTAAAACTGAAATTAAGCTTATCATTCCCAATACAAATTTAATCGAAAAAATATAAATAACCATAGCCCCTGATCCCATGATACATACCAGTATTTGAGGAATGTATAATGTTAAATACCCTTCTAAATAATCTACTCCGGCCACAATAGTAGATTCAATTTCTCCCGTTCTATTATGAATCATATATCCCGGTCCAAGTTTCATTAATTTTTTGTAAGCTCTCATCCTGAGATAATTTTTAACTTTTGCTACTATCCATTTACCATACAATTGATTAAACCAAACCAATATAATTCTCAATAATAACATTGATGCTAAAACAATTAAATTATTCTTCATAGCTAATAAAGCTGAACCTTGGTACATTTGAGCAATTACTTTTCCTAAAAATATGGCTTGTATAATATAGCTTATGCTGATTATTATTCCAATTGCGCCCTTCAAAAAATATATTTTCTTACCCCTTGGGTCATTTCAACTATTCTTTATGAATCATCACTGTCTATCACCTTCTTTATTGAATAATTCTCTTATATGTGTATTTTCTAAAATATAGGCTCTGTTGCAAACTAAATTGATCAAATCCATATCATGGCTTATTATCAAATAGCTAAGATTATATTCTAATTGTAACTTTAAAAGTAATTTCATAATCTTTGCTTGAACCAATACATCTAGCATGGAAGTAGCTTCATCTAAAATCAACAGTTTCGGATTTTTAATAAGTACACGACTTAAACAAATCCTTTGAAGTTCACCTCCACTAAATTGATATGGATAGTCATTGATTCTACTTCCTGAAATCCCAACCTTTTCAAGTTCTTTAATTATTTTATGATTCATTTCTTTTTTACTTAATCGTGGTAAATTTTTCTTTTTAAAAAAACTTACTAAGGATTCCCTTAATGAATATCCAATTGATTTTAACGGATCAAGTGCAGTTTGCGGATTTTGTAAGACTATTCCTATATCATCTGTGTATACAGAAACTTCTCCGTAATCGACATTTTTTATACCACAAATTACATATAGAAGTGTTGACTTGCCTGAACCACTTTCTCCTACTAATCCTACAATCTCATTTTTATTAATATAAAGTGAAGCCTTCTCTAAAATCTTCTTACTATTATTGTAAGAAACACAAATATCCTTAACTTCTACTAACCTATCCATTTAAAATCCCCATTCCATTTGAAGGTAAAGCTTTCCAAAGTTCTTTTATATAAGGAATCGATGAATCCATTAATGTGTTTTTTGTATTACCATAATCTACAAGTTCGCCCTTATTAAGTACAGCACAATACTTAGCGTATTCTAATACAAGTTTTAAATCATGAGTAATGATTATTAGTTTAATATTTCTTTCATATGCCACTTTTTTCATAAGTTTTATTAAAGTAAAAGCCTTTTTTTCATCTAATCCCTTGGTTGGCTCATCAAGAATCAAAGTTTTAGTTTCCATTAAAAGTGCTATAGCAATCATTAGCCTAACTTTCATACCACCACTTAATTCATAAGGATACATCGACATAATTTTATTTGTCGGCGTAAGATCCAAAAGTTTAAATAGTTTATCAATTCTATCTAAAGATTCACTTTTAGAAATTTTCAAACTATTTCTTAAAGCTATAATAATTTGCTTGCCACAAGTTACAAGAGGATTTAATGCTCCTCCGGCGTTCTGCGGAATCCAAAGCAATTCTTTCCCCCTTAGTTTTTCAATTTCCTTTATCTTAAGATCTAAAAGCGAATATTCTATATACTTTTCGTCATAATATTTTATACTTCCGCAAATATTCATTTCAGGTGAAGTTAGACCCAATATAGATTTTGCCAGCAAACTCTTTCCACTACCGGTTTCTCCCAAAATAGCAAATATCCCATCATTTGGTATATTAAAGGAAATATCTTTCAAAAGCATTCCGGCTTCTCTATGACTTATGCTAAGATTTTCTATAAAGATTTTATTAATCATTTATTCCTCCTAAACGTCTAGTTCTTAAATCCATATTTAAAGAATCTGAAAATAACGTAAAAATTAGAACACAAGTTATCTGAAATAGGCCCGGAAAAATTATCATATGAGGAAAGCTATTAGCAAATCTTAAAGAATCTTTTAGAATTACTCCAAGCTCCGGTGTAGGAGGTTGAACTCCCAATCCTAAAAATGAAAACGAAGAAAGCCCTATCATTGTATGCCCAATAAGAAGAGGAAGAAGTGGCCATAAAATAAAAAATGCTCTTGGAATCATATGTGAAAACAAAATCTTTTTTTCACTAATTCCATTTAGCCTCAATCCTAAAACAAAATCACTATTTTTTACTTGACCAATTTCCGCTCTTACAAGCTTTATATTGTAAATTAATCCGTATATTGAAAAAATCATTATAACAACAGATACACCACCTCCAACAAACACACTCAAAAATATAGCAGCTAATATGGATGGAAATGATAACAATATATTAAAAAAATGTAAAAGAACTTCGTCAATTATACTTCCATAATATCCTAAAAATGCACCTATAAACGAACCTAAAACAAAAGGAATAATTTGAACTAATAAGGCATATAAAAATGTATTTCTAAATCCAACTATTGTTCTTAAAAAAGGTCTCTGCCCATATTATCCGTTCCAAAAAAGTGAGAAAGTGATGGTTGTTCAAAACTATTATATACACTAATTAAATTGCCGTCAGTAAATGTGGAGATGGCAATTACTGATACAACTATAAACAGGGATGTAAAACCTAGTATTAAAGTTTTTTATTCCTAATTTTTTCATTTTAAATTCCTCTTATTAACTTTATGATTTATATCATTTTTATTTCTTGAATCAAGCTTTGGATATATGAAGTCAGCAAAAATATTTAAAGAACATATCATAATCCCAATAATGAACAAAGAACCGCTTATAAGCGTAAAATCTTTAATTTGAACTGCTTTTTGGATAAGAGTACTAAAGCCCGGTATATTAAAAATTGTTTCAACCAAAACTGCCCCACCCAAAAAATTTGAAATATCAAGGACCAAAATGGAAATAGAAACCGGAAGAACGTGCGGAAGGACATGGTATTTTAAAATATCAAAAGATTTTAAGCCGTAAGAGCGAGCAAATTCAATATAAGGCTCTCTCATTACATCCATACATTTATTTCTTAATATTCTAGCCAAATTTCCTGCTGATAAAAAAGACATAATCAAAGCCGGCACTACTAAGCTTTTGAGCCCATAATATCCTATTGTATATTTCCACTTTAATTTTACAGATAGAATCCAAACTATAATTAAAGCAATCCAAAAAGATGGTATTGAGCAAGTCAATACAGACCAAAAATTAACAAATTTATCTGCAAGTCCCCTTGGTTTCATTCCGGATTTAAGTGCAATTGGAAATGCAAGCAAAATCTCAAATAAAACACTAAGAAGTGATATTCTTAAAGTTAATTTATATTTAGACCAGAAAATTTCACTTACGGGCTTATTAAAACTTAAGGATTTTCCAAGATCTCCCTTAGAAACTCCCTTAAGCCAATCAAAATAAAGATTCCCAAAAGATTTATCAATCCCTAATCTTTGTCTATAATCATCGGCCTGCTTTTCTGTTACATTGTTTGTATCAAGTTGCTCCTGGAGTAAAAGTCTGGCAGCATCTCCAGGAGCAAAATACATAACGGCAAAAGAGAGTAGAGATACTATCATTACTGTTGGTATTAATAAAATAAAACTTCTAATCAAGCGAGCTTTCATCTTCTACTCTCCTAACTCCGTTTAAGTCAATTTGGAATACATTTCCATCAAATTTAAATCCTTCAAATTTTTTGTTGTGAATTATATATCTTATATCACTAAATAACGGAGTTGAAACTGCTTCATCTTGCTGAATTTTCCAAATATCTTGAGCAGATTCTTTTATTTTTGACGGATCTGTAGCTTCTATAAAATTCTTACCCGCATCTTTCATCTCTTGATTAATTCCATATCCTAAACCATAATCCGAATAGTCATCTGACAATCCCATATAGCCCAAACTGTCAATAAGAGGTACAAACCACGGATGAGACATAATTAAATCAAAATTACCACTTTTAATTGTTTCAATTCTTTTAGCTCCAGATAAAACTTCTATATTTAAGTTAACTCCTAGTTTAGCTGCTTGAGATTTTAAATAAATAGAGACATCTTTTTGGTATTCTTCATCATCTATAATGAATTTCATGTCAAGCACCTTTCCATCTTTATCAACAGTAGGTGTACTTTCATTTCCAACTTTATAACCAGCTTTTTCAAGATATTTTTTACTCATATTTAAATCATATTTAAGTTCACTATTTTCATCAGGACCATCTTCAAATTTAGGATTATATAAATATCCACAAGGATTAGGTATACCAAACAATACAGTTTTCACCAATTCTTCACGATCAAACATAGTTAAAATAGCTTTCCTTAAATTAATATCTGACATCTTTCCAGTTTTCCAATTAGAATTTATACTAGCTACAGAGGTATAATTTTCATCAGACTCTTTTACAATATTGTAATTCTTATTTTTTTAAAATCGTAAATTGTACTATAAGGTAGAGAAATATAATGCTCTGTCAAACCTAAAACATCTATTTGACCACTTTCAAGAGCAAGTTTTCTAGTTTGTTCATCAGCTATTGCATGCCAATTTATAGTATCTATATCAGTCTTATAATTCTTATCCCAATAATCATCATTTTTCTTTAAAATTGAAATTTCTGCTTGAGTAGTTTCAACAAATTTAAAAGGACCAGTTCCAACAAGAGAAGTCTTATTACCCTTATCATCCAAACTATCTTTTGGAACAGCTGGAATTTTTGATAAATCCTGCAACAAATATAGGTATGGCGCATTTAACTTAACCTTCAAATGTCCATCTTCAACTACTTCTACATTATCTAAAACATATGAATAAGAACAGTAATTAATAGTGCCGCCAGTTTCTATATTATATTTTAGAGCATCACCTGTTAGCATAGTTCCATCATGAAATTTAACATTTGTATTATAAAAAAGATCATACTCCATATAATCTTTGCTTATTTCCCATTTAGTTACCAACCATGGTATGGGCTTATATAAATGATCAATACGAGTTAGAGAGTCAAATATTAAACTATGTCCCTCTTTAGAAGTTTTAAAATCTTTAATTGAACCCACATTTAAAACGTTATCTTCAGTTCTTATATCTGCTGTAGCAACTTTACTCTTTTTATCATCACTGCTATTTACTTCTTTCGATTTATTTGTACACGAAACTATAATTAAAGATAAAATTAAAAACATAATTATAAAA
>NZ_JH165061.1:1043604-1046866 GCF_000227315.1 Peptoniphilus indolicus ATCC 29427 | reverse complement strand
TAATTACAGGAGAAATCACCATTATAATAATTGATAAAATTTCAATTCTTTCATATATAATTAAATTTCCATTTATTTAAATCTAACTAAATCTAAAATTTTATTTTAACTTAACCGCTGTTCCAATTACATTTACTAAAAGCATATTACCTTGTCCAAATGCCTCAACATTCATCTTTAATCCAACTATTGCATCAGCACCAATCTTAGTAGCTCTACTAGTCATTTCTGCAATGGCATCTTCTCTACTTGAAACCAATTCTTCTTCATAGCCGGCGCTTCTACCGCCTACTAAATTTCTTATCCCTGCACCAAAATCTTTTACAAAGTTAATTCCGTTTACAGTTTCACCGAAAACAACTCCTAAATATTCAACAATTTCTTTACCTTCAATTTTATCAGTTGTTGTAATTATCATATTATACCTCAATTTTCAGTAGCTTTTAGTTGTAGATAGCTATTTATAAACTCATCCAAATCTCCATCCATTACACGATTTACATCTCCAACTTCTGTATTTGTTCTATGGTCTTTTACCAGTGTGTAAGGTTGGAATACATATGACCTTATTTGAGAACCCCATGCAATTTGAGAATAGTTCCCTTGCAAATCGTCAATTTTTTCTTTTTGTTCTTCTTCAGCAAGAGCAATCAACTTTGCTTTTAACATATTCATTGCAGTTTCTCTATTTTGTATCTGACTTCTTTCATTTTGACATTGAACCACTATTCCAGTTGGAATGTGTGTAATTCGAACGGCTGAATCTGTGGTGTTTACATGTTGTCCGCCAGCTCCGGAAGACCTGTAGGTATCAACTTTCAAATCTTCAGCTCTGATTTCCACTTCAACAGCTCCGTCTATTTGTGGATACACATCAACTGATGAAAAAGATGTATGTCTTCTCTTATTTGAGTCAAAAGGAGAAATTCTAACTAATCTGTGAACTCCTTTTTCCCCCTTCATATATCCATATCCATTGTCTCCGGAAATTAAAAGTGTTGCAGATTTTATTCCGGCCTCATCTTCTTTTTGGATATCCAATATCTCCACTTTAAAGCCTTTGCTCTCTGCATATCTTGTATACATTCTAAGAAGCATGCTAGCCCAATCCTGAGCCTCTGTTCCACCTGCTCCTGCGTGTATTGTAAGAATGCAGTCATTTGCATCATATTCCCCATTTAATAGCGTTTCTAGCTTAAACTCATCAGCAAATTTTTCTATGTCTTCTAAATCTTTTTTAAATTCGTCATAGAAAGTGAAATCTTCTTCCAATTCCATCAATTCAATTAAATCATTTGCTTCTTCAATCTTCTTAGAGAGCTTGTCATATTTATCAACTTTCCCTTGATGATGATTCAATTCTTTTATCACCTTTTGAGCTGACTCACTGTTATCCCAAAAATTAGGCTCTAACTGTTTATCATTTAATTCTTTTACCTTTTCTCTTAGACCAGCCAGGTCAAAGAGATTCACCAAGGCTTTCTACTAAGGATTTCGCTTCATTTAAGCGCTCCTTGTCTAAATAAATATTTTGTTCCAAATTATTCCCCCTTTGTCGGTTTTGCAAATATCATCTTGCCGGCAGAGGTTTGTAGCGCCGATGTAACAATTACTTCGACATCCTCACCTACACGATCTTTACCATCTTCTACTACAATCATAGTTCCATCATCTAAATATCCAAGTCCTTGTCCATGTTCTTTACCATGTTTTACAATTTGTATCTTCATAATTTCACCAGGTAAATACACAGGTTTTACTGAATTCGCAAGTTCATTAATATTTAGAACCGGTATATTTTGTACCGCCGCAACTTTATTTAAATTGTAGTCATTTGTTACAATTTTCCCCTTTAAATCTTTTGTAATTTGAATTAACTTAGAGTCAACTTCTTTTATATTATCATAGTCTTCATTATATATGACAATATCCAGATTAGAATTATCTTGAAGTTCTTTTAAAATATCTAAGCCTCTTCTACCTCTATTTCTCTTCAATGCATCTGAAGAATCCGCAATATGTTGTAACTCTTCAAGCACATATTTAGATACGACTAACTGTCCTTCTAAAAATCCTGCTTCGCAAACATTTTTAATACGTCCATCAATTATTACACTTGTGTCGAGTATTTTTGCTCCGGCCATAACTTTCTTTTTGTCTTTATCTTTTTCTCTACTTGTTGCTTTAGGTAAACTAACTTCTCTAAGCCTATAAATTAATTCATCTTTATACTTTAAAGATAGGTTAATTCCAAGATAGCCTAAAATTCCATAGAGTATTAAAGAAAGCGCCGTTCCTATCACTGGAATTCTATTAATTGGTTGTGATAGAAGAAATGCTATAAAAAGGCCGAGTATAAGTCCTAAACTACCGGTTAAATTTTCCGACAGAGTCCTTTTTTTGAGTTCTGTTTCAACTCCCTTTAAATTTACTTCTATATACCTAAAAATCTTTGGAGATAAAATAAAAAATATGAGTGCGAAAATACCAATTATCACAACTGTTGCTATGTTAATTATGGTTGTATTAAAGCCTCGTGCAAAATCCATAGATTTTAAAAATATCACGAGCGCTACTCCAAGACCTGCTCCTATAATAGTAAATAAGAACCTAAACATCGTAGTTACTATTTTTTTATTTCTGCTTATACCATTCACCCCTTATCTTAAAATGGCATCATCTACAATTTTTACAATTTTTTCATAATCTTCGTCATAAACTAATACCATTTCAGAGATTATAATTTGTTTAGCACTATTAAGTAATTTTCTTTCACCTGTTGATAAGTTTTTGGAAGTATCCGACCTTTCTAGGGCTCTTACTACTCTAGCTATTTCTTCAATATCTCCAGATTTAATTCTATCCATGTTGAACCTATATCTTCTGCTCCAGTTTTTAGGCATTTCAACCTTTTCTTCACTTCCTAATACCTCAAACACCTTGTCCATATCTTCTCTTGTAAGAATATCTCTTACGCCAACTTCATCTGCATTTTCTACCGGTACCATTACTTCCATATCTTTTACAGGTAGCTTTAATATATAATATTTTCTTTTTTCACTGAGAATTTCTCGCTCCTCGATTCCAACTATTACACCTGCTCCATGCATAGGATATACTATCTTGTCTCCAACGTTATACATCACAATACCTCCTGGACATATATAGTATATCAAAGCAAGTAAATAAAGTAAACGTTTGATGATATCATAAATTTTAGACATATGCAATATATAACTTGAATATTTCTAAAAATTTTTAG
>NZ_JH165061.1:1030692-1042765 GCF_000227315.1 Peptoniphilus indolicus ATCC 29427 | reverse complement strand
AAATAATCCCTCAAGCTAATAGCTCAAGGGATTTATTTTTAAACTTTTTGTATCTTTATTTTTGACATATGAGAGTTAAGGTCTACTTCTTCTCCATCAACAGAATCATTCTTAGTCACTTCGACTGCAAGAGTCTCAGACTTAATAAATTCCGCTCCAGATTCAATTGCTTTTACTACTTCTCCATCAGAAGTATACTCAATCTTGATGTTGTCTAAGATATTTAAATCTAAGTTCTTTCTCATTTGTTGAATTTTTGAGATGAATTCTCTGATATATCCTTCATTAATCAATTCTTCACTAAGTTCTGTGTCAAGGATTACAAATAGATTGTTTTCCATTGTAACGTCAAAACCTTCTTTTGATTTGATGTTTATCAAGATATATTCTTCTTTAATTTCAGTCTTTTCACCGTTTAATTCTATTTCTTTTGGACCATTAGAAAGTTCTGAAACAAATTTTTTAGGATCTACAGAATTCAAATATTTTGAGAACTCTTTTATCTTACTTCCAAGGATTGAACCTGCAACTTTGAAGTTAGGTTTTAATTCATAGTTCATAAATTGAGAAAGATCTTCTTCAAAGTGAACTTCTTTTACGTTAAGTTCTTCTTTTATAAGTTCATCTAACTCAGCGATTGTTTCCTTGTATTTACCATCAATGATTACTTTTGAAAGTGGTTGACGAACTTTTATCTTAGCATTTTCTCTTGAAGCACGTCCTAATGCTACTAAGTTTCTAACTAAGTCCATCTTTTCTTCTATCTTTTCATCTATCAATTCTTCGTTTACTTCAGGATATAGTTCAAGGTGAACTGACTCTCCATCAGTAAGACTTCTGTAAAGTTCTTCAGAAGTGAAAGGAACAAATGGTGCTATTAACTTAGCTATTCCAAGCATAACTTCATAAGTTGTCGCATAAACAGACTTCTTGTCATCATCAATTTCAGTTGCCCAGAATCTTCTTCTGTTTCTTCTGATATACCAGTTAGACAAATCTTCTATTACAAATTCTTGAATATTTCTAACAACCTTTGTAACTTCAAATTTATCCATATCTTCTCTTACAGTCTTTACAAGATTGTTGTATTTTGACAATAACCACTTGTCAATTTCATCTCTCTTTTCATATGCAATATCAAATTCTCTAGGATTTATACCGTCTGTGTTTGCATATAGACTGAAGAAGTTATAGATATTTCTGATTGATCTGAAGAATTTAGAGTCAACTTCTCTAAGTCCATCTTCATCAAATTTTGTAGGAGTCCATGGTGGAGATACATACATCAAGTACCATCTAACTACGTCTGCTCCATATCTATCAAATAAATCAAATGGTTCAACAGTATTTCCCTTTGATTTAGACATCTTCTTACCAAATTTATCTAAAATTAAATCATTTACAAGTACATTCTTATATGGGCTCTTGCCTGTCATATAAGTTGAAATTGCAAGAAGTGAGTAGAACCAACCTCTTGTTTGGTCGATACCTTCACAGATGAAATCTGCTGGGAACAATTCGTTGAAATCATCTTTGTGCTCAAATGGATAGTGCCATTGTGCAAAAGGCATTGCTCCCGAGTCAAACCAAACATCGCCTACTTCAGGTATTCTTGACATAGTATGGCCGCACTTATCACACTTGATATGAACGTCATCTACGTATGGTCTGTGAAGTTCTATTGAATCATCTATATCTTCAATCGCTCTTTCTGCAAGTTCTTTTCTTGAACCTACTGAAGTTGTGTGTCCACATTCTTCACATCTCCAAATAGGAAGTGGAGTTCCCCAATATCTCGAACGAGAAATTGCCCAATCGTTTAGATTTTCTAACCAATTACCAAATCTCTTTTCACCTACATAATCTGGGAACCAATTTACACCATTGTTGTTTTCTACAAGTTTTTCTTTAAACTTAGTAACTTCGATATACCAAGATGGGTGAGCATAGTAGATTAATGGAGTGTGACATCTCCAACAATGAGGATAATTGTGGTCAAATTTATGTTTCTTGAACAATAAATCATTTTCTCTCAAGTATTGGATAACTTCTTTGTCTGCATCCATTACAAACATACCCTTCCAAGGTGTTTCAGTGAATCTACCTGACTCATCAACTGGATTGAAAACTGGTAGCCCATATCTTCTTCCTGTTTGATAGTCGTCTTCCCCAAATGCTGGAGCTGTGTGTACAACACCTGTACCATCTTCTGTAGTTACATAATCTGCTGTTGTAACATAGAAAGCTTTTTGGTCAGTTTGTATAAATTTCAATAATTGTTCATATTCAACGCCTTCAAGGTCGCTACCTTTCATTGTTTCAAGAATTTCATATTCGTGTTCAAATACAGAATCTGCCAATTCTTTAGCAACTATATAAACATCATCATGAATTTTTGCTCTGATATATTCAACTTTAGGATTTACAGTAAGTGTTACGTTTGAAGGAAGTGTCCAAGGAGTTGTTGTCCATGCCAAGAAATACTCATTGTCTTTTCCTTTAACCTTAAATTTAGCTGTAACTGTTTCAGTTTTGATTTCTTCATAACCTTGTGCAACTTCGTGAGATGCAAGTCCTGTTCCACAACGTGGGCAATATGGAAGAATCTTGTGTCCTTCATAGATTAATCCGTCTTTGAACATTTTGTTGTAAATACTCCAAACAGATTCTATAAAGTTATTGTCTAGTGTTACATATGGGTCATCTAAATCGATTAGATATGCCATTCTTCGAGTCAATTTTCTCCATTCAGACTCATATTCCCATACGGATTGTCTACACATTTCATTGAACTGTGCAACACCATATTTTTCTATGTCCTGTTTATTGTGAAGTCCTAATTTCTTTTCAACTTCAATTTCTACCGGCAAACCGTGAGTATCCCAACCTGCTTTACGCTTTACCTTATAACCACTCATTGTCTTGTATCTACAAGTTAAATCCTTTAGAGTTCTTGCAATTACGTGGTGAATACCCGGCTTACCATTTGCTGTTGGCGGTCCTTCATAAAAAATATACGAATGATTACCTTCCCTTGCTTCAACAGATCTTTTTAATAGATCAATATCGTCCCAGTAATTTGATATTTCAGATTCTCTATCTTTTACTGGAGATTTTGAAAGCGGTTTAAAATTTTCCATAACTTTTCCTCCTTATTTATATAATAAAAAAGACCCAACTAAGGGACGACTTACGCCGCGGTACCACCCTTATTATAGGTCCTATCACTTAATTGTCTTTAAGGCAGACTTACCAATTTGCTCCAAGTTGATCTTATAAACTCAAGTTACATTCTCACACCAACCGAATGCTCTCTTGAAACTCTCTATTTATAACTGTCTCTTCATTGCTTATTTTCTCCAAAACATTCAAGTGTCTTGGATTTTAAAATTTTTATTACCGAATTTTGTACTTCTTCAAGAGCTACGTGAAACCTGCAACCGTCAAAATCTGAAGAATTAACTCCCATATATGAACAATATGGATCTTCTGCATTCATGCATCTGTTAACAACTATAGGTCCGTCTATAGCAACCATTATATCATAAAGAGAAACTTCCTCTTTTGGCTTATTTAGCATATATCCGCCTGTAACTCCTCTTTTTGCTGTAGTTATCCCCGCTAAATTCAACTTTCTAAGTATTCTAAGAGTAAATCTTTCCGGTATAACTCTATCATGTGCAATTTTGGGAGCTCCTACTACTTCTCCTTCATGTTGGGCTAAGTAACCGCATATCCTGAATGCATAATCTGTTTCTTTTGTGATTCTCATGGCTTTTCGTCCTTTCTAAATGCACTACTCTACCAAAGTCATTCTCTAAAATGTAACTATGCATTTCAATTTTATATTTTATATTAATATCACCTTAGTTGTCAATTACCTTGTAGCCTTCTTATTTTAACTATACTTGCTTCCTCATCTAAAATTACATCTTCATAGGTTAAAGCTTTGCCGATCTCAACATCTCTTGCAAGTTTAGTTTTCTCTGTGATAATTCCTATCGGCAGAAGATTTTCTCGTCTTTGAATTTCTGCTTTTTCCAACACTCCATAAACTGAGTTTCCACCTATTCCCTCAAGTTTTTCTCCCTTTTTCAAATCTTTCTTTGCAATTGCAATAGTTTCTGCTACAGAACCCTTATAAGGTGCTATTGTAGAATCTTTTAAAACAACTGCTCTTATTATTGAAATTGGAGTTTCCAAACTTGTTAGATGATACGGTCTATATATGGCGAAATTTGGTCTCTTGCCAACACTCAAATATTCCATCTCATTATCTATTATTTCAGAATTAGCCTTTGCAATGGCAAAAACTCCCGGCGCTATTCCCATTGAAAAATCTACCGTCCCATAAGAATTCAACTTAGACCCTCTTGATTCTAAATCTATATCCTGTGCTATTGTCTTAGGAGTTGTCGTAAAAGAATGGCAACCCCTAATATCCGGAACAAATCCGGTTGCATTACACACGGCATTTAACTCTGTCATTGTGTTTGTACCATCCACGAAAGAAGTCAACATTCTTGGATTTAACCCTCTATTAATTGCCTCTTCGCTTAGATCCTCAGGTGTGGCACTTCTATCCAACTTATTGTTCTTTCCCTTCCCAAGAACTAAAACTTCAAACCCCATTGTATTTAAAAATTCATAGAGTTCAATTATAGCACCCGGTTCATCTCCAGCTGAACCGGTGTAAACAACCCCTGCTTCATCTGCCAATGATTTTAAATAAGGACCAACTGTCGCATCCATTTCAACATTTAAGCTTACAATATGTGTGTTGGATTCGATTGCTCTCAATGTAACTTCACAACCGGCGTTAGTATCTCCTGTGCAATCCACAACCACATCAGGTAGCTCTGCTGCAATCATGTTGTCAGTTGTGGCAATTGACTTTCCATTTTTAATAGCTTCTCTTGCCACTTCAATATCATCAGTTACCAAAAACTCATCTTCAGTAAACCCTGCTGATATAAAAGTATTTTTCACTTTTTCAATTCTTCTTGAGGACAAAATAAGCGGTGTGAAATTTTGTAATCCCTTTAATTGAGTTAAAAGTGAACTTCCCATTATTCCACAACCAATTATTCCAACCGATATATTTCCGTATTCTTTTAATCTATTCTGTAAGTAGAACATTCTACCTCCTAAAGATTTCTGCTCATCATCATAGCCGAAGATACTGCCCATTGTATGTTGTATCCTCCGCAAATTCCATCTATATCAAGAGCCTCACCTATTATATAAAGCCCTTTTACCAACTTAGACTCGAAAGTCTTTTCATCAACTTGTGATAACTCAACTCCACCTAAAGTGACTTGAGAAGTATCAAATCCCTTAGTCCCTGAGATATCTATTCTGTGATTTAAAATTTCTTCAACCATTTTCTCAAAAACTTTCTCGTCAATATTACTCATTGGAATATCTTGATGCAAATTTAAATTTTTACAGATATATCCAACTAATTTCTTATCTATTATTCCCGTAAGCCATCTTTTTAGTGAATAATGACTCAACATATAATACATATTATAAAGCTCATCTTTGATTTTTTCATCAGAATAATTTACTAGAGAAAATTTAATATATTTATTTCCGCTTTTAATATTAACTGCCTTAGATAAATTTAAGATAGGTGGGCCACTTAATCCATAATCAGTGAACAATACTTCTCCCTCTTCCTCTTGTACTAGTTCATCATCTATATACAGCCTTGGCTTAGAGTATACTTTTACACCACTTATTGATTTTAAATCCTTTGACTCAGAAGTAACTTGAGTTAATGCGGGATAAAGATTAGTTACTTTATGCCCCAAACTCTTCAAAATTTCAAAACTCTTGCCATCACTCCCAAGCTTAGGAGAAGAACAGCCTCCAGTTGCAAATACCACTCTATCAGCCACAAACTTCTCTTCATTGGTATAAACTGTAAATTTATTATTCTCTTTTTCCACCTTCAAAACCGGCGAAGACGTAATAACTTCAACACCCAACTCTTCGAGTTCCTCTAAAAGTTGATTCACAACAGTTTGAGCTTTTAAAGTTTGAGGATAGACCCTATTCCCTTCACAAGTCGTAAAAATCGCAATAGTTTTCAAATAGTCTATAAAATTTTCATTTGTAAATCCATTTATGGCTTCTGTTACAAATTTTGAATTATAATTTTTATAAGATACATCTAAATTAGTTAAATTACATCTTCCATTTCCAGTTGTCAGCATTTTTTTTAAGATTCTATCTTTCTTTTCTAAAACAGTCACTTGATGCCCTAACCTCTTAGATTCAATTGCTGCAAAGACACCGGAGATTCCTCCGCCAATTATTATAATTTTCATTTGATTGCCCTTCCTTTGTATATTATATTTAATCTTTACTCTCATTTCAATTTATCTTTGCAATATGCTCTCTAAGACTAAGATACATTTTAGAAACAAAAGCTAAATTATAATCTAAATATTTATTTAACTTCGTTTATTGACTCTCCGTTCATATAAGATTGTAAATTCCCAACTATTATGTCAAGCAACCTCTTTCTCGTATCTAAAGATGCCCAAGCTATATGCGGTGTAATCAATAAATTCTGTGCTCCACGTAGAGCATTGTTCTCTAACATTGGCTCAACTGCAACAGTATCTATCCCTGCAGCATATATTTTTCCAGAATCTAAAGCCTCTCTAAAATCAGCTTCATCTATCAACCCGCCTCTTGCAGTATTTAACAAAATAACTCCATCTTTCATTTTGGAAATAGTATCTTTATTTATAATCTTCTCAGTTTTTTCATTTAATGGACAGTGCAGAGCTATTACATCCGACTTTTCCAATAACTCATCAAACGAAACATACTCTCCTATCTCTCTGCCCTCGTCAGTTGGTCTTGAACCACTTGCGATTACATTCATTCCCAAACTCTTAGCAATACGTCCGGTGTTTTTGCCTATGTTTCCAAACCCAACTATACCCATCGTCTTTCCATATAGCTCAATCACAGGATGCTTCCAATAGCAAAAATCATCCGCCTTAATCCATTCTCCTGCCATTACTGATTCAGTATGCCTATATGTGTTGTGACAAATTTCAAGCAACAGTCCAATTGTAAATTGACTGACCGCATAGGTCGAGTACTCAGGACAATTTCTCACAGATATATTTCTCTTTTTAGCCTCTACAATATCAATGTTATTATATCCGGTAGAGCAAAGGCCTATATATTTTAAATTGTTGCATTTCTCAATGATATTTTTTGAAATTGGAACTTTGTTCACTATTATAGCCTCAGCATCTCCAATTTTTTCTATAATTTCACTTTCATTTTTAACATCAGTATCTCTATATAAAATTACATCTCCTAAACTTTCCAATTCATCAAAACTTAAATCTCCGGGATTTAATGTCTTATAATCTAAAAAAACTATTTTCATAATTTACCTCTACTATTTCAAATAACTGTATATTTATCTCAAGTAAATACTATATAATAGATTTAAATAGCATTTACTGTTGTACAAACTAATTATATTTATTATACATAATTAAAAAATAAATAGTATCGTCTTGCAAAAACTACTTCGTAAATTTTTACATTGTTAAATGCTAAATTTAAAATTCAGGTGATTATTATGAAAAAATTATTTTCTATACTATTACTACTATTTGCAATCGCTCCAAGTATAGTCTTTGCTGATTCAATAGACTCTATTGAAGTAAATGCAAATATACTTGATGACGGTTCTCTACAAGTAACACAAGTTTGGAAAGCAACAGCTGATAGCGGAACAGAATTTTATATTCCCATGCAAAACTTAAACCACATGCAACTAACTGACTTTAAAGTTTCAGATGAAAATGGTCCTTATACAGAAGTTCCTTGGGATGTAGAGGTTTCTTTTGAAGAAAAGGCGAACAAATACGGAATTAATAAAACAGTCGACGGCATTGAATTGTGCTTTGGTAAAACTGCATTAGAACCAAAGACCTACACAATAAACTACACTTTGAAAAATGCCATGATAGGTTACACAGATTTAGACGGATTTAATATTAGATTTATAAACCATGATATGGATCCGGTCCCTGATAATGTAAAAGTAACTATTCAAAAAAATGGTGTTGATTTAAACGAGAGCAATGCAAAGATTTGGGCATTCGGATACATTGGAAATATCTTATTTGAAGATGGCAAAATCGTTGCTAAAAATACAGAACCTTTTTCAAATAATCAAAATTTAACTATTCTAATGTCTTTGAATAAGGGAATAATAAATCCTTCTTACACCCTAAATGATAGTTTTGAAACTTTAAAATCAGTTGCATTTGAAAATTCAAGCTATGAAAATGACTATAATGATTTAAATGGTATTTCAGGAGATGCTATTTCGCAAAGTTCTAAAGATTTTTCAGGCCCGGTTACCTTAATAATTTTCTTTATTATTTTAATGCCTGTCTTCATATTCTTTTCGATTCTAGTATCTACTTCAAAAAAGCGTACTATAGCGAAGAATATAAATGAGGTCGATGAAGACCATCCCGAATATTACCGTGAAGCACCTTTCAACGGCAATCTGACGGCCTTACTTTATTTAAGACAAAAAGAAATCAATATATTAAATGCTATAATCTCAGCTCAAATTCTAAAGTGGGTAAAATCTGGTAATTTATCATTTGAAAGTGCTAAAAATTTAGCATTACCAAAAGAAAAGTTAAAACCAGAAGATACTGTCTTAAAGATAAATAGTGTTCCTAATACAAAAAATAGATTTGAATCCAATTTATTTGAATTTATTTTAAAAGCTAAGGGCGACGATGATATTCTAACTCCAAAAGAGTTCAAAAGATTTTTATTTAAATCAAAAGACTTCCCATATAAGTTTTTAAAATCTACAAAAGAAGAAGGAAGAAATTATTTAATAGACAATGGATATCTTGAAGAAAGAGCTTCTAATAAATATTACCTAACAGAAAAAGGACTTACTGAAACTTCTCGTCTATGTGCCTTTGAAAGATTTTTATATGATTTAGAAGATTTGAGTGAAAAAGAATCAATAGAAATTTCAAATTTCGATGATTTATTAATTATGGGAGTGTTATTGGGCGCCGCCGAAGAAGTAACCGATGCATTCAAACATTTTTATCCTGAAGATAAATATGCCGGTCACATACCTTTATACGTTGGTCCTAACAGTCTATATCCACACTATTTATATTTAACTTATTTCTCTAAAAATTCATATCAAGCTTACAGCTTAAGTTCAAGTTCGAGTTCAGCTTCCTTTGGTGGAGGCGGTGGATTCTCAGGTGGTGGAACTGGTGGAGGCGGTGGATTCTCAGGTGGTGGAACTGGTGGCGGTGGTAGATAGCCCCTACCAAATAATTTAATAAAACAAACACAAAAGCAGCTAACTCATATAGAGAAAGCTGCTTTTACAATATGTTCACTAACATAACAAAACTTATATATTAAATTAAATATTAACTTTGAATCTTTTTAATTTTTATATCTATCAATCCCAATTTTGTGGAACTTCGTAAATATAATTGTATCCATTTGCTTTATCTTCTGCTATTTCCTTTTTTAATGCTTCAAGTTCTTCTTTTTCATCTTCTGTTAGTTCTATTTTGCAAGCTTCCATTGGTATTCTACCTGTTGCAAGTCCTAGTATATAATTATCTCTGCTCATTCCCATTTATTCATTCCTCTTTTCTTCAAATTGTTTAAATTTAACTTATATCATTAAAGTTTAAATTAATCATCGAATGGCACTTCGTATATATACTTTTTACCTTCTGATATATCTTTTTCTATACGCTCTTTCATACCTTCGAGTAAATCTTTTTCTTCTTCTGTTAATTCTATTTTACATGCTTCCATTGGTATTCTACCTAGTGCAAGTCCTAATATATAATTATCTCTATCCATTATCATCACCTTTTAATTATCTTATTAATCTACCTAATAATATTTCGTCATAAAATTTCTTATTCAATGCACTTTTGATTCAACTACTAAACATATTAACACACTAAAATAAAATCGGAAATGATGATAATTCAACTTCCTATTTTATAAATTTCTATATTTTCATAACTTACTTTACTTATCAGCATTTCTATTTTTCAAAATCATAACGGCTTCGAGAGTTGCTCCACCTAATGCTCTTGCTTTGTCCGATATTGTATTTGGATTTGTAGTAGTTCTTGGGTCCACATCTCCTATTTTCATACCTTCAAAGACTTCAGTACCATTTCTAATAATCCCCCTTAAAATCCCTGAAATTTTAGCTGTAACTTCTCCGCCTTCAACTGTAGCTATGACTTCTCCTTGCTCTACTATATCCCCTATATCGTGTCTGTTTATTATTTTTCCGGCCTTAGGTGCATACAGTACTCTCTCTCTTGTAAAACCATCTATATTCCCCGGTCTATTTGTATTTGGTGCTGCAGAGCCTTCAAATATAAGTCTGCCTAAATCGTGACCTCTGTTAGTTTCAATAACTATGTCAACATCTTCCCCAGCAATAAATCCCGGTCCTAGTGCAACAGTTCCCTTTGCCATATCTATTCTTGTGCCAAGATTTTTTTTAGCTAAAATCGCATCAACCAATACATCAGGTTCAAGTTCTTCTAGGATTTTACATTCAGGGTCCACCATCAAAGGCACTACTCTATCTTCAAATGCCTTTTCCATTTCAGATATAGTTTCAACTCTTCTTGCTGTTATATCTTCTACGCTTGTTTCTCCAACGTAAATAGCATCAGATAGTGCAACAGTTCTTCTTATTGCAGTTGGTTGTTTCACTTCGAGACACAGCACTTTAAAACCGGAACGATGTAATCTTTGAATTGAACCCGTTGCAATATCTCCCGCACCCCTAATTATTATCAAATTATCTAATTTTTTCATATTGTTCCCTTGTATCTATATCTATATGTTCCATTTCACTTTCTATATCAACTTTTTGTGAATTTTCTTCGTTTATTAAAACAACTCCGCCCTCATCTTCTTTTAAACTCAACAATCTATCTTTAAAAAATTTCGGGAAAATCATCGGAGCCCCACGCTTTTTGCCGTACATCGGAAAAGTTATCAATTCATCTTGATAGAACTTATCCACTATTTTTCTAACAGTTTCCTCGCTGACAAAAGGTTGGTCACATACAAAGAACATATATCCGTCAACATTACCTGAGTTTTCTACGCCTATTCTAATTGATTCACTCTTACCTATATCAGCTTTTTCATTGTCATATACTTTCAACTTTCCTTCAGCATATTTTTTAATATCTTCATCATTTGTTATTAAAATTTTTTCTGAAAAATCTAAACTATCTAATAAATCAACTGTGTATTCAAACATTCTCTTACCTTTGACTTCAAGTTTTAATTTGTTATCTCCCATTCTCTTTGAAAATCCGGAAGCCATTACTATAGCGCTAATATTCATACTTACCTCCTAAGTTTTATATCTAATTTTCCAATTTCTTCTTCAAGTTTTGAAATATCTTCCTCAACTCTATTTAAGTAGAGATATTTTTCGCCAACTGAATTTTTAAAAATTCCCTCCCTGTGAGATAGCATTTTTAAAATTAATGAATCATCTAAAACTACTCTTCCAAATCTGTCTTTGAACAATTTAAAATTAAATATATCATCTTTGTTCAACTCATTTAAATATTTCATCATTGGCAATACTGCTATAGTTTTAGTAGTTATATCGTATATTACAGGCTCATTTTCGCGAGAGGCTTTATATGGTTTTTGTTTAGAACCATCAGCTTCAATTAGTACATAATCAAATTTTGACAAAATCTCTTTTAAATAATCATAGTCAGCGCTCGTTATTTTTTTATCTGTAGATTCTCCACCTGTAATCACTAAATTTATTCCATTGAAATTTCCATCAAAGTTTTCAACGCATATTTCATCATCTTCTAATTCAGTTGGAATACCTATTTTGGTAGAAGTTGTTATTAATACTTTACCCATTTTTTTAATTCTCTTCCCAACTTAAACATTAAAGTAGTTTTTCCCCCACTCCCCACAATGGATACTACATCATTTTTTGTATTTCAAATTT
>NZ_JH165061.1:1021280-1029463 GCF_000227315.1 Peptoniphilus indolicus ATCC 29427 | reverse complement strand
TCTAAATCACTATCAACTTCAAAAGTGTATAGATCTCTTAAAAATTCAGCTCTTAAAATTTGCCCTTCAACTTTTAAATTTAAAATATTGTAATTCAAAGAATTTACAATTGAAACTACTTTTCCTTTAAATTTAGTATCACCATCGCTATACTCGGTTTTAAATTTTTTAGGGTTATAGTAAATGTCTCTACCTTTTATTTTTATGCTCTCATACCCTATTAATCTTGCCATATCTTTATTTAAATAATTTCCAAAAGATTCAACTCTTTCATCTGCAATTACCCTACCCTTTTCAATAAAGATAATTTCTTCGCATAATTCCGTTATATCGTCTATATCATGACTAACTATTACAACTGTTCCGTAAAACTCTTTTAGCATTTCCTTAAGTTCACTTCTCAGCTTGACTTTCAAATTCATATCAATAGCTGAAAAAGGTTCATCTAGGAGTATTATCTTTGGCTTGCTTGCCAACATTCTCACCATTGCAACTCTTTGCGCCTCACCACCACTTATATTGTTTGGTTTAGAATCAAGTAGATGTTCTATTCTAAATTTTTTGTAGAGTTCTTCCAAATTTTCTACTTTTGATGTCAACTCTATCTGTTTTCTTACAGTCATATGTGGAAAGAGTGCATAGCTTTGAAATAGGTACCCAACTTCTCTATCTTGAGGTCTCACATTTATATTTTTATCTGAATTATAAAGTACTTCACCATCAAGTTTAATACATCCCGATTTAAGTTCTGTTATTCCGGCAATACTCTTTAATAATTGAGTTTTGCCTGCACCTGATGGCCCAAACAATCCTATTTTTTGGAAATCACTTTTAAATTCAATATCTAAGTCATAACTCTTTAATTTCTTTTTTATAGTTATATCAAGTGTCATTTCTTCTCCGTAAAAAACATAGTTAAAAATATCAACACCGCACTGATTGCAATAACAAGTAACACCAACATATATGCTTGATTATAATTGCCGGCTTGCACAGCTGTATATATTGCCGTCGAAAGAGTTTGAGTTTTGCCTTTTATGTTGCCTGAGACCATCATCGTTGCTCCAAATTCTCCAAGCGCTCTTGAAAAAGATAAGATAAGTCCTGAAACCAATCCATATTTAGAAAGTGGCAATGTTATCTTTCTAAATATTTCTCCATCAGATAACCCAAGTGTCTTTGAAACTAATATACAATCTTCGTTAACTGATTTAAATGCTGCATATGCACTTTTATACATAATTGGAAAACTGACAACTGTCGCTGCTATAATATTAGCTGCTGGTGTAAAAAGTATTTGTATGTTCAGCAAATTATAAAATCCACCAAATATACCTTTATTTCCTAAAACTATAAGTAACAAAAAACCCATTACTGTTGGCGGCAATACCATTGGCAGTGTAAATAATATGTCTAAAATTCTCGACTCTCTTTTTAGAACAACTCGTGCTGCTAATATGGCTAGTATAAATGTAAATATACTAGCCACACTTGCAAATAAAATAGAATTACTTATTAGCTCCATCTATTACCTCATATCCATATTCTTCAAATACTTTCTTAACTTCTTCGCCTTTGATGTATTCATAGAATTGTTTTGATTCAGGTTTGTCATTTAAAAGAGCCATTGGATAAATTATATCCTTGTGAGTTCCATCTTCGAATTCATATACAATCTTAACATCGTCTTTAGCAACTAAAGCGTCTGTTTTGTATACTACTCCGTAGTCAACTTCTCCGCTCTTAACCCATTCCAATACGTTTCTAACGTCTGAACCTAATACAATTTTGTCTTGCATTTTGTCAAATAATCCTAAGTTAGTCAAAGCTTCTTTTGCATACTTACCTGCTGGAACTGATTCAGGTTCTCCGATTGCAAATTTTCCACCATTTAATACATCTTCGATTGACGCTAAATCTTTTTTACCGACGATTACTAATTTATTTTTTAATAAATCTTGAGATTCTTTTACTAATCCCTTATCTTCAAGCTTTGCAACGTGTTCTTTAGAGGCACTGATAAATACATCTGCCGGTGCTCCTGACTCAATTTGAGTTCTCAAAGTACCTGAACCACCCATGTTGAATTCAACAGGACTTCCATATTGCTCGCCTATAATGTTCATAGTTTCTTTTAATGAAGCTGCTGCAGAAACTGTTATGGGTTCCATAGCTTGAACTTCTTCTTTTGGAGCATTGTTTTTAGTTTCTTCAGCTGACTTACTTTGACACGCTGCCAAAACTAACATCAACATCATTATTCCTACCAATACTTTTTGAAAATTTTTCTTACACATTCCTCTACCTCTAAGTTAAATTTAATGTATTTCTTTGCAAACAACTTTCCCTCTTCCGTTAAAAAGCTTTCTCCTCCACCTGTTCCGCCTTGTTTTTTCTCCACAACTTTGTATCCCAATCCCTTTTCCATAGTTCTTATCATCTGTAAAGCTTTAGAATAAGAAATATTCATAGCTGCGGCAGCTGATTTAACAGATTGAGTCCTATCTATTAAATTAAGCAGTTGGGCAGTCCCCGGACCATAAAATCTTCTGTTTTTATTTAGAGTCAATTTCACCTGGCAAGTCATTTGAATGTCTCCCGGAGCTTCAAATTTTTCCGTCTCATTTTCAGACGTGACTAACCTAAAGGAACCGTCTTTAACTTTGAAGATACCATTTGCGCTCTCTTTTTCCAGAGCTAAATAATCAACTCTTAACAAATCTTCAACTAAATCTTCAAATATGAACTTTCTCTCATACTTATCAATAATTTCTTCTGTCGAACTCTTATCTATAAAAATAGCACCCGATTTTATCAAGTGATTTTTATCAACATTATTTTCCACTACAAAAACATCGCTCACAGCCGGCTTTACATTTACCATAAGTGTCCTAAGCACATCTAAGTTGTAATCTTCATCTGGAATTATAATAGCTATTGTCATCTCTCTATCCCCGCACAATTGGATTTTTCAGTATTTAGCATCTTAAGAGCATGTTTTAACGGACTTAAGATAAAACTGATATTTTCTTTAGCTGCCTTTGGACTGCCCGGTAGATTTACCACTAGGCAACTTCCAATTGTTCCACAAACTTGTCTGGATAAAATACCACTTTTCACAACTTCATAAGATTTCATTCTCATAAGCTCAGAAAGCCCAGGAACTTCTCTATCAATTACATCCTTTGTTGCTTCAGGAGTTATATCTCGCATACCCAGCCCGGTTCCGCCTGTAGTTAAAATTAAATTTGCGCTTGCATTTTTTATCAGTTCTTTTTTAATGAGTTCTCTATCATCCGGAACCATTCCAGTTCCTACTACCTCATATCCATTTTCTTTCATCAAGTCTACAATCTCCGGACCACTAAAGTCCGCTTTTTGCTCATAATAACCTGAGTCACTCACCGTTAAAATAAATACACTATACATTTTAACCCCCAATATTATTCATATTGAAATCACTAACCGAATTCATATCAAAATCATTAGCTATTGGTTTCTTATAAATAATTTTTCTCAACTTTTCCTTAAATTCGTCTTTGGAAATTTTCCCTTCAATAAAATCTAACATAGAAATTCCATCTCCATATTCAAGACAAAGTCTCAAATTACCATTTGAATCCATTCTAACTCTATTGCAGTTTTCACAAAATCTGTGTCCAACTGCATCTATAAAACCAATCTTTCCATTAAAGTTTTTAAAAGTATAATATTCAGCCGGTCCATTTCCCAATTTTTCATTTAATAGCTTTTCTTCACCATATTTCACTCTTATTTTAGAAATTATTTCTTCTCTCTTAATTCCTCTATAGTTTACAGCTTCTGATATAGGCATAAGCTCAATAAACCTCACTGCAACAGGATTATTATGTGCAAAGTCTGCAAATGCTAAAATCTCGTTGCTATTAACTCCATCAATTGGAACCATGTTTATCTTTAAATTTTTAAACCCTTTAGCCAAAAGTTTATCTATTGCATTTTTTACAGAATTAAATTCTCCAAATCGAGTAATTTCTCTATATTTTTGCCTGTCCATAGTATCTAGAGAAATATTAATTCCATCTATTCCGGCTTCTAATAAGCTATCTATATTTTCAGATAATAAAATTCCATTGGTTGTCAATGTAACAGATTCAAATCCAATATCATTTTTTAGCGACTTTACAAACTCATTAATACCTTTTCTAACTAGAGGTTCTCCACCTGTTATCTTAACTTTTTTCACACCTAACTCTCTGAAAACCCTTAAAATTTTCAAATAGTCTTCAAAGTCTAGTCTTTCTTCTTCAATCCTACAATTTTCAGGCATACAATAAACACATCTCAAATTACATTGTTGTGTTACAGAAACTCTTATATAGTCTATTATTCTGCCTGACTTATCAACAATTCCTCTTGAATTCACCGCTTTTACCACCGGCCTTATATTCTAATTTTATATCAGTTATTTCCATAGCCCTATCTACCGCCTTAACCATATCATATATAGTTAGTAATGCCATAGAAACACCAGTTAAAGCTTCCATTTCAACACCTGTTTTTTCAGAAACTTTTACCTTACAAATAGCTTTTATCTGTAAATTTTCTTCGTCTATTTCAAAATTCAAATCTGTACCTGTAATGCTTATTGGATGTGCCATTGGAATTAAATCAGAAGTTTTTTTAACCGCCATAATCCCACCAACTTGAGCCACAGTTAAAACATCTCCCTTTTGAATTTCCTTGTTAACTATCTTGCTAAGAGCAACCTCTGACATTTTTATTATCCCACTTGCAATAGCAATCCTATCCGTTACAGATTTTTCAGTTACATCCACCATTCTTGCATTCCCATTTTCATCAAAATGAGTTAAATCTGTCATAGTAGACCTCCATGACCAAGTTTGACAATATCATTTTTTCCCAACTTTATTCCCGCTGCAATCTTAGGTAATATCATATCTAAGATTGTCTTTTCACAGTACATAACAGACCCCGGCAACCCAAGTAGAGCCGTACTATCCTTGTAAGCAACCATAAACATTGCCCCTGGAAGCACAGGAGTACCATAAGTTATCTTTTCAGATGAAGATTTTTTAATCGCTCCCGGTGTATTGTCATCAGGATCCACACTCATCCCACCAGTACAAACTACAACATCTGCTCCTTTTACTACTGCTCTATCTATCTTTTCTGAAATTTCATCTAAATCGTCAGACGCATATTCTTGGCTTATCTCTTCAAAATCAAACTGAGCAAACTTAGTCCTTACAACATCTGTAAATTTATCTTCAATTCTACCCTTTGAAACTTCACTTCCGGTAGTAACTATTGCATATTTTAAAGCTTTAAAAGGAACAACTTCTATTACTTTTTCATCTTTAATTTCATCAATGACATCTTTTTTTATCTTTACCGGAGTTATTCTAGTTCCAGCTATAATATCTCCTTTTTTTACAGCTATGTCAGAAAACTTAGTCGCTATAGTTACATCAGTTATTGAATTCAAATTAAAAAGCTTTTCTACATCAATAATCAATACCCCATCAGCATCCGCAATTAAATTAACTTTACCCTCAGATACGTCTGAAAACTTTATATTGTCTCCAGAAATTTTTCGAGCTATCTCCTTTGCAGCATCTTCTTCATGATATTCATCTTCCAATACTTCAAAAATGTAAATATGCTCTTTTCCCATTTCTAAAAGCACAGGCACATCTTCTTCTTTTATTAAATGACCTTTTTTAAATCTCGCCCCTTTGCTTACCCCCTTTATTATTTGAGTTAAATCATGTCCTAAAACGTATCCAACAGCATCTTCAGTTCTTATTGTCTTCATACATCCCCCTCGCTACTGCCACTATCTGAGCAGTTATAGAAATTGCTATCTCCTTAGGAGTTTCAGCACCTATCTCAATGCCAACAGGAGAAAATACTCTTCCCTTTGCAATCTCTTCATACTCTGTGCCCTCTAAATCTTTAAACATCAAAATAGCTTTTTTTCTACTTCCTATTACTCCAATGTACTTAGGCTTTTTATCAAGTGCTGACTTAAGAGCAATCTTGTCAGAAATATGACCTCTTGTGAGTATTATCACATAGTCATCTCTAGTTATATCCAATTTTTTTACATCTTCATATTCAATCAAATATCTTTTAGAATTTGGAAAATCTTCTTCCTTTAAAAATTCTGCTCTGTTCTCTACAACTATCGTCTCATATCCTAGATAATTCAAAATTGGAACTGTTGCTTGAGATACATGCCCCCCACCTAAAATAAACATCTTAGGCTCTGCTTCAATTTTAAATTTGAATAAATTTTCAGAACTTCCACCTTTAGTAAATGGTTTTAATCCTCCATCTACTTCAATAGTAAAACCACAACTCAAATCTAAATCATATACTACAGAAATATCAGCAGTAGAATAATTGTCCATAATAAACTTTAAATACTCCCCAGCCAATTTATCACTTGGGTCAATGTATTCAAAATGAATTCTATTAGTTCCACCACAAACCATTCCTATATCTTCAGCTTCATTGTTGGTCAATATATATTTATGATTGTCAGAATTTTTTTCTCTAACTAAATTTTTCCCTAATTCAATCGCTTGAAATTCTTGAGCCCCACCACCAACTGTTCCAAAATCATATCCATTTTCAGTTATAATCATAGAAGAACCTTCTCCTCTTGGTGTTGAACCACTCTTAGAAATAATAGTAGCTATTATCAAAGGATTATTTTCTGTATACAACTCGTATGCCCTATAAATTACTTCTTTCATTTTTTCTCACCTCAGAACATTTATTAGAAATAATTATATCAAAACCATATTAAATCTTCAATTAACCATAGAAATAGATTTATTCTTTCACTTTATAATTTTATTATTACATTTACATTTTGGGTAAATAGATAAAAATGTAATAAATAGGTGGAGATATTATGAAATGGCAAGGTAGACGACAAAGTTCTAATGTAAATATAGGTGGAGCAGGAAGAAGAGGTGGTATGGCTCCAATCGGAGGTGGCGGACTCTTAATAATCATGTTAATAGTATTTTTAATGGGAGGAAATCCACTTGAAGTATTAAATAATGGCTCAAGTAGAAATACAACTCAGCAAGTTTCAACACAACATTCACAAGAAACTAAAACACGTCAAGAATTTCTTTCAGTTGTCTTAGCTGACACAGAGGACGTATGGAAGGAAATATTTAAACAACATAACTTAAATTATTCAGAACCACAACTTACACTCTATACAGGTTCAGCCCAAAGTGCCTGTGGGACAGCTTCATCTCAAACAGGACCATTTTATTGTCCGGGTGATGAAACAGTGTATATGGATACAGATTTTTATGATGACTTGCACAATAAATTTGGTGCAACTGGAGACTTCGCTCTAGCATACGTATTAGCTCATGAAGTTGGACACCATGTTCAACACCAATTAGGTGTATTAGACCAAGTCTTTGCTCTAAAAAATAAATTAAGTGAAGTAGAATTTAATCAATATATGATTAGGCTTGAACTTCAAGCAGATTATTATGCTGGAGTTTATGCACACTATGCGAAAAAAATGGGATATTTAGAACCTGGTGATATAGAAGAGGCCATGAATGCTGCCGCCGGAGTTGGTGATGACAGAATTCAAGAACAAGCTTATGGAAAATCAATACCTGATACTTTCACACACGGTACAAGCGAACAACGTATGAGATGGTTCAAAAAAGGATATGAATCCGGAACAATTGAAGCTGGAGATACTTTCAGTGTTAAAAATTTATAAACCTACTTGTAATAAAATAATGCAATGTGAAGTAATTTGTATTTGAAAACTCCTCCCGAATAAGATGATAATAAACATGGGGAGTTTTCATGTCTCTTGAATTTATAATCTAAGCACAACAAAAAATGATTCAAAATTTTCTGATAAAATAGAATTAGCAAATAAAACTAAAAGTCAAGAGAAACTATAAACCACTATAAACATTTTCCACTAAAAACCAAGAAACAATAAAAGGTAAGATTATAATTAGTAACTTAATTACAGTTGACCCTTATATATTTAATTCAGAAGGTTCATTGGAAATTGGAACTGATACTATTTTATGGCAAACAAGTAAATCATATTTAGTTACGTTTAATTATCAATAAACTTGAAGTTAATTTTACAACTCAATTCTTTAATCTTAAGATCT
>NZ_JH165061.1:1013252-1021230 GCF_000227315.1 Peptoniphilus indolicus ATCC 29427 | reverse complement strand
AAAAAATGATTTTAGCATAATTTCATTACTTTAAAATTTCCCGTGAAAATTCTTAAATTTTATGGCAATTTATAAATGCCAGCGATTAATCTTTGAAAGCACATTTAACTTTCTACTCTTATTCCTTTTCTTAAAAGTAAATTTTTCCATTCTTTTGATGGCTCTTGGTCTGTTATTATAGTATCTATGCCTTCAATTTCTGTGAAAATAACTGCCGATTCATCTGTAAATTTTGTATGGTCCATTAGTAATATTTTATTTTTACTATGTTTTAGCATAATTTTTCTAATTTTTAAGTTTTCTATATTATTTTCTCCTAATCCAAATTCCATATCTATTGTAGGAAAACTCACAAATGCTATATCCGCTCTGTATGTTTTCAGCATATCTAGAGTTTGGTATCCTATAAATGAGTTTGTTTTATTGTGAAATTCTCCTCCTATTGCTATTAGATTTATATTTTCTGAGGTTGAGCACAGGTTAGCTATTTCCAATGAGTTTGTTATCACTGTGACATATATTTTTTTACCTATTAGGTTTTTGGCTAATTCAACACATGTTGTGCTTGAGTCCATTATGATTAAGTCTTTTGCTTTTATGCGTTTCATAGCCATAATTGCTATGTAATTTTTTTCATCCTTCATCAACTCTTTTTTTATATAGTTTCCAAATCCTCTATCGTATATGTTTTCTAAATATGCTCCACCTCTTGTCCTCTTTAATCTGTTTTGTTTTTCTAGTTCTATTAAGTCTTTTCTAATAGTCTCTTCGCTACATTCTAGCATTTCTGCGATTTCAGCTATGCTGAGTACGTTATGTGTTTCTAGATATCTTATTATTTGGCTATGACGTTCTATTTTTATCATTTTGCACCTCTTTTTCTCTACGGTTTTATTTTTTATTTGGAAGGAAGATACTTTGCCAATAAAATATTAAAATCAATCATTTATTGTATATACTTTCCCTATTCCTCTTGAGTAGTAATATATTTTTGCCAAGTCTTCTACATATTCTGCTGATAAAAATGCTTTTTCCATATTTTCTCCACAACATATAACTCCATGGTTTGCCAAGAGGCATGAGTTTGATTTCTCTAAATAAGGTATTATAGCTTTTGCAAGTTCAATTGAACCTGCTCTTTCAAATGGTGCAACTTTTAATTCTCCACCTATAAACGGCTCCATTTCTATTGAAATCAATGGTATTTCTTCCCTAGCAACCGCAAAAGCTGTCGCAAATGTTGAATGCGTATGAACTACTGCACTGTATTTAGGATAATTTTTATATACTTCAAGGTGCATTTGCCATTCTGATGATGGCACTTGCTCTTCTGCATAAGGTGTTCCATCTGCATGTACTTTAACGATATCTTTTTCTTCTATTTTTCCATAGTCCATTCCGCTCGGTGTTATATAAAAACTGTCTTCATCTTCTCCTCTAAGGCTGATATTACCACTTGTTCCCGCTACTAATTTTGTATTGTACAATCTCATCCCTGCTTCTACTAAAATTTTTCTGTAATTCATTTTCTACCTCTAATTTAAATTTCTAAATTTATATTTATTTATTAAGTATATTTTAAATATAAAAAAGTTGCAATCGATTTTTTTGGAGTTTTTTGGATTTTACGCAAATATTTTTGTTATTTATTGGTTTTTATTTGTTTTTATATCATTTTTGATTTCAATTATTATTTTTTTCTCTATTTTATCGGATTTATTTGATTTTTACTTTTCCAACTTTAACCAATTTTGTTTGACTTTTCACTGCCTAATGTTAAAATAAAATTATAATTTAATTTTAAGGAGGATTTATGAAAAATTCTAAAATTTCTTTGTTGGATTTAATTGGAATTGGGGTTGGACAAATAATTGGCTCCGGAGTAATGATTTTAACAGGAATTGCAGTCGGCAAAACCGGTCATGGTGTTACTTGGGCTTTTATAGTTGCCGGAATCATAGTTGCCATAACTAATTTATGTCTTGCAACTCTCGGTTCTGCAATTCCTGCTAACGGCGGCATGTATACATATGTAAGGGACTTAATCGGTAAAAAAACTGGTTTCTTTTATGTTGCACTCTTAGCTGCCGGTCAATTGGTATTAGCAAATTATGCAATCGGTTTCTCTGAATACCTAAAGGAGCTTGTTCCTTCAATCAATGTAACTTTGGTTTCAGCTATTATGATGACTATAATTTTTATTGTGAATTTAACAGGTGTAAAAACTGCTGTTAAGTTCCAAAACCTACTTGTTGTAGTGCTTGTAGTATCTATTGGTTTGTTCATTTTTTTAGGTCTTCCTAAGATAAATGATTTTTCTCCTTATATGGATATCACTAAGGTTATGCCTAATGGTTTTTCTGAGTTTATCGCAGCTATATTCCTTGTTAGATTTTCACTTGTCGGAGCTGAATACATAAATGAATTTGGTAATGATGCTAAAAATCCCGGTAAAAACATCCCTCTTGCAATGATAATTTCAACGATTATAGTTTCTATAATTTATTTGGGGGTTGGTTTTGTAGCTACCGGTGTACTTCCTATTGAAGAGGTAGCTTTTAAAACTCTTGGAAGTGTTGCTAAAGAAATTTTCTCTCAACCTGTTTATTATTTCTTCATGGTTGGCGGAGCTATGTTTGCTGTTGCTTCTTCTTTAAATGCTGTTTTTGCTTGGGCTCCTAAAGGACTTAAGGTTGCAATTGAAGATGGTTGGCTTCCTGAATTTTTAGCTACTGAAAACAAAGCCTTCGGAACTCCACATTATCTGCTTTTAATTTTCTACATACTTGGTATGATTCCTATCTTAACTGGTGGAACTTTGGAAATCATAGCTGTTCTTGGAAATAATATAGGTCTTATATTTGCCGCTCTTCCAATTGTCGCTGTGCTTTTCTTACCTTCAAGAAACAAAAATGCCTATGAAAATGCTTATTTTAAATTACCTTTATGGGCTATGAGAGTACTTCCTGTACTTTGCTTAATAGTTTTCGCTGCAGGATTTTATTCTAATGTAGACTTCATAGGCCCATTTGGAATGAAAGTATTGTTTGGATATTGTGTGATAGTGGCTATTTATGCTAAGCTTAGAGAACCTTATATCAAAAAGTCATAAATAAGTGAGGTTGTTATGTTAAAAGAAAAAAATTTTAGTGTTTACAAAGAAAGTGCAGATTATATTTTATCTAAAATAGGAGATCCTGTTGATTTTGCCATAGTGCTTGGAACTGGTCTTGGCACTCTACTTGACTGTATGGAAAATAAAATTGAAATACCTTATGAAGAAATTCCGGGATTTTTAATCTCTACTGTTAAAAGTCACCCAGGAAAGTTTATCTATGGTAAATTGTCCGGTAAAAATATAATTTGTATGTCCGGTAGATTCCACTACTATGAAGGCTATGACCACAGCGAGTTGGCAACTCCAATGTATGTTTTAAAGCTTATTGGTGTTAAGACTGTAATCTTAACTAATGCTGCGGGTGCAATAAATTATAATTTCCACCCTGGAGATATTTGCGTTGTAACTGACCATCTAAACTTTGGTGGGGTTTCTCCTACTCGTGGAAACAACTTAGATGAATTCGGCGAAAGATTTTATCCTATAGACAATCTATATGACAAAGATTTAAGAACTTTTGCAAAAAATTGTGCTATTGAACTTGGCTTTTCTCTAAAGGAAGGCGTTTATTTCTACACTGTAGGTCCCTTCTTTGAAACTCCGGCTGAAATAAGAGCGATAAGACTTTTAGGCGGAGATTTAGTTGGAATGTCTACTCTTTCTGAATCTCTGACTGCTGGGCACTGTGGCATAAAGGTATTGTGTCTTTCTTTGGCAACTAATTACAGCTCTGACAGAGTGGACAACATGGACGGTAGCGAAGTTGAAGATGTTGCAATGGCGGCTTCTGAAAACTTTAGAAATTTAATACTGAAAATGTTAGAAAAATTTGAGGGGTAATATGGAAAGACAAGATTATAATCTACCTTTTATGCTTCAATATGAACATGTTGCTTGGTATGAAAATGGTAGTGTTAAAATTTTAGATAGAAGAATTTATCCCAAAGAGGTTAAATTTGTAGAATGTTTTAGTCATGTTGATGTGGCTCAAGCCATAACTGACATGGTCACTCAAAGTGCCGGACCTTATACCGCAGCTGGAATGGGTATGGCTCTTGCGGCTTATGAAACTCGTGATTTAAATGATGATGAAAAAATTAATTTTTTAAAAAAAGCTTCTGATAAAATTTCCAACGCACGTCCGACTACTGCAAACAGGATGAAAAAAATTACTGAAGACTCTGTTAAAGTTGCAATAAATGCTATGGAAAATGGACTTGACCCAATTCAAGCTATTTTAAAAAATACCGTTGCCTCTTTAAACAGAAGATATTATACTATGAACAAAGTTGCAAAATATCTATGTGAGTTAATTCCTGAAAATGGAAAAGTTTTGACTCAGTGCTTTGGAGAAACTATAGTTGGAATGATGCTTAGAACTTTAAAAGAAAGCGGAAAAATTGTCAGCTTCTACTGTGCAGAAACTCGCCCTTATTATCAAGGTGCTCGTCTAACTGCAACTTGTTGCAACGAAATGGGTTTTGAGACAACTATTCTAACAGACAATATGATTGCCTATACTATGGAAAATATTGGAATAGATTTATTCACCTCAGCTGCTGACACTATAACGCGAGATGCTCATGTAGCAAACAAGATAGGTACTTTCCAAATTGCTCTTTTAGCTAAAGAGTTTAATATTCCTTATTTTGTAACCGGCATTCCTGACGATGATAAATTTTCAAAAGATGATATAAAAATTGAATTGAGAGACTCATCTCTTGTTTTGGGCGACTGGACTGCAAAGGGTGTAAAAGCTATATATCCTTCGTTTGACATCACTCCACCTATGTTAATTCGCGGTGTTATAACTGACAAGGGAATTTATGACCCTTCTGAGCTGCCAAACTATTTTAACTCTAAAGTAAATAGATTTTATTAATTTTTAAAGCGTATCTTGGCATCAAGCCAAAATACGCTTTTTTTCGTCTCTATTACTTATTATTTAGAATATTTTATTTCCCCTTACAAATTTGTGTTTAATATCTTTGTGTTGAGACAAATATATTGTCCTCTCTAATCTTTGTCGTAAATTTAAATCTTCTGTTCTGTATTCTGAATCATCTATTACAACTACATCTAATTCATATCCTCTTTCAAACGAACCAACTTTTCCAAAAAATTCTCCACCACCAAGTGTTCCCAAATAAAATACTTCTTCTACTTTCAATGGGCTTGAATTTCCATCTATAAGTCTCCAGAAAAGTTTTGAAACTTGGATAGCATCTGTCATCTGTCTAAAAATAGATAAATATGCTCCACCTGCAACGTCACTTCCAAGCCCAACTCTCTGCCCTTCTTCTAAGTATTTTCTAATTGGGGCTATTCCTGAAGATAGGTTCATATTTGAATCAGGACAGTGTGCTATATATACCCCTCTATCTTTTAACAATTTTCGCTCGTATTCGTCTGACCATACACAGTGAGCCATTATAGTCTTGGAATATTCTCCAAACAGTCTAAATCTGTCATAAGACTCTCCATAGCATTTTGTTCCAGGGCATAGCTCTTTAACCCATTCTATTTCTGATTGATTTTCAGATAAGTGTGACTGCACCGGAAGTTTTTCCTCTTTTGTAATTTTACCTAAGCTCTCCATCAATTCATCAGTACATGATGGTGTAAATCTTGGAGTTATTATCGGATATGTGTTTTTATATTTTACTTTGGTTTCATCTAACCACTTTATTGTATTCTCAATACTCTCTCTTGCACAAACTTCTTGTAATTCCGGTATTGAGTTTCTGTCCATATTGACTTTTCCAACGTAAGAAACCAATCCTGAATTTTCAAGCATATCCATTAAAATTATGGTGCTTGGTACGTGTAATGTTGCAAACACAACCGCTCTTGTAGTTGCACTACTTACCAAGTCTCCTACAAATTTTTCATATGTTTTTTTAGCATATTCTGTGTCTATATACTTTGCCTCATGAGGGAATGTATATGTATTTAGCCAATCCAAAAGTTCCAAATCCATTCCAAGCCCTCTGAAATGATATTGTGGCGCATGAACATGTAAATCTATAAGACCCGGTATTATTAACTTATCACTATAATCACAGACCTCCAAGTCCTTATACTCATCAGGTATTTTATCAAATACCCCACATGAATAACCCTCCACGCACACCAAATAGCTATTTTCTCTTGTTGTTAAATTTTCCAGATTTTCGCTATAGCAAATATCTCCTTTTATTATAAAAGATGCTCTCATAAACATCCTCCATTCTTTAACCTAATGAAATTAATACATATCGTAATGCAAAAATAACTGAAACCACTGCTGTTAATAATTTTATATCCTTAATTTTTCCAGTGAATAATTTCAATAAACAAAAACTTATTAATCCCATTGCTATACCATTTGCAATTGAATATGTAAATGGCATAAATGTTATCGTAATAAATGCCGGAATAGCATTTGTAATATCACTAAAATCAACATCTTTTACATTAGATAGCATTAAAACCCCTACATAAATTAAAGCCGGTGCTGTTGCTGCTGCCGGAATTATACTTACAAATGGAGCACAAATTATTGCTGCTATAAACAACATAGATGTTGTAAGCGCTGTTAACCCTGTACGTCCTCCCTCTGCTATTCCCGCACTTGATTCTACAAGAGTTGTTACAGTTGGCGCCCCAACTAAAGCTCCTGTAAGTGTCGAAATTGCATCTGACATAAGAGCTTGCTTCATTCTTATAACTTCTCCATTTTCATCTATCATATTTGCTTGTTTAGCAGCTCCAAGTAATGTTCCTAAAGAATCAAACATATTAACTAACGAAAAACTTACTACCAACATAAATACTATAAATATATTGTGTATTAAATCTTCCCCTGCAAAAAGTCCCACAAAATCTAACTTAAAAAGTGATACTTCGTAAAAATCATGGAATTTTGTAGCCAAGTTCAAATCAAAAGCGTCAAATTTTGTAACTCCTAATGGCACTCCTATTAAAGTAGCAATCACTATCCCTATTAATATAGAGCCCTTTACTTTCTTTGCGTTCAATACTCCTATTATTATAAGCCCTATTAATGCAACCGTTGCACTCATTATTAGTTGTGTATCAAATTCAGGATTTTGCCATTGTGAAAAATCGATCATACTGACCAATGTCGCCGGGTTATCTACTACAATATTGGCACTTTTTAAACCTATTATAGTTATAAATAAACCTATCCCAGGTGTCATAGCATCTTTTATACAGTTTGGAATTGCTCTTATTATAGCTTCTCTAAGTCCTATGGCAGTGATTATTATAAATATTGCCCCTGATAAAAATACTATTACTAAAGCTTGTGAATATGTGTAACCCATTACTAACATTACAGTATATGCAAAGAAAGCACTAAGACCCATCCCCGGAGCTTGTGCAAATGGAAGCTTTGCATAAACAGCTACTAAAAAGGTTCCTATAAAAGCTCCTATACACGTAGCTATAAATGCACCGTTTGATACTTTTGTCGCATACGCATCTTGCCCTAATATTCGTAAAGGCTCTGAAACTGTCATTGGTATAATTATTAATATGTACGCAATTGTTATAAACGTAGTAATACCGGCTAAAATTTCAGTCTTTACATTTGTGTTGTATTTTGAAAGTTCAAAAAATCTTTCAAAAAATCCCTGTTGTTTTTGTTTCATAACTTTCCCTCCTAAAATATGACCGTTAAAATAGAGGAGACAAACTTCTACATACTATTTTCTAATTTAAAAATAAAAAAACTACTCAAAAACCCACTATAAATTAAAAAACATTGCAAAACTACAGAGATACAGGCATAACAATGTATTTTATAATTTATAGTCGGACTATTAGGTAGTCGATAGATACGCTTAACCAAATTAT
>NZ_JH165061.1:1010579-1013202 GCF_000227315.1 Peptoniphilus indolicus ATCC 29427 | reverse complement strand
TGTTTTATTTTTCTCCACCCATCAAATACCTCTATAAATTTTATGTTCATTCCTTTATATCTAAATATTTTATACCCGCTAATGGTTACAGTATGATTGTGATACTCTCCAAAAGCTATATTCATAAGAAGTGGTCTTCCTGCATCGATTTCACTTTTTACCGGATTATAAAAGTTAGAAAAATACTTCCCCTTCGCCTTAACTTTTATTCCATAATATCTGAAATAGTCTTTCATTATATCATCTATTTTTGTTGGCAATGTTCCAACTGTTTCATCAAATCCGTAGCTCTGTGCAATTGTAAAAATTTGGTCAAAAATTTCTTGTTCCGATAAATCGCCAAAAATTTTGTCGTAGTAACTCAAAACTCGAGTTATTGAAACTATCGAGCAATTTTTATTTGATTTTTTAAATTCACTTTGTAAAAAGTCTTTTAAATCCAAACTTTTTTCTTGCAACAACACTGCTCCGTTATAATTTTTAGTTATATATCCGTATAAATAATCTATTACTTCATATCCTGTAAATTTGCTCAAATCAATCACTCTTTTCTATATCTTTTTCAGGAAGATATTTCCAATACTTCTTAGGCATATTTGACACCATAAGTTTTTTATTCTTTCTTTCATCTATACCCACTGCACTATAAAATTTCTTCCACGCACTCTTAAAAAACATCTCTCTAGCACTATCTACCGCTTCTATATACTCAACTTCCATAAATTCACAATTCCCATGCATACAAAATGCTGCTGTCTTTCTACTCACATCATATATAACAAACTTTTCATTTGGCATTCGCTTTAAAAAATGTGGAGTTATAAATTTTAATATGTCATTGTGAGGTGTGAACTCTGCAAATAAAAATCCATCTTGAATTTCTCTAAATCTAAGCAGTCCTTTGTAGTCATGATTTTCTGAGCCAAAATTTTTTAAAATACCTCTATACATCACAGCTTCTTCTTTCGCCGAATTCAAATATGACAATCCATACTTATAAACTCCTTTTATACACTTAGCTATAACATCTGCTTTCTGCAAATTATCAGAGTGATAAACTACAACTAAATCATTAAAAAAAGCTTTTAGAAATATTTTTTATAATAGAGTTTTTTAACTCTATTATATTTTTTTCAAATCTGTACTCACATGAATATCTTCAAAAAAATTTACTTGCTCGGTTTCAGTTGAGAAATTAACATTTTCTATTATAGAATATGCTTCAAACACAGCTGTTAAGAGTCCCTCAAAACTTCCGTCATATATATATTTCATAATCACCACATCTTTAGCTGCTCAACTGAATCTGGATCGCGTTGCCCCATAAAATCTTTTAAGGATTCTTTTGTAGAAAAATTTCTCCCTCTATAAACTCCGCCAACAGTTATAAAATTAACAGCTCTCTTAGTAGATATTTTCAAACTCTTTAAGTCGTCATACTTTAGAGCTGCAAACTTTCTTGCATTTATGATTCTAAGAGCATAATTTCTACCAAATCCCGGAATTCTCATAAGCTCTTCATAAGTTGCTCTATTTATTTCAATCGGAAATAAATCTATATTTTCTATTGCCCAATTTGCCTTTGGATCTATTCTCAGATCAAAAAATGGATTTTCTCGTTTTAAAATTTCATCTGCCTTGAAACCATAAAACCTTAGCAACCAATCAGCTTGATAAATTCTGTGTTCTCTAAGGAGCGGAACTTTTTCAATTCCCTTTGTATACTTAGATTTTACAACCGGCACATAACCTGAATAATAAACTCTCTTCATATCAAAAATTTCGTACAATCCCTCAGCTCTGTTTATAATAGTCAAATCATCTTCTCCAGTTGCTCCAACAATCATTTGAGTAGTTTGTCCCGCCGGTACAAATTTTGGCGCACTTCTAAATTTTTTTCGTTCTTCAATATTTTGTAAGAGATTATTTTTTATATCTTTCATAGGTTTAAATATCTTTAGATAGTTTTTCTGTGGGGCCAACAGAGCCAACGAATTTTCAGTTGGGAGCTCTATATTTATGCTAATTCTATCAATCAAAATTCCCAAACTTCTTATCAATTCTTCACTAGCTCCCGGAATCCCCTTCATGTGAATATAACCATTAAAATTGTATTCATATCTTAAAATTCTTGCAACTTCAATCAACTTTTCCATAGTCTTATCCGGACTTTCAACTATTCCCGATGACAAGAATAAACCCTCTATGTAATTTCTCTTATAAAAATTTATTGTCAAATCCGCAACTTCTCTTGGAGTGAATTCCTCTCTTAGTACATCATTATCTCTTCTATTGACACAGTACTCACAATTGTATACGCATTTATTGGTAAGTAAAATTTTAAGTAATGAAATACATCTTCCATCTTCACTCCAAGAATGACAAATCCCCGCCATATGTCCATTGCCAAGCCCTTTATTATTTTTTCTATCCGAGCCACTGGACGAACAACTTACATCATATTTTGCAGCATCTGTTAAAATTTCCAACTTTTCTTGAAACTCCATGCTCTCACCTCTTAAAAAATTACTAACATTTGCCCTATACATTGTAAACATACGTTCTAAATCCTTGACTTTTGTTCTTTCTCTTTAAAATATTTCTATAATAAAAATTTATAAGC
>NZ_JH165061.1:987890-1006310 GCF_000227315.1 Peptoniphilus indolicus ATCC 29427 | reverse complement strand
TCATGCCTCCCTAATTTTCTTTTTAATTGTCTCTATAATACAATAAAAAGTTTGTAAAATCAATATTTAGCCTTTTATCGTAACTACTCTTTCGTTAATTTTTTTATACGTATAATTTTTTATAAAATATCTTGAATATATAAAATTTACTATCTCTGCTATCAGATATGATCCCCAAACATATTCTATCTTTTCCAAAAAAGACAACAGATAAGCCGCTGGAACTAATGCCACAATTTGTCTTACCAATGATGAACAAAAAGATATCATTCCATTTCCAAGCGCTTGAAAAGTCGAACCTGCAACTATGTTATATGCTGCCAATATAAAGCAAGTAGAAATTATCCTAAGCGCCGGTATCCCTTGTTCATACATTTCTTGTGATGGATTGAAGAAAGATATTAATTGAGCTGGGAATATTTGGAATATTAAAAATCCTATCGTGCAAATTATTATTCCACCCTTCATACAGAACTTTATTATTTCCATACATCTTTCTTTATTTGCAGCTCCATAATTATATGCCAAAGTTGAAACCATTCCGTTTGTGAGACCAAATAATGGCATAAATATAAAACTTTGTAATTTAAAATACGCCCCTAAAATTGCAACTGCTGAGTCAGAAAATTGATTTAAGATTTTATTCAAAAAGTATACTGCCACAGAAGTTATAGACATCAACGCAAAGCTTGGTAAACCAACATCATATATTTTTTTTATAGTTTCAAAATCCGGTTTTGAGACGTTAAATTCAACTTCCTTATTATATGAATGATTAAATAATATCGCTATTATGGCGCCCACTGCTTGACCTATTACAGTTGCTATTGCCGCTCCCTTTACTCCCATTGACGGTAAAGAGAAAAGACCAAATATCAATATAGGGTCCAAAATTATATTTACAATTGCACCTATCCCTTGAGATAACATTGTAAAGAGAGTTTTACCCGTAGCTTGCAAAAGTCTTTCAGTCATGATTTGCAAAAATACAAAGATTGAAACTCCTGTAATTATAGTTATATAGTCTACTCCATACTTTATTATAGTTGGGTCTGTAGTCTGAGATTCAAAATACTGTTTAGAGAATGCAAGTCCAAAAACTAAAAATATAATACTGTGCACTACACACAAAAATAAACTGTTAAATGCAATCTTGCTTGTAAGTTTTTTATTCTTTTCACCCAAGCTTCTCGACAAAAGTGAATTCGAGCCAACTGCTGCTCCTATTGCCAAACTTATCATCAAATTTTGTATTGGAAATGCAATTGAAACTGCCGTGAATGCTTTTTCATCTATCATAGATACAAATTTTGAATCGACTATATTATATAGAGCTTGTATAAGCATTGATATCATTATAGGTATTGATATTTTTAAAACCAACTCAGGTATAGGTTGGTTAGCCATTTTTTCAGAATTCATAGATACCTCCGTCAGTAAATCTTACACTATATTTCCCCATATAACAACACATTATATACCCCCTTTTAACTCCTATACTGTCTACACAAAGTCAAATCTAATTACATTTCTTTTTTGATTTTTAAATATTTCAATCATCGTTTACTTAGCTAATTAGTCACCGTAAAATCTTTATCGTGTTATAATATATAAAAAGGAGGTTTTTATGAAAAACAGTAGAAGTAGTGCGCTATCAAAATTTATACTGTATAGTCTTTTTGGAATTTTCATGTTTTTTGTACCTATTACATTTAACGGTAAAAGTTCGATTCCTCTTGACCATATAGTTACATTAATTCAAAGCATACCTTATTATAAAGCAGTTTATGGATTAATAATAGTTATATTTGGAGTTATATATCCATTTGTAAAGCGAACTTGGAAAAGCAGTAAAATCAAAACTGCATTTACATTTATAAATTTACTAGCTATTCCATTTGTAATAATGGCTGTGTTTAATGTTGGACCTCAAGGTCTATTGGAAGACAGTATGATTCCATTTGTATTTAATAAGGTTGTAGTTCCGGTAACTACTATAATTCCAATTGGGTCTGTATTCTTAGCTTTTATAATTTCTTACGGTTTGATGGAATTTGTCGGTGTATTTATGCGACCTGTAATGATGCCTATATTTAAAACTCCCGGTCGTTCTGCAATAGATGCCGTTGCATCTTTTGTTGGCTCATATTCTCTTGCCCTTTTAATAACTAATGGAGTATATAAAGAAGGCAAATACACTGCTAAAGAATCTTGTATTATTGCAACAGGTTTTTCTACAGTTTCCGCTACATTTATGATTATAGTAGCTAAGACTCTTGGTTTTATGGAAACTCATTGGACTCAATACTTTTTAGTTACAGTAATAGTTACTTTCTTGGTAACAGCAATCACTGCAAGAATTTATCCACTTTCTAAAAAACCTGATGAATATTATGATGGCATTGAAGGAGACGTTGAAAAAGATATTAAACAAAATAAGTTGGCGGTTGCGACAGACCTTGCTGTTGAAGTTGCTTCTTCAGCTCCTGGTGTGGTTGAAAACACTAAGAAAAATTTTGTCGACGGTATAAAACTTGCTTTTGCAATGGCTCCATCTCTTATGGCTGTAGGTTCTATAGGTCTTATCATAGCTAAATACACTCCTGTATTTGATATTGTAGGATATATTTTCTATCCATTTACGTATATTACACGTCTTCCTGATGCTGGATTGGCTGCAAAATCTCTTTCAATGAGTATTGCTGAAATGTTCTTACCTGCAATGCCTATGACTGAATCTGCTATGGTAACAAAATTTGTAGTTGGAGTGACTTGTGTTTCTGAAATTTTATTCTTCAGTGGTTCAATCCCTTCAATGTTGAGTACAGAAATACCTTTAAAAATGAGAGATTATTTTATAATTTGGTTTGAAAGAGTTGCTCTGTCTATACTTTTAGCTGCACCTTTCGCACATTTCTTATTTAGATAATTTTTATAAGTAAATTAAAAGTTGTGTAATTAGTTTAAATCCAAGCTAAATACACGACTTTTTATTCCCACCAAAATTTTTTTAATATGAACTGGTTTGAAATATATTCTTTTTTATATTTTTTGAAAACTCAAACAATTTATTTCTGATTTCAAAATCACTGATATTTGTTTTTTCAAATTCATTGATAATTCTAAAATAATCTGCCTTTTCATCTTCTGATAAATCACTTCTAAAATATCCAAAAATATGAAAATATGCATTTACTGCTCTACCTTTTGTTATCGGCTCATCTAAAATTTCAAGTAGTACTTTTTTATAATCTTCAAATACTTTTTCTAAGTTTTTACTTTTACTGTTTGCAATTATCCTTCCAAGTTCGTCTTTTTTATTTATATCATAACAAAAATATAAATATTTATTTCTAGCATGAAACTTAATAAGTTCACTTAATTGTCTTTTATTATTCTTTATTTCCTCTAATTCTTCTATTAAAAAAATTTTTGTAACTATTTTTCTTTTTTCAAAATTATCTAACTTTTCAAAACTTTTTTCACTTACTCCAAATTTTTCTAGTAAATTTATCTCTATTCTTTTGAACGTATTCATTGCTACTTAATGTACTCTTTTAAATATCCATATCCTTCTTTTTCTAAATCTTCTTTTGGAATGAATTTAATTGACGCACTGTTTATGCAATATCTAAGTCCGCCCTTTTCTGCCGGACCATCTTCAAAAACATGACCTAAGTGGGATTCTCCTGAGTTACTTTTAACTTCTATTCTATTCATATTGTGGCTATTGTCTTGATTATATTTTACAGTTTCAGGAGCAATTGGCCTTGTGAAACTTGGCCATCCACAACCTGAATCAAATTTATCTTTTGAAGCAAAAAGTGGTTCTCCAGTGACTACATCAACATAAAGTCCTTCTTCTTTAGAGTTCCAATATTCATTTTCAAACGGTCTTTCTGTTGCGCTGTTTTGTGTGACTTGATATTGTTCTTCTGAAAGTTTGTTTCTAATTTCTTCTTCACTTGGCTTTACATATTTTTCAGAATCAACTAATGGCTCATAAGCTTTTAAGACGTTTATATGGCAATATCCTGTTGGATTTTTTTGTAAATAGTCTTGATGATATTCTTCAGCTAACACAAAGTGTTTCAATGGCTCTACTTCCACTACTATTTTTTCAGCATAGTTCTTTTGTTTTTCATCAAATACTTTTTTAATGACTTCTAATTCTGAATCATCTGTATAGTAAATTCCAGTTCTGTATTGCGTTCCAACATCATTTCCCTGTTTATTCATTGAAGTTGGATCTATAACTCTGAAATAATAAAGCAAAATTTCTCTTAAAGATATTTTTGATTCATCATAAGTGATGTGTATTGTCTCTGCATGACCTGTTGTCTTTATAAGTTGATAGTTTGTAGTTTCAACACTTCCATTCGCATAACCTGACACTACATCTATTACTCCTTCAATTCTGCTGAAATAATCTTCAAGGCCCCAAAAACATCCGCCTGCTAAATATATATTTTTCATAAAATTATTCCTCCCTTTTAATACTATACTTTTACCCACTGCTACCAAATCTTACTTAACAAAAAGACAACTGTTTCCAGCTGCCTTTTAAACTTTATCTATTAAATTCTTCGTCTATCGGTGTTATTTCAGGAAATAACTTATCTAATATCTTTTGATTTTTTTCGTTAGCTTTTTCTACTACAGAATATAGTTTGTCTAATTCAACTGACAATTCTTTGGTCTCTGCTTCAGCTTTTTCACTTAGCTTATCCCATTCTGAATCTAAAGTGTTAATCTTCTCCTGTTCTGCCTTTAGAGTAGCTTTTTCTCCGGCTGTTAAATTCTTAGCTTTTTCAATTTCAGCTATTGTATCTTCTGACATAGCTTCGTCATCTATTCCTTCATAGAATTTTTCCCATAGTTTTTCGTTTGAGCCGTATATTTTGTCATACTTTTCATAGATAGGATTCATAATTTTTTCATAGATGATATCCACTTGTGCTTCTAAGTCATCAATCTTCTTCCAAGTTGGTGCAAGTTCTGCCTCTGTTTTAAGCAATTGTTGCTTTTCTGCTTCTGTAATATTTTTTGAACTCTTTATACAATCTATAAAACTTTTTTCTTTTTGTCCGTCTTCAAAAACACAAGCACATTCTGTAGTTTCTTTGCTATCTTTGTTTTGTGATGATGCATTTACTGGCATCATGCCTGTCAATATTGTTCTTCCAAATACTACCTCTGTTAATAATAATGTACCTAGTTTTTTCATATAATTCACTCCTTAAATTCATCTTTATTTTTATTTTTTAGATAGTTTGTTTTTCTATCTGTCATTATTCTACAAAATATGTTTAGGAGAAATCCCCTCAACTTTGAATGAATTATTAGTTTATTTGTGGCAAAACTGTGGCAAATTATTTCTATATTCTAAATTACAATGTAAATTTAGTTTCTCCAATCATTGAACTGACATTTACACCACCGTATTTCTTCATTATGTCTTTTACAATAGATAGCCCTATCCCGAAATTTCCCTCTTTCCCCTTATAAAATCTCTCAAAAATATGCTCTATTTCAGTAGGCTCTATTCCATTTCCGTCATCAACTATGTCTATTTTTATCATATTTTCAGATTTAAATCCACTTATTTTAATAGTAGTCTTGGCATATCTATAGGCATTTGAAATTATATTATCAAATACTTTTTCGATAAGTTCTTCATCTCCGATAATCTTTAAATCATCATCTAAATCTATTTTAAAACTTATATCTTTGTTGTTGCCAACAGAAATGTTATTTGAAGACTCGTAAATTACATCTGAAATATCAACTTCTCTCTCGTCCAATTCTTTTGTCTCAAATTTTGATAAATATAAAATATCATCGACCAATCGGGACATTTTCTTGCTCTGTTTATAAATTACACCAAGCCCTTTTTCTTTATCTATCACTCCATGCATTATACCCTCTGTATACCCTTGAATTGACATAAGTGGAGTTCTCAATTCATGTGAGGCATTTTGAAAAAAGCTCTTTTGTAAATTTTCTGATTTATCTATCAAATTTGACATATTGTCTATCGTATCTACAACACTTTCAAATTCTTCATACAGTACATCTGCCTTTTCTATATCCTTTTCCCTCTGACCGACTTTCAACAAATACTTATTCAAATTTCTAAAAGAAATATTTATTCGTCTTAGATGTAGAGAAATTAACAAAACACTTAGTCCTGCAAAAATTGTAAACAGCACAACTATAAATTTATCCATCAACTTCACTATGCTCTGCACAGAAGTTGTGTTTATATACACTATTATTTCATATGGCTCTTTTTCCTTTCCAGCTGCAAATATAAAATATCCATCAAACTCTCCGGTGTACATTCTCCTCTCAAATATATATGATTGGTCTCCAACAGTTACAGAAGTTTGTCCGTCTTTTAATTCATCTTTTTTCGATAATTCTCTTAAGATTGCTTCTGACTCTATCTTTTCTCTATCCGTGTACCAATCTCCTATATACTTATTTGGGTCTTTCTGAGGTTGCACTATGATTGTGTGTACTGGAAAAAATATTCTGTTGTAGGTTTCCAATGAATATTCTGTCATCTCAGGCTCATTTACATACCTTAAAACAAATTCTTCATTTATGGAGTCTGCCGTTATCTCTGTTATATATCCCTTCATAATTACATGAAATATTATAGTTACAAAAATAAAAACTGACAAAATACTTATTGGAGGAATTATCAAAAGACTATTTGAAAGTTTTTTTCTCTTATTCATAATTTAATCCTTTAATTTTAACCTGAATCCATATCCCCAAACAGTTTCTATTTGAACTTCACTGCCACTATCTTTTAATTTTTTTCTAAGCCTTTTGATTGTATCATCAGTTACTCTCGTTTCAACTGACACACTGTAACCCCAAACTTCATTTAACAGTTCTTCTCTTGATACTGCCAAATCTTTTCTCTCTATTAAATAACTAAGAAGACTGTATTCCGTCTTGGTTAAATTTATTTCTGCCTCATTTATCTCACACTTTTTTAACGACGGAAATAGAGTTATATCTCCAAAAACAAGTTCATCAGACTCTTTTTTTGTCTTGTTTTCACGTTTTAAAATAGCATTTACTCTCATCATAAGCTTTACCAACGAAAATGGTTTTGTAAAATAATCATCGCACCCCGCTGTAAAACCTGTTATGTAATCCATGTCTGTATCTCTTGCGGTTAATAATAAAATTGGAATTTCTGATATCTCTCTTATTTTATTTGTCACTGCAAATCCGTCAGTCCCTCGCATCATAACATCAAATATTATCAAATCCGGTTCTTGATTCTTAAATTCTTCAAATAATAAATCTCCATTTTCAAAAATCTTCACAGTATGTCCTGCTTCTTCCAAAAAACTCTTTATCAATTCTCTTATATCTTTTTCATCATCTGCTACGTAAACTAATCCCTTTGTCATTTTTCAACTCTCTATTTAAAAATTATTTTTAATATTATTAAAATTATACACAGCCACCAACTATTTATAAAAAATAAAAAGTGCATCTTTTGATACACTTTCTAGCCTCTATAGGTCATCATTCCACCCTTTATGTTCACAGCGTCCATTCCTTTTTTCTGTAAATAAATTGCTGCTCTTTTACTTCTCGCTCCACTTGCACAAACTAAATAAATTTTCTTTTTTGATTCAAAATTTTGAATTTGAGAAAGAGGTACATTCTTCGCCTTAGGTGCGTGTCCAGCTTTAAACTCATAAGGTTCTCTTACATCAACTATAATCCCATCATCTTCTATCTCGTCCCATGTTGCAGAGGGAACGGATTTAAAAAACCACATATTCTTCTCCTTTAAATTTCTGCAGGTATTGGTTCTGCTAATGTTTCATTTTCAAAAAAATCTGTTCCTTCAATGGCATTGTTAGTAATTGCATAAAAAGATGTTACAAATGCTTCTCCATCTATGGCAAAGTTCACGGTTAAAAGATTTGACTCCATAAAATATTTTTCAAATTGAGTTCTGTATCTATTCATTTCATAGACGTATCCACTGTCAAGTTTTTTCAGTTTCCCTTCTATTACTCTCTCGCCATCTTGAACATCTAAATAAGACGGTTTAGATACAATAGTTATCTTAGGAGTTTCATCCGGTTCTATGACTTTCCCATCCTTATTAAATAAAAGATAGATGTTTTTATCTTCTTCCAAGTGAATCGTTGGAATATCGCCTTCAATTCTGCCGTTTAGAAAATCATTTAATTTTTCAAAATCAGCTTCATCCTTCTTTGAAAATTCCTCTTGTGTAAATGTCTTTACTATTGGTATTCTCTTATCAGTGCTAAGTCTCACATCCACCTTTACACCATCAACCGTATTATTTCTCATAAATTCTGGAGTGGGTCTAAAAGCATTTACACAAAAAACAACTATAATCACCAAAACTAATCCTAAACCCAAAAAGATTTTTTTAAGCATTTTATCCTCCTGCACATTATAGTGTAGTTAATTTATACCCTAAAAAATAGTTTTATCTAATTTCTCCAATAGTCTTTTGAGCCCATACAACTCCATACCATTTACCAAACTTATATCCTATGTGTTTAAACTCTCCAACAAATTCAAATCCCATTTTCTTATGAAATTCAATACTTGCTCCATCACTCTTTGAATCTTTTTCATCTGCTGTAGTTATACAAGCACACATATTCACTATTCCCTGTTCTATCAAAAGTTCTTCTAGTTTATCATATAGTTTTCTACCTATTCCGTTTCTTCTATTTCCCTTTCTCAAATAAATCGAAGTTTCAACAGATTTGTCATAAGCCGCTCTGCTCTTAAATACATTTGCATATGCATATCCAACTATCTCTCCATCAACTTCCGCAACTATGTAAGGATATTTGGTAGATATGCTCTCTATTCTGTCTCTAAATTCAGCTTCTGTTGGTGGTTCATATTCAAAACTTATGGATGTATCTATAACGTAAGGACTATATATTGCAAGTAAGTCTTTTGTGTCATCTAAATTAACTCTTCTTATATTCATATTTCACCCCTAAATTTATTTTTACTAGTATAACAAATTTTTTTATTTTGTACCAAAAAAACTGTGCTCATCACACAGTTTCTAAATTAATTTGAATATCTTTTTTTGTTGCCTTTTTTGAAATCTTTATAGTTATTAGATTTCTTGCCATTCTTATTTCTATTTTTGTTGTTATTGTTTCTGTTGTAGTTATTAAAGCCTTTACCTTTTTTGGAACCGCCTTTTCCTGACCACTTATATTTTTTACCGTAGTCAACTTGGTCAAGTCTTTGATGATTTCTTTGGTTTTCTTGCTCATCTACCATTTTAAGAAGTAGTGCTGCAATTTCAACCGCTCCATATTCTCTGGCTAATAGTCCATCAATTATAGGTAGGTACTTAGAAATATCTGGTTTTCTTTCCATTTTTTCTTCAACAATCTCTATCAATCTGTCAAATTGTCTTGCATCCATATCTGAAATTGTAGGAAGTTCCATATATTCCATTTGAGCTTTTGTGTAACGCATTATATCTTGTAGTTTGTAGATATCTCTTCCTACAACAAAAGAAAATGCCTTTCCTTTTCTACCGGCTCTAGCCGTACGACCTATTCTGTGTACATAGTACTCTTCATCTTGTGGTATATCGAAGTTTATTACTACATCAACATTTCCAACATCAATACCTCTTGCAGCAACATCTGTTGCAACTAAGATTTCTATGTTAGATTGTCTGAACTTCTTCATAACTTGGTCTCTTTGATTTTGTTTCAAATCTCCATGAAGTCCATCTGCTCTGTAGCCACGTGATAAAAGGTCTTCAACCAATTTATCAACTTTTCTCTTTGTATTACAGAACACTATAGAAAGTTTAGGATTGTAAATATCCACTATACGGCTTAAAATTTCTGTCTTCATTACTTCTGACATTTCAAGATAATATTGTGTTATATTTTCAACTGTAAGCTCTTTGTGTTTTACTTTTATAACCTCAGGGTCATTTTGATATATTTTTGAAAATTCTGTTATTTCTTTTCCCATTGTCGCTGAGAAGAAACAAGTTTGTTTTTCTCTATTCGTTTGGTCGAATATGGTCTTCATATCATCTCTAAAGCCCATATCAAACATTTCATCCGCTTCATCTAAAACTGCAATCTTTAAATCGCCGAGTTTTAATGTTCTTCTTCGTAAATGGTCCATTATACGTCCCGGAGTTCCAACAACTATTTGAGCATCATTTTTTAATGCAACTCTTTGTCTATCAAAATTTGTTCCCCCATAAATTGGAACAACGTGAATCCCTTTTTTATATTTAGCTAATTTTGTTATTTCATTTGCAACTTGAATTGTAAGTTCTCTTGTAGGACATAAGACTAAACCTTGTACATAATTTTCAGGTTCTACAATTTCTATCATAGGTATACCAAAAGAGGCAGTCTTTCCCGTACCTGTTTGAGCTTGTCCTATAAGGTCTCTACCTTCTAAGAGTGGTGTTATACTTTGTGCTTGAATAGGACTTGCTTCTTCAAATCCCATTTCCTCAACAGCTTTTAAAATCTCTGCTGAAAGAGATAATTCATTAAATTTCAATAATTTTTCCTTTCTGATTCTTAAACTGAAAAAGGCAATCGAGCTGAACTCGACTGCCAAATTCTTTCCTTTAATCAATTTTACGCTATATTTGTGATTAATGCAAACAATACTTTTTAAACAGTAGCTAGATATTGCTACCAAATAATATTTTTTATTCACTTTGTTTATCTTTTTCTTCTAACAAAATATCTAATTTTCTGTGAATATCTTGTATAATTATTTCTGTCTTTAAATTGACTTTATAATCATTTTCTGCTCTTTGCCTATCTTTTTCTTCTTGTCTATTTTGACTCATCATAATCAACGGAGCTTGTATAGCTGCCGTACAAGAAAGGATTAAATTTAATAATATAAAAGGAAACGGGTCAAAAGCTTTATTTCCTAATTTATTATTTATCATAATCCAAGCCGCAAGAGCCACAGTAAATAATATTATAAAAGTCCAACTTCCCGCAAACTTAGCTAATTTATCAGCTGCTTTTTGACCAAGTGTATATTTCTTTTTAGACGCTAAATCTTTAAATACTGTCCTATCCAATATTAGATGAAGAATTTCTTCATCCGTTAATTCTTCTTCAACATCTTCCAATATAACTTTAAGTATTTCTAACTTATTTAACTTATCCAAATTATACACCCCCACAAAAAGTTTAGCTTTTAAATATATTTATCCAAAAAATTAATTATAAACCTAAATTTCAAACTATAAATTTTGATTTTAACTCTTCAATGACTTTGACATTTCCAGCTAAAAATTCAAATTTGTCAATTTCATCTATGGTAATCCAGCTTGAATCCATATGCTCTTTTAAAATTATGTTACCTTTTAAAATTCTTGCCATATATACAGACAAATCGACAGAAAAATTTTCATAGTTGTGTTCTATTTTACACAGCATTTCACAAACTTCGACTTCAATTTCTAATTCTTCTCTAATCTCTCTTTTTAAAGCTTCTTCATCGCTCTCTAAAGCTTCAACTTTGCCACCGGGAAATTCCCAAAATCCTTTGAATTCTCCATAGCCTCTCTTAGCTATAAAAAATTTATTTTCAGCTCTTATGACTGCCGCGACAACTTTTATTTTCTTCATACTTTTATCTCTTTATTTATAATTTTCCAATCAAATAAGTATTACTTAATTGATTCCAACAAATTGTTAATTTCTTTCACAGATTTTAATTCTTCAGCTACAGTTTGTTTTAAAATTTCTTGCTCTTCTTTTATAGATTTAGAAATTATTTCAAGTTCAGCACTGTACTCTTTTCCATCGCCTTTTTCTTGTAAAGAATTTATTAAATCATACAAATCTCTATGCGAAACAACTTTGCCAGCGCCCCACATAAGTTTTCCTTTTTCTGCATTGATTACATAGTTAGTAAAATATTCAAAAACATCTTTGTCAAAACTATATGCGTACCAATTGTTGTCAACTTTATATAATTCCTCATCTAAAGCTTTTGTAACATCACCTTTTTCTATCAAACCTTTCGAATTTGACAAGGCTTCTATGTTAGTTTGAGGATTTTGATGCGCAAAGATAGGCTCATCTTCCCAAGTAAGTCTCACCAAATTACTTTCAGCATATTTAAAAGTCTCAAGCAATTTAGAATTTAATTCCTTCGACGCTTTTAAGATTCCATCTGTTGGCTCATTATTTACCAAGGCATTTTTATAGTCTTGATTTAATTTTTCAACTTTCTTCATTACTTCTTTGGCATTTGAAATTGCTCTATCACTCTCAGCAATTAACTCTTTATATTCCGTTCCCTCTGATTTATTCATTTCAGCATTTATAGATTCTTTTAAAGCTTCCATTCTATTTGAAAAATCAAGTGGCACAACTGCTGTCTTATCGTAATAAATTCCAAGTAACCCATATAAATTTTGGTGGAATTTTAAAGCTTTCTCATTGTAAGTTTCTTTGTCGTCCATTTGAGTATGGTAATGAGTCTTCATAAATTCACTGTCTTGAAAATCATTTCTAAGCGCAGGAATTCCAGAAGTTGCAAAAGAAAAATCATCAGACCACGTTCTAAGCGGAGCAACAACTTCTATGCCATCCTTATACACACCATCTACTTTTGGAACTAATTTAGAAAAATCAGTTAGATAATTTTTCAATTCATATATCGCTCTTATTTCATCGTGAGTTTCATGCTCATAAGCCGGCAACTCAAAATTTATATCTAAAAGAGCATTTCCTATCCACTCAGGTCTGGCTTCGTTTATCTGTCTGTAAGCTCCAGTACTCCAATCATATCTTGTGTTTGATACTCCCCACTCTTCAGCAGACAATGCAGCAAATACAATTGTCTTGTCAGGTTGATATCCTGATTCAACCATTGCCTTAGCTATTGACATCATAAGTCCAACAGCCATACTGTTGTCTTGCAGACCACTGAAATAAGCATCATAGTGTGCAGAATAAACTATTACATTATCTTTATCCTTACCCTCTATTTTCCCAATGTAATTATAAGTCTTTTGGTCAAAATCAACTTTAGATTTTGCATCTAACTTTACTTTTGTATTCCCATTATCAATGGCCTCTTTTAACACATTCCTGTCAGCTTTTGATATTGAAAATACCGGAGCATAATCTGGCCCACAAATATCTTGAGCGTTTAAAGCTTTATCATCTACTTCAGAATATCCACCATCTTGGGCAACAATCACTGCCACCGCACCCTTAAAATGAGCTTGTAGCGTAGGATAATTTACCCACCATTCTTCTCTTTGATTTATATCTAAGAGTACCAATTTACCAGTTACGTCTATATTTTCATAATCATCTTTAGTGCCCTTGCCGGCATAAACTATATCAAATTCCTTTTCACCCTTAGTGTCAAAATTTATCTGATATCCACCTAAAACTGATTTAACTTCATTTCCACTTTTATCTTTAAAAATAAGATTAGCTTTTTCAAATTCCCACTTATCTACTCTTATCTCATCAGCACTTACTTCAGTAAGGCCTATGTTTTTCATTTCTTTTTCTAAGTATTTTCCAGCTTCATATTCAGCAGAACTTCCCGCTGTTCTATACCCTAGTTCTTGATTTTGTTTGAACTCTCCCAAGTCAAGTGCAATCTTATGTGCATATTCAGTATCTACTTTTTCCAAGTAATTTTTAAAATCTTTTTCTTGAATTTCTGAATACTTTGAATCCACAGAATTACCTTTCTGCCCACAACCTACAACAACGAGAATGCAAAATAGCACACTCATTAAAACTTTTAACCTTTTCTTCAATTAACTACCTCCTCAAAAAAATATCATAATATATTAAACATTTTTTTTTAATATATTTGCAATAGTTTTTTTGAATTTATATTAAATTATTTATTTCCTAAATTTTTTATTTTAATAATAAAAAATAACCCCAAGTTACATAACTCAGGATTATTGAAAATTTATTTATATTCTATTTTAATTCCTTTTTCGGCTAAATTATTTAAACACTCTTCTAAATATTTATCGTCGTGTTCAGAATATATTGGCTTTGAGATTTTTTCATGCTCGAGTGTATCGTACGCTCTACATTTTTCTCCTCTATACAAATGATTTTCCCATTTTAAATTCGGTTTATATCCTCTGTTTTTCATCTCTTGCATAACAAGAGAGTGGTACTTATACAATTTATAAGGAGAGTGAGTAAATACATAGTCAACTGTGGAATGTCTTTTGCCCCATCCATTTCCTCTTAGCGCACAACATTCTCTGTGTTGACCTAAGAGTTGTTGCCTTGGTAATTTACTTATTAGATCCTCATGCCACAATCTCATATTAAACCTCTCTAAATATTATGAAAACTTTTAAATACTCTCTAACTCAGCTTTCATATTATTTTCTATATTTTTACTTCCACTTCTTCTGATATTTGCGAATACAGAGCCTGTTAAATTGTGCATTACACTAAAAATTGCTCCCGGCAAAGTTGCCAATGGATTCATTGCAAAGTTTGCTGTAGCTAATGACACAGCTAAACCACTGTTTTGCATTCCAACTTCAATCGCAACTGCTGTAGCTTTTTTGTATTCCACTCCAAATAGCTTAGAAATTCCCATTCCCATCAAAAGCCCCAATACATTGTGTATAAATACAACCATTGTAACTAGCATTACGCTTTCAACTATTTTATCTGAATTAATTGCAATTATTCCTGATATTATAAGAATTATTGAAATTGATGAAACAAGCGGCAATACAGGAGTTACATATTCCATTTTTTCTCCAGCTATATTTTTTACAAATATCCCCAATAAAACCGGTATCAAAATTACTTTAATAACAGTTATAAACATAGCATATAGCGAAACATTTATCCACGCTCCTGCCAATAGGTATACTAAAACCGGTGTCAAGAATGGTGCAAGGAGAGTTGAAACAGTTGTCATTGTAACTGAAAGAGCTACATCTCCACCAGCTATGTGTGTCATTACATTACTTGCCGTACCACCCGGGCAACATCCGACTAAAATCACACCCAATGCTATATCGCTTGGCAAATTCAACATTATACACAATCCCCATGCTATTAATGGCATAAATATAAATTGTGCTATAACACCTATTATTATTTCTTTTGGCTTAACAACTATAGATTTCATACTAAAAAAATCAATTGTAGTACCCATTCCAAACATTGCTACCCCTAAGAAAATTGCAGTGTATTTTGTCATCCACGCAAATCCCGATGGATAAAAAAATGCTATTGTAGATAAAATCACTATTATGAAGATAATTTTATTAACTACAAAACTTGAAAATTTATTAAATTTTGCCATTTTACACCTCGTAAGTGAAGTTATCTATTAGTCTTGCACTTCCCATATCAACAGCAAGAGCAACCAATACATCCCCTTCTACCGTTTCTACGGGTTGTAAAAATTCAGAATCTACAACTTGTATATAGTCTATTTTTGCATAAGGTACTTCATTTATAACTTCTGTCATCGCAGATATTATATCTTTTGAAGCAACTCCCTTTCCTATTATTTCCTTTGCCTTTTGTATTGATTTATAAAGACAAAGAGCGTCTTTTCTCTCTTGTTCATTTAAATATTTATTTCTTGAAGACATTGCCAAACCGTCAGCTTCTCTAACTATTGGACATCCTATAAGTTCTATATCAAAATTTAAATCTTTAACCATTTTTCTCAAAACGGCCAATTGTTGAGCATCTTTTTGTCCAAAATATCCTCTGTCAGCTTTGCTTATGTTAAATAGTTTAGACACTACTGTACAAACTCCTTGGAAATGTATCGGTCTAGACATCCCACACAATTGATTTGTAAGTTCTTCAACTTTTACATAAGTTTTTAAGTTGTCATACATATCATCAACATCAGGAGTAAAAACTAAATCAACTCCTTGTGCCTCACACTTGCTAAGGTCACTTTCCAAATCTTTTGGATAATTATCTAAATCTTCATTAGGACCAAATTGAGTTGGGTTTAAAAATATAGATACCATTACAAAATCATTATCTTCTCTGGCTCTTTTAATTAAACTCATATGCCCATCATGTAAAAATCCCATTGTTGGAACTAATCCTATTTTCTTCCCTTGTAATTTTATGGGATTTACAATCTCTCTTACTTCTGCTACTGTTTTTACTACTTTCATATTTTCTCCTCTAAATTTTATTAGAGACAGCACGACATTCAACCCATAAAATAAAAAAATGACTAACACTCAAATATCAATTCATCGCATGAAAAAATAAATGACAAAGTCATGTATTTACAATATTTAAAGTCTTATTAAAAATATAAGCTTGATTGTTCAGTTTTATAAGTTTGTGTCATGAGTATAGTTAAAAAAATACCATCTCTAAGTAATAGAATAACAATAAATTTTATATTTGCAAGAATAATTAATACTTTTTACAAATTTATTCTCTATACAATTAAACAGTCTGTTATTTTAAAGAGAATAGTTTAATAAAAAAGCTAAAATTATTTCTATAATTGCAATTATTCTTATATATTTTTTACTCTTTTCAAGCCCATACTTTTGTTTCATCTCAAAAGTATACACCGGATAAAACAACAAAAATATCCCTATTGAAGCAAATATCAAACAATTTAAAAATGAACTTCTAATTGTAAAATCATTTAGTAAATTAAATAGTATTACCATAATCACCCAGTAAAATATTAATTTTTTAAATGTTATGCTTCCCATTATTTTATTTAACATTAACTTTTTCAGATTTAATCCCCTAATTCATCTAACACTTTTCAGCTCAAAATACCGTAGAACTTTTCTAACACGCTCAGCATTTTTCCATCTATGTACTTATTGCATTTTACAATTAACTCGTCAGGAATCCCAAAAAAAGCCTCTGCAATACTGCCGCTTATAGCTGCTACTGTGTCTGTATCCCCACCCAATGACACAGCATTTCTAATAGTATCTTCAAAATCAATCCCCTCTAAAAAAGAAATTATTGCTTCAGGAACTGTCTTTTGACAAATTTCATACCTCTGGTAAGTTGGCCTTATCTCGTCTATCGTCCTATTCAAATCGTACGCAAATTCACTTTCGATATAACCTTTTATTTCTTCTTTAGTAGCTCCATTCCTAGCTAGATAAATTGCAGAAGCTATTGCCTCAGCTCCCTTTATCCCCTCAGGATGATTATGTGTTACTGCCGCTGTAGCCTTAGCTATTTCTCTAGTTCTTTCAAGCGAATCATATAACCAACCAACAGAAGAAACTCTCATTGCCGAACCATTTCCAAAACTGTTATATGGCTTAGGATCAATTTCAAATATCCATTCTCTAAAAGACAGTCCATAACTTTTATTTGGATACTCTCTACCCCAAGTTTGCATGGACTTTGCAACTTCAATTTCTACATCTTTCAATTCGGTATTGATTTTTAAATTCATTAAAGCTTCCCCAACTGCCAAAGTCATTACCGTATCATCAGTGAATTTAGACTCTCTATTAAACAAAACAAAATCTTTTGTCTTTTCTCCTCTATCAAATTCATAAGGAGAGCCTATTATATCTCCCAAAATTGCACCATACATAAAGCTCAACTCCTTCTGTTTACAATCTACATCTTACTAATTATTCTAACATACATTCGCAGCTTCTTATTAAAGATATGATTTGATAGATAGTTATAATCCAAAGTTTTCCTAGTTATAGTCTAAAGTCACTACCTTAGTTTTCTTCAAAATTTATTTTTCTTGACTATTTAGACATCCATATAATAGTTTTTTATATTATCTTTGAGATTTTATTACATTTTTTCAAGTGCATTATTTTATATTCCAATTAACTAAAGACAACAAATAAAAAAGCTAAAGACAATTTAATATCTTTAGCTCTTATCCTCATTATTTACTTGCTTGTGAAATCATCCAAATTACTTTGCTATAACTTCCAATAAGTTCATCCATATTAGCAGAAACTAAATAATCATTTTTATCATCTGCATCAGCTTTAATCTCTTCAGCTTTATTCAATAGATGTTTGTAATCTTCCTTTAATACTTCAAATATCTTTTTAACATCATTTTGGAATTCTCCTTCCGATTCTTCTATTTCAGCATTTTCCAAAAATTGTTTCATGTTTGATACCGGTTTTCCATTTATCATCAGAATTAATTCTCCAATACTATCTATTTGAGGTAAAATTCCATTGTACATTTCTTCTAGTTGTCCATGAACTTGGAAGAAGTTAAGTCCTGAAACATACCAATGAAAGTTTTGTAACTTGTGATAAAATACGATCAGATCTGACAATAAAACATTTAATTTCTTTTCCATAATTTTCTCCTTTATTTTATAAATCTTTTCCTTTTTTATATT
>NZ_JH165061.1:980600-987472 GCF_000227315.1 Peptoniphilus indolicus ATCC 29427 | reverse complement strand
ACCTTTCACCCCATCTATATTTTTTCTTAACGACATATTGTTTTTGCTGTTCTTGTTTGTTTACCTTAATATTTTTACCTGCTCTTTTTAAAATCGGCTCAAATAGTTTTTCTTCAGCCCTTTTTCTAGCTATAATAGCATCTTCTTTTTCTTAAATGTTCCCAGTGTATATCTCTTTTTTCTTAATGTAATATATGAAACCCAATTGCCACTTTTAGTTTGACTAACGCCTTTTACACCACTGGTATTATTTGATGGGACTTTTCCTGTTAATAGGTATGGTAAAGCTCCGTCTACATAGTTATATTTTCGGTCATTACCAAGATGACCACAACTAAGTGTATGCCCGCTGATTAAATTAGATCTGGATACATAAGTGGACTTACCGCAAGAACATAGGCAAAGATATTTTTCTCTATTTTTATCAAATGAGATAACTGTAAGTTCTCCGATTTTTGTCCCAATAAGTCTTCATATTTATGATTCCCACAGTCTTTGACATATCCTCTGTCCAGTTGTTTTTTGGTGGCTTCAATATATTTTCCGCATTTAAGACACCTACATTTCCAAACTATCAAGCCATCTTTACGTTTTTCAGTTTTCTCTTCAACTATAAGGTCGTGATATATTTCTCCTACTATGTTTTTATAGCTATTAGCAATCTCTGCCCCTCTACAACCGCAGCTTACGGTTCTTCCCGAGATAAGATTGCTATAGTATACATAAGTAGTGTTTCCGCAATCACAAATACATTTACATTTTTTGTACTTGCCTTTTTTATAAACAGATATCACTTTCAGTTTTCCAAACCTTTTCCCTATAAGCTCATCATTTTTATTTATTTCTTTTAAATCCTTCGATACCATATCTACAAAAATTTTCTTTTTTCAAAAAAATCTCTCTTAAATTTTATTTATACAATGCTATATCGATAACACTTACTTTTGTATTCTTTTACATCGTATCGTTGTTCTTGCTTCACCACCTAGAGTACAAGTGAATAAGGTTAGATCCCAGTCTGCGGAAAGCATATCTTTAACTTGTGTTTTATCCAGCTCTTCTTTCTTTTCTACGGTAAACTCAAATAGATTGTCATCCATATCCTTAAATTGAATGATATCTCCAATATTTAATCGATGTAGCTTGCCAAAATGGACTTTATAGTTATGTGCTAACAGGATCATGTTATTTAGGTATACCGATCCCTCATATCTTGCTGGGGCGATCTTAAGCTTAGGATAAGACCAAGAGCTCAGAACCGGAAGTTCCAGCTCTAAGCTCGGTATAATTACATATCCGATATAGTCATTGCCATTTATTGTTAGCTTTGGCATTTCCATATGCGGATTTTTAATATAATCAGGTCTATTATCCATTAGTTTTTCAATTTCTGTGCGACTTTTTTCTTTAAGACTTTCCTTGATTAACTCAGTTTCTTTTCCTACCTGATAATCTTCCCATAAGTTTTTAGAAAAAAGTAGGAGTCCAAACAAAATACAGATCGTGCCAAATAAGAAAAACTTATTTACCTTTAGCATTTAATTTGTCTCTTTCTATAAGGGATTATTAAGCCAATAGATAAGACGAAAAGCCCTGTTAATCTGAACATAGTACTTCCTGATCCACCAGTTGTTGGCAGTTCATAGCCTTTTACCTCATCGGAAGTATTAATTACATTAATGTCTCCTTGCTGGATACCTTCATTATTGGTATATGTTGTTGTATACCCTGCAATTGATTCTTCTTCGACAGTATAGTAATATGAATTTCCATTTGTGTCCTGATAAGGCAAATCATCCCAACTTTTTGTCCAATTATTTCTACTATTCAAAGTAATTTTTTCCATAAACTCCTTATCTTCTATTTTAAGGATAGGTTTATCATAGTTAGAAAAACTAGGGACTACATGGTTATTATTGTGTGTTATTGTAATAACTGTATCTTTAGTTATAGACGGAATGGTTAAACTTGCATTATTATCGTCCAATTCTCCTTTGTTGCCATCATAAGAATAGCTTGGACTACCCATCCAGCCGTTAAAACTTATTGTTATTCCCATTCCCGTAGACTTATTAACTATTACAGTATATTCTTGGTCATCTTGCACCCAAGAAGCCATAGACTTTAATATAACTTTAACTTCATAGCCATCTGGTTTTTTTAAGCTACGATACAAATTAATGTTGATATCTCTGTCACTAGGTTTCTTGATAACATTTCCTTGTGCATCTTGCCAAATCTTATTTACAGTAAGTCTAGTATATTTATTTGTAATATAGTTAATGCCACCACCGTTCGCAAATTTTAGTATCTTATTCTTCTGTATACCAGCGTTTAAGGCCCCAGAATTATTATAAGAAGTATCAAAGTTTTCATGGTCACCTTGCCATATTATATAAATTTCTTCTTCTATTTTTTGATAACCAATCACTGGCTTTGTTTCAATTAATTTGTAGAGAGTATCCTCTTCTAAATCTTTATCTCTTCCCGCTAAATTCCACAAGATGTATCCATCTTTTTCAACTACAATTCGTTCTTTGTGGGTTTTCCATTTGTTTTCTAGCTTATCCCAGTATTCTAGCTTAAATTCTGTGCCAGGTAAGACCTTTTTAAAGTTATCACTATCAACCTTATATATTTTTATAAGCTTTTTAGTTGCAGTAGCAGATGATGATACTTCCTTTAGTACAGTCTCATCTTTATTTGACCATTCACCATCTAATGAAACTTCATTAGAAACTTTTATATCACCAGCATAATTAGTATCTAAAACATACTCGTATTCTAAAACTAATCCCATTTCATCAGGAATCTTCATCGTTAATTCTTTATTATCTGAATCATAACTTAGAGTATAATTACTTTCATCTACTAGTGTTCCCTTATTATTACCTGCTTTAAGGTCATATCTATATAACTTTACAGAATCAATATCGAGCATAGCCTGTAAATTCTCAGGACCAGAAAACTTGTCTTTTAAGATTAATGTATTAGAACCCTTATTCAAGTCTTCTCCTGCTGGATTTATTGGTATTGTGTACTTAATTCTACCTGCTGGTCTTTTCACAGGAATTGGTTTACCATCAGATCCTATAAGTGGATTACCTTTGTCATCCAGTTGTACTCCTCTTTTATCAATCCTTTCAGGATCTCTTTTAACCTTAGTTACTACTTGGCTTTCTTCATTCCCCCATGTTACTTTATTTAAATACTCTTTTTCAGAGTTTTTTATATCGTCCCAATAGTCATCTTGACTTATATCTAGGTCATAATATACGACAATTAAAGGATGTGATTCATCAAACTGAAATTTTTTAATTGTAATCTTTAAATCGTTTTTATCTAAATTAGATGTCGAATTTTCATTAATATTATATTGTTGACCATTAAGCCAAATAGTTTCTGGCTGGTAATACTCAGACTCAAAATATTTTACTCTTAAAGAACTTTCATCAAATTTTATACCTTTTGGTAAAGCATCTTTTAATATTAAGTCTTTATTAGTATCCTCTTTTGAAGTAGTTAACATTACTCGATACTTAATCTTTCCGCCAAAAGCTTTATAGGCTAATTCAGAAGATTCATACTCATAAATGCCTTTGCCTGAATTATCTTTGCCCTTGTATACACTCTTAGAAAGTTTTGGAATTTTTTTATACTTACTTTCAGCTTCTCTTTCGACATTAGAAAGCTTACCCTTATTTACAGATTTCACCTCTGCATTCGCTGAAGCTTTGGATAAATCTGTATAGGTAAAATATAGACCTGTTCTCATGTATCTAGCCTTAAAAGCCTTACCTTCTTTTGGGATAACAATAATCTTAAATGATTTTACTTTTTTTGTAGAATCACTAGATGAGATCTCGGCTCCAGCTTGATCAAAATATTTAATGGCTACATCAATATTACTTTGATCAATATGCTCTCCATTTTGTTCATGAAAATAAATCTCACTTTTAAAAATATGGTCAAGTTCAGAAGCGACCCCATAGTGGCTATCCGCTCCTAAATCATTTCCTTTCTCATCAACGGCATTTAAAATTTCATCTTCATAAGTAAATTCTGGAAGATTTCCCTCTGGAAGATCGATATTAATATACCATTTGTTTTTTAATAACTTATTAGATTTTTCAACTAACTCATGCTTATCAAATGTTTTTTGTAAATCAAATTCTCTTTTTGAAATTTTAACAGTAGCTTCATCACTTTCATTATTGATAGTGGCTGTATTTTTAGCCTCTCCTTGTTCTTTTTGTTGTTCAGTGGCTTTTGTATAAAAAAAGATAGTATATTTTGACTTCTTAGCAGCTTCGTCTATAAAATTTGGAAAAGTATATTGGATTAAGCTTCTATCTGAATATTTATGAACAGAATCATTAATATTGATTGATTTATAATCTCCTGAGTCTCTACGAAGAGTTACATCTCCATGAATTTCTCCAAATACCCAATCTTCGAAAGTCCAATTTGTTAAATCCATTCCATCAGGATTTATCTCAATTGTCCATTGAATTAAACCATCTTTAGGATTATAAGAACCCGATTTTTTAATATTATTTTTATGCCATTTTATATAATTTTCGCCACTATCTTCATTATTGTTTGATTTGGCATACGCATTATTATTTAGTTGATACACTTCAGCATTAAGGTCTTTTGGAGATACCCTTACACTATAAGTTACTTCATATTTTTCACCCGGTTCTAATTTAGGAAGACTTTCAATTGTAAATCCTCCTTCCTTATCTTTCCAACGTAGGTTATATTGATTATTAACCTTTGTACTCGAACCATTAGAATAAATTTTCTTAACGACAATATCACGATTTTGGTAATAATTAATTGTATTGGAGTTCCATTCAGGTATCGTATCTTCTATTTTAATGATATTACCGGTTCCTTTCCATGTAGAAACTACTATTTTATAATCAATTATATCTTTATTGTCCGATATCTTTCCTGTTTTCTTTGTATTTATATCGTACTTATTTTCTTCCGGTGGAGCTGGTGGTTTCACAATTGTAATTTCAAAATTTGTGCCTGGAAATTTAATTTTTCCTTCTTCATCTGCACCATCTTTTGAAGCAGTTCCTTTAAAACTTACTGTGCCATCAATACCTGCTCCAAATTCAATAAAATCATCATTAAATGTTATTTCTATTTTGCCGTCAGTCCCAATTTTATAAGTTCCAACAGCCTTCCCCTTAGAATAAACCTGTCCCATTTCCTCTTCTGAAACCATTATTCCTCTGGGAAGTTGATAATGTATTTTTGTATTTTTCGGTCCTATATCATTAGGTTTTAAAGAATAGTTTATATTTACTCTAACATTATCTCCATCCTGAAATTCCTCTGATGGAATCCATGAACCACCGACTTGTTTAGAAATTCTAATGCTTGTTATTTTATCTGAAAAATCAATACTACTATTTGTATCTCTCTGTAAGTTAAGTTCATAGTTTTTACCTAGAAGTTGAATTTTGCTATTTTCGTCATTTGCTTCCTTAATTATAGGAAATAAATCTGTGCTTTTTCTCTTGTTCGATTCTTCATCTAAAACTGTTTTAGATTCTTTTGTAGGTTCATCGCTATTTTCTTCCTCTAACACATTACCTTTACTCTCACTATTTCCTTTTTTATCTAAAAATCCTTTTTTTCTTTCTTCCTTTGTTGTGATAATTGACTCAGCCTTTTTTGTTTGTTCATCAAAAGACTCTTTACCCATAGCTAGAGAAATAGGAAAATTTGAAAGTAATATTAGCAGTGCTAAAACAAGCGATAGAACTTTTTTAATTTTAATTTTCATTCATCCACCTTCTTTCTCCTATTTTGAATAAAGCCTAACACAATCATAACTGAACCAAGACCAACTAGTGTATACACCGGCCACCACAACTGACCTGTTTGTGGTAAATGTTGCTTTGTTTCTTTTGACGTTATTTCCGGTTGTATTTCTAATGGCACTTTTAATGCTGTTTTAGGTGGCATTTCGGGTGGAACTTTAGGCGGTTTCCCCGGTAATGTTTCCGGTGGAATACAAGTGTTTTCAACAAAGAAAGTATTCCAATCTTCCCATATCATCACCTTATATTTACCTTTGTCCACACTTTTTTCTGCCACTGTCCAATTAACACTTGCATCTAATTTATGCCATGTGTGCTGCCAATTATTTTTTTCACTTAAAACTATGGTCTCTCTTAGCTTCCCGTTTCCTAATAGTTCAATCTCTATTTCTTTAGGACGAAAGTTTTCAAAACCTTTATCTTTCCAAATCTTAATAACTTTTTTAGATACTTCCTTTATGATTTTTTCATTTCTTGTTGTCTTTGGCTTTGAGATAACATCATAATTCCATGTTCCTGTTTCTTTTTCTACATTAGGTAGTAAAACTAGAAAAGGACTGGATTCATATATATAATTATCCAAAGTTAGATTTTTACCGATAACAAGATACAAGCCTGCTTTTAGTCTTGTTTTGTAAATTCCGTTAACATCAGTTGTACCTGTAACTAGAGCTTTTAACCCGTCTCTTTGTACATATCCCTTAAGAGTCAGAGCATAATCGTTCCAGGCCTCTTGATTTAATTTTGTTAAATCCACAGGATATTTACTAAATTTCTCTGTGAGTTTAATATTTAGATCTTTATCAACATCTGCCACTTTATATATATCAAAGTCTGCATTAGATAATTTCTTTCCATCATTCTGATAGTCTATAATAAATTGAACGTATTTATCTATATCAAAGTCGCTACTTGCCAAAGCATCTAAGGGAAATATCATAAGACTAATTATTAAGCACATAAGAAATAATGGTAGGATTTTTTTTATTTTATTCATCTTTCACCTCCAATAAATCTTGCTTAAAGCAA
>NZ_JH165061.1:974992-980140 GCF_000227315.1 Peptoniphilus indolicus ATCC 29427 | reverse complement strand
ACACTCAAGAAAATTATCATCTTAATTAGATGTGTTTTTATATTTTTTTCCGCTTTTTCAAGAGTTTTTACTTCTTTATGGTTTGTATCTTTTATTATTCTTTCCCCTCTTACTAGAAGCCTATGAGTATTTATTCCGTAAGGGGTGCATGTAAACATGGTTACATATTCTTTGTCCTCTTCTATTTTTAAGGCTTCTGCTTCTTTTGGTAAAACAGTAATAATTTGATTTATTTTATAGGTTAGATCATCACCTAATACAGATAAGATGAACTCGTCCCCAATTTTCAGCTTATTTAAATCGGTAAACAGTTTGGCTGACGGCAGTCCGCTGTGGGTTGATATAACGGTATGAGTACCCTTACCTCCTACCGGTAAAGATGACCCCGGCAGGTGTCCAACTCCTACTTGGATAACCCCCTCGTTTACATCGTGGTAGATAGGAAGGTTTATATTTATTTTGTCTATCGTGACTGTTCCCATCATTCCGTTTTTAAAAGGGTCCAGGTTTTCTCTATATCCTATGAGTGAAAGAGGATTGGATAATGGATGTTCTATCTTTAATAAATTTTGATTGTACTTATCCGCCCTTTCTTTTATTTGCTCAATCTCCAGCCCTTCAAACTGACTTAGTGCTTCTTGGTATTCAACAATCGCTCTGGATTGAGTGATGCTGTTGACATAGTCGCTGATAGTAGGGTAGAAGAAAATACTACAACCTATTAATAAAAGAACACGAAAAAAAATTGATTTGCTTTTTTCCATAAATAATTTTTATTTGAACAGAGCCGGATAACCGGCTCTACCCAAGATTTTTTAGTTCCTTTCTTTTTTTACTTTTCCTTTTGCAAGACTATATAGTGCGATTAGGATGATTGCTCCACCTAGAACTGCAAATAGGGTTGTACCCATACCGCCTGTGCCAGGAAGTGCTATACCGCTTGAGTTTGCTATCTTGGATTCAGCTTCCATTTTTAATGTACTTGTACTTGAATCATCATCTGTTAGCGTAACCTCTGTATCTGTTGTTAGTAGGTTATATCCGTCCGGTGCTTTTGTTTCCTTTAGGAAAAATGTTCCGGCTGCTAGACCTTTAAACTCAGCTTTACCTTCAAAATCCGTATAAACAACTGTAGCATGGTTAATATCATCAACCCAAATAACTTCTTTTTTATCGCTACTCTCATTTAACTTATAGTATTTAACTTTGTTGCCTCCTTCTTTTTTGTATAAAACAAATTCGGCATTTTGAAGTTTTTTCCCCTCATTATCTTTTTCATGTTTTATCAGCTTAATTTTCCCTGTATAAACTTTTACAGTAACCTTTGGTGTTTTTTCTTTTGAATCATTATTTTTAGGGTCATTGCTGTATTCTAATTCAACTTCGTTTGGGTTACCAGTATTTCCTACTAGAGCATCTTTTCCTATTTTAGCTTGATAGGTAATTTCAAGTTTTTTATTTACATCTTCTTGTAGCTCTTTCATATTGAAAAATATCTTTAAAACAGTTGAACCATCTGTTCCCGCTGATTTTTCATAATAATAGTTTGCACTTTTTTCTATACCTACAGTTTGTTCTTGTTTATCTCCAATTTTTACTTTTATAGTATCTGTATCAAGTTCAAGTCCCTTTGAAAGGGTATCTGTTACAAAAAATTCATACTTATCATATCCTGTTGTATCGGGAATCTTAGATTCAAGTGTAAATTTAACCGGCTTACTATAGTCTTCAGACTTTTTATCCACTTTTTTCGTTATAGTTGGATACTTACCTTTTGAGTTCACTGTTACTTCTGGTAAGGTTGATGTTAAAGATACGATTGAACCATGCTTCTCACCTGTTGGTTCTGTAGCTCCTTCCGGACTAACCATGTAGTAACCAAGCTCTAGGTTTTCAAAAACTAATGTTTCTCCCTGTGCCGTTTTTACTTCGGTTTTATTCATCTTACTTAGTTGACTCTGTGCAGCTTTTGCAAAGTCTTTAATATTCGCTTCAGTGATATTAATATATTTTACCTTGCCATCTACTGTTATAGGGTTTAATTCTCCTGTATTGTCATTAACGATATAACTTTTTCCAGCGCCATTTTCAAAGAAATCTTTCCAATCTTCTGCAATGGTATAAGAAACATTTTTGTTTTCATCTTCGCCTGTATAAGTTAAATCAAAGATTTTATAAATAGCATATTTCTTATCCTTTATTGTTTTATTTACTGTAATTTTCCCCTGATTAGCAATTGCATAAGCAAAAGCCTTCTCACTTCCAAACCCTACTGATAGAATCATTACTAGCGCCATCATTATAGCTAGTAAACTTTTAATTTTTTTTGTCATGTTTTCCTCCTTGTGACTTGATTTTAAGTTTTTTTTGCTTAATAAAGACCTGTGTCATATAGATTTACCTGTCATTAATTAGTTGTACTGATTTAATATCTAAGCTTTAAAACCACATCAAAAATACCTAAAATTAATAGTATGTCTCTATTTAATTATTGCCTTTTAACTCCTCCTTCTTGTAATTTTTGTGGTTTGATTCTACCTTAACTGTCAATAATGTTAGACTTTAATTGGCAATAATTTTAGGAAATAAAATACAAACTGTGATATACTAATAAAGTACATATAGATGTTAAATTTACTGTTTTATAAAAGATTACTATCACTAAATTAGTATGTGATTTATATGTAAATAAAAGTCTACTTTTTTTTACAGTTCTTCGAGATTGTGTAAAATTTTGTGTATATAACCTCCTGATTATGGTAAACAATAACTAATCAGGAGGAATTTTTATGCCAAGAAAGAGACCATAAACAAAGTTAAACAAAATATCTAAGATGTTAATTGAAGAATTTCAACCAGAAGTAATATATGACCTGCAAAAAGCTCTAAAAGATCTTTTACGTGATACAATGAAACAAATATTAAAAGCTGAATTAGATGCTCATTTACCCTATGAATATGATGAAAATCCATTAACCTTTAATGCAAGAAACACTTCAAGCAAAAAAACTGTTAAATAATCCTATGGATATATAGACTTAAGTATTCTAAGAGATAGAAAAGGATTCTTTAAACCACAAGTAATAGAAGTTGTATATCCAAAAGCAGAGATACAAAAATGTATAATCCATCAAATAAGAAATCTCTCCAAATATGTATATTTCAAAGATATAAAAGGAGTAATGAAAGATTTAAAATCAGTATATAGAGCATCTACAGAAGAATTGACTTTTACAAATTTAGCCATGTTTGAAGATAAATAGGGCAAAAAGTATCAAAAGTATGTAAGAGCTTGAAAAAATAATTAATCAGATGAAAAGATATTTGTATAGATCTACCAGGCTTTCAATTCAGACCTTAAATTGGCTTAATCCTATTGAAAATCAAAATCTATTATTTTCATCCACTCTAATTCCTCCTTAAAATTTTCAAATAATAAAAAACTCCATAAGTAGTTTTGGTTATTTACCTTGTCTACTTATGGAGTATCATATCGTTTTGAAATTACCTTTGATTTTATTATATTCTGTTTTAATAAAATATTTGTATTTATTACTTATTAAAATAGGCTAAGTAGTTGCTCAGCAGATATTAGATATAAGATAAAATATATAATATGAAGTGGAATATTCCATGTAACATATTTTTCAATCTGATTCATTTCTACTTTCTTTCCGCTATTTACCAAATTCTCTACTTCCCCAAAACCTGTTAATGTATGCAACACCAACATTATAATTGGAACAATTAAGCTAAAGCATAATGGGTTAAAACCTTTATTGTAATTTAAAATCAAAGATATGATTGATACTATTATTTGCCCAAGTAATATAATAGAGTGATTTATTTTAACATTAGTATTTGAACGAAAAGATGAATAATCTTGAAATCCGCTTAATATCTTATTTTTTAAGATATAATTAAAATAGCTCCCCAATGTAACTGTATACATAAGCATCATTCCTGACATAATAGCCGTATATATAATTTGTATCTTCAAAATAATAAAATCCAAAAAATTACCTCCAATTTTATCTATTTTATATTATTATATGCTATTTCATCCTTTTAATAACGGTCTTTCCGCTTAGTTTCACCCTTCCATATCTTTATGTATATCTTCTATACCAAGTATATTCTTCTTGTCATAATTCTCAAGGGACTTGTAGTTCTTATGTTTTGTAATATAGTATTTATATGATACATAAGATCTTACGCCTCTAAGTTGAAAAATGTATTTGCCCCATCCATTACGATAATCTCTCCTTGGATCATCAGTTCTTTGCCTGTCCTTTGGTATTCATCTTCTCTAACTTCTAAAAAATCAATTGTATCAAGTAGTGCTGTGAAGTTATTTTCTTCTCTTGGAGCTTCATAGAAGATGTAGCCTATAATTTCTTTGTAGTAAAGTTTTTCAGCTTTCACTTAAAAATCCTCAACTGCTTTTCACCTTGTCATTTTGTATTTTCAATATTTGTCTGAAATAATTTCAAAATATCTTTTTAATAACGCATATAGGAAAAGAAATTTTATTTCTTAGAATTCTTGAAATCTATCGTATTTTGGTATGAAATTAAGAAAAAGATATGTTATGTTACACTTTTAGCAATCATCACGCCAACTGGTGCAAGCCCTCCATATATCAGTTTCATTTCAACTACTGAAAATCCATATTCCTCAATAAATTCTTCAAATTGCTTTTTATTCCATTCTTGATACATCTTAAATCCTAAAATGGACATAATCATTTTTATAATTTTTCTTTGTTTCCCCTCTTTCCATAGAAAAGTAGGAGCAAATAAAATACCATTAGATTTTAATACCCTAGATATTTCTTTCATTGCCTCATCCGGCTTAGGCATAATGTGAAGTGCATTAGCTATTACAACACAATCAAATTTTCCATCTGCAAAAGATAATGATGTTGCATCAGCTATTTCAAATGTAAGGTTTTTGTATTTTCCACGCTTCCTTGCCTCCACAATCATTTGTTCAGAGAAGTCTGTTGCAATCCAACTTTTAGTATACCTTGAAAGACTAAACGACAGTTGCCCTGATCCACAAGCAAGTTCAAGTATATTCATATCTTTATTCAAATAATGACAAATATTTCCGCAAATTTTATCATAAACTTTTTTATCTTTTTAA
>NZ_JH165061.1:959352-974618 GCF_000227315.1 Peptoniphilus indolicus ATCC 29427 | reverse complement strand
AAAGTTCCAAAAATTATGGAGACTCTGATAAATTGTCTATGATTGAAGCGCACATTATCTATAATATTTTCAAATCTCCTGGTATAAACGCCATTGAATTAAATGAAATATGGAATGTCTCCAAGGCATATATTTCTAAAATTATAAATAAACTAGAAAGTGATGGATATATTTATAGAGAAATAAATCCTGAAAATAAAAGAAAATATGATTTATATTTGACAAAAAAAGGTGAGATTTTTAATAAAAAAACATATGATACATGATATCGAATCGACAATTTTTACAACAACTTTCTTATCTCAAGATTTCAGTCTTGATGAAATTGCAAAATCAAGAATTTTTTTTGAGGAAGTATAAAGATGCTATTGAAAAAGAATAATCCAAATAAATTAAGTCCCCCGGATAACCCGGAGGACTTGCTTTATATATACTTATGTTTCTTTAAAACTTCTTCTAGTCTCATTAAATTTTCGGTTAAATATTTCTTAGGTAAACCAATATTAATTCTCATATGTCTTTCTCCGCCGTATCCATATTCGGAACCTAAATTCACATAGCACTTTGCCTCATCAAGCAATTCACACATTTTATTTTCATCAATTCCCATCTTTTCATATGAAATCCAGACCAAAAAACTAGCCTGTGGAACTACGTATGAAAATAAATTATTGTACTTTTCTAAAAAGTTCACTAAAACTCTTAAATTTTCCTTTATTACTTCTGTCACTTCTTCTATCCAAGCCTGACCATTAGTATAAGCTGATTGAGTTGCTACCATCCCTAAAACATTAGCTCTTTCCAATCCAATTTTCTCGTTGGCAACAATAAATCTGCTCCTTATCTTTTCATTAGCTATTATTATGTTTGAGCATTGAAGTCCGGCAATGTTAAATGTCTTTGATGCTGCTGTACAAATTATAGAGTTATCCAAAACTCCACTTGAAATAGTGCCTATAATCCTGTGCTTCTTCTCGCTCAACATTATATCTGAATGAATTTCATCGCTCACTATCATTAGACCGTTATCAATACATATTCTCCCCAACTTTTCTAATTCTTCAACGTCCCAAACTCTTCCCGACGGATTATGTGGGCTACAGAATAAAATAAGTTTTGCTTGTTTAGCTTGTTTTTCTAAAAGTTCAAAATCAATAAAATAATTTCCATCATTAAAAATCATTGGACATTCAGAAACTTGTCTATCTTGACCTTTAACTACATCATAAAACGGTGGATAAATAGGAGTCATAATGATAACTTTCTCTCCAACATTTGTAAATTCTCCAACAGCAGTTGCTAATGCTGAAACAACTCCTGGAGTTGTAAATATCCATTCTTGTCTTATATTAAAACCATGGTGTGACTTAAAAAATTCTACAACGCTCTCTAAATATTCTTTTGTAGGTCTTGAATAACCTAAGACTTGTTCGCTTATATATCCGGTTAAGTCATTTCTAATTTCCTTGCATAATTCGAAATCCATATCTGCAGTAGACATCGGCAACACAAAATCCTCTTCTGTATTATTTACCTTTAACCACTTGCTTGGGTTTGATTTTCTTCTATCTACTGCTGAACTAAAATTATATTTCATATTTACTCCTCTCAATAATTTAGTAATTTATCCGCAACATCTCTCATTTCTTTAGTCCAACCTTGTAACCCACCGGTGTGTATAAATAAAATATTTTCAAAATCTGAATTTTTTATCTCTTCAAGCATCCCGATAAAACCCTTCCCTGTATAACAAGGGTCAAAAATTATTCCCGTTTCTTTTGATATATCTATATAGGCTTGAATTTCTTTTTCTGTATATTTTCCATAACCTAAGCCAATGTAATCATCAACTATATTTATCCCATTGAAATCTGTAATATTACAGTTCATACCTTTTAATATTTCAACTATTACTTTTTTAAAATGTTCACTTGACTCGCTAACACTTATACCAAAAATTTCTTTGTTTGACTTATTTTTGTAATTGCCATACCAAAGACCTGCATATGTTCCACCTGAACCAGTTGTCGAAAATATTGCATCGAATTTAACCCCCAAGCTTTTTTCTTGGTCTATTATTTCATCAAAACAAGCTTGGTATCCTAACGCTCCAACTGATGTAGAAGCTCCAACCGGCATATAGTAGGCTTTATGCCCATTGTCATTTAAATTTTGTATCAACTCTTCTACATATGTTTCTCTTTCAGATGATTCTTTTATTACATGAATTTTAGCACCCAATAATTTGTCTAAAAAATAGTTTCCTTCGTTATTTCCAACTTCACCAACTAATACTAAATGACAATCCAAACCAAGTTTAGCTGAAGCTGCAGCAGTTGCTCTACAATGATTTGATTGAATAGCTCCAGTTGTTATAATTGTATCAGCACATTGATTTATAGCGTCTTGCATAGTGTATTCCAATTTTCTAATTTTATTTCCGGATACTTCAGTACCCGTGAAATCATCGCGCTTTATATAAATATTTTTTTTATATTTTTTGCTTAATGACTCGATTTTTTCAATTGGTGTCGGTAGATTTGCCAAATTTATTTTATTCACTCGCCACATCCTTCTTTCTTATCCAATTTTTGCCTTCAACAATTCTTGTTACCATCATTGAAGCTATTGTATCTCCACTTGCATTTGCCATTGTAGCTGCAGGATCCACTAAAAATCCAATCGTTGCAATAATCGGGAATGACTCAGGAGGAAAATTAAATAGTGATACTATTAACATTTCCCCAACTAATCCACCTCCTGGCGCCCCTGATAATACAAATGCACTCAATATAGCCACCATCATAGACTTAGCATACACATCTATTCCCGTATAGGGAATTCCATAAATTCCAAATAAAAATGCTATTTTAAATATGGACGAAATAACTGAACCGTCCATATGCATTGTACAACCTAATGGAAGTATAATATCGGATATATCTTCAGACACTCCTATATTATTACAAGCATTCTTGTTAACTGGTAGAGTTGCCACAGAAGATTGAGTTGCAAAAGATGTTACCATTGGTTTTATTATATTTTTAGACATCCTTCTCACACCTATCTTACCACCAGCAAAGTAAGCATACAAAGGGAAAAATATTACTACATAAATAATTATCAAAGGATAATATACTGCCAGTAACCTTCCATAATTCCCAATAAGTTCCGGTCCAAACTCTCCAACTAAATTTGCAAAATAAGCTCCTAATCCAATTGGCGCAAGCTTCATAATAAAAGAAATAATAGTCATAATAACATTATTTAAATTATTTAGTAATTTGCCTACAAGGCTGTCTTTTCCTCCGTTTTTACTTACAGCCAAGCCCAGCATTATAGAGAACACGATAATTGCCAACATGTTTTTTCTGCTTAATATTTCAGGAAAATCACTTACAGTTAAAGTTTCAACTACCATGTCTCCTGCAGATTTTATTTCAACACCTTGCTCAGCAGCCATTTCAAAGTTCATAGACCCTGGATCTACAATATTAAAAATATTTAAAGTCCCAAAACTAACTATACCTGCGAATAGACCTGTAACTACAAATATCAACATTGTCCAAGTTAATATTTTACCTAATCTCTTCATGTCTATCATATTGCCAACCGCAGTTGATATAGAAACTAACACCATAGGAGCAACTATTGTAAACATCAAATTTAGAAAAATATCTCCTAAAGGTTTTAACACTGTCGCCTTTTCACCAAACACTAAACCTATAATAGCCCCTAACACAATACCACCTATAAGTAATAATAAAGATAAATCTCTCTTTTTACTAACTTTCTCAGTCATAAAACCCCTCCAAAAAGTATCTATTGTGAACTGTTCACTTAGTTAACTATTTTCAGTCTAGCACGGTAATGTTTTCCTGTCAATCATTTTATTATTTAATCTTATTCTAATAAAATCCCGTTGCTTTGAGTAATCATCTGTCCACTTACCTTTTCTCGTAACCATAAAGCTAATCTTTAATGCTATAATTAGCTCAAGGAAATAATATTAAAAAAATATCTACTATAAATTAATGACTTAAAAGGAGAAAATTATGGAAGTTAAACAAATTTTAAAAAAATATTTTGGCTATGATAATTTTAGATCTGGACAAGAAGATTTAATAAACAATATTTTAAATGGGAAAGATGTTTTGGGTGTACTACCCACAGGCGGCGGAAAATCTATATGCTACCAAATTCCCGCAATGCTGATTGATGGTTTAACTATATTTATCTCACCACTTATTGCCCTAATGAAAGATCAAGTCGATGACTTAAGGCTAAAGGGAATCCCGGCAAGACTTATGAATTCCAGTCAAGATTTCACCCAAACCGGCGAAGTTAAAAATGAAATTGAAAATGGAAATATAAAACTCTTATACATAGCTCCTGAAAGATTAGAAAATGTTTTTTTCACGCAATGGGCTAAAAATCTCAACATCTCGCAAATAGTTGTTGATGAAGCGCATTGTATTTCACAATGGGGTCATGACTTCAGACCTTCTTACAGAACAATTTCTTCTTTTATACAAAATCTTAATATAAGACCGGTAGTTTCAGCATTTACGGCAACAGCAAATCAATTAGTCAGAAAAGATATAATCAACCAGCTTGATCAAGTAGAGCCTTTTATTCATGTATCCAGCTTCGACAGACCAAATATCTATTTTGCCGTTGAAGAACCTAAAGATAAAAAAGAAAGGTTACTTGAACTATTGGATAAATGTCAATCTCAAATAATTTATTGCTCAACTAGAAAACTTGTAGATGAAATAAAAGATTTTCTTCAAGATAGAGGATATTCGGTCGGGAAATACCATGCCGGTATAGATATTACGCAAAGAAATGCCATTCAAAATGCATTTTTAAAAGATGAAATTTCAATAATGGTTTGTACTAATGCTTTTGGAATGGGCATAGATAAACCTGACGTAAGACAAGTTATTCACTACAATATGCCAAAAGACATTGAGTCATACTATCAAGAGGCAGGTAGAGCCGGCAGAGATGGAGAACCTGCAAATGCAATCCTCTTATTTTCCCCACAAGATATAGTAACTAATAAATTCTTAATAAAATCTAATAATGACAATTATTCATATAAAAAACTCGAACAAATGATTGCCTATTGCTATTCAACTAAGTGTTTACGTTGGCAAATAATTAATTATTTTGATAAAAATACCCATGACAAGTGCAATAACTGCTCTGTTTGCTTAAATAAAACAGAAATTGAATCCAGAACAATTGATGCTCAAAAAGTTTTGTCCTGTATAGTTCGTATGGATCAAAACTTTGGAATGGACTTGGTTTCTTTAGTTTTAAAAGGATCTTCTAACCATAAAGTACTTAACTGGAATTTCGATAAATTATCCACCTATGGAATCATGAATAATCTTAGTCGTGATGAAATTAAAAATATAATATCTAAACTTATCTCAGACAAATATCTTGTTCTTGGAAGACATCGAGAATTGAGATTAACTAAATCATCCGTCAACCTATTACAAGGCGAAGAGGAGTTTTACATGATTAAAAAGAAAACTCCAAAAGCAAACAACAAAACTTCTATAATAAAAGAAAATTTATCCTCCATTGATGCCGAACTATTTGAAAATTTAAGATATTTAAGAAATTCTATAGCAGAAGAAGAAAATGTTCCGCCTTATGTGATACTGCATAATTCACATTTGAAAAATCTAGCCATTATGAAGCCTCAAACAATGAGAGAATTTAAAGAGATGCCTGGATTTGGCGAAACTAAAATAAGAAAATATGGTAAAAGATTTCTTGAATTGATCTTAGATTTTGTTAAAGACGTCGATTTAACACAAAATAAGTACGATAATTATTCCATTCCTCAAGAAAATAGTATAAAGAAAAAATCATTCTCAAACTCTTTCAAACGTTCAGCCATGCTATTTAAAGAAGGTATGTCTATAGAAGAAATTGCCATTCAACGAAATATAACTTCCGAAACTGTACTTAAACACCTAGACATTGCTCAAAAAACAGGATATCTTGAAAATATAAATTTTAATTTGGATAAAAATGTAAGAAATGAAATATTTAAAGCGATTGAACGCTTGGGTTACTCAAAATTAAAGCCAATAAAAGAAGCTGTAAACGAAAATATCTCCTATAATCAAATAAAAATGGCTGTAATCGAATATAGACAAAATAAATAGATGAGCTTTTTAGTTATGCAATTATATTAAAGTTTGATTAAAATAATTCCTTATTTTTATATACTCGAGATGGTAGATTGGTTGAAGAATGCAATTTCCAGTAATTATATTCGCGAAAATATATACTTAAAATTGGATATTATTCTTTAAATAAAAAAGTAGAAGATGTATATAATAAACTCTAGATAAACAAAGTATCTATTTCAAATATCCGGAAGGAATAGGAAAATGTACATTCTTATATTGACATTTACACTTGTACCTTGCGATGGTAGATGCATCTAGCAAGTGGGCCACTAGAATAAGGGGCTGGGATAAGATATTGTCGCAATTAACAATATTTTTTGAAGGCAGAATCTAATTTTTTGCCTTCACCATAATAAAAAAATTGAATTTTCTTGTCACATATGTTTGACAACTCTAGACAGTTTTTTATATAATCAAAAGTTTATAGTTGCATTTGATGATAATTTTAGATATTGTTACAATAAGTATTATTCAAACTTTTGAAAATTTTTTTATATTTCTATATATAAAAATCTTCTAAAATACACTACACTTAGCTCTTATATTTGTTGCTTGATTCCAAGTTTCTGAATCTATTTTACAAATATAACAACATTTCTATAATTGTTTTTAAATCTCTAACCCAGAGGCTGATAAGCTTAATTGTAATGAATGTTCACTATCATTTTTAATTAAAATTATTTATGTTATAATATTATCAGTAATAAATTATTTGGAGGTTAGAATGATAGATTTACCAAATTGCCCACAGTGTGGAGAAGGCTACACATACAAAGATAATCATTTATATGTTTGTCCTATGTGTTTTCATGAGTGGACAGATGCAGATATGGAAGCTGCTGAACTTGCTAGCAAAACATTTGATTTTAACGGAGCTGAATTAGCAGATGGCGATTCAGTTACTACAATAAAAGAATTACCATTAGGCAAAGATAGATTAAAACAAGGAACTAAAGCTACTAAATTAAAAATTCTTAAACCTGAAGTAAATGGTCACGACATTGAAGCTACTGTAGATGGAGTTGGTAGAATTTATCTAAAATCAAAATTGGTCAAGAAAATATAAGAATAATAACTCGGAATGCTCCGAGTTTATTTTTTTATATTTTAGTCTGAATATATGATTTGATGAACTAGTTAATTTCACTTTCTTCTTAAATTTTATATTTTTAACATATGAATAAAAGCAAACCCCGTATAAAAATTTTTACAATACATACTTTAATTTTTGACTCTCAACTTAATCAAATTAACATAGATTATACTAATAGTCTTGCTGAGGATTTTTAACCTCTTGAATTTATAATCTTATTCAAACCCAATAATTATCATAGCATATTTGTTTATTTTACAAATTATCAGTATCTATTAAGTTTCTAAAATCTGGTGTCTTTATACCTAGTTTTTGAGTTTTTAATCTCAAAACAATATCAGTGTTTATACTACAGTAAGAGTGTTTTTGGGGACACACATTATTCATCCAACATCAACTTTCCCTGTTTAGCTTTATCCTTAAGACGTTTCATCTGTTCTTTTTCTATCTGTTGAATATTTTTCTCTGGAACTGGTAAATCTTCTGGCATTGTGCCACCTATTTTCTCAATGGCACCTCTCACTTCTTTTCCTACTGAATAATGCACTTTTGTTGCTGCATATGCACCCTCAACTTTGTCTTTCCTTAGCTTTTCTTCTGTCTGTGAAATTCTAAATAAATTCGCAATGAGTTCAGTACTTCCCATGTAATCCAAAATCTTTTGTCTTGCAGCTAGACCCTTCCTAGAATGTATATCTTCTACATCTAATCCGCCATACAATCCCATATATCCAGCATTTTGGAATATAGCGAATTCTTCGTTTGTGATAACTCCCGCATCATGTGCTGTTTCAACTAAAATCTGATTCCATTGTTTAATATCACCTCGAACAACAAGCCGTCTTCTATCCTCATCAAGCTGATTAAAATGATCCGCTAGCTCTTGACGATATGTTTGTATAGCAAAGTAGGTTTGTCCAAGTGCAATAACTTCTTTTCTAGGATCACCATTTTGCACAATCAAATAGCAAGCATATCTTGTAAGTTCATAATCTTTAATAGACTTGCTTGTAGCACCAGCTTCTACGATTTTGCTGGCCTCAGCAAAATCGTATGTTACTTCATGCCCACTATTTTCACAAGCAATCATAGCCTTATCAATTACCTTTTGAAAATTACGCCATTGATAGTAATCAAGTACAGCAGAAAGTTCTCTTGCACTCCAATACTCACTTCCATCTTTTCTGATATGTTTAATATCTTCAAATTTTTTATATTCTTTTGCTTTTAAATTTGGCATAAACTTACCTCTTGCTATTTCTATAGTAACTATCTTATACATAAACTATCTTTCTATATCTCTATATTTTTCGATTCTGTTACCATGTATATCCTTCCATTCAACCCATCCATTATTAGATTTTCCGATAATTATCCAACCTGCGCTCGATGGATTAACACATACAATGTCTTCTTGTAATATATTATTTACTATATTTGCATTTCGTCTAATAGAAGAAATATACCCTTTCCCAGTATTTCCACAAATACTTCCTTTTAAAACTGTAAATATACCATCTTCTACTTTTGCTTTACCATAAACTTTACCAAAACCTTTAATATTACGGTTTAATACATATTCCCCATCTGGAACAAACCCATTATCTGACTTAAGTTTTATTTCTTCTGTTGATTCCTTAAATACTTCCTTTTTACTCTTATCTTTTGGATAAATCTGCTTACCATCTAAAGAAGATAATAACGATTTTGCTATTTCTATATCTAAAGCAAATAGTTCTGTATTAACAATCCTACTTTTACTAAAAATATCATGTATAAGCTTTTCTTTCTCGTCATATCCATCCACTTCTATAGCAAATTCTCTTTTTAGCCCTGTAATATTAGCGTATCCATTACTTTCTAAAAATCTCATTCTATTTTCAAATTGGTCATTTCTGGTTTTACCAATCTTTATAAGACCAGATACTACTGTGGTCATTAAATATATTATTCCTTTTGACATAATTTACACTCTCTCAATATATTCGTTCATTGAATTTAATCAAATATATTTTATACTATTTTCTGCAGCTAACGGCACAGACTTGTTAATATAGTCTGTATGTGAATAAATATCATCATATTCAAAATGATAACTATCAGTCCAAAGTTCGCACTGTGTCATAACAACTTGCACTGCATCTTCCATCCCCTCAGGCGGATATTTATGTTTTTTCAAAAGTTTTTTAATTAACATTCTCATTTTAGCACGAGCTGATTCTCTTTTTTGCCAGTCTATACTTCTATTCTTCCTAAGTGTATCTGTTAATTCCCTACTAATTGCAATTAACTCATCATTTTTATAAAAATCTTTAATCGCTTGAGGTTTTGTAAGTGCATCATAAAAAGCAAGCTCATCTGTTGTCAACCCCAATTTATCACCAGCTTTTTGTGCTTCAGCAATCTGTTTTGCAAGATTTAGCATTTCTTCAATGACCTCTTCATTCGTTAACATCCCATTAAGATATGAATTTAATGTCCTTTGCATAATTCCACTAAATTTTTCAGACTTTACTATATTTGTCCTCTTATATACAACAACTTGCTCTGCTATTAATTTTTTTAAAAGCTCTACAGCAATATTTTTTTCTTTCATATTAGCTACATCTTGCAAAAACTTAGGATCAAATAATGAAAACTCTTCTTTTATGTCAGAGAATAGATTTATCACTCCTTCACTCTTAATGCTTTGTTTTAATAAATCATTGATTTTAGCATTCATTTGATTTAAAGATATTTTTTGTCCTTGTCCATTATTTATAAGCCTTAAAACTAAAACTCGAATCGCTTCAAAAAAAGCAGCTTCTAATCTATCTTTCTCACATACTAAAGATGAACAAAGAGATAGTGCCTGATGAAGCATAAGTGCTTCTTTCAAAAAAATTTCTTTATCATTCTCTCTTTTTCTGTCTAGAATAAAATTTAACGCGCCACTAATAATTTTAGCCCTTTCTAAATCACTATCTCCACTAAAATTAATATAATTATAACCATGGAATAAATCTTGACATACAGATAATTTTTCTAAAAATTTAGGATAAGCAACCTCTGCAACATCTGTATTTCCATAATTTTTCTTATCACGAGTTGTATAATCATTCATAGCTTGTTTTAATGCTGATGCAATCCCTACATAGTCAACAATAAGGCCACCTTCTTTATCTTGGAACACACGATTCACTCGTGCAATAGCCTGCATCAAATTATGTCCTGTCATTGGCTTATAAACATACATAGTTGCCAAAGATGGAACATCAAACCCCGTAAGCCACATATCCACAACAATAGCAATTTTCATTTCACTATCGTTATTTTTAAATTTCTTTGCCAACTCATCCTTATGCTTTTTATTTCCAATTATATCTCTCCACTCTTCAGGATCATTGTTCCCCGAAGTCATAACTACGCCTATTTTTTCAACCCAATTAGGTCGAAGTTCTAATATTTTCTCATAAATTCTCATAGCAATAGGTCGAGAATATGCTACAATCATAGCCTTACCAGTAAGCAAGTTTTCTCGATTATCTTCATAATGATCTATAATGTCACAAACAAGTGAATTTATAGTATTATCATTTCCAAGTATTGCGTCCATCCTACCAAGCTCTTTTTTACTTCTTTCAATAACATGAGGGTCAGCATTTTCTGCCATTATATCGTACTCTTTATCTATTAATTTTAATGTACTTTCATCAAGATTTAATTTAATAACTCTACTTTCGTAATAAACAGGTCTTGTAGCTCCATCCTCAACAGCTTGGGTCATATCGTAGATATCAATATATTCACCAAATACCTCTCTAGTACTTCTATCTTTTGAAGAAATAGGAGTCCCTGTAAATCCAATATATGTTGCATTAGGCAGAGAATTTCTAATAATTCTCGCAGTCCCGACAACTCTTTTAGCTATATCTTCTCCATTTTCATTTTGTACAATTTTAATTCTTTCTGCTAAACCATATTGTCCTCTATGTGCTTCATCAGCCATTACAATAACATTACGTCTTTCACATAAAGCATCTTCTGATTCCTCAAACTTTTGCATTGTAGTAAATATAATTCCGTTTGCTTTTCTTCCATTAAGCAAATTTTTTAAATGAGCTCTACTATCTGCTTGAATAGGATCTTGTCTTAAAAAATTCTTACATTTAACAAATTGTCCATACAGTTGATCATCCAAATCATTTCTATCTGTAAGCACAACAATCGTAGGGCTATCTAATGCTTCTTGTAGTCTATGTGCATAAAATACCATAGATAAAGACTTCCCACTACCTTGAGTATGCCAAAAAACTCCACCTTTACCATCTGTCACTGTAGCTTTTTTAGTAGATTCAATAGCCTTATTAACTGCAAAATACTGATGATACCCCGCTAAAATTTTAAACATACTTATACCTTCATTTGAAAAACAATGTAATTTTTTATTATATCTAAGAATCTTTCTTTTTTAAAAATTCCCTCAAAAAATGTATCAAAGTTAGCATATTCTGTATTTTCATAGCTACCATCTTTTGTTTTCCACTCCATAAAACGATCTTCACCAGAAGTAATTGTTCCTGCTTTGGATGTCAATTGGTCACTCATGACACAAATAGCATTATAAATAAACATAGATGGGATTTCTTTCATATAATTTTTCAACTGTCTATATCCATCTGAAGCATCTGTTCCTTCTCTAGATGGTGACTTTAATTCAATAACGACAATAGGTAGTCCATTTAAAAATAAAACAATGTCAGGTCTTTTTTCACTATTTTCTATAAATGTCCATTGATTTGCAACAATAAAGGAGTTATTATCTAGATTCTTATAATCAACAATATAAACAATATCTGAGCGCTCTTCATCTTTAAAAAAATATCTTACTGGAATGCCATTTTGCAGATAGTCCATAAATAAATTATTTTTTTGTACAATCTCACCATTTTCAAAATTTTTAATTTTATACAATGCCTCCTGAATGGCATCTCCTGGCAAATCTCTATTTAAACGATATAACGATTCAACTAGAACCTCTTCATATAGCGGGCTATAAAAATCCCTCTCAATATTAGGACCATATGCGTACTCATATTCCAAATCGTTTTGAAATAATTCAATTATTGAGTTTTCATAATTTTCTTCTGTATATGATGCCAGCATAACTCTCTCCTTTATAGATTTATTTAATATAATTCTTATTTTCTTTCTAATTTTTATATGAAGTATTACAAACAATAATTTAGAGCAGCAAGCTCGGGCAATTTTTGATGCGATGTTTCCAAGTATATCAAATGGAGAAAATACTATCGGAGATAGCATAACTCCAAAAAGAGGCAAGGGCTTACTATCGAAAAACGCCATATTCGGAAATGTTCCAGTTGTTGCTGGCGGTTTGGAACCATCAACGTATCATAATGTAGCTAATACAGTTGCTCCTGTTCTTGCTATATCTGCTTCCGGTGCAAATTCGGGATATGTTAGTTTATGGAATATACCGATTTGGTCATCAGACTCATCTTTTATTGATAGTTCAATGACAGACAATGTTTATTTTTGGTATGTGTTATTAAAAAAGCGCCAGAAAGAAATATACGATGCTCAAACTGGTTCTGCACAGCCGCACATTTATCCTCAGCATATAGCCGCTATGCCAATAAGCAACTTAAACTTTGACGATGTCCGTAATTACACGGCCACTGTAACGCCGATTTTTGAGATGATTGGTCATAACAAAGCTGAAAATGTACGATTAGCTACAACTCGTGACGCTCTTTTACCTAAACTGATGTCCGGTGAGCTTGATGTATCAGACATAGACCTTTAAGCCGCTAAATTATTGTTTATCGCATTATTCAATGCTATTTTATCATCAAGAGCCTTTAGTATACTTCCGATTTTCCTTTGCTCTTCGATATTAGGCAACTCTATATCCAAATCAGAGACTACATCAGTTTGTACTCTTTGGCGACCCGATGACCCCACCATAGATTTAATTGCCGGATTACGAACCAATGGGCTACAAATCAAATAATACAGAAAATCAGCATCACTAACACCTTCAATAGCACGAAAAACAATGTATTCAGTTGATCCAAAACCAACTTCATCATCATCCAACATAGAAACTTTTGAAATTTTTCCATTCTCCAAACAAGGTGTTATTCTTGCCATTATCGTGTCACCATTTCTAAATTTAGCTCCCCCCTTATACTCTCCCAAAATGAATTCTGGAATATCCCTACAAAACGGTTGCAATTTATCCATTGGTACTTTTTTTGCCATGATGCCTTTACCAATGCTTTCTTTTGGATTGATGTGAGCAATTTCGGATAGCTTTTTTATACGCCAATTACACTTCATAACCAATAGCCCCTAACTTCTTTCTGATTTCCTCTTCCAGTTCATGAGATTTCTCAAACATATCCGAAAGTTCTGAGGTCAGCCTTGTCATCTTTTCCTCAAAAGGCTCGCCGTCATCTTCTTGTTCTTCAATACCTACGTATCGACCGGGAGTTAATATATAATCTTGTTTTGCTATATCTTCTATTGACGCTATAGCGGAAAATCCTTTTTTCTCCTCTAATTTTCCATTTTGAAAATCTTCAAAGGTTTTTGCTAGTAAGTCAATATCCCCAAGACTTCCATCTTCTTGTATACCTTCCGTAAAATCTCTATGTTTTCGATCAACCATATATCCCATTTTTCTGGCATCAATAAATAGGGTCTTTCCTTTCTGTTTTTTATTTTTAGTAATAAACCACAATGTCACTGGAATAGTTACGCTATAAAATAACTGTGTTGGCAAAGCTACAATCCCTTCAACGAGATCATCTTCTATAATCTTTTTTCTTATTTCTCCTTCTCCTGAAGATTGGGATGATAATGCTCCATTAGCCAGTACTAAGCCTATTTTTCCGTTCGGCGCTAGGTGATGAATCATATGTTGTATCCACGCATAGTTTGCATTTCCCGATGGCGGAGTTCCATATTTCCACCTAACATCATCTTTTAATTTATCTGCACCCCAATTAGAAAGATTAAACGGTGGATTTGCCATAATGAAATCCGATTTTAATGTTTTATGGATGTCATTAAAAAATGTATCGGCATGATAAGAACCGAAATTGGCATCAATTCCTCTTATTGCCATATTCATTTTCGCCATCTTCCATGTGTCTGCATTAGATTCCTGTCCATAAACAGAAATATTCCCTCGATTGTCGCTATGAGCCTGTACAAATTTTTCACTCTGTACAAACATACCACCACTTCCACAACAAGGGTCATATACACGACAATTATTAAAAGGTTTCAAAATTTCAACTATTGTCTTTACAATACTTGAAGGAGTATAAAATTCTCCACCTTTTGTTCCTTCATATGCTGCAAATTGAGCAATACAGTATTCATAAGTCCTACCAAGTAAATCTTTGCTTTCATCTGTATCATCCATATGAATTTCATTAGTAAATAAGTCAACAACTTCTCCTAATACCCTTTTATCTAAATCCGGACTAGCATAATTCTTAGGCAAAACATTTTTTAAACTCACATTTTCTTTTTCAATCGCTCTCATTGCATCATCAATTACTATTCCAATTTCAGGTGTGTGCGCAGCAGAGGAAATCTTACTCCAACGTGCCTCTTCTGGCACAAAGAAAATATTTTCTTCTGCATATGCATCTCTGTCATTTTCAAAACCATAACCTTCTTTTAAAAGCTCCTCATAACGTTTTTCAAAAGCATTTGATATATAACGAAGAAAAATAAGTCCAACAATTACCTTTCTATATTCAGCTGCAGGTATATGTCCCCAAAGAACACAAGCTGCATCCCAAATTTGCTTTTCAAAACCTATATTTGTGTTATTTTTTTTTGCCACTATTCATTCCCCTTCCTCTTCAATTTAGATAAAATCATCTAATATAAATTTAACTATCTGCCAATTTCACAAAATTTTATATTAATTT
>NZ_JH165061.1:944217-958386 GCF_000227315.1 Peptoniphilus indolicus ATCC 29427 | reverse complement strand
ATAAAAACCTCCCATAATTTAATGGAAGGTTCTCTAAGTTGTATATTCAATAAATTATTTAATTATTCCCATTCTTCTTTTCCAAATGTACTATATATCCCAAACCGTCCAAAATACTAGATTCTATTTTTTAATGTACCACCAAATCCACCTAATTATAGGGCGTTTTCAAATTTTTAGTCCCGTACCAGTCCCAGTACCGGAGAAAACTCTATAATAATTTTACTTGTGTAGTTTTTTTATATCTGATTGGTTTAATTTTTCTAAAGATACGAGTTGGGTCTTTGCAAGATTTCTAAGTTCAATCATTCTTTCTTTTTGCTCTAATCCCTTTTCAATTAAAATTGCATTGTAGGATTCCATATTAGCAAGTACTAATAGTTCATTAAGACTTGCATAGTCTCTCATATTTCCTTTTAGGTCAGGATTTTCTTCACGCCACTGTTTTGCTCTTTTATTAAATAGTGCCACATTAAGCATATCTGCTTCACTTGCATATTTAAATGATAACTGCTCATCTGTAAGGTCTTTTAATAAATATTCTTTGATGGCATCTGTATGAATTTTATAATTGATTTTAGATATTTCTCTATGCAGGTTCCAAGTTAATGATAATTTTGAGTTTTCATCTTCTTTAAGTCTTTGATAATCTTTAATTATATAAAGTTCAAATTCTGCAGATATCCATGAAGCAAATTTAAAAGCTATATCTTTATGAGCATATGTGCCTCCATATCTACCCAACTTTACAAATAGTCCTACTGCATTAGTGGTTTTCTGCCATTTTTGAGGTGATAAAGTAAAAGCGTTACTACCCGCCTTTTTTAAATACCCCTCGAATTCGAGGGGGTTAAAATCTGGATTATTTAACTGCTCCCAAATGCCAAGATATTCTATTGTATTATAGTTTCGCATCCAATTTGAAACAACTACATTAGGTTCTTCCTTGTTTTTATATTTTGCTATATCAGTAAGACTTATATAATCATTTTTAAAATCTTCTGTGTAAACCTCAATATCAAAGCCTTTAGCTGAAATTTGATCTTTTTTAATTTTTGACAATATACCCCCTCCTTATTCTAGCTTAATCTTTATTACTTGTATTATAACATAAAAAATGGCCAGGGCACCGTATGCTTCCTGACCTAATCTTAAGATTAAATTAAATATCCCAAATCACTAATTGTCAAATGATATAAGCCACTTTACTCATGTATATAATTTTTATCTTTTTATTTTATAGGCTATTTTTCTGGTAAAACTCCCACACAGGGGAGTTTTACTCCCACTCAATAGTTGCTGGTGGTTTACTTGTTATATCATACACAATCCTATTTATGTGTTTTACTTCATTTACTATTCTAACTGAAACTTTATCTAAAACTTCGTATGGAATTCTTGACCAATCTGCTGTCATGAAATCTGTTGTCTTAACTGCTCTTAGAGCAAGTGTGTAGTCGTATGTTCTAAAGTCTCCCATAACTCCTACTGTTCTGTTATTTGTAAGAACTGCAAAGTATTGGTTTATATCAGAGTCAAGTCCTGCTTTTGCAATTTCTTCTCTAAAGATTGCATCTGCATCTCTTAGTAAATCTAATTTTTCTTTGGTTACTTCTCCAATTACTCTTATTCCAAGTCCTGGCCCTGGGAATGGTTGTCTGTTTACTAAATAGTCTTTAAGTCCAAGTTCTCTACCAAGTTGTCTCACTTCATCTTTAAACAACATTCTAAGTGGCTCTACTATGTCTTTAAAATCTACAACCGATGGAAGTCCTCCAACATTGTGGTGGCTCTTTATCACTGCCGCATCTCCAAGTCCTGATTCTATTATATCCGGATAAATTGTTCCTTGAGCTAGGAAATCTACTGAGCCGATTTTCTTTCCTTCATCTTCAAATACTCTGATGAATTCTTCTCCAATTGCCTTTCTTTTGTCTTCTGGGTCTGTAACGCCTTCAAGTCTCTTTAAGAACCTTTCTTCTGCATCCACTCTTATAAAGTTCATTCCTGAATCTTTAAAAGCTTCTTCAACTTCTAAAGCTTCATTCTTTCTCATCAGACCATGGTCAACTAAGATACAAGTCAAGTTTTCTCCAACTGCTTCTGAAAGTAGTGCTGCTGCAACTGATGAATCTACTCCACCTGATAGGGCAAGTAAAACTTTGCCATCTCCTACTTTTTCTCTTATGGAAGAAATAAGTGTTGTTTTATAATTTGCCATTGTCCAGTCTTGTTTTTCACCAACAACATTTACGACAAAGTTTTTTAACATCTCTGTTCCAAATTCTGAATGATTAACTTCTGGATGGAATTGGAAGCCATATAATTTCTTTTCATCATTTGCTATTGCAGCATTTTCTGTATTGTCTGTCTTAGCGATTGTCTTAAATCCTTTTGGTAATTCAACAACTTTATCAACGTGACTCATCCATACTGTAGAGTCTTGTTCTATGCCATCGAATATTTTATTATCAGAGATATTTAAAACAGTTTTTCCAAACTCTCTTTCAGTTGAAGCCTTTACTTCTCCTCCAAGTACATGGCTCATAAGTTGCATACCGTAGCAAAGTCCCAAAATAGGGATTCCAAGTTCAAAGATTTCCTTTTCTATGCTTGGTGCTCCTTCTTCATAAACTGAATTAGGTCCCCCTGTAAAAACTATTCCACTTGGCTTTTTTTCTTTGATAGCTTCTAAAGCCTTGCTATATGGAACCACTTCACAGTACACATTAAGGTCTCTTATTCTTCTTGCTATAAGTTGGTTATACTGTCCTCCAAAATCAACAACTAAAATCATTTTTCCTCCTATTTAATCTTTTTCTTAACTATATTATAAATGCTATATGGTACAAGTTCTAGTACTATAATCATTAAACTCATTATAATTGGATAAATTACTTTAAAATCTTTAAATGCTTCAGGCATTAATCCAACTTTTAGAAAATATTCAAGCACTAATATATGTGTTGTGTATATAAAAAGTGTTGAATTTGATAGCAAACTCAATTCTGTATCTGTCTTTGACCTAACCACAAATAAAAATACGCTAACTGCATATATAAAGCTAAGTGGATTTACCATTTCAAAGTATGTTACAAAATTTGCATCCGTAGGATTTTCTATCAAAATATCAATCATATACCAGATTGCAAATGCTCCAAATATTGAAAAACCTCTTGGTATATCTTCTTTATATTTAAAAATGTAATGTCCTATCATTGCATAACCTATAGTTGAGTAACTCATTGACAAACTGTATGTTAAAATGAATGGATTCTTAATTAGATTTAAAGTTTTTAAATATGGCACAACTATTGAGCCTAGGAAAAATAAAAATATTGCAAATCTATATTCATTCCTAGTCATATTTGAAACTAATCTATAAACTACCGGTGCTGAGATGAAAAGCACAACTGCAATGTAGAGATAATACAAATGAAATTTTTCATTAATCTTCATAAGATTTTCCATACTGGTGTCATTCATCCACCAACCGTCCCAATACCTATATACGAAGTTAAAGAATAGTATTAAAAATATCAGTTTAAGTACCATTTTAAAGGTCTTTTTAAAAGTTGGTTTTCTTCTATATAGTAAAGCTCCGCTCGCCATCATAAATAGTGGCACTGCGCATCTTGATAGCGCACCATAAAATATTTTAAAGTTTATCAGGTCTTCTGAAACCATATATATATTTGTGTGTATCATCAGAACTAAAAATATTGCCAGTCCCTTTACTAAGTCTATTTCTCTTATTCTCTTCATATTAGTAAAAAAGTCGCCTTTCGGCGACTATTTAAAACTCCTTAAGTGCTCTTTTTACGTTTTCTGCAGTTATTCCAAAATACCTAAACACTTCTGAACCAGGTGCTGATGTTCCAAATTCATCAATAGTTACAAGTTTCCCGTCAATTCCTGCATATTTATGCCAACCATAAGAACTTGCCGCTTCTACTACAACTCTGTTTCTAACGTTGTTAGGTATTATTGATTCTCTATATTCTTCAGTTTGTGCCTCAAAAAGTTCTCTTGATGGCATTGAAACAACTCTTGTTTCTTCATCTGCCGCTTCTACTGCAATTTCAACTTCAGAACCTGTTGCTATGATGATTTTCTTTAGTTCTTTTGTTTCTTTTTGTACTATATAAGCACCTTTTGCCGCATCTCTTGATGAACCTTCTAAATTCTTAAGAGTTTGTCTTGAAAGAATAAGTGATACAGGTGTTGATTTTGAGTTCAGCGCAACTGACCAACCTACTGCCGCTTCTACTGCATCTGCCGGTCTAAATACAATGTGATTTGGAATACTTCTAAGCATTGAAAGTTGTTCTATAGGTTGATGTGTAGGTCCGTCTTCTCCAACTCCGATAGAGTCGTGAGTAAGTATGAACACTGAGCCTAAATTTTGAATTGCAGCAAGTCTGATAGCAGGTTTTAAATAATCTGCAAATACAAGGAATGTTGCTCCATAAGATTTGAATCCTCCATGTAGCATAATACCATTTACTATTGCCGCCATAGCGTGTTCACGAACTCCAAAGTTTATGTTAAGTCCTTTTGGATTTTTCGCACTAAAGTTTTCTTCTTTATCTATATTTGATTTGTTTGATGGCGCAAGGTCTGCTGAACCGCCAAAGAATAAATCAAATTTTTCAGCTATTCTATTTAATGCAACTCCTGAAGATGCACGAGTCGCCATATCTTTTTCAAATTTGTAAAGTTCTTCTGTATTCAAAACTTCTAAATCAAATTTTCCATTCATTGAGTCTACAAGTTTCTTGTATTCTTCAGGATATTTTTCAGCATATAGCTCTTCTACTCTGTTTGATTTTTCGTATTCAAAGTGTAAATCTTTTTTGATGTCTTCAAAATGAGCTCTAACTTCTTCTGAAACGTAGAATGCTTCTTCTGAAGCTTCTAAGAATTTCTTAGTTTCTAAAACTCCGTCTGCTCCAAGTGGTTCTCCATGCGCTTTGCTTGTTCCAACTCTTGGTGAGCCATATCCTATTTCTGTAGTTACTTTTATAAGTGAAGGCCTTTCATCTTTTTTAGCTTCTTCTATTGCCGCTGCAATTGCTTCTATGTCGTTTCCGTCTTCAACTTCTATAACTTGCCAACCCAGTGCTAAATATCTTGAAGCAACGTCTTCTGAGAATGCTAAGTCAGTTGATCCTTCTATTGAAATTCCATTTGAATCGTAAAGAACTATAAGCTTTGATAATTTAAGAGTTCCCGCAAGAGATGAAGCTTCGTTAGAAATACCTTCCATTAAATCTCCATCGCCACATATTACAAATGTATGGTGGTCTACAACTTCAATGTCTTTATTATAAATTGCGGCCATGTGCTTTTCTGCCATTGCCATACCAACTGCCATAGATATACCTTGTCCAAGAGGCCCTGTAGTAGCCTCTACACCAACTGTGTGTTTATACTCAGGGTGCCCCGGTGTACGTGATGAAAGTTGTCTAAAGTTCTTTAAATCTTCTATTTCAAGGCCATATCCAAAAAGGTGAAGTAATGAATACAACATACTTGAACCATGACCTGCTGAAAGAATAAATCTATCTCTGTTTATCCAACTTGGGTCACTAGGATTGTGCTTCATATTTTTCCAAATTGTGTAAGCCATTGGAGATGCTCCAAGTGGTAATCCAGGGTGTCCTGAATTTGCGGCTTGAATTTGGTCCACTGAAAGTAATCTGATGGTGTTAATAGCTTTAGTTTCTATGTTCATTTTTTCCTCCTACTACTACAGAATTCTTATCCTTTATTACAGAATACAAAAATTTAGGTATTGCCACTTGTCTTTTTATTCTGGCTGGGTCTGATAACAATCTATAAAGCCACTCTAAATTTAACTTTATAAACGCCTCCGGAGCTCTTTTACTCACTCCGGCAAGTATGTCTATAACTCCGCCATTACCTATTATAATTTTTGAATTCAATCTGCCCTTATTATGTTCTATCCAAAGTTCTTGTTTAGGATAACCCATACCCAAAAATATTATATCAGGTTTTAATGAATTTATCTGTTCAATTACTTTAAGTTCTTCTTCATGGTCTCCCATTCCCAAATGAGCTCCCTTGAAATATCCATCATGATAACCAACTATATTAAGCTTTTCATCTTTTTTAAATTTTTATAAGCTTGCTCTACAATTTCGGGTTTTGTTCCAAGTAAAAACAAACTGTATCCTTCTTCTCTACAAAGGTCTATCATCTTTATAGATAAGTCAAACCCTGTTACACGCTCCTTTAACGGCAACTTCTTCATCTTTGAGCCATAAATAAGCCCTATACCATCTGCCACAACCAAGTCCGCAGAATTTATTATGTCTCTCATCTTAGGATTGTCTCGTGCATCCACAACAATTTCAGTGTTCGGAGTCATTATGGTGTGTAATCTATCTTCTTTCAAAAAACCTTTAATCTTTTCAAAGGCTTCATCGAAAGTTACATTGAAAACCTCAACTCCAAATATACTAACCTTTTCCATGCTCTGTATTTAATACCTCCAAAACCCTTTGATTGTGCTCTTTGGTCTTTTTTACAAATTTAAGCAAATATCCACTAATTTCTTTTTTAAGTTCATCTCTATCTTCTATAGATTGTAAAATTTCTTTGGCTAACTCATCCGATTTGAAATTTTGTACATAGTGGTTTTGTACTCTATCTAATTCTTTCATAAACCCGTCAATTTTAGGGTCGTATGAAATTCCTATGGGATAAACTCCCATAAGTGTCGAAAATATAAGCCCGTGAAGCCTCATGCTCACACATATATCTAAATTCCCTATCAATGATAGATATTCATTTACGTGTAAATAGTGGTCTGCCAAGTATATATTTTCATATTTATCTTTTATTTTATCATAAATTTCAGTTTCAATTTTTAAATCTAAATGGTAAAAGAATGGAATCAGTATTATATTGACATCTCTTTCACTCTTTACGAGTTCAATTGTCTTTATAAATTCATCTATAGTTCTCTCTCCTGAATTCTTCCAATTCATAACTATCATTCCAACATTTACTGCATTTTTTCTAACTCCTAGCCCATCAAGGACTTCTCTTCCCTTGTCCAAACTCGGTTTTTTTATTCCAAATACAGTGTCTGTCGTTACTTGAACATCTCTTTTTACATTTAAATCTCTTAAATACGCTTCGCTTTGTCTATCTCTAACATTTAAATAATCTACTTTATTTAAAATTTTTCTTGTCAAAAATCTATTAAAAGTTCTCCTAATAGGTCCTATTCCTTGAGAATATATAAAAGTTTTCTTTCTCATAAGTTGAGCAAGTTTCAAAATCCCAAGGTAATAAAGTATAGATTTACTACTACTTACATCTTGAAGAAGTGAGCCTCCTCCTGACAAAAGCATGTCTGTACTGCTGATATTTTTTAGAATATCAGTTATTTTAGACCTATTTACTGCTTTTACTCCATATTTTTCCGTTGTCCAATCTGGATTTTTCGATAATACCACAATTTCAGCATCGCTAATCTCAGATATTCCGTCTACTAGACCTTTTAGAATAGCTTCATCACCTATGTTGTTATAGCCGTAGTACCCGGACACCAAAATTTTATTTGCCAATGTATTTGTCGTACCCCTTTCTTACAACTTCTGCAACATATACAAAAACTAAGGCTATAAGTGCCACAACTAAATATTGCACACAAACTCTAGTAAATGAAATATAAAGTGGTGTTCTTATATGAGAGAAAGTATTTACTATGTCTGCCATACCTATTGAAGCTAAAAGTATCAATATAAGTGTCATTATTTCAGCTCTTTTTCTATATGCTATATACATCAAAAGCACTATTGCCGGCCAACCCATTAAGATAGCTTTAGTTCTTGGTCTAACTGGTAGATATATTTCCATCAAGTTTCTTGCAAGTAATTCCATTCCTGGAATTTTAGTGTTGGTGTTCCCACCTCTTAGCAAGAATATCGCAACTAAAATCAACAACATTCCCGCAAGGCCCGCTTGCCAAAATTTTACATCCATATTTAATACATTTCTAATTTCTTTTACTTGTATTTTTGGAGCAGTCTCTTCAGTTCTCCCAAAACCAATGTATGCCGCATATATTACAAATGCAAATAATATTGGTAACATTTGAGAAATTTTAACTCCTCTAAATTCTACAAGCTCTACTAAATAATTTGTTCCGCTCAAAAATGAAACTTCGTTTAAAGCTCCTATCATACTTATCAAAATAGCTATTAAAAGCAATAACATTCCATGAGTATAAATTTTAAAAGTCTTTACTTCTCTATTTTTTCTTCTCTTCACAAGCATATAATTTTCCATTATCACTGTAAGAGCTAGTGTCGGATAGACTACTATCGCCGCCAAGTTAAACAACAAATTGCCCAGGTTTTCTTTTATTCCAAGTCCAAAAAATGTAAGTGACGTAAAAATTCCAATTCCCATAAGTATAGCTGAAACAAGAGCCGGCAATTTAAATATTATCTGTAAAAGTAGTATTCCAGCTGCCACCACACCTATCGCCACAGGTATTTTAAACAGTCTATTTGGACTCCATGTTCCAATTGGATTTACTTCACCTGCTGTATATCCCTTTTGTCCCATTCTTTCAGCTAAAGGAAGTAATACATTTCCATACATTTGTGGATCTGTTATTATTTCATTTCCCTTTGTGTAAGGAGCAATGAAAACCACTGCTACATTTCTTTCTGAAATAGCTCTATAATACACATTTGTAAGCTCTTGTCCATTTCTGTGTAGAGGAATTTGATAATCATATCTATCTTGTAAGTAATCCCAAGTAGTAAAAGCTCTAAACTTTCTAACTCTATCATTTTTAATTACATTATTAACGCCTTTTAAATCTGTATGTCCTCTTTGATTAGAAGATTCAACCAGTCCAAGTGCCATATTATTTTTATTAAGTAAGTCTATAAATTCCTCATCAATTGATTTATCTTTAGATCTGTTTGAATAAAATTCTGTTCCTGAAAATACAATCCACTTTTGTTCAGGGTTATATTTTTCTACTACTCCAATAAATCTTTCCATTGTCTTTTTAGGATCTTGAATTCTTGAATAAAAATTAGGTCTTAAATTTACTTTTAACCCATTATCTTTTAATTCCTCTATTAATTTTAAATCATATCCCAATCCCACATACTCAAGAACTGAACTCTTATAACTAAAATCACCTATACGTTTTTCTTCTATATCAAAAGCTCCTACACGATTTCCCACTAAATCTTCGGGTCTTCCTTCTACTATTATCTCTTCTTTTGAAATCTTTGTAATCTTTCTAGGTTGTTTTAAAGTTTCCAAGCCATTTATTATAAAGTTCAACTCTTCAGAGCTTCCCTTTATATCTAAATCTTGTCCGATCATTTGTGTTCTAAGTTTTGAATTTGGCAATTTTCTCATAGAATCAATAGTGTATTCATTTAAAGAAATTGTAGTTACTCCATTTTTTTGTAACTTCTTAAAGTATTCTATTGACGAATCTCCACTTTCATAAGAAAGTTTTAAAAATTGATTGTAGTCAGCCACTACATCATATCCCTTATACTGTACCTCCGCTCTGTATCTTCCAACTACAAAATACATTGAAAAAACAACAGATAATAATATAAGCCCTAACATTATATATCCTCTATTCAGCTTTTGCATAATATCTCCTCTTACTAATTAATTTATATTTTTCATTATACTATGATTACTTTATTTTTTACAGAAAAAAGGCCTCTCTCTTGAGAAGCACTTTAATATGTATTTATTTTTGAATGTTTAAACTCACACTCATTGCATGATCTATTTCCCTCATAATATCTTCATTAAACTTTCCTATTTTTTCTCGAAGACGTTTTTTGTCAATAGTTCTAATCTGCTCAAGAAGTATTACAGAATTTTTCGGCAACGGCACTCCTTTTGCATCTACATTGACATGAGTTGGAAGTTTAGCTTTATTAAGCTGAGATGTAATTGCAGCAACTATTGTAGTTGGAGAATATTTATTCCCTACATCATTTTGTATAATTACTACAGGCCTCACACCTCCCTGCTCAGACCCTATAACCGGAGATAGATCTGCATAAAAAATGTCTCCTCTCTTGATAATGTTCATAACTTTTCCTCTAACTTACTTGAGCATACAAACTGCAACTGCATAATCTCCGTCATGCGAAATAGAAAGTTCAAATACTTTTTCTCCAACTCTGGCTCTAGGATATGGATTGTATTCAATTGCTATTTCTTTAAATCCAACTTCTCCTATTCCAGTACCGAGTGCTTTTGAAACAGCTTCTTTTGAAGCATACATCCCCGCAACTGTATTTTTGCTCTTTTGCTTTTTCTGTATATACTCAATCTCCTCTTTTGTAAAAATTCTTTTCAAAAAGTTATCTCCAAACTTTTCTAGAAGCTTTTCTATCCTATCTACCTTTACTAAGTCAACTCCTAACACTTAGTGCCTCCTCATATAACTTACCTAACTTACGACCTATTTCTATTATGTCCTTATCCTCTACGAATTTATACCCTGCTTTTGAAATGTTTGGCAACTCTCCAGTTAAAATACCCCTTATTTTAACCTCAAATTCATCAACAGAACTTGCCTTATACACCTGTTCTCCATCTTTCAAACTACTATAAATATCAATACTCCTAACCAAGACATTTGTACCAGTAGCTAACGCTTCAAGTAGTACTATACCTTCTGTTTCTTCATATGTGGGGAAAAAGTATAAGTCTGAAGCACTGTATGCGAGTCTCAGTTCTTCACTTGAAACATAACCTGGAAATTTTAAATTTGGAAGTTTTACGTTTACTGCTTGTCTTACTTCTTGAGGTAGTAGTTTTGGGTCAGTATATCCGAACCAAATAAATTCGTATTCCGGCATTCTCTTTGCAAGTTCAACAAAATCCAATATGCCTTTTCTCTTTATGTATAGCCCCACTGAAACTATTACCTTCTTACCCAAAGTGTTATATTGTTCATCAAAAACACTTCTGTCAGATGGTTTAGCTTTCCAAAAATTTAAATCAATTCCATTTGAAATAACTTCAATTGGACTCTTTAAATTATACTTTTGTAGTAATTCCTTAGAATACTCAGTAGGTGTTAGTATTAAATCTGAATTGTTGTAGCATTTTATAAGCCATTTCTTAAAAAAAGGTGCAAGTTGGTTTGAAAACATAAAAGAGTTTTTAAAATCCTCTTCTGTTGAATGTGCATGGTAAACTACAGGTATTCCTTTCTTTTTACACTTTTTTGTAAATATGTACGATTTTGGAAACACTGTATTAATATGTACTATATCATAATTATCTTTTATATCTGTTGTGTAATTGATCCCTGCTTCACTAAGGGCTTTTTCCTGATGCTTTATCGCCTTTCCTACGCCTGAGTCCTTTACAACATCATAGTCTTCTTTATATAAAAGTACATTCATTGCAGTAACCCCTCCATAAATATATTACCATACATTAGTCTATTGCACATCTAATTTTATTGATGTATGCTTATTGGGTTGACAATTTATTTTATATGAGCTATATTTATAGACAAGTAAATATGGACAGATGGTACCCAGTAAGCTTAGCGCCGAATTACAATACCGGAGTCCAAGGCAACTGTGCTTAAACAGTATTGAGGCTACAAGCGAAAAAAGGTGGTACCACGAAAGCGTCCTTTTATATGCATGTGGTTTTTTTATTATCTAAATTTATATAGCTTAAGAATAAAATTTATTTTATATAGTTTGAATAATATTTTATACTTAAATCTTCGCTAGTCAATATAAATTTAAATTAACTTTAAATTAATTTAGGAGGAAAAATGGAAAACAAAACTAATGTATATGACTTGCTTGAACAACGTGGTTTTATAGACCAAGCAACTTATGCTGAAGAATTAAAAGAATTATTGGGAAAAGAAAGTGTAACTTTCTATATAGGATTTGATGCTACAGCTGACTCATTAACTTTGGGACACTTCCTACAAGTTAGAGTTATGCAACACATGCAAAAATTCGGCCACAGACCTATCGCCCTTCTTGGTGGTGGTACTACTATGATTGGAGACCCTTCCGGAAAAACAGATATGAGAAAGTTACTTACTAAAGAAGACATCGACCGCAATGCAGAATGTTTTAAAAAACAACTTTCCAAATTAATAAATTTTGAAGGAGACCCTGAAAATGGAATCCAAAAAGCAATCTTTACAAACAATGCTGATTGGCTTTTAAATTTAAATTTCCTTAACTTCATGAGAGAAATTGGAGTTCATTTCAGCGTAAATAGAATGCTTACATTTGATGCATATAAAAATAGAATGGAACGTGGACTTACATTCTTTGAATTTGGATATATGTTGATGCAAAGTTATGACTTCCTACATCTTTACAGAGAACACGGATGTAAATTACAACTTGGAGGAAGTGACCAATGGTCAAATATGTTAGGTGGTTACGAACTTGTTAGAAAACTTGAAGAAGACAAAGTTTACTCAATGACATTCAAATTATTGACTACTGCATCAGGAATTAAAATGGGCAAGACAGTTAGCGGCGCTATTTGGCTTGACCCAGAAAAGACAACTCCTTATGAAATGTATCAATACCTAAGAAATACAGATGACAGAGATGTAATAAAATTCTTAAAACTTCTAACACTTCTACCTATGGAAGAAATTGAAAAATATGAAAGCTATGAAGGTTCTCAATTAAATGAATTAAAAGACCTCCTAGCTTATGAAGTTGTTAAAGATGTACACGGAACACAACTTGCAAATGAAGCTCGTCAAGCTTCTAAGGCTCTTTTCGGTGGTGGAGCAGATTTAGAAAATGTTCCTTTCACAGAATATGACAAATCCGAATTTGAAGAAGGTAAAGGACTTTTAAATCTTCTAAATGAAACAGGACTTACAAGCTCAAACTCAGAAGCGAGAAGACTTGTTACACAAAACGGTATTGCAATTGATGACGAAAAAGTTACTGACCCTAAGACAATTATAACTCTTGCTAATTTTGACGAAGAAGGCAGAATGATGATTAAAAAAGGTAAAAAGTTTACCACCAAATCAGAATAAAATAATTTAAAACACTCTCTTTAATTCAACTTAAGGAGAGTGTTTATTGTTTTTCTAATTATTTTTATTTAATCTAACTTAAGATAATAAAATCTGATTAATTTTTCGGGCAATTTATTTTCACATAGAATTTATTCTACATATTTACAAGTTCAATCAAGAGCTATTCAGCTAATTATTTAGTTTCTTTTTCCGGACTCACTTGATTAATAAAATCTTGATATATCTTCAATGCAAATTCATCTTTATCATTTATTATTAAATCTTCTGGGTGCCATTGGAAACCAATAAAATAAGTTTTGTCATTTCTTACAATTGCTTCGATAGTTCCATCAGCTGCTGTAGCAACTACATCTAAATTTTCACCTAAATCTTTTATAGCTTGGTGGTGCCATGAATTTACTTCTATAGCTCCATCTTGTCCAATAATCTTGTGTAAAAGTGTATCTGGAACAATTGTAACTTCATGTTTTACAAATACTTCTCTATTAGGGTCTCTGTGTACTATTTCAGTTGGTCTTTGAGTGATTATATCTTGATATAGAGTTCCACCTGATAATATATTGGTTAATTGCATACCTCTACAAGTAGCCAATGTATGTTTATCAGCTTCTAAACAAGCTTTGATTAGTGCCACATCTGAAATATCTCTTGTCGGATTTATATCCTCTAAATTTGGATGAGGTTCTTCATTGTAAAGAGCAGGATTCAAATCATCTCCGCCAGTAATTATAACTGCATCTACTTCTTCAATAGCTTTTTTTGCTTCTTCGTCATTTGTAAATTGTTTTAAAAATATAGGCTCTCCTCCGGCTTTTTTAACTGCATCTGCGTAAAGTTGAGTGTCTTCGTCAATTTCATCAGCTGCCCAAGATATACCTATCTTAGCTTTTAAAACTTCATCTTCTTTTTTTGAGCATCCAACCATAATTGACAAACTTAAACTCAAAACCATTGCCAACAACAGTATCTTTTTTAAATTTAATTTCATACAAAGTCTCCTTTCCGTTGTTAAAATATGTAAGCTCTTGATTTATAACTTCATTATATAATTAAGCTAACGTTTTCTCAATCTTTCTTTT
>NZ_JH165061.1:941209-943359 GCF_000227315.1 Peptoniphilus indolicus ATCC 29427 | reverse complement strand
TATAGTCATTATTTAATCTATTTACATTAAATTTAATATTTTAACTTATTTTACTAATTAATTATTATAAAATTCTCTTTTGAATTAAATATTACTAATTTATTAATTGTTTATATTAAAATTTGACAACATTAAATCCTATCAATATAATCAGATTTAGGAGGTGTTTTATGAAAAATTTTAAAAAATTGTTAGCCGTTACTCTTGTGTCAACTTGTCTACTTGGAACTACACAAAACGTTTTCGCGTGTACTGGTGTAATAGTAGGAAAAAATTTGACCACTGATGGTAGTTTTATCTATGGTAGAACTGAAGATTACGAAAGAAACAGAACTAAGAGATTAGTTGTCCACCCTGCTGGAGAATTCAAAAAGGGAACCAAACTTGTTGATTCAAACAATGGTTTTGAATTTATTCACCCTGAAGATAGTTTTAAATTCTTCTCCACTCCTGACTCCACACAAAAACCTGAAGAGATGGAAAAAGGTGTATATGATGCAGCAGGTTATAATGAATATGGCCTCGGTGCTTTCTGTACTGTTTCTGCAAACTATTCTGATGATATAAAAGCTGTTGACCCTTACATAGAAAATGGAGTGAATGAGGCCTCTATGACTACATTCATTCTTGCACACGCAAAATCTGCAAGAGGCGCTATCGAACTATTAGCTAAAACTATTGACGAAAAAGGAGCTTCTATGGGTGACATAGTAGTATTTGGAGACCACGATGAAGTTTGGTATATGGAAATTTATTCCGGGCATCAATATGTTGCAATAAAATATCCAGCTGATAAGTTCAGTGTATTCCCTAATGCATTTTGGTTAGGTGGCGTTGATTTGAACGATAAAGAGAACGTTATATCTTCAAAAGATGTAGTTAAAATTGCTAAAGATGCAAAAACTTATACTGAAACTAAAGATGGTCTAATAGATTTAGCCGCTTCATATAACCCGAAACAACTAAGAGAATCCAATAGATCCAGAATGTGGTCCGGTGTTCACTCTCTTGATCCAAACTCTACTGTTAAATATGATTCTGAAAGATTCAATTTGATGAATGACCTTTCCAAAGACAGTAAAAAAATTGATATAAAAGATGTCTTAGCTTTCACAAGAAATAGATTTGAAGGTACTGACTTCAAGGCATCTGAAAATAGAAAATTATTAAAAGATAGTAAAGAATATAAATATCCTATCGGCAATATCAACACTATGCAATCACATATATTTCAAATAAAAGAAAACTTTCCTAAGGAAGCTCCTGGAATTATGTGGCTAACCCCCGGAAGTCCACTTAACATTCCATACATTCCAGTCTTTCCGGACATCAATGATACAACTGAGCAATATAAAAATAATGCTCCAACTTATGATGATAACTCACTTTACTGGGTAGGAAGTTCTGTAAATGATTTAGTAACTTCTAACAGAGAAGCTCTTGGCGTTTCTACAAGAGAAAAAGTTCTGGATTTAGAAGATAAATTTATGAAAGATTTGCCAGCCTTAGAAAAAGAATGGTTAGCTCTTTATGACAAAGATAAAGCTGAAGCGGCTAAATATTCCACAGAAAAAACTAATTCTTTCTCAAATGATGCATTCAAACTTGAACAAGATTTACAAAAAGAACTTTCAGAAATTTCAAAAGTTGACATAGACAATCACTGGGCAAACAAAGCTATTTTAAACAACATTGCCAACAAGACAATGTCCGGAATAGATAAACTACACTTCGCTCCTAATCAAACTATTTCAAGAGCAGAATTCGTTACAATATTAGGTAGACTTGAAAAAGTTGATACAGAAAAATTCAAAGAAAACAAAGCTACTGATATAGTTGCTGATAAATTCTATACAGCTTATATGAACTGGGCAGTTGAAAATAATTTAGTCAAAGGTAAGGAAGACGGACTTGTTAAACCTGATGATAAACTAACTCGTGAAGAAATGTCTGTAATCTTAGCTAAGTATATAAATATGTCAGCTGACAAAGACTTGCTTAAAAATGTAAAAGCAGAAGTTAAATTTGCAGATGAAAAAACCATTTCTGATTGGGCAAAAGATTCTGTTACTCTTCTTTCTAACATGAAATTATTAAAAGGAAAAGATAATAATAGTTTCGCTCCTAAGGATAATTTGACAAGAGCTGAA
>NZ_JH165061.1:928819-941159 GCF_000227315.1 Peptoniphilus indolicus ATCC 29427 | reverse complement strand
AGATTTAATAAGTGTTATAATTCTATAAAATTTAATATTAATTAATACACTTTATCTAAATTACAGCTTTTTTAATTTATAGGGGGAATTACTATGTTAAAACTAAAAAAAGGAGATACTATAGGAATTTTTTCACCTTCATCACCGGCTACAGTTTTTGCTAAAAAACGTTATGAAAGAGCAAAAAATTTTATAGAAGACAAAGGTTTTATTATTAAAGAAGGAAATTTAACCGGGAAAAGTGACTTTTATCGTTCAGGAAGTATAGTTGAAAGAGCCAATGAACTAAATAATCTCATCTATGATCCCAAAATTAAATGTATCATTTCCACAATAGGAGGAAACAACTCAAACTCCATTTTACCTTATATAGATTATGAATATTTTAAAAGCCATCCCAAAATTATTATAGGATATTCTGATGTTACTGCAATATTATTTGCAATATATGCTAAAACAAATATCCCAACTTACTATGGTCCCGCTATGGTTGCTTCTTTTGGTGAATATCCACCTTTTGTTGACAAAACGTATGAATACTTTGAAAATGTTTTAATTAAATCAAACAATCTTCCATTAGAACTGCAAACGCCTAACGAATGGACCGAAGAATATATCCCATGGGAAGAACAAACTAGATGCAAAAGTGGAATTGATAATGAATTAATTACAGTTAATAGCGGTAAAGTAACCGGAAGACTTATAGGTGGAAATTTAAATACAATGGAAGGTATTTGGAATACAGAATATATGCCTGTCATCAAAAATGGAGACATATTGATGATTGAAGATTCGTTAAAAGATATAGCTACAATAGAGCGTAGCTTTTCATTATTAAAATGCAGTGGAATTTTTGATAAAATTGGCGGTTTAATTTTGGGCAAGCATGAACTTTTTAATGACCTAGGAACAGGCAGGAAACCCTATGAAGTTCTAAAAGAAGTCATTGGAAATTTAAACATTCCAATTCTAGCCGAATTTGACTGTTGCCACACTCACCCTATGTATACAATTCCCATTGGATCTAATGTGGCACTGGATGCAGACAAAAAAACTTTAACTTTATTAAATTGGTGATTTCTAGAATAAACGCTAAACCAAATAATAGATTTCTAACCCTATCATTAAAGCATAACCGCGTGTTTAACAAGTGGTTATGCTTTAGCTATAAAAACTGCTTTTTTAAGTTCCACAATAAGTTTTATATTTTATAATATCTTTTTCTTGCATCGGTGTTTTATACTTTTCATCAATTTCAATTTTATAGTTATAAGGGTCACTAAAAACTCTTATGGCTTCTTCAAAAGGTTTATAATTTCCACTTTCAGCTGATTTAATTACTTTTTCTACTATCTCATTTCTTGGAATTACAACAGGGTTTGAATTTTCCATCAATTCTCTTGATGTGCACTTAGGCTCCCATTTTTTACAAACCCTTCAAGCTCTTCCGGATACTCTCCAATCGTCAATTTGTAGAATGTATTTGTGAAATCCATTTTATTCATATACATTATATTTAATAATTCATAAATCAATTCATGATCATTTTCTTCAGGTTTCTCTATCCCCAATTTATTAAAGAACTCTCTTTCAAAAGCTTCTTCATACAATTTTGAAAAATTCGAAATCACTTCTTCAATTTCTTCTTTTGTAACTTCTTCCAACAATACATCTAAAATGTATTCTGCAAATCTTGCAAGATTCCATTGATATATTTTGGGTTGATTGGAATATTTATATCTGCCAATTGTATCTATAGAACTGAAGACAGTTTCTGGATTGTATATGTCCATAAAAGCACACGGCCCATAGTCAATTGTTTCTACTGCCAAAGACATATTGTCAGTATTCATAACTCCATGTATAAATCCAACCGACATCCACTTTGCCATCAATTTTGCGCCTTGCTCTGAAATTCTTTTGAGTAAATCAAATGGGCTTACCCCGTCATACAATTTATTTGATACATAATTTAAAAGCTCTTTAACAGATTCTTTACCCATCTCACTTGCATATCCAAATGTTCCAAATCTCACATGAGTTTTGGCAATTCTTAAACTGACAGCCCCATCTTCAACTTTATTTCTTATAACTGCATTTCCTGTTTTCGCCACAAATAAATTTCTAGTAGTAGGAACATTTAAATTATACATTGACTCTGAAATTAAATACTCTCTGACCATAGAGCCCAAAGTAGCTTTTCCATCTCCACCTCTTGAATATGGAGTCTTTCCACTTCCCTTTAAATGTAATTCCAATCCATCAATATCTCCAAGAAGTGCTGCTCTTCCATCTCCAAGCCTTGTAAAATATCCAAATTGATGTCCACTATATGCCATAGCTATAATTTCATCACTATCATAATCTATTTCATCTAAATTTAAATCCAATTCAGATAGTAATTTTTCATTGATCTTTACATATTCTTTAGGCCTTTCTGTAGGTTTTACTCTTGAATAAAATAATGAAGAGAGTTCATTTAAATATTCATGATTCATTTTAAATTCTCCAACAGTTTTAGAGTGAAATCATATACTCTTTCAGCTGAAGAGATACTAATTCTCTCTTTAGGAGAGTGTACATCAAACATATTAGGACCAAATGAAATCATCTCTGTATTAGGAAGTATTTTCTTTAAAATCCCACACTCAAGACCTGCATGAACAGCCTCAAAAGTTGCTTTAGGTGAATACATACTATTCCAAGTTTCTTCCGCCACGTCTTTTAATTTGCTTTCAGGTTCATATTCCCAACCTGGATATTCATTTTCTATAGCAAATTTAGCTCCAGTCATATTTGCAATTACTCTAAGTTTATCTATCAAAAATTCTAATTTAGAATCAGATGATGAACGAACAGAAATAGTATATTCTATCTTTTCTTCATCTTGCACAATTACCGCATTGTTTAATGAAGATTCAACTAATCCACTTATATTTTTAGAATATGCAAACACTCCATTTGGAATTGACGCTACGAAATTTATAAAATTGTCTGATACTTTTTCACTTAAAACTCTATTAATTTCAATTTCTTCTATGTCTACTTTTAAATTTGGGTCTGTATTCTTATATTCGTGAGCAAATGCTGCTTCTAAAGATTTTATTCTTTCTTTAGCTCTTTCAATATCTTCAACTTCCAACACAACCTCATTTGAATTTGCAATCGCATTGTGTTTTGTTCCGCCCTTTACAGTTGCCAGTCTTACTCTCATTTCATTTCTTAAGCTACTCAAAATTCTTGCAGACAATACATTTGCATTGGCCTTATCTTTATCAATTTCCATTCCTGAGTGTCCGCCTTCAAGTCCACTCACTCTTACTTTAAGCGCTTTTGTAGTCTTTTCTTCCCATTCATTTTCAAAGTCTACTACAATTTCTGCTCCACCGGCGCTACTAACCAAGAAAATACTTTCTTCTTCAGAATCTATATTAAATAGATAATCACCTTCTATTTCTCCTTCTTTTATAGACATTGCGCCTACCATAGTAGTTTCTTCTTCTGTGGTTATGAGCACGGTTAATTTAGGATGAACTAAATTTTTAGAATCCAATATTGCTAATGCATACGCAACTGCTATTCCATCATCTCCACCCAAAGTTGTGCCTCTTGCTTTTAAATAGTCTCCGTCTATATACATATCTATCGGATCTTTTTCAAAATCATGAGCACTGCCATCTTCTTTAACACAAACCATATCCATGTGCCCTTGTATTATGACACTTTTCGAGTTTTCATAACCTTCTGTTGCCGGTTTTTCTATTATTACGTTGTTTGCTTCATCTTTTCTCACCGCTAAATTTCTCTCTTTAGCAAAATTCACTAAAAACTCAGAGATAGCTTCCTCATTTCCTGAGCCTCTTGGTATTTGATTTATCTCATAGAACCAATTAAAAATTGGATTTTTTCTTAAATTTTCCATTACGTACCTCCTATATCTTATTCAATTTTACCCAATTATCTACAATTAAAAAAGGTGGCAATGCCACCCTAATTAAAATACTAATAATTCTTCCGCTCTATATTCAGTTTCTACAGGCTTATCTTGTTTTGGCTGAGCTTTAGGTTCAACTACTGCACTTGGATCGGCTGCTTCATATACAAGTTGTTCCACTCCCCAAGTCTTTAATTCTTGAGCTGTTCCTATCCAAACTGGCATTCCCACAGTTGCCCTTGGAAATACAAATTGTTCAATGTCATAATTAAACATTCTTATACATCCGTTTGATGCATATTGTCCCAATTGATGTGGCTTTATATTTCCATGTATTCCATATCCACTTGCACCAGGTATGCTAAGCCCCATCCATCTTTCTCCAAGTGGATTTTTGGGGTCATCCGGTAGAGCTGGAGAATACTTTCCGCCCATTCCTCCCCAAGCTGGATTTTTATGCATATTTGCAATCTTTGCCTTTGCAGAAGGTGTTGGAGTATCTGAAGCTCCAACTGTCACAGGAAATTTATAAATAGGAGATTTTCCATGGTAATAAGTCAAAACTCTTGTAGTTGTGTTTACTGTTATCCAATCTCCATTAGTTGGTGGCGTTAAAATCACATCTTGAACCACCATATTTTGATTGTAAAGCACCTTATTAGTCATGGCATCTAACTTGCCTGTTACTGGCAAATTAGACAGTGATTGAAATCTCTTTATCTCTTCAATTTTTCTGTAGCCAGATTTGTCCATAAAAGTATTTTGTCTTACGTACTTAGCGTAAACTCCAGTACTGTTTAAAATACAAATGCAAAGTACAAAACTAAAAATAACCCTTTTTAAAATTTTATTCATCATTTTCCCCTCTATAATAATGGTTTTAAAAATTTTCCTGTATATGATTTAGGATTTTTTGCAACTTCTTCAGGTCTGCCCTCGGCGATTATTTCTCCTCCGCCATCTCCACCTTCAGGTCCTAAATCGATGATGTGATCTGCAGTTTTTATCACATCTAAATTATGTTCAATTACAACAACGGTATTTCCTCTGTCCACCAACTCATTTAGAACCCCAATCAATTTTCTAACATCCTCTGAATGTAGACCAGTTGTCGGCTCGTCAAGTATATACATAGTGCTTCCCGTTGCAACTTTTGAAAGTTCAGTGGCAAGTTTTATTCTCTGTGCCTCTCCACCTGATAGTTGAGTAGATGGTTGTCCAAGCTTGATATAAGAAAGCCCAACATCTCTTAAGGTTTCAAGTCTTCTCTTGATTCTTGGATGTACTTCAAAGAAATCTATAGCTTCTTCAACTGTCATATCAAGAACTTCAGAAATATCTTTTCCCTTGTATTTTACTTGCAATGTTTCACGATTATATCTCTTTCCTTTACAAACTTCACAAGGAACATATACATCTGGTAAGAAGTGCATTTCCACTTTTATTATTCCGTCACCTTTACAAGCTTCACATCTACCACCTTTAACGTTAAATGAAAATCTTCCTTTTTTATATCCTCTCATTTTAGATTCGGTAGTTTCTGCAAATATATCTCTTATTATATCAAAAGTTCCAGTATAAGTTACCGGATTAGAACGCGGAGTTCTTCCTATTGGACTTTGGTCTATATCTACAACCTTGTCTATATTTTCAAGCCCTTTTATTTCTTTATGCTTTCCAGGTTTTATTCTTGAACGATTGACCTTGCTAGCTAAAGATTTAAACAATATTTCATTTATAAGTGAACTCTTTCCACTTCCGGACACTCCTGTAATAGCTACAAATTGTCCCAAAGGTATTTTCACATTTATATTCTTTAAATTGTTTTCAGCTGCTCCAATTATCTCAATTTCTTTTCCAGTGTACTCTCTTCTCTCTTTAGGAACCTCTATTTTCTTACGTCCAGATAAATAAGCTCCAGTAATTGACTCTTCACAAGCCATAACTTCTTCAGGTGTTCCCTGCGCAACTATGTGCCCACCAAGCCTTCCGGCGCAAGGCCCTATATCAACTATCTGGTCTGCCATTCTCATAGTGTCTTCGTCATGTTCTACAACTATTAGAGTGTTTCCAACATCTGTGAGTTCACGAAGTGCTCCTAATAATTTTTCATTATCTCTCTGATGTAAACCAATGCTTGGTTCATCTAAGACATATATAACACCAACAAGTTTTGAACCTATTTGCGTCGCCAATCTTATTCTTTGAGATTCTCCACCAGAAAGAGTCCCGCTCATTCTTGAAAGTGATAAATATTCTAACCCAACAGTCTCTAAAAATCCAAGTCTTGCATTTATTTCCTTTAAAATTTCAGCTGCTATCATATTTTCTTTTTCAGATAACTTTAAATCTTTAAAAAATTTAACTGCATTAGAAATTGAAAGTTCTGTTAACTCAAATATATTTAAACCGCCAACTTTTACAGCAAGTGAAGACTCTTTAAGCCTTGCTCCATGACATTTTGGACATGGTGTATCGCTCATAAACTCTTCTATTCTTCCAAGTTGAGCGTCTGAACTAGTCTCCATATATCGACGTTTTAAATTCTTTTTAATTCCCTCAAACTCTCCAACATAGAGTTTATCTCCTGAAAAATGAGAATTGAATTTAAACTTTAGCTTTCTATCAGAACCGTTCATCAACTCATCTATAAATTCCTCAGGAGCATTTTTAATGGGTTCATCTAAGCTAAATTTGTGAGCTTCGGCAAGAGCTTTTATCATCTGATTGTAATAAGTTCCATCTACTGTTGAATAACAAGCTATTGCTCCTTGATTTATTGACAAATCTTTATTAGGCAAAACTAACTCTTCATCAACTTCTTTTGAAAACCCAAGACCATTACACACTTCACAAGCACCTATTGGTGTGTTAAATGAAAAAGACCTAGGAGTTATCTCTTCAATAACTATATCACATTCAGGACAAGCTAATTTTGAAGAAAATATTAATTTTTCTCCATCTATAATATCCACATAGACCAAACCATCTGAAAGAGATAGAGCTTGCTCCATAGACTCTGCAAGTCTTGACTCTATTCCCTCTCTTATAATTAATCTGTCAATTACTACATCAATATCGTGTACTTTATTTTTATCAAGTTCTATATCTTCATCCAAGTCGTGCATTTCTCCATCTATCACAACTCTAATAAAACCATCTTTTTTTAATTTATCTAAATTCCGCTTATGCGTGCCCTTTCTTCTGCTTATTACCGGAGATAGTATTTGTATTTTAGTTCTCTCTTCAAGCTCTAAAACTTTATCAACCATCTGGTCAATTGAAAAGGATGTTATCTCCTTGCCACATTTAGGACAGAAAGGATGTCCAACCCTCGCATATAAAAGTCTTAAGTAGTCATAAATTTCTGTGACAGTTCCCACAGTTGAACGCGGATTTTTGCTAGTGGTCTTTTGGTCTATAGATATGGACGGACTCATTCCCTCTATATAGTCCACTTCAGGTTTATCCATTTGCCCCAAAAATTGCCTTGCATAGCTCGACAAACTCTCGACATATCTTCTTTGCCCTTCGGCATAAATTGTATCAAACGCAAGAGAGGACTTACCCGAACCGGAAAGCCCTGTAAATACCACAAATTTATTTCGCGGAATTTCTAAATCAACATTTTTTAAATTGTGTTGTCTCGCTCCTTTGATAACTATATTTGAACTACTCATGTTCACCTCAATTATCTTTTATCTTCTCCATTGTATCTTTTAATTCTTTAATCTTATCCCTTATTTCTGCTGCCTTTTCAAAATCAAGAGACTCAGCTGCCTTGTACATTTCGGTCTTTAGTGCATCTATCATAGCCTGTATTTCCTCATTAGAAAAACTTTCTACAGCTTCATACTTGACTTCACTTTCTGCAGCTATTGTAGCTTCTATTACTTCCCTTACACTCTTTGATACAGACTTAGGTATTATGCCATGCTCCTTGTTAAACTTGTCTTGAATTTCCCTACGACGATTAGTTTCATCGAGCGTTGTTTTCATAGACCTAGTAATAGTGTCAGCATACATTATTACCTTACCTTTGACATTTCTAGCAGCACGACCTGAAGTTTGAATAAGAGAAGTTTCACTTCTAAGAAACCCTTCCTTATCCGCATCCAAAATAATTACCAAAGAAACTTCTGGTATATCCAAGCCTTCGCGCAACAAGTTTATACCCACAAGTACATCATATACACCAAGCCTCAAATCCCTTATAATTTCCATTCTCTCGATTGTGTCTATATCCGAGTGCATATAAGTTACTTTCATTCCTATTTCTTTTAGATGTCGACTCAAATCCTCAGCCATCTTTTTAGTAAGAGTAGTCACGAGAATTCTTTCCCCTGCATCTATTCTGTCGTTTATCTCTCCAATCAAATCATCAATTTGATTCTTAGTTGGTCTGACTTCAATTTCAGGATCCAACAGTCCTGTCGGTCTTATAATCTGTTCAACTTTATTCTGTTCATGCTCCTGCTCATAAGGACCAGGCGTTGCAGAAACATATATTGTTTGATTCATCAGCTCTTCAAACTCACTAAAATGTAGTGGTCTATTATCAAGTGCCGATGGTAATCTGAATCCATAATCTACAAGAGTTTGTTTTCTCGCTCTGTCCCCATTAAACATACCTCTTATCTGTGGCAAAGTTGCATGGGATTCATCTATTATAGTCAAAAAATCCTTAGGAAAATAGTCAATCAAAGTATATGGCCTAGAGCCAGCCGGTCTTTGAGAAAGATGTCTTGAATAGTTTTCTATTCCCGAGCAAAAACCCATCTCAGACAACATCTCTAAATCATATCTCGTTCTCTGTTCTATTCTCTGCGCTTCCAAAAGCTTTTCCTGATCCTTTAAAACTTGAAGCCTTTCCTCAAGTTCTTCTTCAATAGTTACAATTGCTCGCTTCACCTTTTCCTCAGATGTTGCAAAGTGAGAAGCCGGATATATTGCAATATGTTTTCTATATCCTATAACTTCTCCCGTAAGAGCATTCATTTCAGTTATCCTATCAATCTCATCCCCGAAAAACTCAACCCTTATACTATTTTCAGAAGAAAAAGCAGGAAATATTTCTAAAACATCTCCTCTAACTCTAAATGTACCTCTTACAAAATTGACATCATTTCTAACATATTGAATATCCACCAATTTTTTCATTATTTCATTTCTGTCCTTAAGCATACCGGGTCTTAAAGACACTACCAGATTTTCATAATCTATAGGGTCCCCCAAACCATATATGCAAGAAACAGAAGCAACTATAATGACATCTCTTCTCTCAAACAAACTCATAGTTGCAGAGTGCCTTAATTTATCAATTTCATCATTTATAGAAGAATCTTTTTCAATAAAAGTATCACTTTGAGGCACATAAGCCTCAGGTTGATAATAATCATAGTAACTTACAAAATATTCTACAGCATTTTCAGGAAAAAATTCCTTGAATTCACTTGCAAGTTGGTAAGCCAAAGTCTTGTTGTGAGCTATTACAAGAGTTGGTCTTTGTACCCTCTCAATTATATTAGCCATAGTAAAAGTCTTTCCCGAACCAGTTACTCCAAGTAAAGTCTGATGCTTTAAATTGTTGTTTAAACCTTCCACTAACCCATCAATAGCCTGTGGTTGGTCTCCCATAGGTTTAAAATCTGAATGAATTTTAAATTCCATTACATCACCTATCCTAAGTATACCCGAACAATTGTTTTTTGTAAACGCAATCGAACAATCGTTTTTTATTTTATAAGATTATATACAAATCAAAAAACCCGTGGAAATTAATCCACGGGAAATACTAAATCTTAAATATTTTTATTATAAATACATACATAAGAAGAAGCGATGGTTTATATTTAAGATTTAATAACTTATTTATAATACGGTAATTGTTCCTTAAATTTTTTATCTTTATTATTTAGCCAATATACTACATGGTTCATTGCTTCAACGGCTTTTGTTTTTGCTGCCAAATCAGAATTGAAGCCTTGATGTGGTTGTACATAAAAATTCTCAGCTTTGGCAATCCCATTTTTGATTATTTCTCCCGCTGCAATAATATCATCATTACTACATTTAGAAAAATCATTATTTTGCAAATAACTTGTCAATTCTGATTCATGGCTGAATACATCTACTCCTATCCCCACTATTTTTTTCTCTTTATATAATTTTAAAAGAGTGGATTCGGGAGCTATTTCTCCTCTTGTAACATTTACAAAATACAATGGTTTTTTAGCTTTTAGTAAATACTCCTCACTAAAATAATTTTCATTATAAAATCTACTTCCTCTATCTTTAGTAAGATTCATCACATTTACAATTATGTCGCTATTTAATATTGCTTCTTCCGGAGTTACAAAATTAAAACCTTTATATTCTTCAAGTAATTTCAATTCTTCACTTCTGATGTCTACAGCCTGTACAGATAGTCCATTATAACTCAAATTTTCATAAATCTTTTTGCCAATTTTCCCTACCCAATATACAGTTGCTACTCGATTTAAATTTAATTCCATAAAAGAAGAACTATTTTTTCTCTCAAATATACTTGTATTTAAAGTATATTCATTTAAATTTCCGCAAACACAGTACACAAACTTAATTGCAGTCTGAGCTACCGCATCCACACAATACTCTCTTAAACTTGTTAAATTTATTTCATTTTGTAAATGTTCAAAGTGGTCATATCCGGCACTTCTAGTTATAACACTCTTCTTATTTCCTTCTGATACGTATCTTTTTGGAAGTTTAGAATGAGTTTTTGTAGTTATTATATCAGGCATTTTTACTTCTTTATCTTTAAAATATTCTTGTATAGTCAAAGGAGTAATTAAAAAATTAAAATTTTTAGGTAGCTTCCCATTTTCTATAAGTTCATTTGTTATATTTTCTAAATGTTCAGCTTCTTTTCCCAAAGCTTCAAAGTGCATAATATCATAATTCATTTTTTATTCCCTCACTACTTCTTTTGATTTCCTTGCATTTTGCCAGGAGTCCACCATTTAAAAATAAGTGCTGAAACTGTCAAAACTATAAATGCCGCCCACATTGCTAATGTAGTGTATTGAGGCCATTTCCCACCTAAAACAATAAATAGTGGTGGTAATACCTGCAGTGCAATAGCTATAGGTCTATTTAACAAGTCCGTTATTCCCGTATCTTCAAGCCCTCTTGATTTTTGATCCGGGTCTACAACTCTATTTAACAATACTCCTGTAGCTATAACACCGTTAGACCTTCCGTAATTCATAATACCTCTCTCAAACCAAGCTCTACTTGAAGTATATTTACTAACATATAAAAACCATACTATGTTTAAAACTAATCCAAATATAAAGCTTATTAAAAGTGGTCCGAAATTAGCTGCTATTACATCTAACTTCAAAGATGCTACAGCTGACAATACCAATAAATCAGTAGCCGAACTACTTATCCTTTGCATAGTCCCTCTGTCAACATATTCCACAGCTCCTGTTTTTTTCAAAACAAATTGAGCAAGATATCCAAAAATTAAAGCAGACACAAAAACCGGTATTGATAACCAACTAACATATCCTTTTACAAAACCAGAAAACCATTTCCCTAAAAAGGTAACAAATAGTGCTATAGCCAAGTGAAATACTAATGGATCTAAAGACATATTAGATACTGTTATTTTCCCTGCACTCTTTTGTTTATCTTTAGGTATTAAACCCGTTCTTATTTCTTCCGGTAATTCTTTAGGTGAACTTACATAAATTGTATAGCCCTTACGAGTTCCCCAATTTATCAATGCCATTCCTATAACTATACCGCCTACTAATCCCACTGTAGCCGAAGCATTTCCAAGGTCAAAAAACTCTGGCCAACCGTAGTCTTTGTAAACTGCACCAACTGCTGCCGCAGTACCATGCCCACCATAGAATCCCGTTGCCATCAATAGACCAAAACCATCATTTAAATTTGGCCAAATTTTATTTAATACTCCCAATGCCAATGTCATACCTGCTGCATATTGTAGTATCAATATACCTGTATTTTGATAAAAAAAGCCTCCTACACCTTTAATATCTTCTTTACTCATAGGTTCATCACCTATAGGAGTACATGCAAATACAACCGCTATAAGTATTCCTGCATAACCACTTAACTGATCAGAAAAAGGTAAAATATTTAGTACTCCGGGTCCTAAAATTAAGCCTATAAATCCTCCTATTAACGATGCCGGCATCAATAGATTTTGAAACAATTTTACTTTTGCTCTTAAAAATTGTCCTACTAATAGTAATAATCCCATCAAACCTGCATCAATAAGTACATCCCATAATGACATAAAGTTATCTCCTTATTTATTACTACAGTACTGTGTAATTTCATTATATGCTCCATTTAGGAACATGTCAATTATATTTCGTCATTTTGGTTCAT
>NZ_JH165061.1:923395-926581 GCF_000227315.1 Peptoniphilus indolicus ATCC 29427 | reverse complement strand
ATAAATATAAATATTACTGTTATAACTATAATTGGAAGAAGGTTAATTCCGATAAAACTCAAAGGATGTACTCCAGTTTCATCTATTTTCAAAAATCTTAATAAATTTATATTCTCTATGACTAAATTTTTTTCTCCAACTATTTTTTCTATGTCCAACTTTGTATCATATATTTTGTCTAATCGATTAACTTTTATACAAGGATAGAGTTCTTTTTCTTCTGTTAATTTTGAATATACATTTTGAATTTTTTTATCAGACTGATTTTTAAATATCCCGACTATTTTAAAAACCATTTTATTATCTTCTCTAAACTTTTCATTTTTGTTATATCCAAATGTTGGATTTATTATGTTTCCCTTTAATAATCTATCCCCTGATTGAACCTGTATATCATCTCCCAATTTAAACTTAAATCTATCCATAGTTTTTTCTGAAACTATTAATTCATTTGAGTTATCTGGAAATGTCCCACTCTTCAAGAAATCTTTTTGCATTTTAAAATAATTTTCATCGAATCTATTTATTGTAAACAAATCCGATTTATATTTTAAAGACTTTGGGTCACTTCTAAATCCTACCGATTTTATATTTTCTAAATTTTTAATCAGTTCTATCTTGTTTTCACCTATTTTAGAATACAATGTCATATGTTCAGGCATAGCTTCTACATAAGAATTATAAATTTCTAAATTTTGTGTTATTAAAATATATCCTAAAATTGAAATTACAAAAGATGCAATAAAAGTAGATATTGTTATAGAAATATTCTTTTTAGCCATTTTTCTCATCTCCGCATATTTTTCCATCTTCTATTGAAATAATTCTATCTGTTTGCAAAGCCACTCTTTCATCATGGGTAATTATGATAATTGTCTGATTTAAGCTATGATTAAAATACTTTAGAATATCTATTGTGTCTTGCGAATTTTTTCTATCCAAGTTTCCTGTTGGCTCATCAGCTAAAATAATTGATGGTTTATAAATCAAACTTCTTGCTATAGCCACTCTTTGTTGTTGCCCCCCTGATAGTTCATTTGGAAAGTTATCAAGTTTTAATTCTATTCCCAATTTTTTAACTATTTCTTCAAAAAATTTTTCATCCACCTTCCTGCCATCCAATTTTATAGGAAGTTCTATGTTATGTCTTACTGTTAAATTTGGAATGAGATTGTAAAATTGATATATCAGTCCCACCTTTCTACGTCTAAAAAGTGCTAATTCCTTTTGAGAATATTTTGAGATATTTGTACCTTCTATAAAAATTTCTCCACTTGTTGGCGTATCAACACCCCCTATGCAATGAATTAATGTAGATTTTCCAGAACCACTTGGACCCATAATAGCTAAAAATTCCCCTTTTTCAACTTTGAAACTTACATCATTTAATGCCTTTATTTTATTTTCTCCATTTCCATAGACTTTTTTTAAATTATCTACTCTCAATATTTCCATATTTATCACCTCTTGATTCTTACATAAATAATATACAACTAAAGTGATTTTAAAATGACAAAAGAGAACTTTAAGCTACTAAGTTCTCTTTTAAAATATCATTTATAAATTTTAATTTTAAAATTTGCCCCATCTTGAATATTCTCAACACTTATCTCTCCATTGTTACTTTCTATTATTACTTTAGCCATGGCTAATCCAATTCCAAATCCTTTTGAATCAGGTGTTTTATAAAATCTTTGGAATATTTTATCTTTATATTTTTTGTCTATTCCACCACCATTATCACATATATTAATTAACGTAAAATTGGATTATCTTTTACTGAAATAATTATTTTTGTGCAACTTTCCAAATCAACCGCATTTTTTAAAATATTAATTATTGCTTCATTTATCCAGTAGAAATCTCCATATATATACTCATCTGAACAGTCTTTTATTATTTCTATCTCTTTCTTATCAATTTCAGTTTCTAAAATATCTAGAGCATATTCAAATACTTCCTCAACATAAAATTTTTCCCTTTTCATTTTATCCAGCTGTGCATCTAAACTTGATAACTTAAGCAAAATTCCCACTAACGAGTTTAATCGATTTAATTGAAACTTTAACTTTTGAATTTCTCTATTTTCATAGTTTTCTCTTTCTAAAGTTTCTATATCAAGTAACATTGTCATTATAGGAGTTTTTATTTGGTGAGAAATATCTTCTACATTTTTTAATTGAGTTTTAGAATATTTTTTAAATTTTTCTTTTTCCTCTATAATTTCTAAAAATAACTTGTATATCGTATCCTCAAGAATTGAAAAATCATCTTGTTTCATCGGAATTTTATAATCTTTTTTATACAAATTATCAACTAAATTTAAAATTTCGTTTATTCTATCTCTCTTTTTATGTTCTATAAATACATATAGCAAAAATAAACTTAAAATCCAAAATACATAAATCATAATATTTCCATTCTATATCCAATTCCACGCACAGTTTTTAATAATGTCTTTGATGTTTTATTTCTTATCCGCCTAATCGTTGCTGTTAATGTGTTATCGTTGACAAATTGATTTTTATTTTCCCAAAATCTCTCTAAAAGCTGTTCTCGTGTAAATATTCTATTTGGATTTTTTATAAAAAGGCTCATCACTTCATACTCTAAACTCGTGAAATCAACTTGTTTACTTTCATAGAAAATAATAGCCTTATCCAAATCTAAAACACATTCTCCAACTTCTATTTTATTCCCAACTTTTATAGGTATGGTTCTTAAACTGGCATCAATTCTAGCTCTTAAAACACTCAAATTAAAAGGCTTTGTTAAATAGTCATCTGCTCCTTTATCAAGAGCTTCCACTATAAAATTTTCATCATCTTTTACTGTTGCTATTATCACTCTTGTATTTCTATCTTTTAATTTCTTCAAAAGAATTATTCCAGATTCATCCGGTAAATTTAAGTCCAATATAGCTAAATCAAAATTCTCATCAAGCTTAGTGATAGCTTCTGTGTATGAATATGCAGTTGTAGTCTGATACCCTTTCGAATCTAAAAAAGATTTAATTGAATCACTTATTTGTCTATCATCTTCTATCAATAGTATTTTATTCATAGTTTTCCTCTCTTTTTATTGAGTCAATAATAACATAGCACTTTCAAATAAAAAAGGTCTCTGCTTTTTTATTTAATTTCTCAAATGTACTTTTATAATTGCTAATTATCTTTATATGATAAA
>NZ_JH165061.1:909845-920130 GCF_000227315.1 Peptoniphilus indolicus ATCC 29427 | reverse complement strand
ATCACCACATATTTTAATAAGTTATAAATTTTTATCTAGAATTATATTGTTCTAAGGCTTTCTTTAAAGCTTCAAGACCTCCTGAAGTTGAAAAAGTAGCTCCGCTTATACCATCAAAATGCTTGTTTATTTTTGATTGTTCCGTCGTATATAACCCTCTTTTATTTATCGGCTTGATGTCATCATACATATTTGAAATTAGTTGGTAAGCTTCTTCTACGCTGTCTGTCTTTTTAATTTTAAGCCATAAATTATCCATACATCTATCAAACATAACTTTGTACACTCCCGGATTTTGGGAGTCTTCAAAGGTAGTTTTCATATCTACTATTTTATTATTTTCAATAGTTACAGATGCAGAAATAGAATTTTTATCTTTCACATTTTTATTATCCTTACTTTCAAAATTTAAGAAACCTCTACCGCTACCGCTGTATTTTCCATCTCTATTATCCGATTTATTTTTTTCACGAGGTTTAATTTCGTCATAATTAATATTCGGATTTATAAAATTTTTCAAGTCTCGTATTATGTTTTGGATTTGATTTGTAACTGTAGCTTTCCAATCCTCTATAGAGTTTATTTTTCTTTTATAATCTTATTATCATCATAAATAGTCTTGAGCATTTCATCTGATCTAGGCTCCTTGTTGCCTAACCCTACTTCTTTTATGCTTGCTTTTCTAAGTGCATCTCTTACTGCATTCTTTATTCCATTAGAACTATAAGTGGCATTTGATATTGAATCCACCTTTACAGATTGATTTTTTACTATATCTTTAGTAATATTTTTTGCCAAATTGAAATAAGGTCTGTCTTCATTCTCTTCTTTTATATCTATCTTTTCAATTTTGCCTTCATTAATTTTAACTAAAACCTTTATTTCGCCTTTATAACCTCTGCCAACTCCGTCATACTCACCATCTTTATAACCTTTAGTCTCTTCACCTCTATCTATCACATTTAAGTTTTGATTTAATCTGCTAATTTCATTTTTTAATTCCTTATTTTCTTTTGAAATTGCTTTTAACATTCCCATTATTTCGTCATTTCCGCCTTCAGAACCGCCACCTTTTTTAAGCGCATTTCTAACTGCCGATTTTATTCCATTAGAACTAAAAGTTGCTTCACTTATTGAGTCCACCTTTGTAGATTGCTTCTCAATTATCTTATTTATCACCGCTTTAGCATTGCTAAAATAAGGCTCATCATCAGAAGATTCAATAATATTTATAGACTCTATCTTTTTATCTTTCACTACTACAGATGCTTTTATACTTCCCTTAAAGCCTTGTCCTTCTCCTTCGTATTTTCCATCTTTATATGAAGTAGGGTCTCCTCCGTTATCCAGTGAACTGATAGATTTGCTTAAAGCCTCTATTTTCTTTTTCAATTCTTTATTTTCTTTGCTAATTCCGTCAAGCTTTTCGCTAATTTCCTGTGAAGCATCTGACTCATCACCTTTGCCCCCGGCTTGTTTTAAAGCATTTCTAACTGCTGACTTTATTCCATTTGAACTGTAAGTTGCTCCGCTAACTGAATCTACTTTTGCGGATTGTGACTCTACTATTTTATCCAAAATAGCCTTGGCATTGCTAAAATAAGGCTCGTCATCAGAAGAATTTAAGACATCTATTTTTTCTATTTTGCCGTCTTTTATAGTTAGCTCAACTTCTATATCATCCTTAAAGCCCTTTCCTTTTCCTTTATATGTCCCGTCCTTATAGCCTTTAGAATTTTCAGAACCTTCAGAACTTCCTTCAAACTTACTTATAATTAAATCTAATTTTTTATTTATTTCCTTATTCTCTTCATTTGAAGAATCATTATTTTCCGGTGAGCTTACAATTGAATCATCGCCGGCTTGTTTCAAAGCACTTCTAACTGCCGATTTTATTCCATTTGAACTGAAAGTCGCTCCGCTAACTGAATCTACCTTTGTAGACTGCGTCTTTAATATTTTATCCAATACCGCCTTGGCATTGCTAAAATATGGCTCATCATCAGAAGATTTTAATATCTTTATGTCTGTGATTTTAGCATCTTCCACTTTAACAGACACTTTAATTTCACCTTTGAAGCCTTTACCTGAACCTTCATATGTCCCATCTTTTAATTTGTTTGGAGTAATTTTTTCATTACTCAATTCTTCAACCATTTTTGCAATTTGATCCAACTTTTTCTTATAACTTCCATCAACTCCCGCTGAATGAACTGATTTCTTCACAGAAGTTTTTTCTAACTCACCAGCCCCGGCCTTTTCTAAAGCATCTATGACTGCATTTTTTATACCGACCGAAGAAAAAGTAGCTCCACTTATTGTTTCCACATCAGGACTTTGTCTTTCTATAATATTACTTATTATTGACTTAGCTTTATTAAAATATGGTTTATCATCATTATTTTCAAGAACTTTTATATCTTTTATTTTTCCTGATTCTATTTTTACAGATACCTTTATATCGCTCTTAAAACCTTTAGCTGTCCCTTCGTACACACCATCTTTTAATCCTTTTTCCTTATCAATGTATGTATTACTTTCAATTACATCATTATTTTCTAAATCTTTTATCGCTAAATTTGCATGTTTAGGTTTTTTATAAGCCTCCGCTTTAGATTTTAGAGTATTATCAGCTACAGACTTCCCCAATGCAAAACTAGTTATACTGAAAAAAACACACAAAATTACTCCAGTTAAAACAAACTTAGATCCATGTTTACTCATTTTAACCCCCCGGCTTTCATCAAAGCATCTTTCACCGCATCTATTACTCCATTTGAAGAAAATGTAGCCCCACTTATTGTATCAACATCTATAGACTCATTTTCTAAAATATCTTTTATTAAACCATCCATTTGCAATAAATACTCTTCATCATCATTAGAATCTATTATCTCTATATCTTCCATTTTACCTGAATTTATAGTTATATTCACTTTTATATCGCCATTGTAGCCTTTGCCGATTCCTTCAAAATTTCCATTTTTTAAAGGTCCCTTAATAATGCCGACTAAATTTTGTTTCCCGACTGATTGACTTTTGCTTATTTTAGTCCCGGAATTTATTCCCATCACTATTAAAGAACATACTAACACTGTTACTATTGTTTGTTTTATATTCATAAAAACATCTATCCCTTTTTCTCTACCAATAAAACTTTTTTCTTTCTATTCTTTTCTAAAATTCCATTAACTTTTAATATTGTGTAAGAAATAAATACAACATTATAAAAAATTAAACTTATAACTTTATCAAGTCCAAGAGGCCTTGATATATAGACCATAACAACTTGCACATATATCATTGCATAAAATATATAAGCAAACTGTTGCAGATTTTTCCACTTTGAGCCACTCATTTTTTTCCTAAAAAATTTAAACGATGTAATAAATAGAGGTAGCATAATCCCTATGGCAAAAATTGCAGACGCGAACACCATCAAATTTGTCCATATAGAAAAACCGCTCATCCTATCTAAAAGTTCAGATTTTTTTTATGAAATCAAAAAAATAATAAAAATTATGCGGTATTGTAAATATACAAGCTATTATAGATAATTCCGCTCTAATTATCTTCAATCTCTTACATACTTCATATTTCATATTTACTACACCCAAGTACATTACAACTATAAAAAACGCTCCACCTAGAGCTCCTGATTCTATAGCACGCATAATTTGTTTTAGCCCTACAAAATATTCAACATTATATCCACTTAATTTAAAAAACGAATGCATAATTGCCATTACAGATATTGTTGAAGCTAAAATATACACAGGTATATTATTTTTTCTGATTTTATCTGAAAATAAATATCCAAATAAGAGTGCCGACAGAACACAAATTGTTATTTTCATCTCTTTCCCTTCCTTAAAATTTAAAGATTATAAGGGACGGACTTAAACCCGCCCCTTATAAATTTATTACTTATTTTTTTGATTTTTACTTTCTAATGCCTTTATTACAGCTTGTTGAACTGATTTTGATGTAACTGTTGCTCCAGAAACAGAATCTACTCCGTCTTTATCTGTTTTCATAGCTTTAACTCCATCAAGGTCTTTCCCTTTATATTTCTTTAATCCATTCTCATGATTCTCATATACCGTCCAATAAATTGCATTCTGACTACCTCTATCCGTATTGTTATCTGTTACACTTTCAATTCGGCCATCATCTCCAACTACAACTTTTACTTTTTGAGTAAAATTAAACTTTGCAATTATATCTTCACATGGAGCTTCTCCAAAGTAATTCACTTGAGAATTCCCTTGCTTCTCATTTACAGACTTTTCTTGTTCTTCGAAATTAGTAAAAAATATCATCAAATAACTTGCAGCATATTTATCAGTCTTAAAGTTAATAGTAAGATTTTTCATTTTTCCAGCATTCACTACTTTTACTTCTTCAACTACGTCATCTATGGATTGATTTGATTCGTTAAATACTTCTATTTTAAAAGTATCTTCTTTTAAATCCTTATATTTTACCGGGATACTTTGTTTGGGTTTTGAAATTGTTCCAGACTCTTCAAATTTTTCTTTCTTCCATGTAAATTCTTTTACAACAGTATTATCTGTTTTATCTCTTAGAACTACTCTTGTTGGAACTTTATCTATTACTTTTGCTTTGCCGCCTGCATTATCTTTGCCGACTATATTATCTTCATCTTTTATTGCATCTTTAAAGCCAACTGACCACATTGCATAATTACTTACATCATCATATTTAGCTTTGAAATGAACTTGGAAAAATCCTCTTTCTTTTTTAATTACTGAATAAACTGTTTTTTCAGCATCTAGAATATTTATTTCTTTACCTTCTAAATTGTATACTTTTATATCAAAATCACTTATTTTAGAACTATTATATTTAGTTGGAATTGTTCCTATTATACCTTTTTTAAAGATTTGTCCCTTTTGATCAGTCCACTCATTTTGTTTCCACTTCAATTCGAAAATTTCTTTACCATCTTTTTTATCTTTTATAACTACTTTTGCTGGTGTTAAATTTTCCTGTTCAGTTATTTGCACCTTATATTTTTGTTCTTTACCTTTATTTTTTACGGTAATCTCCTTTTCCTTCTTTGCTAAATCATCTTTTGTAAATTCATATCCTATTATAGGGTCTATTTCAAAGCCTTCTTTTGGTGCATCTGTAAAGAATATAGTTTTTGTCTGCCCAGAGTTCATAATTACTTTTAATTTTAAATCTTTATCACTAAGCTTTTCCCCTACTCCGTATTTTTTTGTTATAGGTTCTATTTCAAAGGACTCTACTTCTAAACCCTTCTCAAAATGAGTATCTAAACGGTAAGTTCCATATTCCCATCTATCTTTAGAAGCCAAATTTTTAGTCTCTGCAAAATATTTTGCACTATCTCCTTGATATATTGGTTCAGTTTCTAATATCATCTCACTATCTTTATATAGTTCAACTTTTTCTATAGGCTTGTCTATAGATATAACTTTACCAACTGTTAATTTTCCTTTTGGAATGTCTATTTTTTGATTGCTTCCGTCTTTGTAAGTTATAAGGAAATGTGATGGGTTGTCTTTTACTTTTGGAGTTTCTGACACAACAATATTTAAACTCTGCTCTGTCAAAGAAGGCGCATGTGTAAATTTAAGTTCTATTGCAGTACGTTTCCCTTGGTTTGCAATCACATCTCCATTTTTATAGTTACACTCTACACCTAATTTCTTTAAATCATCTAATGTTTGAGATTTAAGAACTTCGCCATTTGCTTTTGTAACTTCAAATCTCAAAAATCCTAAATTTATAGGTTTATCATAGAATAATTTACCTTCGTTCATAGCATTGGTTCTATCTTCAACTTTAATAAAAGCTATTTTTTGATCTTCTTTATCCTTTGCATACTTAGCGGCTCTTTCTAATGCATGCTCTACTCCCAGCAAGTAAGCTCTTGCAGAGATTGTAGCATTTGTTACCGCATCATACTTAGAATTTAAATTTTTTATCTTACCTCTTACTTTTTTCTGAAGATATTCTTGTACTTCTTTCAATCCTTTTTCATCTATATTTTTCGGTGTTTTAAATGTTTCTTCACTTTCTCCAAAATATGCACCTAAAATTTTTATACCATTTGTTTCTGATAATCCAGTTGCCGGATCTTCTGTAGTATAAACTATCTTTGCGCCTGTTATTTTGCCATCTTTTATTGTTACTGCTACTAAATCTTCTCCTCTTTGAGGATTTGCATAATTTTCTTTTGCAATTCCATACCAAGTTCCATCAGCATACTTTACATCTTCTTTAGGAGATGGCACTAGAGGTGCTGCCGGATTCTTAGGAGTAGTAGGAGTTGTAGGATTTAACGGCTTAGCAGGTCTTGAATCTGTGTTTGAACTTCTACTATCTCTTGGTGTATCGTAACCTACTATGTTTATTGTTCTGTAGTTAAATCCGCTCCTATTCTTGTTTTCTGTTTTCTTCGGTTCTTCTTTGTTTGTGCTTGTGTTTGTCTTCTTTTCTATTTTTTCTAATCCGTTGCTCAATGCTACGAATGCTGTTTCTCTTGTAGCTTTTTCGCTTGGTTCTATTTTTTCTATTCCTGTGTCTTTTCCTATCAGTTTTTCTTCTTCTGCCCATTTTATATAGTCTTTTGGCCATTGGGCATTTTTGATTTCTGTGCTATTTAGGTCCTTTTTTGTCGCCACTACCAACATCTTTAACAGTTCTGCGTTTGTTATGTTGTCTTCGGGTTTAAATGTTCCGTCCGGATATCCGTTTACTATATTTTGTCCATTTTTCATTTTTTCTTCGCTGGCATATGAAATTACTCCGTTTGCCCAGTGACTTATTGAAACGTCTGAAAATTTTCCTTGTTTTGGCTGTAATTTTTTTGCTTCTGCTTCTTTTCCCAGTGCATAAACTATTATTTTTGTTATTTCACTTCTCTTGATGTTGTCATTAAGGTTGAGGTTACCTTTTTCATCTCCCTCTACTATTTTTCTGTTTACCAGTTTTTCTACTTTTGCTTTGTTACTCAATCCATTCTGCGCATATGCAACGGGGTTTATGCTCCCAACCAGTAATAGAGCTGCCAAACCCGCTGATAATATTTTTTCTTTCATGTAATACTCCTTATTTTTAACTGTTATTTATATAGCAAATGATAATTTTTAACTCTCATCCTATTATGAATGCTTCAAATTTTAACAAACATTCTCTTGATACTATTAACTTCTTAAATCAATGTGCTATATGGTCTGATCATCGTTCTAAAATTCAACTTTACCCGTCTTCACGGGGGAGATTTGTTTTTATTGGATATTGCCAATTTGTCATCTTTCTCCTTTGCTTTGTGATTATTGCAAGATAAATAACCTGCTCTTAACAACAATTAATTCCTTTTTGTTTCTGATAATTTACTAAACTACAAAATAATAGTCATACGATAAAAATATCTATTTAAATCGCCCTAGTTTTTAATTGCGATTATCTTTATCAATAAAATTTTTCATAGAAGTATCTTCTATAATATTTAAATTGTAGGTTGTATATTTGTATTTTATTTTTTTACCGCTTTTAGAAGAGATTTTACTAGTGTCAATATCCAAAATAATCTCTCTATTGTGTTCCAAAGCTTCTTTTAAATTCTCTTTTTTGTAAACTAATTGCGTTTCTCTTTCTTCATTGCTTTCTTCTCTGTATTTAAGTATAAATTCTACTCCATTAAGTGAAGATACCGCTTTGTAAACATCAGGAGAAACTTTAACTTTTTGTGCAAACTCCTCTGGATTAAAAGGAGTTAAATTTATCAAATTATCTGAGCCGCTAACTTTTAAATATATCCCTAACGGTTCAAGCTTCACTCTTTCTTCTTCAACATAAATAACTTTACATCTTTTGATTGTATTACTATCTTCATGAATTACCGCCAAATACAATCCCCTATTTATATCTGTACCGAGTAGATTTGAATTTATCTCACTGCCATTTTTGACTTCTTTTCCCGTGTAAACATTTATTACTTTTAATCCATATTGGTCAAAATCTGAATACGGAACAGTCTTCTTTTCTGAACTGTTTTTCATGGTAAGTTCTACTTGAAGTTTATCCAAATCCAACTTTGAATTTTCTTTAACTGTATAACCCTCTCTCGTTCCAAATTCTCCTGTTATAATCAAGTTTGTAAACTGTATCGCCGGATCAGCCTTCTCCAATGCCATAGCAACAGCTTCAACCGTCCCCTTTGCGGTATCTGTAGCTCCGCTTACGCCGTCTATTTGGTCAAAATATTTTTTATACCCAAGTTTTTCGCTTGCATAGTTTCTTAACGATACATGTATATTATTCTCAAGGTCTGCAGCATTCCCAATAATAAATTTTTCTTTAGGAATTTCTCCTTCACCAATTATTTGATTAAAAGCTTCTTCATAACTTTTTTCAGCGTTATTTTTATTTTCATTTATCATCCTGACAATCTTATCCTTAGCTTCATAGTAAGAGCATAAAGAATATGCTAATTGATGATGATTTTGATTCTTAAGTATTGATTCTCTAACTTTCTCGTAGCCTCGTAAATATACTCCACCATCATCTATATCCGGATGATGTTTGTCCGCTTTTATTAATTCCTCTTTAACCACTGCTATGTCTACAATTTTATTATCTTTTATAGTAACTTTTAACGGTACTGCTTTTGCTTTATGATGCCCATATCCATCCCCATAATATTCTCCGTCCGGGTAAATTTTATCTTTGCCTATTTTATCAATCTCTTCCGTAGTCAAAAATTTCAATTTATCTCTGTTTCTCTCTTCTTTTGGCCTTGGGATTGGACCAGCTATTGGCACGGATCCTCTTTCCAAATTTGAAATTAAATTACGGTCTAAACTTGTTCCCGTTTTTTTGTCTTTCGACGGTCTATCAGTCTTAGTTTCTTTACTTTCAAATTCAAAAAACAACATTATGTAACTTGATTTATCATCATTTAAGTACACTGTAATTAATTTTTTATTTTCTCCCCCTCCTGTAACATTAATTTCTTTGATCAATTCTAACTTTTGACCGTTGCTATTAAACAGCTCAATGTTAAAAGTATTCTTATCTAAATTTTCATACTTCTTAGGAAGTGTTTGATTTAATTTTTTTACAATTTCTTTATTTCCCACCCACTCATCTTTTGTCCAAGTATATTCTTTTACTATATCATTTCCATCTTTGAGAATTATTTTTGATGGCACTTTGTCTAATACTTCTTTCTGAGATGATTCTACAGGAATATCCGGTTGTTTAGGAGTAACAGTGTTTGTAGGATTTAATGGCTTAGCAGGTCTTAAATCTACTGCACTTGAACTTCTATTTTCTCTTGGTGTATCGTAACCTACTATGTTTATTGTTCTGTAGTTAAATCCGCTCCTATTCTTGTTTTCTGTTTTCTTTGGTTCTTCTTTGTTTGTGCTTGTGTTTGTCTTCTTTTCTATTTTTTCTAATCCGTTGCTCAATGCTACGAATGCTGTTTCTCTTGTAGCTTTTTCGCTTGGTTCTATTTTTTCTATTCCTGTGTCTTTTCCTATCAGTTTTTCTTCTTCTGCCCATTTTATATAGTCTTTTGGCCATTGGGCATTTTTGATCTCTATGCTATTTAGGTCTTTCTTTGTCGCCACTACCAACATCTTTAACAGTTCTGCATTTGTTATGTTGTCTTCGGGTTTAAATGTTCCGTCCGGATATCCGTTTACTATATTTTGTCCATTTTTCATTTTTTCTTCGCTGGCAAATGAAATTACTCCGTTTGCCCAGTGATTTATTAAAACGTCTGAAAATTTCCCTTGTTTTGGCTGTAATTTTTTTGCTTCTGCTTCTTTTCCCAGTGCATAAACTATTATTTTTGTTATCTCACTTCTCTTGATGTTGTCATTAAGGTTGAGGTTACCTTTTTCATCTCCCTCTACTATTTTTCTGCTTACTAATTTTTCTACTTTCGCTTTATTGCTCAATCCATTCTGCGCATATGCAACGGGGTTTATGCTCCCAACTAGTAATAGAGCTGCCAAACCCGCTGATAATATTTTTTCTTTCATGTAATACTCCTTATTTTTAACTATTATTTATTTAAGTTAATAAATTAAAATTTTTAAACCTCTTTTGTCTATATCCCTTTACTATTTAATAAACCGTCTTACACCCCCGCTATCACATCTTTTAAATACAATAAAATCCCACACTAATCTCAAAAAAGTTAATACTACTTAAAATTACAGCAGTATATTTCGATTAATATTTTTTACATTTTTGCTATATTTTATTTACTTTCTTT
>NZ_JH165061.1:890176-909631 GCF_000227315.1 Peptoniphilus indolicus ATCC 29427 | reverse complement strand
TTTTTGTAATCCTCAATTTAACTAGAATATATTATTAATTTAATATTTACTGTGTTTAGATTTTACCTATACAAAAAGCTCACAGCCTCTCAAATAAGAGAAGCTATGAGCTCTATAATTTTAATATTTTTTCTGTGTATTCAGTTTTTATAAATTTAATGTCATCTATACTCTTAACAAATCTCTTCTTCATAAGCGAGTTAGTACAGATGCAAGCGTCAAAATTTTCTACTTCTTCAAATGGTATGTGCCTTATTTCATACTGTATATTTTCTTCATCAAACTTTTTGATAAGATTTTTTCTATATATTCCGGGTAACAAACCATCTTCAACCGGCGCTGTAACAACCATACAATCTTTTATAAAGAATAGATTTGTATAACTGCCTTCTGTCACATTCCCATCTTGGTTGAGAAATACAACTTCATCATATCCATCTGACTTGGCATTTGCCAATACTTCATGATTTAAAAGGTAGTTGTTGGTTTTGTGGTTATTTAAGAGATTATTTTTATCCCTTATTTCTTTTGCCAATTTTAGTTTTAAGCCACTCTGAAATTTTTCATCTGTATAGTCAGTAAGTCTAGTTTCTATATGCAGACTGTATTTTTCAAAATTTTCTAAAACCATTATTCTAACTGCGCCATCTATATTCAAATCAAGCTTTTGAATTTCTAGCTCTATATCTTTTTCTATCCCATCAGAACAAATTTTTAAAAATTCCATTGAGTTTTTAAGCCTTTGTAGATGGTCTTCAAAATATTCAAGTTTTAAATTTTTTATCTTTATGGTTTCAAAAAGTCCTTTGCCATATTTTATTCCATCTGACTGCTTCACTTCAGTGCCTCTATTAATTTTAGCGATTTTTGCAATGACTCATTGTACTCATCTTTAACTTCTGAATCCCAAGTCACTGCACCTCCACCTGAAAAATAGCAGTCTTCGCCCTTTTTTAATATCGTTCTGATCAATATATTCAAGTCTGAGTTTTCATTAAATGAAATATACCCTAGTGAACCCGTATATACATTTCTCTTATATTTTTCTACCTTGTCAATCGCTTCAATGGCTGTCAGTTTTGGAGCACCGGTTATTGACCCCCCCGGGAAAATATTTTTTATAAGACTGTATATGTCTTCTTCATCTCTTAATTCCCCTACAATTGTGGCGACTAGATGGTGTACACTTTCGTAGCTCTCAAGTCTGTAATTTTCAATTGCCTTAACTGTTTCATATTTACATGAAAGACTTAGATCATTTCTCATAAGGTCCACAATCATCAACAACTCAGAGACATTCTTTTCGCTATTTAACAACTCAGCTTTTAATTTTTCATCTTCTTCTTTGTCAGCAGATCTCTTTATAGTTCCCTTTATAGGCCTTGCTTCCACCATTCTATCTTTACACTTAAAAAATCTTTCAGGTGATGAAGATAGTATTTGATAATCTCCAAAATCCATATATGTCATAAAGTCAGCTTTGTTTATATTTCTTAAATTTATATATAAATCATATGGGTCTCTATCGCTTTTCACTGTGAATTGTTGAGTTAGGTTTACTTCATATACAAATCCTTTTTTATCATTTCTCTAACTTGATCAAAGGCAACTCCATATTCTTCTTCTGAAATTCCCTTAATCATTTCTTCAGTGTGATATTCAGTTGGAACTATTTCTCTATAATAAAATATTTCTTCGATATCTCTTATATCTTCTCCATCCACGTATATTATATTAAATTCTTTTGAAACATTGTCATATTCTACAACTTTGAAATAAATTCCAAAAAATGCGTCATATATGTCTACATTTTTTTCAGCTTTTAAAACTACATTGCAATTTTCTTCTGTAAAGTCATATGAAAGATATCCAACAGCACCTCCGATAAAATCTCTATCGTCTTCTACAAAATATTCTTTCATAAGCTCTCTTAAAACATCTAACGGATTTTTATGAATTTTGAAATTCTTAAGTCCTTCTACTTCTGTGTCAAATCCCTTGGATTTAACTATTATCTTTGGCTCAAACCCGAAGTAAGATTTATTTCCCTGATGTGAATTCCCCTTTGCACTATCTAAGAAAAATGGATAGCTTTTTTCTCTTATATTAAATAACAGCTCCTCCGGAGCTATGTTTGTATCAATGTGCTTAGTTTTTATCATTTCTTACCTCTGCCAAAAAATTTTCTATCATCTTTAAACCAAAGTCTGTACCAACAGATTCAGGATGAAACTGTACTGTTTCAATTTTCATATCTTTATCTCTAAATCCCATTATAACTCCGTCACTTGTTCTTGATGTTATCTTCATTCCATTGTATTTATCATCTACAAACAAATCTTCTTTTGCAACTAGTGAATGGTATCTCATAACAGTTACAGGATTTGGTATATTTTTAAACACGCCTTGTCCATCATGTGTTATCTCGCTCATCTTGCCGTGCATTGGACGTTTGCCTTCCACAACTTCTACACCTCTTGAAACTGCAAAAACTTGATGCCCTAAGCATATTCCCAAGATTGGATACTTGCCTTGTAGTTCTTTAAGTATCTCCAAACTTATCTTTGATTCCTCCGGAGTTTTAGGCCCTGGAGAAATAACGATTGCCTCAGGATTTAATTTTATTATTTCATCTATTTTTATCTCATCATTTTTTTTAACTACAACTTTTTCTTTTAAAATATTTAGATACGTAACAACATTGTACGTAAACGAGTCATAATTATCTATCATTAAAATCATTTTTTCACCTAATTCATTTTGTATTTAATTCGATTTTACATCTTTTTTAATGCCTTTATTAAGTAGTATAATAGAAATATAATTGAAGTATATTTGCTAATATTATCGTAGTCTAACTCTTGACTGCCTTATTTTACTTTGATAGTATCGATTATAAATTAATATGTTATTTATTACAAGCGAGGAAAAAATGAATACAGAAAACAAACAATTAAAAACTTTTGATGATTATGTAGATTGGATGTACGACAGAGGCTCCAGCGGAGAAAAGCATACTATGGAAAACGTAGGTAGACTTCTTGCTGCTTTTGATAATCCTCAAGATAAAATTAAAGCTATACATGTTGCAGGTACAAATGGTAAGGGCTCTACTTGTCATTACTTAGAAAGTGCTTTATCTGCTACTTCAAAATGCGGCCTGTTTATATCTCCTTATATGGAAACTATATTAGAATCAATTTCTATAAATGGCGTTCAAATATCTGACAAAGATTTTATGAAGTATATTGATGAATTAAAACCTGTTGTTGAAACTTTAGACGCTGAAGGATTCCACAACACTTATTTTGAAGTTTTAACTGCAATAATGTACAGATATTTTTATGATCAAAAAGTTGATGTGGCAGTTATAGAAGTTGGTTTAGGAGGTCGTGTAGATTCAACCAACATTATAAAAGCGCCTCTTGCTTCAGTAATCGTTACTATTTCTATGGACCATGTTAATATTTTGGGAAATACTATAGAAGAAATTGCTGAAAACAAAGGTGGAATTATAAAAGACAATCGTCCGGTCTTTGTATATCCTCAAAAACCTGAAGTTATGTCAGTTTTAAGAGAAATAGCAAGTGAACACAACTCAGAATTCTTTACTTTCTCACCAGATGAAATTAAAGACATTGAGCTTTCACCTGAAAACAATCAATTTAGTTTTAGAAACTTCACAAATGCCAAGACAAAACTTGTTGGAGTACACCAACTTTACAATGTTTCTCTTGCTCTTATGGTTCTTGAACGCTTTAAAGATGAATTTAATTTAACTGATGATATAATCAAAGAATCAATTTTTAATACCGAAAACCATGGTAGACTTGAAGTTATATCTGAAAATCCTAAAGTTTTGATCGATGGAAGTCACAATGCTGAAGCTATTGAAGCTTTACTTGAATCATTAAAGGCATTTAAATACAATAGATTGATAGTTGGCTTTAGTATTTTAAAAGATAAAGATTACAACTATGTAATTTCAAAACTATCTTCTATCGCAGATGAATTAATCATAACAAACATAGACAATCCTCGAGCTTTTGAACTTGAAGATTTGAAGAAAGAAGTTTTAAAGAAAACTGAAAATGTAACTGCTATAGCTGATAGAATTGAAGCTTATGAATACTCAAAATCTCGTGCTAAAGATGGAGATTTAGTATTGTGGTGTGGTTCTCTATATCTAATCAGAGAATTCAGACTTTATGAAAAAAATAAAAAGTAAATAAAAAATCGGTTTATAATGTCCATTGGAACTCAGTACTCCAATGGATGTTTTTTTAACCGATAAATTTTTCACGCTTTAAAAATTTCCTTTGTTCTATGAATAACTACTATGTTTTTTATATCATTATTTTTTTCTACATAAATTTTTGCATTTAAATTTTCTATTCTATCCCATGGTGAAAGTAGATAATATCCACTTACAACACTCTTTTCCGATTTTTCATCTTTGTATTTACACTTAATCCTAGCTGTCATATAACTTCCTATTCTAACCATATTATTTGGTATAATCTCTGTTATAAAACAATCATAACACACACCTTCTTTTTTAATTTTTTAGTTTATTATTATTAAGCTTTGCTTTTATTAAAAGTAGAAAACTGACAACTATCCATAAAATTCCATTGTATAAAATAGCTACATTTCCCCCATAAAATAACCAAATTAATCCTACTAAAAAAAAATGGAATTCCAAATCCCAGTCCAATAAATTTACCAAGTAAATGCCAAGGAGTCTCTATAATTTTCATTAAATCTTCCTTTCCTCAATTTAAATGCATAAAATTACTAAATAAATACTAGCTATCTAGTTTAGAAATTATCATTCAATAAATTAATTGTCAATATATTTTCATTTTATACCTATACTCTCTACTCTTAGAACAACAAAATTTAATTTCAAAATATTAAATATAAAAAAACCTTCCTTATGATTGGTAAGGAAGGAGCTTTCACTTTATTTTGACTCATCTAAATTAACTTTATCTATATATTCTTGTAATTTATCATCATCTTTATTTAATTCATTTAAATTTGTTCCGTTGGCTTCCAATATTAAATCAACTGCCCCTCTTGAAAAAGAGCTCAATTCTTTTTGATTATTAAAATATCTTAGCTCTCCTAAATTTTCAATCATTGCAAATGTAACTACTGCTTGGTCAAAAAAACTTGCCTCTTGTTGACCTTCAAGATTTACATTCAATCCATAAGGTTCTTTTCTGACTGAATTTCAATTGATTTATATTTTAAGCCATTCGGATAATTTAGTCCGCTTACTATTCCAATAACTTTTGAATTATCTCCAACATACTTTGTCTTATATTGTTGAAGTCCTTCTTGTTTCTTTGAACAAGCTACTAAATAAAAAACTGCAAATAAAATTGTACATATTTTTTTCATATTAAAATCCTACAACAATTCCTCCTATATCTGCATATCCTGTAGCAAGCCCTTTAGTGTGTACTATTAATATGTCTTTAAATTTATAGAGTTCTTTTGCTTTTTCCGCTAGCAATTGTGCTTTTTCTAAACCATCAGCATGAGATATTACCAAAATTCTCTCTTCTAAATTTTCTGCTATATTCCCTATTTCTTTAGCTAGCTTGAGTAGAGATTTTTTAAATCCTCTATTTATTTCGTGAATAGTAATTTCCCCTTCTCTGGTAGCCTTCATAATAGGTCTTATATTTAATGCTGTTGCAATTAATCCGGTAGTTTTTTTAATTCTTCCATTTTTAATTAAATTATCTAGGTTTTCTAATATGAAAAATGTATGATTGTCTTCTACAGCTTTTTCTATTTTCTCTACTTGTTCATCAAATCTAAGCTCTTCTTTCATTATTTCATCAATCTTTAATAATAAAGATAATTGTCCTGCACTTGCTGATTTTGAATTTATAATATAAACTTGTTTTTCAGGATGTTCTTTTAAAAACTCTTCTCTTGCTATCACGGCAGCATTGTTTGATCCCGATAATATTTCAGATATTGTCACAATTAAAATTTTATCTTCTTCGCATTGATTTAACTTTTCTAGATAGTCATATGGCGATGGGCATGAAGTTCTTATAGGGTTTTTTGTCTGTTTCATAGCCTCTTTAAACTCATTTAAATTTAAATTTTCGTCATCTACATATTCAACATCTTCTATATCTATCTTAAATGAGACTAACAAAACTCTTAATTTTTTTTCTAATTCTTCACTTATATCGCAAGACGTGTCTGCTATTATTCTATAATCCATTTCTCCTCCTAATTTAATTTAAGTTCTATAAAGTTAGCAAGTTCTCTTGCTTTTGCTTCCATCAATTCTTTATCTTCGCCTTCAATCATAACTCTAATCAAAGGTTCTGTTCCTGACGGTCTAATTACAACTCTACCATTTCCGCCAAATTCATTTTCTATTTTTTCTATTTCGTCTTTAACTCCCGGAAAACTCATATAATTATTTTTTAAATCGTTTCTAACTTTTGCATTTACTAGAACTTGAGGATATGACGTCATTAAATTATTTAATTCACTCAACTCTTTTCCGGTTTTCTTTGCTACTTCTAATAAATGAAGTCCTGTGGCAAGTCCATCTCCTGTGGTGTTATATTCTAAAAATACAACGTGCCCTGATTGTTCAGCACCTATTACATAGTCTTTTGATATCATTTTTTCTAAGATATATCTATCTCCCACTTTAGTTTGAACAAGATTTACACCGATTGTATCCAAATATTTCTTAAGTCCTATATTCGACATAATTGTTCCAACAACAGTATTGTTTTTCAATCTGTCATTTTCTTTTAGATAAGTTGCACAGATTGCAAGTATATGGTCTCCATCAATTAAGTTACCTTTTTCATCAACTGCTATTATTCTGTCTGCATCTCCATCGAAACTCATTCCCATATCAGCTCTCGTTTCAAGAACTAAATTTCTTATTAGTTCAGGATTTGTCGAACCACAGTTGTCGTTTATGTTCATTCCATTTGGCTTGTCATTTACTGCCACAACTTCTGCCCCAATCTCTTCTAAAACATTTTGTGCAATTTTATATAGAGCTCCATTTCCAATGTCTATGGCAACCTTCATTCCGGTTAGATCCACATTTGAAATTTCAATTAAATATTCTTCATATTTTTTAAGCAAGTCTTCACTATAAGTCATTGTTCCAACATCTTCATGAGTAGCATTTTTATATATTTTTGTATCGTCAAATATCAATTCTTCTATTTGTTCTTCAACCTTATCAGGTAATTTATATCCATCTGATGAGAAAAATTTTATTCCGTTGTGTTCGAAAGGATTGTGAGAGGCTGAAATAACTACTCCGGCCAGATATTCTCCTGTTCTTGTCAAATAAGCTATCCCCGGAGTGGGTATTACTCCTGCAACTTCTACATCAAGTCCTATTGACATAAGTCCACTCACAAGAGCTGCTTTTAAAAGTTCTCCTGAAAGTCTTGTATCTTGACCTACTACAACTTTTCCTTTTTTATCTTTTGAAAGTACATATCCCGCTGCTCTTCCCACTTTGTATGCAAGTTGAGGCGTAAGTTCAAGATTTGCTACCCCTCTTATTCCGTCAGTTCCAAATAATTTACCCATGTTAACCTCTATTTTTTAAAATTTCTATAAGATAGTCTTTTTTGTTAAGCTCAGGCTTATCCAAGACAATTTCTTCAAGATATCTAAGTATATTTCCTATTTCTTTTCCTTCTCTATACCCAAGTGCCTTTATATCATTGCCATTTAAGCATAAAAACTTTTCTTTTGCAATATCTTCTTTTAAGAGTCCTTTTGCTCTCTCCCTTATCTTAAGTAAAAAATCTATATCTCTACCCTCAGTTGTACACATTCTATCCGCAATCATTAAGCTGTATAAATCTAAAATATTGTCCGAACCCACTCTTCTTAACTGCCTTCTCAATGCCTTATCTGATATTTCTTCATGTACCTTCATATGCTCAGAAATTAAAATTTGAACTCTTCCTATAAAGGCTTTTGAATAACCAAATTTTCTTAAAATCTCTCCAGACATTTTTGCTCCAATTTCATCATGCCCATAAAAATGACCTTGACCATTTTCATCAACAGAAAAAGTTTTTGGTTTAGCTATATCGTGTAACAACCCTGAAACTCTCTGTTTCAAGTTTTTTTCTGTACTGTCTACAACACACTTTATATGGTCAAACACAGTTTTGTCATGATATTTAGTCCTCTGTTCAAATCCTATACAATCGTGTAGTTCAGGAATTATATATTTTAAAGCATCAGTCTTGGCCAAGAGTTCAAGCCCTATCGAAGGTCTTTCAGAAAGCAATATCTTATCAATTTCAATTTTTAATCTCTCATTTGCAACGCTTCTCAAAAGATATGCATTGTCTATAATTGAGTTTAGAGTTTTCTCTTCTATTTCAAAATTTAGAACAGTCGCAAACCTTATTGCTCTAATCATCCTAAGTGCATCTTCTCTAAATCTCTCTTCAGGATCGCCAACTGTTCTTATGATTTTATCTTCTAAATCTTTTCTTCCACCATGCAAATCTAAAATTTTACCTTCATACATTGCCATAGCATTTATGGTAAAATCTCTTCGCTTTAAATCTTCTCTGACATCGTCTGTAAAAATAACTTCATCAGGATGCCTTGAATCAGTATGCCCCAGTTCAGTTCTAAACGTTGTAATTTCAAAGTGCTCATCTTCAATTATCACAGTGATAGTCCCATATCTCTTGCCCAAAGCCAAAGTCTTATATTCTTTAAATACTTTTATTATTTCTTCCGGCAAGGCACTTGTTGCAACATCATAATCATGAGGAGTTTTGCCGAGTAATATATCCCTGACAGAACCGCCAACCATATATGCTTCATATCCGGCACTCATCAATCTTATTAATACTTCTTCAATTTTACTTTGCATAGCATCACCTTTTTTATTATACCATATTCCTCACAATTCAGTTACTATACAGACGTTACTTGTTGAGAAACTCGTGGTATAATGTAACAAAAGGAGGATTACATGAAAAAATTAATAATAACTACTCTATTACTTAGTTTAATGCTAAGCGCATGTAATAAGAAACCGGCTGATGATAAGACAAGCACTAAAAAGGGAAATACCGTTGAAGTGTTGACAAATCAAAATACTGACGAGAAAAAGGTTACTCAGGCAGAAGATACAGATGCTGATAAAAAGAAAGATACAGCTGATGAAAAGAATTCTGCTAAAAATAATGACATTAAAGATACTGACATAGTTTCACTTATTAAAAATTCAGATTACATTTCTCGTATTCGTATAACTGCAGCAGGTTCTTCTACTGATGTAAATTTCATTGAAGATTACAGAGGAGACCTTTCAAACATAGTCTTGGATATTCCAAAAGGTCTTAAAGAAAATCGTGAATATATTTTATTCTATGTAGATGGAAAAGATGGAAAAATAGCTCCTGTTTCTGAAGATTCAGCATTTATTGAGCTAAGTGGTTCTGACGATAGCAGACTTAAATTCTTAGATAAAGAATTTGGCGTGAAATCAAGTCCTGGCATTGTTGACAACACCACTGCAAAAGACTCTAAAAAATCCACTACTAAAGATTCCACTAAGTCATCAAATGATTCTAAATTAGAAAAACCATCTTCTAAATCTACTAAAGATGTTAAAACTACTGATAGAGAATCTTTAAAAGCTACTGATGAAAATTCAAAGACCACAAAAGAAACTACGGCAACTAAAGACGGTTCAAAAACTACGAAAGAAACTAAACCTACTAAATAAATTAAGGAGTTTATAGAATGAAAAGATTTTTGATATTTTGTCTTGCACTTTTAATTGCAACTCCGGTATTTGCAAAAGACATTAAAATCACCCTAGACGGAAAAGAAATAAAGAGCGATGTTTCTGCATATATTGAAAACGACAGAACCCTTGTGCCAATAAGATTTATATCCGAACAACTTGGCTACGAAGTTAAGTGGAATGACGAGACAAGAGTTGTAAATATCTTAGATAAAAACAAAGCTATCGAACTTAAAATTGACTCTAAAGATATTAAAGTAAATGGGAAAGATTTAAAGATGGATGTTGCTCCAGTGATAAAAAGAGATAGGACTTTTGTCCCATTGAGATTTGTAGCAGAACACATGGGACTAAAAGTTGATTGGGATGCTACTTCCTACACTGTAATTTTACAGACACAAAATCAATCTCCATACTTTTCTGAAATTAATGGCTTATTAAAAGAATTAAATTCTAAAAATGAAGAACTTAAAAAATATTTCTTTGCCGGAGAAGAAAAATATTCTCGAGCTGAAATTGAAAGTAAATTTGAAGTCTTGAGAAATGACATCCAAACAACTTTGGATAAGATAAGAAATATGACTGTACCGGCAGAAAATACAACAAGTCACAAATTAATCTTAGAAGTTTCAGACTTAACAAGTGAAATTTTAAAAGAATATCGTACCGGAATTTTAGAAGGAAATAGTGCCCATGCTAAAAAAATTGTAGATATTCAAACTAAACTTGCTGTAAAAACACACGAAGTTGTCAATGCTCTTGAAGCTGAGAAAAACGGTAAGGCTTATACGCCTGACTTAGATACTCAAATATTTAATAGAGCCGGAGAAGTTGATAAAAATAAAAATCCACTTGAAGATGAATTGATACAAAGTTTATTGAGAAAAATATAAGAGGAGAGCTTAAAGCTCTCCTCAGACTGATGACAAAGGTAGGTGCAAAGCGAAAAACATCTACCTTTTTTCATGCATAAATGGCTAAACATGGGCTAATAAGGGTATAAAACTACCAAGAAAGTAGGTGGAAACATGCTGTCCAAAAATAACAAACGAAAAACAGATCAAGTTCAGATGATCTCAGTCGAAGAATTAATCCCTAAAGACCATATACTTAGAAAAATAGATAAATACATAGACTTTGACTTTATCTATGATTTAGTTGAAGATAAATACTGCTTAGATAATGGAAGACCAAGCATAGACCCACTCGTGCTTTTTAAAATCATATTCATTCAATACTTGTTCAACATAAAAAGTATGCGCCAAACAATAAAAGAGATTGAAGTAAACATTGCCTATCGATGGTTTCTAGGCTTTGATTTTTATGATAAGATTCCACACTTTACCACCTTTAGTCAAAACTACAGAAGACGGTTTAAAGATACAAAGATTTTTGAAGAAATCTTTGCAAATATATTAGGTCAAGCAATGGACAAAGGCTTTGTAGATAGCAAAATACAATTTGTCGATGCAACCCACGTAAAAGCCCATGCAAATAGACATAAAAATAAAAGAGAAGAAATAAAAGTCCAAGCAAAAGCCTATCAAGAAGACCTAGAAAAAGAAATCGATGAAGACAGAAAAGAACATGGTAAAAAACCCTTAAAAGAAAAAAGTAAAAGCCAAGAAACAAGAAAAATCACCACGTCCACAACAGATCCAGAAAGTGGACTTTTCCATAAAGGAGAACACAAATAAGTATTCGCCTACAATGTACAAACCTCCTGTGATAAAAACGGCTGGGTCTTAGCCTACAAAATATTTCCAGGCAATCTTCATGACAGCACAAGCTTTATCCCCTTTTATGAAGAAAAATTAAAACAATATCATGCAGAAAAAATAGTCATGGATGCAGGATATAAGACACCAGCCATAGCAAAAAAACTCATTGATGATTCCACGCTACCCGTATTACCCTACACCGCCCCAAAAAGAAAAGTCAAAACAGAAAAGCCCTATTACAAAAAAGATTATGTCTATGATGCATACTATGATTGCTACCTATGCCCAGAAAATCAAGTCCTAGACTATAAAACAACAGATAGACAAGGATATAGACAATATAAAAGTGATAAAAAAGTATGTAAAAACTGTCCAAATCTAAGTATGTGTACTCAAAGTAAAAACCATCAAAAAGTAATCACTAGACACATCTGGCAAAACTATCTTGATATATCAGAAGAATACAGATATACAAATCAAGGAAAAGAAGACTACAGTCGAAGAAAAGAAACAATCGAAAGAATATTTGGAAGTGCTAAAGAATTCCATGGATTTCGATACACCAATATGATTGGTAAAGGAAAAATGGAAATGAAAGCAGCACTTACCTTTGCATGCCTAAATATGAAAAAGTTAGCAACCTTAATGTGTAGATTAGACCCGAATAAGGATCTAATAAGGCATATTTTTACGAATATTTTTAATAAATTATTAAAGCTATTAAAATGCAAACAAACCCAAGGAAAATTCCTGGGTTTGTCTACAACCTGAAGAGAGCTTAAAGCTCTCCTTATTTTAATGCTAACAATTAAATTGTCTATTAAATTTTAAATTCCCAACAATTTTAAAATTTCTTTTTTGTACTCTAGAAATTTTTCTGTGAGAGTGAAATCTCCTTCTGTCTTTTCAACTATTATCTCATTCTCAATTTTTCCAGGAGAGCCAATCATTAGATAGACCCTATCTGAAAGTTCCAATGCTTCATCGATATCATGAGTTATAAAAATTGTAGACAGATTTAAATTTTTACTGATATTCTTGTACCATTTGTGCATTTCTTTTTTCGTTATCGCATCAAGTGCACTAAAAGGCTCATCAAGCAAAACCATTTCGTCAGACGCAAAATAAGTTCTTAAAAACGCCGCTCTCTGTCTCATCCCCCCTGATAGAGAATTTGGATAAGAATTTTCATATCCCAGTAGACCAAACATTTCCAAATATTCTTTTGCCTTATCTATCGCGACTTTCTTTTTAATCCCTTTTATTCTCAACGGTAAAATTATATTTTCCAAAATTGTCTTTTGTTCTATAAGCAAATCTTTCTGTAGCATATAACTTATATGCCCTGGTTTTGAAGTAATATCTTCTTCTTTTAGAAAAACTCTCCCCTTATCAGGACTTTCAACTCCCGAAATTATATTAAAAAGAGTGGTCTTTCCAACTCCACTAAGACCTAAAAGGGAGATTATCTCTCCCTTTCTTAAACTTATAGATATATTTTCAATTATCTTTTTATCTTTGTAGGCTTTTTCTACATTTTTTACTTGTAGTATATTCATATCAGTCTGGTAAATATTCATTGCTATATCCAAAATCTGCCGGTATTTCTTTTTCTATCAAGCCATTTTCAAATAACCAAGCATAGAAATTATTCCAACGTGCTGAGTCAAAATATCCCCACTTCTTTGCATCTGAAATGTATTCATCTTTTAAATACTCTTGACTTGCAATTACCATGTCTTTATCAAGTTCAGGATTGTCCTTTAATAAAATTTCAGCAGCTTCCTTAGGATTTTCAATTGAATATTCATATCCCTTTTTAATTGCTCTTAAAAATGCCTTAACTGTTTCAGGGTCTTCTTTTAAAAATTCATTGTTTGCAATTATTGTTGGTGTGTAGTAATCAAACACAGGATTTATATCCTTAAATGCAAAATAATCTACATCAACATTCTTTACCTTAGCTGCAATTCCATCCCATCCATAGAAAATCCAAACTGCATCTATATCATTTCCAAGTCCTGTAAATATATCTGAGTAGTTTAATGGCACTAACTTAACTTTTGAAAAATCTCCGCCATCTTTTTCAACTACATTCTTTATCATGGCTTGTTCAACATCCATTCCCCAAGTCGCATATTTTTTGCCTTCCATACCCTTAGGTCTGTCCATTCCATTTCCCTTTAGCGATACAATCCCTGATGTATTGTGTTGTACTAAAGCTGCAACATTAGTTACAGGAAGTGGCTCGTCTTGTGCATATGCAGCAGCTATTGTATCTTGGTAATCAACCCCTAATTGAGCTTTCCCAGAGGCAACAAGCACTGGGGCTCCGTCAGCTGGTGGTTGAACTATATCAAGTTCGATTCCTTCTTCTGCAAGATATCCAAGCTCTTTGGCTACATATATTCCAGTGTGATTTGTGTTTGGTGTATAGTCCAAAACAAATGTCAATTTTTTTAAATCTCCTTGTTGTTTTTTGCCACATCCGACTAAAACCAACATCATTATCAACATTAAACTTACAATTTTTTTCATCTTACTCTCCTTTTTTTGTCTTAAGCCATGGCATACTCAAATGTTGAATTAAATCAACTAACTGAATTAATAATATGCTCAAAATTGAAATTAAAAATATTACTGCAAACATCTTGTCAAAAGCATATGACTTTCTAACTCTTGTCATATACACCCCAAGCCCGTTATATCCTCCAAGCCATTCTGAAATTACAGCACCAACTATAGAATATGCCGCTGAAATTCTAAGCCCTGCAAAGAAATATGATCTTACATGAGGTAACTTTGCCATCCACAATGTCTGTAACTTTGTTGCTCCCATTGATTTAAAAAGCCTTATCACATCTGGGTCAACAGATTTAAAGCCATCTAAAACTCCAATCGTCACTGGGAAAAATGTAACCAGCACTATCAAAACTATCTTAGCTTGCATTTCATATCCAAACCACAAAACCAATAGCGGTGCAATTGCTACAGTTGGAATTGTCTGAGTAACTATCAAAATTGGATAAATTGCCTTGTATAGAAATTTAAAATTTTCCATTATTAGTGCCACAATAAATCCCAGGACAACTCCAATTGATAGTCCTAAAAATGCCTCTATCAAAGTTACTCTCGCATGTTCTACAAGCAATGGTAAATCTAACACAAATGCTTTTAGTACATCTGTTGGGCCAGGTAACATATATGCCGGAACAATCTCCAACATAGATAAAACTTGCCACAATAATAAAATACTTAAAATTCCGAGCGCCGGCAAAACCTTATTTATGGTACTTAGATATTTTTTCATCTGTTGTCAAAATATGTTTTTCAGGGCTATACACAAGCTTAATATACGAACTCACAGATGGAGCTCCCGCTTCAATAGCTTTCAACTGACTAAACTTTATAATTTCCATTATCTGCTCTAAGTCACCTTCTACTGTTGTCTCAAAAGGTCCTACATAGTATTCAAGTCCTGTCGAATCTATATAAGCTATTACTTCATCAACTATTCTGACTACTTCTTCATCACTTTCAACTCTTGGCAGAGTTTGAAGTGCAAGTGCACAATTCATTTTATCCCTCCAAATAAAAAAGACTTTAGATAATCTAAAGTCCAAGTATTTAACACTTCCCTACGCTAGAATTATCTATCAGGTTCCAAGGGTCATTTTACAATTCTCAGCTTTCGCTCCCCTAGTGAATCTATTTAATTTACTTTTTATTATAGCACAACATGAAATTTATATTATAATTATTTGTAGAACTTAGTTTTAGGAGAAAAATTATGCTCATAAATGCCCACGACCATTTTAATTTCTATAAAGATTTAGAAAGTGGTTTAAATACAATTGAAAAAAATAAAATAATTACACTTGTAAATTCTATGACCTTTGAAGAATATTTAGAACTAAAAAATAAACATTCAAAAAATCCCCTTATAAAAATTGGACTTGGAATTCATCCTTGGAAAGTAGATGAAAATACCAATCTATTACTTCTAATCGAAGAGATTAAAAATTGTGATTTCATCGGAGAAATTGGTTTAGATTTTTATTGGGATAAGAGAAGTGAAATGTATTCAAAACAAAAAATTATATTTAATGAATTTTTATCTCTTGCCGATGGAAATAAAAAGGTTGTGAATATTCACACTAAAGGCGCTGAAAGAGAAGTTCTAAATTTTTTGAAACAATATAATTTAAAAACTCCAATCATTCATTGGTACAGTGGAGATTTATCTTTAATTGATGAGTATTTATCTATTGGCGCTTATTTTACAATTGGCCCTGATGCCGGCTATTCAAAAAAAACTGATGCAATTATAAATATTTTGCCGATAAACAGAATACTTACTGAAACCGACGGTCCAACTTCTATTGAATGGGTAAATGGAATTTATGCCGAAAGTGATTATATTAAAAACATTCTTAAATATATTTCTAATATCAAAAAAAATAAGTCCTTCAGATTTAGAAGAACAAATTTATAAAAACTATCTCTCTTTAAATATAAAATAGACAAGCCATTAAACTTGTCTATTTTTTTCTGCAATAATAATTTGCTCCTATGATCACCGTAACAGGGATTGTGAGTAACAAACCTATGCTACCTGCCATTGCCCTTATAATTTCTGTGGCAATTGAGTCCAAATTTATTATCTCTGTCATCCTTATTCTATATACAATAAAAAGTATTATTAAGTGAAGTGTACTTCCTACATATGCCAAGATCAAAGTATTTGACATTGAACCCAACATATCTTTTCCAATGTTCATTCCTGATTTAATCATTTCATTTTTACTGATTTCGTTATTTATAGACTTAAGTTCATACAGAGCAGACGCTATTGAAATTGCAACATCCATTATCGCTCCAATCGCCCCAATTAAAATTGTTCCAAATAAAATTCCTTCATAGTTCATATTTCTATACTGTGGTATATAAGCAAGACTTATTGCGCTGTCTTCGGCAAGTCCAGTAAGTGCTGCATATTTCCCAAATATTACAGCAAGTATTCCAGCACATATAACTCCTATCGACGTACCTATTATTGAAATAGTAGTCTTGCTACTCTTGCCCGCAATTATAAATAATGTTCCTATTATTGCAACTATTGAAATTATTATTGATGTCAACAAAGGTGGATAACCTCTTAAAATCAATGGGATGTATACTGCAAATATCATACTCAATGTAAATATTAATGAAAGAAGTGTCTTAACTCCACTTATTCCTCCAAATACACACAACAGTATTATAAATAACCCAACTATCATAAAGACCTGTTTGTCTCTTACTTTTTCTTGTATCTTCACTGTGTCTATGACCGAGTCTTCTTCTGTAACTCTCAATAGTAATTTATCGCCAACTTTAAATATGTAATTACCCGGCATTATTTTTTCTATGGTATGTTTTATGGTCAGCTCTTCACCCTTGTATTTTCCATTTAAAAACTTTACTTTCAAGTGTTGGTATCTTATATCTGCTTCGAGCGGAATATCTCTTTCCTCTTTTGTATCATCATATTCTATTTCTTCAACTCTTGCCTTTAATATCAAATAATCAGTTTCATTTATTTTGTCTTCATAATACTTTCTCATTTCAGAATCTGCAGATACTTTTTCAGCTGTTACCATGTTGGGATAAATCATTAAAATCATTAAAATTAAAATAAGTTTTTTCATATACTCCTCACTTAAAAAGAGAAAAGCCCAATCACTGGGCCTTTCTTCATTAAAAATTTAAGCTTTAAATTCTCATTTAAGCTGCTTTTTTTGTTTCAGCAGTTTGAGTTACTGCTTTTATATAGTCTATTGGCTTTGGAGTTATTTTCTTAGATTCTTTAATTTTTTCAACTAATGCATCTCTTATTGGTACATAAGTTTCATCAACATTAGTTGCCTTGCTAAAGTCATATCCATCTCCACCTGTAAACATAAAGTCGTTTGTAACTACTCTATAAGTTTTTTCCATTTCAATAGGAGTTCCATCAGTCAATGTTATCTTTGTAATCTTTTCCCCATATGGTTTTGCAGGGTCATATTCTACAACTAAACCGCTGAATGCTCCGTCTGTTGTCTTCGGCATATCAATTCCGTGGTCAATAGCTTTTATTAAGTCTGCTCCCTTAAGGTCCATAACAACTAAATAGTTGTCAAATGGCATGATTTCATATAAATCTCCCATTGTTATTTGACCTTTTTCCATAGTTCTTCTAAGTCCACCGCCATTTTGGATAGCGATTTGAGCTTTTCCTTTTTCTGCCATAACTTCACATGCCCAGTATCCTAAAAGTGTGTTTGATCCTTTTGTCTTTCTATCGTGTGTGAATTCAGCAGTAGCTTCTCCAAGAAGTTCGCCTTTGATAGGTTTTAATTCTTCTTGTAGTTCTGTATAGAATTTTTCAGTAGCATTATCTTTTATAATGTTGCTCTTAATTCTATTTCCTTCTAATACTTGAGTATCGATGCTTACTTTCTTTTGATCATCAACTTTAATGTCAACTTGTCCGATCGCTCTGCCATAGCAATAAGCTTGTAGTATAGAAACATCATTTACTTTACCGCTAACTGTTCTATGAGAGTGAGCTGAAAGCACACAGTTAAGCCCCTTAACTTCGTTAGCTAATTTTGCTGCATTACCTGTAATTTCTTTTGTGTCAGATTTTTGATCTGAATCTAAATGAGTTAGTGCTATGATTATATCAGGTGTACCTTCTTTAGCTTTTCCGGCTTTTAAATAGTCAACCCATTCTTGAGCGGATTTAACCGGATCTCTAAATTCATAACCGGCAACATACTCTGCTTTAGTTAATGTAGCTGTTTCAGGGTGAGCAAGTCCTATTACACCAATTTTTAAATTATTTTTTCTATAATCATATATGGTTTTGCCCAATCAACTGGCTTATTAGTTTTCTTATCATAGATGTTTGAAGCAAGATAAGTGAAGTTACCTTCTTTACCCCAATTACCTATCTTGTCAGCTCCCCAATCAAATTCGTGGTTTCCAACTGCTGATGCAACTATTCCCATACCTTTCATCATTGCAGTAACTGGTTTACCCATAGTTAAATTTGAGTCGCTAGTTCCTTGGTAGTTATCTCCACCAGCTAATACAATTGTATTAGGATGTTTTTCTTTAAATTCGTTAACATAACCTACCATTTTAGCCATACCAATATTTCTCTTCTTACCTGTAACTTCTTCACTGATATTTCCGTGGAAGTCATTGAAGTATAGAATATGGATTCCGTCTTTTTCAACAGCTCCGAATACAACGCCAATTTCTTTAGCTTTTTCTTCAGAAATTACATTAGTTTTTACTAAGTATTCTCCTAAAGTGTATCCTGTGTTGTCATTCATTTTTTGATTTAAAGCTCCCATTATATATTTAGCAGCTTCTTGTTTTGTTATTTTTGAATTGATATCATCATCTTTTGACAATAATCCAATTTCTTTTGAAATCTTGTCAGCATCTTTATATGCTTTGTTTGAATCGTAAGATAACCCTCTTAAAATAAATGCGATAAATTCTTGTTTACTTAAATTTGAATTAGGGTCATAAGATTTTTCTGATTTACCCTTAGTTAGATTTAAATCAAAACCTAGTCCTGCATAGCCTTTAAACCATTCTGGAACATCTGTAAAAGGATTTAATTTTACATTTTTTTCACTTTCTGCTACCTTTTGAGAATATCCCAAAGCTTTTAAGACCATTGTAAGTCCTTCTGCTCTTGTTAAATCACTTTTTAATTTTTCTTCTGTATTTTCTTTATCAAGCAATTCAACTTTTTGAAGTTTTTCAACATCTGTAGGTTGAGTAGCCGCAGCAAAAACGGTTTGGAAACTTGATGTCAATAATAAAACAGACATAATAAGTGATAATAACACTTTTTACTATTTTCTATAAAACTACCTCCTTTGTTTT
>NZ_JH165061.1:880962-890126 GCF_000227315.1 Peptoniphilus indolicus ATCC 29427 | reverse complement strand
AAATGGACGACTAAGCCATCCACTTTCTTTAATATCTTTCTTTAAGCGCTTGTTGAATTTTTCTATCGGCATCTTTTTTAGCTAAGGTGTCTCTTTTATCGTATAGTTTCTTACCTTTTGCCACTGCCAATTCCATCTTAACTCTTCCATTTTTCAAATATAACTTCAATGGAACTAGAGTATTTCCCTTTATTGTAAGTTCTCTTTCTAACTTTCTAATCTCGTTCCTATTTAATAAAAGCTTTCTCTTTCTCATAGGGTCTACATTAAAAATATTTCCCTGTTCGTATGGGGAAATGTGCATTCCCTCTACAAAAACTTCTCCGCCTGAGATTGACGCATAGGAATCTTTTAGATTAGCTTTGCCTTGCCTTAAAGACTTAACTTCAGTTCCAACAAGCACTATTCCAACTTCAAGAGTATCTTGAATAAAATAGTCATGCCTTGCCTTTCTGTTACTGGCAATTGTATTATCGCTCATCTTCCTCGCTCCTATCTTCTTTAGAAAGATTTATATTTATATCTTGAATATCTTCTGTTATTACAAAATCTACTGTTCCCTTAAGTGTGTTAGCTCCAACAACTTTTACTCTCACTTTGTCGCCTATGTCATATACTTTTCCAGTATCTCTTCCTATAGCCTTGAAATTATCTGCATCATATTCAAAATAATCATCTAAGTCTTGGTAGGAAATTAAACCTTCAATTGTATTTTCAAGTTGAGCAAACATACCAAAGCTTGTTATTGAAGTTATTATCGCTGGATATTCTTCGCCTATTCTATCTTCCATATACTCCGCAAACTTCACAGACTCAACAGTTCTTTCCGCATCTTGAGCAAGTCTTTCCATAGCTGATACGTGGTCTGCGATTTCCGGCAACATCACTTCTAAATATCTCAATCTACCTTCTGTCAATTTACCTTTTATTAAATCTTTCATAATTCTGTGAATAGTAAGGTCAGAATAACGTCTTATCGGAGAAGTGAAGTGAGAATAATATTTTGCTGCAAGTCCAAAATGTATATCATTTATTTCAGAATATCTTGCTTTCATAAGACTTCTAAGTGCTATTGTTGAAACGAAAAGCTCTTCATCTTTTCCCTTAACACTCTCTATCAACTTTTGAAAATCTTTAGATTCCATATTTTGAGTATTTAATTTCAAGCCTAAGTGTCTCAAAACCTTATTAAGATTTTCTACTCTCTCAGCATCAGGCTTTTCATGTATACGATATAAGAAAGGTATTTCCATCCAGAAGTATTCTTCAGCCACTACCTCATTGGTAATCAACATAAACTCTTCGATCAATTTATCAGCTGTTCTTCTCTCTCTTCTTCTTACATCTACTGTTTTTCCATTATCATCTACATCAATGTATGCCTCTGGAAAATCAAAATCTATTGAGCCTCTGTCCATTCTCTTATGTCTAAGTTTTAAAGCTAACTCATTCATCTTAGTTAAATCTTCTTCTAAACCTTTTACAGATTCGTGAACAGTCCCATTTTCTAAAAAGTCACTCACATTTGTATAAACAAGTCTTCTATTTGAATTTATGACTGTGTTCATTATCTTATGTCCAACTAATTTTGCATTCTTATCAAAATCCATATAAACAGAAAACGCCAATCTGTCTACATTTTCGTTTAATGAGCAAATTCCATTTGAAAGCTCTTCCGGAAGCATTGGAATTACCTTATCTACTAAGTAGTAAGAATTCCCTCTCTTGTATGCTTCTTTATCTATTTCATCAGATTCTTTGACATAGTGACTTACATCAGCTATGTGAACCCAAAGTCTTAAATTGCCGTCTACTTCTTCAATTGAAATTGCATCGTCAAAATCTTTTGAATCTGCTCCGTCAATTGTAAAAGTTGTAAGCTCTCTAAGGTCTTTTCTTCCGGCAAAGTCCTTTTCTGTAACCTTTTGAGGAATTTCTCTTGCAGCTGATTTAACAGCTTTTGAGAACTCAGTAGGTATGTTCATATCTCGAGCTATGCTCATTATGTCCACACCTTTTTCGCCCTTGTAACCTAAAATTTCTACTATCATTCCCTCAGGTTTCTTACCTTCTTCAGGCCATTTTTTTATCTTAACTACTACTTTTTGATTGTCTTTTGCTCCGCCAATGTCTTTTTTAGCTATATATATATCAAAAGCTATCTTATCATCATCCGGAACCACAAACCCAAATGTTTCTTTCTTTTGAAAAGTTCCGACAACAGTTTTATTCCCTCTATCAATTATTTGTATTACTTTTCCTTCAAGAGAATGTCCTGTTGAACCATCTAACACCTTAACTAATACTTCATCTCCATTTAATGCAGAAGATAAGTTTTTTTGAGATATAAATACATCTTCATCAGCTTGAAGTAAAAATCCAAAACCTCTTTCATTTCCTTGGATTTTACCACGTCTATATTTTTGTCCATCTATAGGAATGTATTTTTGTCCGTCAAAAAAAATTCTTCCATCTTTTTCCAATGTTTTTAAAACTTTGTCAAATGCAGATTTCTCTTGTTTACCTATTTCAAATACTTTGTATATTTTGTCCTTTGTCATTGGACTTGAGTCTTTTAACTTGTCGTACACTTTGTCAATTATCATTATAACTTAGCTCCATATGTCGTCTTCTTTAGAAGATCTGAATCATAAGAGGTTATGTTTTTAGATTTTTGATTAAACCTCTTATATGCCAATTCAATTAATTTATTTATTTCTTCAGTGAAGCTAATTCCACTTACTTCAAATAAATAGAAAGAAATTGAACCTGGAAGTGTGTTGATTTCATTTACATATACTTTTTCGCCATCAAGCAAGAAATCTATTCTAGCCACTCCCATTCCGTCTATTGCTCTAAAAGCAACCTTTGCATAATTTTGAATTTGATTTTTTATGTCCTCTGTGACATTCGCCGGTAAATTCTTAGATTGATTTGCCATGCCATCCATCTTAGAACCGCCCTTTGAACCTGAGATATACTTTTCATCAAATTTTAAAAAGTCCTTCCAACCAATAGGTTCTTCAAGTTCAGAAACTTGTAAATCATTTTGGTATCCAAGAACTGCTGCATTTATCTCTCTCGGATTATCTACAGCTTTTTCTATTATTATTTTTCTATCGTATGACGCAGCCACCTTTATCGCTTCAATTAGCTCTTCTCTATTCTTAACTTTAGAAATTCCAATTGAAGAACCTAAGTTGGCTGGCTTTACAAATAAATTATACCCTATTTCCTCAGCTTTATTGATTATCTCGTCTTGATTCTCAAAATCCTCTCTGTAGAAATAGAAATATGGGGTCATAGGTATTCCTTCAGATTCAAATACCTTTTTCATTATTACCTTGTCCATACCAACAGCCGCACTCATAACCCCACATCCAACGTATGGAACTCCTGTTGTCTCTAACATACCTTGGAAACAACCATCTTCTCCATAAGTTCCGTGTAGTGCTGGAAATACACAGTCAACTTTTATATATTTCTCAAGAGTTGTGCTCTCTTTTCCAAATAAACCACTCTTTTGAGTTACTTCTCTATATAAATATTGGTCTTGAGGTTTAAAAAATACTTCAAAAGTTTCGCTGAAATCTCCTTGCTTGAAAGTTTTAAAATTCTTTAAACTATCTCCGCATAAAAATTTTCCTCCTTTTGTAACATAAAGAGGCACTGCATTATATTTTTTATCCATATTTTCTACAACTTGCATACCTGTGATAACTGAAACCTCATGTTCAACAGATCTGCCACCAAAAACTACTACTATATTTTCCATTTTTTCCTCCTAATCAGCTTTCACTATAATTATCTGGTAAATCATTTTCAAATAATACAATATCTCCCGGTTTAGTAATACTTCCAAGAACTTCAGTAGCCTTTGTCAAAGACTCAACTACAAATGTATTTTCCTTTGCAAATCCAGACGCTTCAAGCCCTCTTTGAATAGGCTTAGTTCTATTAGGTCCGACTAAAATCGCATAGTCACAAACTTTTGCAATCTCAGACGCAACTTTTTCATTTTCCTCTTCTTCAATATCTCCAAGCTCAACCATTCCCGGAGTTATTATTATTTTTCTACCACTCTTAAACTCATTTAATACATCAAGTGCTGCTCTAAATCCTACAGGATTAGAATTAAAAGCATCATCTATTACTATTACGCCAGTTCCGCTATCAACTATGTTCAATCTGTGCTCAACCGGTTCAACCTTTTTAATACCTGCGCTTATCTGCTCTAAACTAAGTCCAAGAACATATCCCGCACAAGCTGACGCAAGTAAGTTTGATATATTGTGTACGCCTAACAATTTACTCTCACAAGGTATCTCTCCAATGTCTTTTACTCCAAGAGTGAACTTTGAACCATTTTCATCAACTGTTATATCTTTTGCATACACATCTAATTTTTCAATATCTTTAATTCCATAGTTAATAGTTCTTATCTTAGTCTTATCTGATAATGGCTTTACATAGTCATTGTCATAATTAAAAATTGCCACGCCATCTTCAGGTAAGTTTTCAATTAACTCATACTTTGTATTTTGTATATTTTCTATTGTCTTAAAAAGGTGCATATGAGTTGGTCCGATTGCTGTTATTATACCTATATCAGGTTGTACAAGTTTAGCTACCTCGTCAATTTCTCCCTTTTTCTTCGCTCCAAGTTCAGCAATAAACACTTCATAGCTCTTATCCAAATCATTGTTGATTACTTTTGAAAGTCCCATTGGTGTATTGTAAGATGATGGAGTGTTCTTAACTCTAAGTCCTTCTGAAAGAACTGTATCAGAAATAAATTTTACAGATGTCTTCCCAAAAGAACCTGTTATCCCCAAAACTTTCAATCCGTCTTTTTTCAACTCTCTTATCTTACCTTGGGCGTTAGTATAAAATCCCATATTGATTTTTTCTTCAACAGGAACTTGTCTATTGTTTGAAATTTCAAGCACCTTGTATTGGTAGTAGTATAAAACTATATTGCTCAAAATTAAAAATGCAAAACCTAACGCTGGGTTAAATAAAAATCCCACAAAGCCAACAATTAATAAAGCACTTATAAATATAATGTTTGTCGCCTGATGTCTTTTTAAAAGTCTCTTAGCCCTATCAGTCCACACAAGTGGAGATTTTACTTCTATTGCTTTTTCATATACAAACTTGTTCATTTTTGATTTATTTTCAGCAATCCACTTTGTATATTCTTCCGTTTCATAACCTTCAAGTTGAAGCATGTGAATTGGAAATTCACTTCTCTTTGTAATAGACTTATAATTCAAAATAGAAACTGCTATCCCTATTACAAAATATATAATAGTCCCTATCATCATATTCTCAAAAATATCCATATTTCTCCTATCCTAAAAATGATTTTAATACTGCACTAAATGTTCCATAGTCATCAATATAACTAAAATGTCCCCCATTTAATACAACCAATCCCGAATCTTTTATCTTTTGTTCAAACACCTTTGCCATATACAGTGGAGTTGCATCATCAGTTTCTCCCCAAACCAAAAGTGTCGGAGCTTTTATCTTTTCAAAATATTCTTCAGTAGATTCGTTTACTACTTTTACAAAAGTCTTTCTCATAATTCCTTGAGAAGATTGATAATCATCAGAGCCATACTTTTTATAAAACTTTTCAAGCCTTTCATCCTTATCTCCGCTTGAAAATGTCGTGTAAACTTTTCTCAAAAACTTAAAAGAATAGACCTTAAAATAATACTTTAAACTTCTCTTAGGTATCACCCCAGAGGCATCTACCAAAACTAATTTATCTACCATTTCCGGATGTTTTGCCGCAAAAATACTAAGAGTCTTTCCACCAAAAGAGTGCCCTACAAAAGTTGCCCTCTCTATATTCATCTTGCTCAAAAAACGTTCCAAAAGTTCTTCATAATCATGTGTGCCCCAAACTTCTCTCGGCTCTTCAGAATCTCCAAAGCCCGCTGAGTCATAAGCATATACATGATATTTAGGACTTATCGCATTTATTATCGGCACTACAGACTCTATATTCGCTCCCCATCCATGGAGAAGCACCAAGGGAATTTCGCCCTCTCTTTCAAAATAAGCAACCTTTGTGCCCAAATCTATATACTTTTTTTCCAAAACTATTCCTTCTCATTCATCTATATATTTATTTTCATCTCTTACTTCATCAGATTTAAAATTAGAAAATGACTTTACGTATTCATACTTGCTTTTAATAGCTTCTATTCGAGCTAAAAGCCTGTCAATTTCAGCAATTGTATTCTCTTCAAAATCAATGTCCACTGTAGCGCTCTCTTTTTTTAATTTGAACACATACTCTCCAAGTTTTCTATACTGTGCGCTTAACTTGCTCTCTTCTTTTACCAACTCAACCTTAAGCTGAGTTTGGTCCTTGATTTGTTTAGAGTTCTTTTCAATTTTGCTGACTATTCTTTGTAAATTATCCTTTAAATCCGAAACATTGTCGCTAAAATCATTAAATAAATTCATGATCTCACCTCTACTTGATTCATTATACCAAAAAATATAAACTTTGGACTTAACTATGTTTAAAATATGCAAATTTAGAGCTTTCTTAAATTTTTAAAACTATAAAATTTATCTCAACTCATAATTATTTTTTATAATTGATTTCTAAATAACTAACCAAAAATATCGATAGCATAAGTAATCTTCTCGACAAAATAGCAACTAATAAATTTCCGTGAAGCGCTATACCATTATATTCAAAATACATTTTAGCTAAAAGATACAACACTATATGAATTATAGTATTTCTCACAATTATTTTTAATCTATCGTCCATTAACACGCCTCCATAGATTGTTTATTTATATACTACAACAAATCAATTGATTGTGCTCACGATATTTTAAACTATCATCATAACTATGTTATCTTGACACACTTTAGCATATTTGTTTAATAAGCAGTTTTCAGGGTAAATAAATTATAGAGGTGACTTATAAAATGGAAAATTTAAGATTATTTGTCGGAACAGTATGTCCTTTTTGTAAAAGAGTAGAAAAATTTATAGAAGATAATAAAATTGAAGGTGTTGAACTAGTGAACATTGACGAAAATGTTCAAGCAAGAGAAGACCTTATTGAAAAGGGTGGCAAAAAACAAGTGCCTGCTCTTGATTTAGGCGATAAGATTATGTACGAATCTCTTGATATCATGAACTACCTTAAAACAAAAGGAGAATAAATAATAAAATGAAAAATTTAAAACTATATTATAAACCAACATGTCCTTACTGCTTAAAAGTTTTAAGATATATGGACGAAAATAAAATTGAAACTATTGAACTTTTAAACGTAGATGAAATAGATGGATTGCGTGCAGAACTTGCTGAAAAAGGCGGCAAGACTCAAGTGCCTGCCCTTGATATCGACGGCAAAATCATGTATGAATCTGATGACATTGTCGAATATTTAAAAGCAAATTTTTAAAATAAACTTTATAACAACACTTAAAAGCAGTTAATTGTAATCGTTAACTGCTTTTTCTTTAACCCTTATGTAACTTTTATAAATTATAAATGTAGTCCAGTGCATTCTTTTTTAGATAGATTATGCTCTTCCATTAAAAATTTTATTGCATCTTTCTTTTTATTTTCTATCATCAAATCCAATAAGTATATATCTTCTTCTATTGGAATTTCCAATGAAGACATGCTATCTTTACCTTCATCTTTTAAATATTTATAAAATGATTTTTGTTTGTGTAAATTCGTCTTCGTAAATCTAATGAACTATTTGCAATATATCCTTCTAGAAAAAATTAACAATATAAAAAATTGTTATAATTATATATCTATTCATAAGTTTCTCCCTTTTACATTACTTATATAATTCAATTTAACACACTACAATTAATATTTCACTAATTTAAGATTAAATATTTAAAAGAGTGCTAATTTCAGCACTCTCTTAATTTTAAGTATTTAAGTTACTAATACAAACTACTATAAAAACAAACCCTTTTGTTCAATAATTGCTTTCATTAGCAATATTGTGCATAATTGCCATAAAATTACCATAAAAGCAAATCCCTTCTGAGTCCACTTTAACTCCCTATTTATAAAAATTGAATGTAGATTTGCTAAAATCCCTAGGATTGTCAATATAAAAAAGATTACGACTTCAAACTTTATCGGCGTAGGATTATTAAAATCTCCATGTCCAATATCCACACATAATGGAGTAGTTAAAATCCACGAAGTTGCTCCAAAGCTAAATATATAATTTTTTAAACTCAGTTTCTGCCTTTTATCTTTTTTCATAACATCCCTTTCAAATGTTTAAAATGTGTAGACACTTCTCACATTAAAATAATAAGCTGTATAGCAGTCATTTCCTCTACACTTTCTTTGACATACTCCAACGCCATTAAGAACTATCCCAGATTTTGATAAATAAATTCCACCTAAATCACGTACTGCATCTAAACAATCATGTATCTGATTTAACATTGCTATATCTATCGCACCTACTCCACTAGCATATAAAAATCCAGCAATTGCCGCTATTTCAATACCCCATCCTACTGCAGAAACAATCTCTGCATAAGTAAATCTTAAGTTAGGCATTGCTTTTTCAGAGCCTATAGGACAAGTTCCTCCATCATAACCGAATGGTTTAATTTCTCCATAGCTTTTCAATTTAGGTACAAAACTAAAATCCGCTTCTTTTTTATCCAAATCAATTACTTTTTTTGTAATAGATGATGACAATGTATTTTCTATTTTATCTAAATAGAATGTGCTTTCTACTTCTCTGCTTTAATTAATTACTTTTGTAACTTTTGATACTTTATCTTCGTATATTTTAATTGTTTTTAAAACACCTTTTTCCTTTATTTGAATAGTGTTTTCATCAATATAGTTTAATTCTAATACAGGTTCTTCTTGTGCATAAACAAAATATGGACTCAACGAACTAATTAAAATCGTTAAGAACAACAACATACAAATTTTCTTTTTCATAATACACCTCTTATTAGATTTATTCAAAATCGATTTCATTTGTATTTTATTATTTTTTTTGTCAACATTTATTTTTTCCAATTGAAAATGTTTTATTCAAACCTGCATTAGTGCATCAAATTTATCTAAATAATAAAAAGACTTTAAGAAAAATATATTAATCTCCTAAATTACTTTTTAA
>NZ_JH165061.1:874029-880912 GCF_000227315.1 Peptoniphilus indolicus ATCC 29427 | reverse complement strand
AGCTAAATTTTAAATTTTCTAACTTTTAGAATAAAATTTAACCAAACTTTATAAACTTTACTTAACTTTATTGTTGGCATCTTCCCCAACAACACTTTCATCCATACCTGTAGTCATTTCTATTTTTGTGTCAATACCTTTTAGTTGCTCGGATTCTTTTGGCAAATACTTATCTATTAAAAACTTTCCTTCGTCAGTTATACCAACTTCCCCAGATTTTATTTTATCCATATTTTCATCTATATACGATTTAAAATCATCAATTGTAACTTCTTCAAGTTCAGTTTTACCATTTACAAAATACTCTCCAACTACCTTATCATTCTCTATGTAGGTTAAAATTGGATTTGAAAAAAGTTTTAAATCCTCTTTTTCAAATGTATTGCTTGTCTTTTTACAGCCATAGATAAATATAAAACAACTAATGAGCAATATTAGTTTATATCTTTTCATTTTTAGCCTTTCGCATTAATATGGAGAATATATATTGTAATGCATATATAAGCCATCAATTTTAAAATAAAGCGACCCTGAAACAATCATTTCAGATAAGGTTCCTCTGCCATAAGTTCCATCTGCTCTGATAGTATGTGTGTAAATTCTTTTACCATTAGTAAAATCTCCGTAGGATGCTATTATCCTAACATCTGTCTGAGAATCTAAATTCGTTACATGAGATGATGGATTAACATAATCTATAATATTACTGCTATCATCCACACCCCAATCAACATTGCTACTTATTCTAAAAATAGGTGTTCCTCCTAAAGGGGATTTAAACTCTCCGACAGCTGTCCCAGTTCTATGTCTGTATGCATAAGGAATTACTAAATCCTCTTTCTCTTCAGAATTTAATTCATTTTTAGAAAATACTACTTCATTTTTTGATTTGCAACTTCCTTTTAATTTAGTATATAATCTCGGATAATAATTTTCCATTAATTTCAAGCCATCTTTTGTAAATAAAATTTTTTCTCCAGATATCACTTTATCAATAGTTCTTGATAATTCATCATCTACTAGTGAATATTTTTCTTCAAAAGTTAATAATGTCATGTCTTGTGCAATATTGTTTAAATTATGATTATTTGCCAACGCAAAAAAATCATCCCCTATACTTGCGTTTTCAATGTAAAATTCTACATATGCTGGTTTCAGAATTAATTGATCAAACCCATCTAAATTTGTAGCCATTACTTTTTTAGATGCTAATATTGCGATTATTAAAATCGTATTCATGAATAATGTAGTTATTTTTTCATAATATAAACCCTTTCTACATTAAATATTCCCATTTTACAATATACTTACTTTAGTAATTCATGTACATCGGTATCACTCCTTTTTCCTTTTATACCCACAAAAAACTATATATAACACTCTTTAAAAAATTTTTTACTCATATAATTCACAGACTAAAATTTTACCCTTACCTGTTACTTCCGCCTCCTCTCCTATGTATGCACTCATTTTAGAATATTCCTCTCCATTTACTCTCATTCCACTTTCATAGAAAAATATTAAATTTCTATCTTCAATTCTCGCTGTTCCATCTACATCTAAAGAATACATTTTATTAGTAAAATCTTCTCTCACTATTAAATTAAAATCTCTTACCTTAGAATATGAAATTACCTCATCTGAACCAGAAAACTTATATACTTCAAATGGTTTTAAAATAACCTCTTTCCCATTTACCACCATCTTCAAATCTCCATCAAGTGGTGTTATGTATCTTGTAAAGCCATTATATGGAGTAAAACTAGAGCTGTCTAATTCACAAGTTGCCGTTGAAATTCTTAAATCAAAATTCTTGTCTTTAACACTTGCTGTAGTCGGACTTATTAAAAGTTCTGAAGTTTCTCCGCCAGACCAATTTGTAGTTTTAAATTCTTCTCTTGTTATTTTCATAGTCATCCTCCTAATTCTTAATTTGATGTTACCACAATAATAATAAAACTCAAATATTTGTTTTTATGATAAAATAATCACCGAGGTGTTTTATGGAATCTATTTTATCTATTTCTATAATTGGAGTTGGTCTTGCAATGGACGCTTTTGCAGCGAGTATTTGTAAGGGGCTATCTCTTACTAAAAGAGATTTTTCAAAGACTATTAAGGTTGGGTTGTGTTTTGGAATTTTCCAAACTATTATGCCTATTTTCGGCTTTTTACTTGCCAGTACATTTGCAGACAAAATTAAAAGTATCGACCATTGGGTTGCATTCTTTTTACTTTCTTACATAGGGTTTAATATGATTAAGGAATCGAGAGTTGCAACTTGTGATTTAGATTCGGGCTTTGATTTTAAATCTTTAGTTTTAATTGGTATTGCAACTTCTATAGATGCAATGGCTGTTGGAATAAGTTTTGCATTTTTAAATGTTGAAATTTATTCAGCTTCTATTTTAATAGGAATTATAACTTTAGTTATATCAATGCTTGGAGTAACTCTTGGCAATATATTCGGCATCAAGTACAAACAAGCCGCTGAATTTGCTGGTGGAGTTATCTTAATTGCAATGGGAGTCAAAATTTTAATACAGCATTTATTTTTTCTAAAGTAAAATGCTCCGTAAGGGATGAGAAGATATTGTCATTATATTTTCTCATCTTTATTTATTTTAAAATTTATTTTTTTCACTCTTTTTTCCATGTTTATTTTTGGGTATAAATGTTTAGAAAAGGAGGTTCAAATGGACTACAATAAACAATTAGAACGTGTTATAAATTACTTTAAAAAAGGTGAAACTGATTATAAAGATTTCACTGTTGGTTTAGAATTTGAACACTTTGTATTAGATAAAAGTTCTCTCAAATCCATTTCTTATTATGGAGATGGTGGATTGGGCGAAACTTTACTTGAAATTTGTAAAACTTTAAATGCTAAACCTTATTATAATAATGAATCCATATTAGGTTGTGACACTGATAAGTTTTCTATTTCACTTGAACCGGGTGCTCAATTTGAAATTAGTATAAAATCCAAACTTTCAATAGAACAATTATATCAAGATTACAAGGAAATTTTAGGTATGGTTCTTCCTATCTTTGCTAAGAAAAATCAAATTTTAGTGCCTCTTGGATATAATCCTGTTTCTAAAATTGAAGATATTAAATTAATTCCTAAAATTAGATATAACCATATGTTTGAGCATTTTAATTCTCTAAATGGAGATAACAACATGGGTTGGAATATGATGAAAGGCACTGCTTCTGTACAAGTTACTATCGATTATTCTGACGAAAAAGATTGTATTAGAAAATACTTTCTAGCCAGTGCCATAGCGCCAATTCTATATGCAGCTTTTGACAATGGATATATTTTTGAAGAAGAGCCTTATAAAAAATATAATATAAGGCAAATGGTTTGGGAAAAGACTGATAAGTCTCGTTCCGGCTTATTAGATTTTGCTTTTGATGATATGTCTTATCAGAGATATGCCAAATTTATTTTGGATACTACTCCAATATTTGTGGAGAAAAATGGAGAAATTATAAACGTCAACAAAAAACCGTTTAAAGAATTATTCGACCCTGAAAATGATTCTGATGATGAAATCTTCCATGCCATTTCAATAGTATTTCCTGATGTTAGATTAAAAACTTATCTTGAGTTTAGAATGATGGATGGAGTAAACTATCCTACAAATTTTGCGATAGTTTCTCTTATAAAAGGACTTTTCTACTCTGAAGATAGTTTAAATGCTTTAGAAAAGATGTTTAAAGGCACAACTTATAGTGAAGTTATGAATACTAAATCAGAAACTCTTTTACACGGTCTAAAAGCCAAGTACAAGGGAATTACAATTTTAGAGCATCTAGAAAATTTATACAATTTGGCTTATTCAGCACTAGGAGATGAAGGTCGTTTCTTATCTCCTATAAAAGAAATTATAAACAGCGGAAAATCTCCTAAAGATGTTTTTGAAGATCTATTTGAATCTGAAGGTCTTAGGAGTGCAATAGAATATAATAGGGTTGATAAAAATGTTTAATATAAAATATGCAGAAGAATATATTTCTTTAGTAAAAAAAGAACCGGAAAAATATTACAAGGACTATTTAAAACTTCTTGATGATGTTGCGCACTCAAACGCAATATACAAAGAGAAGCCCGTACCAGTTACTTATCAAGGCCTTTTTTATGACCAAGAAGATAAGGACAATTTCACACAGCTTTGCAAAACTCTAATGGATATAACTCAAAAAGTTACTCATGAATATTTAAAAAATCCTGAGTACAGAAAACTTTTTGGATTTTCTAAAGAGCTTGAGGAATTGATTTTACACGACCCAGGATATGACATAACAGTTCCTATTGCAAGATACGATGTATTCTACAACGGTATGGATAAATTCAAATTTATTGAGTTCAATACCGATGGCTCAAGTGCAATGAATAAAGACAATACTGTCGGAGATTTGTTAATTGAAACTTTGGCCATGAAAGAGTTTAGAAAAAAATATGATGTTGAGTGCGTTGATATGTTTCATCCTTGGATTGAAGAATCCACAAAAATATATGAGTCAGCTCATCACAGAAAACCTAACATAGCTATTGTTGACTTTTTAGACATAGGCGCTACTTATGAATTTAAAAAGTTCCGTCAACTCTTTATAGAATCTGGATACAATTGTGAAATATTTGATATCAGAGATTTAAAGTATGTTGATGGAAAATTGGTTTGTGATAATTTTGAAATCGACATGGTCTACAGGCGTGCAGTAACTGTTGAATATATGAAACACTATTCTGAAATGCAAGACTTTACTAAAGCCTACATGGACAATGCGTTTATGTTAATTGGCTCTTTTAGAAGTCAGATTATGCACACAAAACTGATTTTTAAAATACTTTTAGACCCTCTGACTCAAAATATCTTAACCGATTATGAAAATAAGTTTTTGGAAGACCACATTCCTTTTACAGATTATTTTGACGAAAGAGTTTATGAAGAAGTCTTGGAAAATAAAGACCAATATATAATAAAACCTGTTGATGATTATGCAAGTCATGGAGTTTATGCCGGAAGAGGATTTTCTAAAGAAGAGTGGTCAAAACTTTTAGATGAAGCTTTAAAATCAGAATATATCTATCAAAGATATTATGAGATGGAGCCTCTACCGTTCTTGGAATTTGATGATTCTGGAGAAATTAAAGTCAGTGGATTTACTGCTGTTCTAGGAATGTTCATTTACAACGGAAAATTCGTTGCTCCTTACACTCGAATAGGTCAAAACTCAACAGTTGGTGGCGCAGATAAACACTATGTAGCACCAAATATGTTCATAAAAAAATAAGAATTCTTTTCCCTTCTTACTCAACATTTTGTAAGAAGGGATTTTTTATGAATTCTTATCTTCTAAAAGTTATTATAAATTTTTATTTTATTATAGGAATTGAGTTATAAAACCTCCAACCACTATTAATGGTAATCCAATAAATATAATTTGCGGTATACAAGTGTCTCTTATATGGTCGTGTTGTTTATCTACTCCAAGACCTGCCGTAGGTCCTAACGTTGTATCAGATGCTGGAGAACCTGCGTCTCCACAAACAGCTGCTATTGTAACTAATAGTATAGTCGCACTTGGTGAAAATCCCAACTTCATTGCCAACGGAACGTATATTGCTGAAATAATTGGAACTGTACCAAATGAAGTTCCTATTCCCAATGTTACTAACAGACCAAGTAAAATCATTACATATGAAGAAATAAGTTTTGAACCGCCTAACACTCCTGCTGCTGATTCAACTATTTTATCTATTGCTCCAGAATTTGTAATTACATTTGCATATCCTGCTGCTAATAACATTACAAATGCGATAAATCCCATCATGTGAATTCCGCCATCAAGCATATCTTGAATGTCATTAAATTTTATAACGCCTGTTGCCACTATAAATATAAGTCCGCAAAGAGCACCTAGAGGTAATGACTTAGTCAATATTTGTACAGCAACTGTTATTGCACCGGCTATTAGTATAAGCCAATGATTTTTATCAGCTTTTATATCTCCTTCTACTTCACTAGCTCCAACAACTGCTCCTGAAACTGTCTTATACTCTCTATCTCTTGAGAAGATTATAACACCTATAGTAACTCCTATAGCCATTATAAGTGCTATTATCCAGTTAGTTGAAATTATCATACTACCGTTTATTGCAAGCCCAGCTTTTTTAAATGATGTGATTATCAATTCATGGAATATTGCACCATATGCTATTGGAAGTGTAATATATGGAGCTTTTAATCCAAATCCAAAACTTATTGAAAGCATTCTTCTATCTACTTTCATTTTATTCATAAGCCCTAATAGCGGTGGTATTAATATCGGTATAAATGCTATGTGAATTGGTATAAATGTTTCGGCAACTACTGCAAATAACATTACAATTATAGCTAAAATAAATTTATTGCCTCTTATCAACTTTCCAATTTGTCTAGCCATAACTTCTGCTGCGCCACTTTTATTTATACAATAAGCCAAAGCTCCCAACAAAATGTAGCTAAGTGCTGTATCTGAATTAGCTCCCATTCCACCAACTAAAAGCTTCATTGTTTCGTCAATTGGTATCCCCGAAGTAACACCAGCGACTATAGCTGCTACTATAAGCGAAAAAAATACAGGAATTTTGACAAGACAAAGTCCTGCTAGTACTATTACGGATAGCACAACCGGGTTTAATAAAATCATCTTCTTTCTTTTCCCCTTTTTCTATATTTCGATTTACCAAGATAAATTATTAATATGATATATCTTATATTAATTATATTTATATAATACCCTTCACTTTTTAATATGACGCTAATATTATGTTTGTTTTTTATATAATTGTTCTTTTACTGTTCTAATGTTTATATGGTATTATATTCCA
>NZ_JH165061.1:868626-872829 GCF_000227315.1 Peptoniphilus indolicus ATCC 29427 | reverse complement strand
TATTGTATCCTTTGGTGCCCAGAGCCGGAATCGAACCAGCGACACGAGGATTTTCAGTCCTCTGCTCTACCGACTGAGCTATCTGGGCAAATGGTTTGGGTTATTATATTTAAAAAATATAATGGTGGGCCTTCGGGGACTCGAACCCAGGACCTACCGGTTATGAGCCGGGCGCTCTAACCAACTGAGCTAAAGGCCCAAACCATTGGCGGAGAAGGAGGGATTTGAACCCTCGCGGCCCTTTCGAACCCTACTCCCTTAGCAGGGGAGCCTCTTCAGCCACTTGAGTACTTCTCCAATCCATCTTAACGACGAATTACTTTAACTATTATAATAAACACTTATCATCTTGTCAACACTTTTTGAAAATTTTTTAAAATTAATCTTTTATCCTAAATTGCAATATCAAATTGAACTATTTCTCCCAAAATATCAACTAACCCTAATTTATTAAGTTCTTCTACAAAAACTTCTATAGGCGTTCGGTAATTTAGGATTTTTCTTGGTAAATTATTCATCCAGTTCATTATTTTTAAATAGTGGTCTTCATCGTAGTTTAATAAGGATTTTCCTTTTGGAAGGAATCTTCTTATTAGGCTATTATGTTTTTCGTTACTTCCTCTTTCTTGTAGGTTATTTTGATGGCAATAGTATATATCTCTAACTAAGCTATTTTCTAGTTTTGTTAAGTTAGCAAATTCTAATCCATTATCACTTGTTATGCTTTTGAATATTGCTGTGGAGTTTTCTAGTTTTGATAGTAATTTTTCTAATTTTTCATTAACTGATGATGAATTTTTTGTTGCAATTTTTAGTATTATTTCCATCCTTGTTTTTCTTTCTGTTATAGTAATTAAAGCCAGTTCTTCTTTATTTTTCTTTGAAACAATTGTATCTATTTCCCAATTGCCAAAGCTTGACCTTTCTTCTATTTCTAAAGGTCTTTCTTCTATTCTTTTTCCGAGGTTTCTTTTACTTTTTATAGTTCTTTTTCTTTATCATTTTTAATTTGGCGGACTTTTCCTCGTTTTAATTCATTTCTGATTGTATTTGAAGATCTATTGAGTTCTTTAGCTATCTTGTACGCAGAATAGCCTTTATTGTGTAAAAGCTGAATTTGTCTTCTTTCTAAATCATTTTAATGTTTATTTTTTCTTGAATTTGTTATAGTATTATTATATTCCATAGTCATCACCTTTTGGTTTTTTGTTTTTGGTGAATCAATTATACCAAATGTGATTTACTATGGATTTTTTTAGTTCAATTTCATTTTACAATTAACCAATTAATCTTTTATTATTGTACCTTCCCCATCAGGGTTATTTGTATTTAAAATTCTTATAGTTATATTCTTATTCTTTACAGGTTCTATAGCATCTCTTTGATACACTTGAGCTCCTGAGTCAATTATATCTGTAAGTTCTTTATAATTCATACTTTTAATTACCTTAGCATCTGCATTCACCCTTGGGTCGTCAGTCATTATACCATTCACATCAGTCCAATTTTCATATATTTCTGAATCTAATGCACTAGCTATGATGGAGCCAGTATAATCCGAGCCACCTCTTTTAAATGTCCTTATATTTCCCAGCTCATCACTTCCATAAAACCCTGGTACAACAACTTTAGATTTAGAGTTAATTATATTTGATATTCTTTCATAACTCTTTTCAAAATTTACATTATATTTTTCATCAAATATAATAATATCTTTTGCATCTATAAACTCATAATTCAAATAATTAGCCATTATTTTTGCATTTAAGTATTCTCCTCTACTTACTATAAAATCTTTTGATGTAGAGCCTTCTATGGCTTTAAATACAACATCAATTTCAGGAGTACATTTCTCTTCTATGCCTAAGTCTTTTGAAATTTCATAAAAACGAGTTTTCAACTCAGATAAGTTTTCATTTAAATCATCATTCTTTTTTAATAACTCAATTTCCAATTTCTTAATTAGCTTTTCAATATCCTTTGTTTCTGTATTTAACTCAGCAACATTTATTAATCTATCAGTAACTTTTACATCTTCGTTATATCTTTTGCCTGGCGCTGAAACCACAACAACATCGCTTTCACTTTTTGATGTAATTATGTTTTTAACTTTTGAAAATTGTTTTGCATTACTTAATGATGAACCACCAAATTTAGCAACTTTTTTATTTTTAATTTCTTCAATATTGTAAGGAGTTTCTTGGTATACACAATAATTTAACCAATTTGAAAAAAATAAATTTCCAGCCGACCTCCAAGTTACTTTTATTCCCTTTGATATATCATTTTCTTTATAATAATTTACAGGCATATCAATTTTTATATTTTTATCTAAATCTCTTCTATATTCATTATTTAAAGTATCTTTGTCATATTCCCAATGTCCAAAATTGAATACAAACCTATAATCTTCGCTCGTTATAAGTCCTACTCCAGTATCTTCTCTTTCAGCTAAAATATTCAGCTCATCTATATCTTTTAATTGCTCAGATTTTACATAAGTATATCTTGAAGTTGGAACGCTAAATTCATCATCAAATCCTTTTAATATCTTATCGTCTTTTTTCTTTTCAAACTCAAACACTCCAAAAATCTTATTTTCTGACAAATTGTGTTCCACGTTGTAATAATGGTATAGCGCAGCTTGTGCTGACCAACATATAAACATAGTTGAAAATACATTTTCTTTGGCGTAGTCTAAAATTTCTTTTAATTCATCCCAATATATAATCTTTTCATATTCTAACTTTTCAACAGGTGCTCCTGTTATAATCATTGCGTCGTATTTTTCATGTTTTATTTCATTAAATGTCTTATAAAACTTATTCAAATGCTCAGCTTCTATATTTTTAGGCTCATAAGACCCCATTCTTATTAAATTTATATTGATTTGTAAAGATGTGTTAGAAAGCATTTTTATGAGTTGTAACTCAGTTTCTTTTTTCTTAGGCATAAGATTTACAATCGCCACTTTCAACGGTCTTATGTCTTGACTGGACGCTCTTTGTTCGTCCATTGTAAATATTCTTTCTCTTTTTAACGTTTCTTCTCCAATTAAATCTTTAGGTATTATTAATGGCATCTTATCCTCCAAAACTTATCATCTATAGTCTATTTTATTTTTATTATCTTTTAAATTTAAAACAATAAAAAAGAGCCTTCACATAAGGACGAAAGCTCGTGTTACCACCTTAATTTTTCATTAGCTTGCACTAATAAACTCAATAGGTATCTATCAATACCCTCTGCTGTAACGGGCAATCCCGTACTCACCTAACAATAAGCTTAGCAAGTCCATAAAAAGGCCATGTTCCCAATTTCAAAATCTACTTCTTTCACCACAACGAAGCTCTCTGTAATCTTTTTAGAAAGGTACTCTTCTTTTTGTACGTTTATTTAAAAATCATTTTAATGTATGTTAGCATTTTATTTTTTTGAGTCAATGCTTTGAACAATGGTTTTTATGTGTTGCCAGTCATAGCTAAAATGAATATATTTAACCACTAATAATAGATCATAAAATAAAAAAGATTTGAAGTATTTATACTTCAAATCTCTAATGGCGGAGAAGGTGGGATTCGAACCCACGTGGGCTTGCACCCTAACGGTTTTCAAGACCGCCCCGTTATGACCACTTCGGTACCTCTCCAAATTGGTGACCCATGCGCGATTCGAACGCGCGACACCTTGATTAAAAGTCAAGTGCTCTACCGGCTGAGCTAATGGGTCATAATATTTAGTTTTAAATTGGCTGGGGCGGCAGGACTCGAACCTACGCATGTCAGAGTCAAAGTCTGATGCCTTACCGACTTGGCTACGCCCCAATAAAATTGTGGTGCACCCAGGAGGATTCGAACCCCCGGCACACGGATTAGAAGTCCGTTGCTCTATCCAACTGAGCTATGGGTGCCAATAATGGAGCGGGTGAAGGGAATCGAACCCTCGCAACCAGCTTGGAAGGCTGGGGCTCTACCACTGAGCTACACCCGCGAATCAATTGTTCTTTTTGTCTGTTGGAGCTGGTGAGAGGACTTGAACCCCCAACCTACTGATTACAAGTCAGTTGCTCTACCAATTGAGCTACACCAGCAAGATATTAAATTGGTGGAGGAGAGTGGATTTGAACCACTGAAAGCGAAGCTAACGGATTTACAGTCCGTCCCCTTTGGCCACTCGGGAACTCCTCCATAATATTGGCGACCT
>NZ_JH165061.1:861261-865267 GCF_000227315.1 Peptoniphilus indolicus ATCC 29427 | reverse complement strand
CATTGTACCTCTTTCAGATTTCTTTGTCAAGAACTTTTTTTAATTCTTTTTAAGTTTTTTTCTTCAAGAGTGTTGCTCTTGCGAGACAACTTGTATATTATACAACAACTCATTTTCCATTGTCAAGAACTTTTTTTATTTTTTAAGTCCTTTTTTATGAAGTTTTTAGCTGTTTTCAACTTGTTCAGTTGACTTTTATTATATTACCATCTCATCTATTTTCTGTCAATAAAAATTTACATTTTTTTATAATTTCTCGTCTGTTTTTTACATTCAACTTTTTATATAACTCTGTAAGATTATTTTTTACAGTTTTCTCGCTTAAGTATAGAGCTTTTCCTATCTCTCTATTGCTCATTCCTTCTATAATTTTAGATATTAAGATATTCTCTCTTGCATTTAACATTCCCATTTCCACCTTAGTTTGGTTAAATTCTATAAAAGAATCCTCTAATGCCTTTTGAATGTATTTTCCACCTATATTAGCTTCTCTTATCGCTTTTATGAGTTCACCAACGGTTACATTTCTACACAGCTTAACTGTTGCAGTTGAGAGAAATGCTTGCCTATAGTCCTCAAATATTGTAACTTGCTTTTTATGGTCTATAATTTTATCTGATATGAGTATGGCATCTTCAGTCAATGTTTCTACTATTTCAAAGCTATTTTCTATACATGTTTGTTCTATACCTTTTTTTAAAAGTTCTTCTTTTATTTGGACATATACTTTCATTATTTTATATTTTTGATAGAATCTCTTTCAACTATACGAACTGGTAAAACTATAGTTTCGTCTTGTGTTGAATCTGTCTTTTCAATTGACTTTAAAATTCTTCTTATAGCTACTGCTCCTATGTCATAGTAAGAAAGTTGAACTGTTGTCAACTTAGGTCTATATATTGAAGATATTTCTGTTCCTCCAAATCCTGTAACTGAAATATCTTCCGGAACTTTATATCCGCTGTCAACTAAATAGTTTATAGCGTGTATAGCTATTTCATCTTGCGAACAGAAAAATGCTGTGTAGCCATTTTTAACTGCTTTTTCTATTTTATTTGCAACCTCTAAAACATCTTCTTCAGCAAGTCCCATTGTATAGATTACTTCTTCTTCTAACCCAAATTCTTTGACTGCTCTTTCATATCCTTTTAATTTTTTCTTTTCTTGCGTTCTATCTATGTCTTTTTGTATTACTATTGCCGCAACTTTTTTATGTCCATTATTAGCAATTAGTTTTACCATTTCATAGCTTATTTCTTCGTAATTTATTTGAACTTCAAGTTGGTCATTTGAACCATAATATTTATTCAAATTTATAAATGGTATTCTTGATTCTTCCAGTTTATAAGTAAGTTTTTGGTTTAAAGCTGTAGATATTACAATTATCCCTTCAACTTGTTTTTGAGCTAAAAGCTTAACAAATTTAAGTTCTGCTTCTAAATCTCCAAAAGAACTTGAAATCAACAAATCATAGTTGTACATTCTTCCAACTTCTTCTACACCTCTTAGTACTTTACTTACATAAGAGCTACCAATATCATCAACTATTACTCCGATGACATTTGATTTTTTGGTTACTAGGCTTCGAGCAATTTCATTAGGCCTATAATCCAATACTTCTATCGCATGTAATACTCTTCTTCTAGCCTCTGGGCTAACCGGTTTTGAATCGTTTATTACTCTTGATACTGTTGAAATTGATACATCAGCCATTTTTGCAACGTCTTTTATTGTAGATGTCATAACTTCCTCCTATTTTATTATTAATTTTATAGCTTTCTCTAAAATATTGAATGTAAGAGGTAATTTTTGTGCTCTTTCACCGTCTACATCGACAATCACATCTGCATCTGTAGATAGTGTTACCTCTTTAGTTTGAAAATATATCACTTTTTCATGTTCTATGTGTTTTCCCTTAGTAAAGTTTCCAATTAGTGTTGGAAGTTCAGATAGATCCAAATCTTTTACTATCATAACATCAATATACCCATCATCTACTGCGGCTTTTGGAGCGAGTTCAAATCCACCTACTGAGACTGAGTTTGCACATACAAAAGCTAATACATCTTCCTCTGCACTGTATTCTTCACTTTCTACTTTTAGTTTAAAATAAGTTTTCTTTTTCTTATCCCCTAATTTCACAACTTCTTTGAGTGCTTCTACATAATAAGCCGCTCTACCAAAAATAGTCTTTTTTTCTTCCGAAACACTGTATGCTATATCTGTCATCATACCACCGGCGGCTACATTTATAAACTTCCTATTTCCAGCTACTCCAACATCAATATTCTTAGTTTTTTCTGCTTTAAGCATGTTACAAAACTCTTCAACTTCTGTAGGTATTTCCATAGCTGTTACAAAGTCGTTCACAGTTCCGCCGCTTAAAATTGCCAAAGGTATTTCTTTTCCAGAATCTATCATTCCATTTACAACTTCATTAAGAGTGCCATCTCCTCCTATTGAAACTATAACCTCTTCTCCATCATCCTCTTTGGCAAATTCTGCAGCATCTCCGGACTTCCCAGTTAATCTCAAATCTATTTTACAGCCATTTTCAGACATGATTTCTACTATCTGTGCAATTTTATCAATCGCTGTTTCATTTCCCGATTTTGGATTTGCAATAATCTTATATTTTTTCATTCTTATACCTCATGATAGGAATCACTTTAATCCTATTTTAAAAATTAGATATACTTTTATTTATAGTATACGTTCTTCATATGTAATTTTACAAGTAATAGCTTTATTTATATCAAATATTTTTGTACTAAAAAGGGCGAAATTCTATTTAAGAACTTCGCCCAATAATCAGTTTCTTAGAAATACATCTTTTAATGCTTCAACCACTTCTTTTAAAATATAGAAATAGTCTACTACATTGTTTGCATTCAACGATATTGTCTTAGCTGTATCTGAAATTGTATCAGAAACACTTGAAACTGTGTTTGTAAGCTTCAATGTTGTGTGGTCTACTGATCTTGAAATATCGTCAACAGTATTTGTAATTGATCCAACTGTACCCACTAATCTTTCAACTTCCGGTCTTGCTATTACAACAAGTTCTGACGCTTCTCCGCTTATTAGATTTACATTAGATGCAATTTCAACGGCATTATCAGTAAGTTTTGGAACTTTTCTCAAAGTATCGTCTATTATCTCTTGATTGTTTTCTATTGTTAGATTTATTTTCTTTACTATACCCAGTACATTTTTCAAGACTAAAATTAGGTAAACTAAAACTCCTGCACCAGCTAAATAAAGCACTATAGTCAATAAATCTTGAACATTTATAGTCGCCTGCATTCTAGCCTCCTACTTATTTGTTGTCTTCAATCTTCTTTTTTGTTTTTTCTACTTCTTTTTTTATTTCTTTGGATGCTTCTTTTGCACCTTCAGATACTTCAGATGCTCCTTCTTTAACTTCTTCTTTGATGTTTTCTGCGCCTTCTTTTAGTGTTTGTGCAGTAGAATCTACATCCTTTTTCAAGTCTTTCATGTCTTCTTTTACTACTTCGCCTACTGCTTTAGCTTTAGCTCTAGCAATTTCTATATCATCTTTAATTTCAGATTTCTTTTGTTCAGCTTTTTCTTTTAAATCTTCATAAGTTTTCTTAACTTGCTCAGATGCTTGATATGCTTTGAATTGAATACTATCTGCAGCATCTCTTGTAGCACTTTCAAGATAGTCCTTAGTTTCTTGAGCTTTATCACTTATATCTTTTCTTGTCTTCTCTCCAGATTGTGGGGCAAAAAGTAATCCCAAAAGAGCTCCTAATGATGCACCAGCCACAACTTTCCCAGCGTCTCTCATTTGTCTTTTTACTCTTGCTTCTCTTTTTTTAGCTTCTAAATAATCAAATAAACTCATAATATCTTCTCCTTAATTAAATCTCAAGTTTTTGTCTATCTCTGATAGACTAATAATACCCTTCAATATATTATAATAATCAGAAATAGCAAAATTATAAAATATTTATTTTAAATTAATTGTTATTTTTAGTAC
>NZ_JH165061.1:830894-860874 GCF_000227315.1 Peptoniphilus indolicus ATCC 29427 | reverse complement strand
AAAATGCTCCACAATGGCGTGTCCCCATTAATTCAGACCCGCCCCATCATTAGGTGGGTAACCTAGCCTAAATTTCTAACTTCCTGTCAAGCAGGCTTGTTATCCATTCAGATTGTGGCTTCCCGGATCTTTTTTGTCGGTTGAATTAAATGAAGAATATTCGCTCACCGTAGAGTATCTATATTATATATTAATTTGTCATCTTTTTCAATTTGTTAGAATATTCAACTTTTGAATAACTAAGTACTTGACATCACTTCTATACTACATTTAAAATTTATCACTTTCTTAAAAGTTGTTTCATATCATCAGGCAGTTTAGCCGTTAACTCAACACGCCCTTCTCTTGGAGAATTAAAAATAACTTTAAAAGAATGTAGGGCTTGTCTTTCGAGTGTAGTGTCGTCAGAGTATAAGCTGTCCCCTAGAAGAGGATATCCTATGTGTTTCATATGAACTCTAATTTGATGAGTTCTTCCTGTGTAGAGTCTGAGTCTCACAAGAGAATACTCCCTAAAACTCTTTAGTAACTTTACAGACGTCTTAGAATACTTGCCATCTTCTCTAACTTCTCTTAAAATTCCATCTTCTCCCCTTGCAATAGGCGCTTCTATAATCATGTCCTTTGGAGTCCCCTTTACCATTGCCAAATATTCTTTTACAACTCCATTTTGGAACTGCTCAGAAATCATCGCATGAGCAAAACTATTCTTCGCAGCTATCACAAGCCCCGAAGTGTCTCTGTCCAATCTATTTACAAACCTAACTTTTCGCTTTAAACCTATCTCTTCAAAATATCCAAGTGTATAATTTAGAAGAGTATTTGACATATCTCCTCTTGAAGTGTGAGTTACCATATTAGGCGGTTTGTTTATTACTAAAATATCTCTATCTTCATATACTATATCTAAATCCATGTGTTGAACTTCTCCGTTAGGATTTTCATCCGGGAAATCAACTCTTATTATATCTCCCTTTTTTAAACTAGTATCTCTAATAGATAGCACATCATTTTTAAAAATATTATTATACTTTATACTAGATTTTATAAATCTACTTGAGAGCTTATCTCTCATAAACTCCTTTTGCGATGTAGGTTCTTCTACCACATAAATTAAACTGTCATTTATTTTCATTGTATTCTCTTTTCACTTTAATTTTTATGATTTTTATTATATCATATTACCAATACTTTAATCTGGAGGATAATGTGAGCGATAAAATTATAAATATAATATCCAACTCCAATTATGATTCTCGAAAGACAACCTCGAGACTTATACAAATTCTAATAGACAATGGATATACTCCAACAACTACATTTAACCCAAGTGCAGAGCTTACTATTTGTGTTGGCGGAGATGGTTCTTTTCTAAAAGCTGTTCATAAAAACAGCTTTTCTACAATTCCACTTGTCGGAGTAAATACAGGCCACTTGGGTTTTTTTCAAGAAATAAGTCCTGAAAATTTAGAAGAATTTGTTGAAGAATATAAAAACGGAAACTATATTATTGAAGAAGTAAAGCTTATAGGAGCAGAAATTTTCACTCGCACCAAGTCAATAATTTTAACTGCTATCAATGAAATAGTTGTTAAAGCACAAGCTTCAAAGATTATACATTTAAATGCCTACGTAAACCGTAATCATCTTGAAAAATTTTCCGGCGATGGAATTTTAATTAGCACTCCATCAGGTTCAACAGCTTATAATTTTTCAAATGGCGGAGCAATTTTGCACCCTTCGTTAAATGTATACGAGCTAACTCCTATCGCTCCTGTCAACAGCGTAGCTTATAGGTCTCTTTCAAGCTCTATAGTAATACCCGGAAATTATGTTGTTTCGATAGTCCCTGAAAAAAGATATTCATCATCTAATTTAATACTTGTTGATGGTCAAGAATATTCTTTTAAAGGACTTAAAAAAATCAACTTTAGAATGTCTAATAAGACCATTAAAAAGTTGACTTTCGAAAACGAATCATATTGGGAAAACTTAAAAAGTAAATTTTTATAAATCCGATTTTTTATCGGGTTTATTTTATTTGTCTAAAAACTCACAAATTTTCTTTCTATTTGTATCGCAAATCACTATGCTCCTCTTTTTTCTGGAAATTAAACCTTTTTCTTCCCAAGAGTTTAAATATCTGTATAGCGTTCTCTCGCTTATCCTAAACATATCAGCCACAAATGCATTTTTTAAATTTATAATTCCAAGCTCACTACCTTTAGATATTTTTAGATAGTATTTTAAAATTGCCTTCTCTACTTCATACTCTTCATACTCAATAGAGTTCTTGATTATGTTATACGAAAACTTTGATAGATATTCCAAAGCTATGTCTCTTAGTTCCCCACCTCTAAGTTTATTTAAAAATTCATCTTTTTGCACTTTAAGTATCGCAACTTTGTTAAGAGCAAAAACTCCACTCATAACTTCATCTTCGCCATTTAAAACTTCTATTAAAGATAAAATTTGAGGCGCTTCTAAATTATTTGCTATAACTCTTTTGCCATCTTTTAAATTTCTACTTATGTATATATTTCCCTCTATCAAAAAATCTATAGTTTTTATTTTTGAACCCTCTTCTAAAACTACTTCTCCTTCAGAGAATTCAACTCTCTTTATATCTTCAAAAGATTCTAAAAATTTATCCAAAGTCTTCCTCTTTTCTGACATCTGTCATATTATTCTATCTATTGTATATTGTATAATTTACACAAACATCGGTAAAGTTTTAAGGAGGAAATTATGGAAAGATTTTTTGATATAGAAAGCTTTAGAAAAGAAGTATTAAATACTATACAAGATACTTCACTTACTTACGAACAGCAAACTTCTCGTCTTGCAAAACTGGCAGAAAATTCTCTTGAGTATCCTGTAGATGGAAATGATTTTTATGATTTATATGAAACATTAGAAATTTGCGACTTAGATGAAGGACACGCACCTTATGCACCAAGATATATTTTGCCTGACTATGAAAAACTACTTAAAGAAGGTTCTAAGTTCTTGAGACTTGCACCTGCAAAAACTTTGGACGAAGCACTTACCAATCTATTGATTTTCTACCATCATGTACCATCTATAACCAGATTTCCTGTTTACATCGGTTCTTTAGATACTCTTTTAGAACCATTTGTACAAGACTCTGACAGCTTAGATGATATACGAAAAAAATAAGATTATTTTTGATCCAATTAGACAGAACAATTGATGACTCTTTTTGCCATGCAAATATAGGCCCTAAAGAAACGACTGTGGGAAATATAATATTAGATGAACTTGCCGATTTGAACAATGCAACACCTAACTTAACTCTACTTTACGAAGAAGGAATTACCCCGGATGCATTTGCCGAAAAAGCTATTGTAGCTTCTATAGATTCAGCAAACCCGGCTTTTGCAAACCATCGTTACTACCAAAATGATTTTGGCAAAAACCAATATGGTATAGCATCTTGCTACAACGCACTACCTCAAGTTGGCGGCGCTTTTACTCTATCAAGAATTAGATTAAATAAAATCGCTGAACAATCCACTTCCGTCAAAGACTTCTTCGAAAATAGATTGCCTTATGTAGTAGAAACAATGCTCTCTCTGATGGAATCTAAAATTAAATTCTTAGTAAATGAAACTTCTTTTTTCAAATCAAGCTTCCTAGTTAAAGAAGGATTTGTAAAACAAGAAAACTTCGTCGGACTTTTTGGAGTTGTCGGGCTTTTTGAATGTGTTGAAAAACTTACTTCTTTCTCGGGCGAACCACTTGCCCTTGGAAATTCAGATTTAGCTGATGAAATGGGAATTCGTGTAATGGATGCCGTTCAAGCAAAATTAGATTCATTTAAGAGCGAATACTCAAATATCTGGGACCACAAGTTCATGCTTCACGCACAAGTTGGTGCTGCAAATGATATCGGAACAACTCCCGGTGCAAGAATACAAATCGGTCATGAACCTGATATGTATGAACATATAGCAAACGCAGCTAAGTTCCATAAATATTTCCCATCAGGAATTGGTGACCACTTCCCATTTGAAGAAACAGCAAAGAAAAATCCAGCCGCAGTATTAGATATATTCAAAGCTGCATTTAGGCTTGGAATGAGATATATTTCTTCTTACGGAGCAGATGCCGACTTGATTCGTGTTACCGGGTATCTAGTTAAGAAAAGCGATGCAGAAAAATTTAGAAATGGTGAGCAAGTTTCTTATGATACGGTTCAATATGCTCAAGATGCACTTTTCCAAAATGGAGTTTTAGAACGTAAGGTACAACATGCTAACAGCTAATGTAAATAAAATAATACCACTTAGTATGGTCGACGGTCCTGGAAATAGATGTTCAATCTTTTTTCAGGGCTGTAATTTTAATTGTAAGTATTGTCACAACCCTGAAACTATAAATATGTGTAACAGTTGCGGATTATGCATTCCACACTGCGAATACGGGGCTATAAAAAAAAAGAACGGCAAAGTCATTTACAATAAAGAACTATGCGTGAACTGCGATTCATGTATTAAAGCTTGCCCTCGAAACTCCTCTCCAAAAATTGTCAAATATTCAGTCGATGAACTATTTAATGAAATAAAAAAATATTCTCCATTTATAACAGGAATTACTACAAGCGGTGGAGAATGTAGTTTAAGATATGAATTTATTGCAGAATTATTTAGAAAAGCTAAAACATTAAATTTAAACTGTCTTGCAGATACAAACGGCGGCCTTGATTTTTCAAATCCCATCTTTTCAAATTTCATTTCTCAAACAGATGGATTTATGCTCGATGTAAAAGCTTTTAATAATTCAACTCATGTTGATATAACCGGACAAGACGGCGAAATTGTCTTTAAAAATTTAAAATATCTTGCCGAAATCGGAAAGCTTGACGAAGTTAGAACAGTTCTTCTCGATTCTGTAGACAATGAAAAAATCATAAGAGAAATAGGAAAAATTCTATCTCTTTATTTAAAAGAAAAATCTATAAGATATAAACTTATATCATACAGACCTTTTGGTGTCAGAGATGAATATCTATATTTGCGAGGCATAAGTGAACAAGAAAAAATAAGACTTCAAAAAATTGCACAAAGCTATGGTTTTACAGAAGTTATACTCATATAAATTTATTAATGCTCCACGTGGAGCATTTTTTATACGCTAATTCACTTTACTAAAAATTTTTTTAAAACTATAATCAAAGTAACGGAGGTGCATATGGAAAATATATTAATCGGTCGTGGTGAAAAAGACTGTGTAATGTTATCAAACAAACTCAACCAACATGGTTTAATTGCAGGAGCTACCGGAACAGGTAAAACAATCACTTTAAAAGTTATGGCTGAAAACTTTTCAAAACTAGGAATCCCGGTAATCTTAGCAGATGTAAAAGGGGATTTATCAAATATCTCAAAAGCCGGCGAAAATAGCGAAAATATTTCTAAAAGACTTTCAAAGCTAAATTTAGAAAATTTTGAATTTTCAGGATTCCCAACTCGTCTATGGGATGTATTTGGAGAAAGAGGTTTGCCTCTTAAAGTTTCCATAAGCGAAATGGGTCCTATACTGCTCTCAAGAGTAATGGACTTAAACGATACTCAGTCCGGAGTTTTAAACATTGCATTTAGAATTGCCGATGAGAATGGACTTCTTCTACTCGATATAAAAGATTTAAAATCCATTTTAAAATTACTCCAAAGTCACTCAAAAGAATTTAGCGAAAAATACGGAAACATCGCTCCCCAAACTATTAGCGCACTTCAACGCCGTCTTTTCGTTTTAGAAGATAATGGAGCGGACATATTCTTTGGCGAGCCATCTATCTCAATATCAGATTTATTGCAAACTGACTCAAAAGGATATGGATTTGTTAACATAATAAATTCAGAAAAACTTATAAATAATCCTACAGTCTACTCTATGTTTTTATTGTACTTGCTATCTGAGCTCTTTGAAAATCTACCTGAGGTTGGAAACCCGGATAAGCCTAAATTAGTCTTCTTTTTCGATGAAGCTCACTTGTTATTTGATAGCTTACCTAAAGTTTTGGAAGATAAAATTGAGCAAGTTGTCAGACTTATACGCTCAAAAGGCGTTGGAGTATTCTTTGTGACTCAAAACCCACTCGATATTCCTGACAAGATAAGTTCGCAACTTGGAAATAGAGTGCTGCATCAATTACGAGCTTTTAGTCCATCTGAATTAAAAGTTATAGACAGTGTATCAAAAACCTTTAGGCAAAATGAAAATTTAAATTTAAAAGATGAAATCACTAATTTAAAAACCGGCGAGGCTTTAATTTCATTTTTAAACGAAGATGGAAGTCCTGAAATAGTTGAAAAAGCAATGATACTTCCTCCTCATTCAAGCTTCACTCCGCTAACTCCAATGGAAACTTTAAATTTAGTTGATAATGACATGCTCTATTCAAAATATAGCGAAATAATCGATAGAGAATCTGCGTACGAAGTGCTTGAAGAAAAAATGAAAAACTCTCCTCCAAAACAAGAGAATAAATCAACTTCAAGAAGAACTTCTTCGCCAGTAGACCAAATTTTAAATTCATTTATGCGTAGCGTTACAAGGCAAATTGGTTCAAGCCTTGCTCGCGGTCTTATTGGCTCTCTAAAAAATTATAAAATAATAAAAACCTATATGTTAAAGTAATTTTTTGACATATAGGTTTTATTTTAATTTGTATTCTATTTTAACCCCGGAAAACCAAGTTGTCTAAGCGCTTCATATGCCACTATGTTTGCTGAGTTTGCTAAATTCAAACTTCTCTTTATCGAAGTAATCATTGGAATTTTTACACAATGTTCTAAATCGTTGAAAAGTATATCTTCAGGTATACCTCTTGTCTCTGGTCCAAACATTATAAAGTCTTCATCTTTATACTCTACATCTGTATACAACTGTTCTGTTTTTGTAGTTCCATAATATACAGTTGCGCTTGGATTTTTTTCTAAAAACTCATCATAATTTTTATATACTGTTATGTCTACTAACGGCCAATAATCAAGTCCAGCTCTCTTTACCATCTTATCACTTATATCAAACGCCAATGGCTCAATTAAATGTAACCTTGTATTTGTAAGTGCACAAGTTCTTGCAATTGCACCCGTATTATGCGGTATTTCCGGCTCATATAAAACTATATTTAACATTAATTTCCTCCCAAAATATTTTCAGCAGCTTTTATCCCATCTATCGCCGATGAAACTATTCCGCCTGAATATCCACTGCCTTCTCCTATCACGTATAAATTGTCAAAACCTATCGATTTTAAATTTTCATCCCTAAGCATTCTCACAGGAGAAGAGCTTCTCGTTTCAGCAGCAGATAAAATTGCATCTTCAGTATCAAAACCTTTTAATCTCTTGCCCATATACTTTGTAGCATTGATTATCATCTCTTCTATTTCCCCCGGATATACCCCTCGTAAATTAGCTTTGACATATTTCGCCGTACTCGGTGTAATAGCTCCAAATTCTTCTGTAACTCTGTTCTCAATAAAATCTCCAAGTCTTTGAACTGGTATGTTCCCTTTCCCCAATTCATAAGTTTTAGATTCTATTTCTCTCTGAAAATTCATGCCGGCTAGTACATCTTCCCCAAAAGTATTTTTATCTATTGTAACTATCAAAGCAGAATTTGAATTCTCTCCATCTCTGCTATGGTAACTCATGCCATTCACGCAAGTTTTTCCAAGTTCACTTGAGCCATCTACTACATATCCTCCCGGACACATACAAAATGTATACGCACTCTTTCCAACTTCTTTATCATTATAACTCAATTGATAACTTGCCGACGGCAGTTCTTTTTTGACTTTATATTGAGCAAAATCTATATCTGCTCTCTTATGCTCAATTCTAAACCCTACAGCAAACGGTTTATTTTCCATTTCTATCTTCTTGGATAAAAATTCAAAAGCTTCTCTTGACGAGTTGCCCAACGCCAAGACATATCTATCAGCAAAAACTTTAGAATTATTTATTATAATACTATTTATATTTTCGCCAACCTCCATATCTTGAAACTTATGGGAAAAGTGGTATTCTCCGCCATTTTCTTTTATCTTCTCTCTCATAGAGATTATTACATTTTGTAAAATATCTGTTCCTATATGGGGTTTAGAGTCATACATTATCTCTCTTGGCGCACCATGTTCTCTAAAAATCTTTAGTACTTCTCTAACTCTCTTATCTTTAGACCTTGCTGTAAGTTTTCCATCAGAAAATGTACCCGCTCCTCCTTCTCCAAATTGAATATTTGAATTTACATTTAGTTCCCCGGTCTCTAAATATTTTTCAATAGCTTTAATTCTATCTTCAACGGATTCACCTTGCTCATAGACATTTACCTTTACTCCATAGCTGCTCAAAATATACGCACAAAATAAACCAGCCGGTCCGCTCCCTACTATAGCAACTTCCTTAGGAGGATTTTTTACTTGTATAGCAAAATTTTCCTCGCTATATCGTTCAGCACCTTTTATTTTTCCAAGCTCTCCATCAGAAATCTCAACATCAACCAAAACTTGAAAATTATAACTTATGCCTTTTCTTGCATCAATTGACTTACGATAAATTTCCCAATTGAAATTATCTCTTTTCAAAATCTTTTTAAGCTTTTGATACAATTTCCCCGAGTCATCACTCTGTAAACTTATATTTTTTATAATAATCATAAAATCTCCAAAAAAATAGTAGCTTTCGCTACTACTTTATAATCTAATACTAATTCTTTTAAATACATTTTATAGTGATTTCTTGTAAATCTCAAGCACATCTTCAACATTTAACTGTTGAAATCCGTCTATAGGGCCGCCAACATGCTTAATTGTATTCTCTGCCATTTCTTTTAAGTGTTCATCATCTATCCCAACTTCTCTCAAAGTCATTGGAATTCCAAGTCCAACAAAGAAATCATGTAAAGCTGTTATACCTTTTTTAGCAACTTCCATTTCATCTTCTCCATCTATTGCAAAAACTTCTTTGGCAAATCTTGCCACTTTTGATTTTGTATTTTCATTTAAAACATGTTCAAGCCATCTTGGAGTTAAAATTGCAAGTCCCACACCGTGAGTTATGTCATAATAAGCTGATAATTCATGTTCCATAGCGTGAACACTCCAGTCAGTGTCTTTTCCTGACTCCAATAAACCATTAATTGCCCAAGTGTTTGACCACATTAAATTAGCTCTTGCCTCATAATTTTGAGGGTCTTCTATGGCATCTTTAGCATACTTAACACAAGTTTTTAAAATCCCTTCAGCAAAACTATCTTGTAAATAACAATCATCATATGTTGTAAAATAATTTTCCATTGTATGACTCATGATGTCCGCAACTCCAGCGGCAGTATGCCATTTATTTACAGAATATGTGTGTTCAGGATTTAAAATTGAAAACTTGGGTCTTACTAACGCACTTCCCCAATCAAGCTTTTCTCTAGTTTCAAGATTTGTTATAACAGACCCTGCATCCATTTCAGAACCCGTTGCAGAAAGTGTCAAAACAACGCCCAGTGGTAATGCCTCCCTTACTTTGTGCTTTTTAATCACTATGTCCCACGCATCAGCATCAGTCTTAGCAGCTGCAACTATTAACTTAGAACAATCTACTACAGAACCGCCGCCAACTGCAAGCACAAAATCTATGCCGTTTTCTTTTATTATTTTAGCTCCTTCTCTTGCAGAATCAACTCTTGGATTTGGCTCAATCCCTGATAACTCGAAAAATTCTATATCCTCTTCTCTAAGAACTCTTACCACATTGTCATAGATTCCGTTTTTCTTGATACTTCCTCCACCATAAGCAAGTAGAACTTTTGAACCATACTTTTTTATTTCTTTAGCTAAATTATTTAATTGCTCTCTACCAAACAATATTTTTGTTGGATTATAAAATATAAAATCTTCCATAACGAACTCCTTTTTGATTTAATATATTGGTATAATTATGCCCTTAAATCTACATTTTAAATCGTAGCTCTAAGGGCATGTCTTTATTTATTTAATTTCTCCAATGCTTCCCATATTCCATTTAAATAGGTAACACCTAAAGCCCTGTCATATAATCCATAACCAGCTCTACCTTTTTCTCCCCAAATCATTCTTCCATGGTCTGGTCTTATATACCCATCAAAATCTATATCATGAAAAGCTTTCATTATTTCAAACATGTCAAAGCTCCCAGCTGAACTCAAATGCGCTGACTCATAAAAATTTCTATCCCCCAAGAACTTTATATTTCTAACATGCGCACATCCTATTTTATCTCTTTGCCCAAATTCTCTTATGATTTCAGGTAAGTTATTATTCGGATTCGAGCCTAGTGAACCTGTACATATACATAGCGTATTTGATGGAGAATCTACCAAATTAACAATTTTTTCTAACTGTTCTGGCGTATGTGTTATTCTAGGAATTCCAAACACCGGCCAAGCAGGGTCATCTGGATGCACAGCCATTTTAATTCCATATTTTTCACAAGTTGGTATTATAGCTTCTAAAAAATATTTATAATTTTCTAAAAGCTTTGATTCATCAATATCTTTATAAATTTCTAAAACTCGATTTAACTCTTGTAACCTTTCCGGTTCCCAACCCGGAAGTGAAAATCCATTTGCATTTTTTAAAGTATTTTCTACTAATTGCTGAGGAGTTAAGCCTTCAAGGTCTTTTTCGTCATATGATAGTGTGTTAGAACCGTCAAATAAAACTTTTCCCAAGTCAGTTTTTAACCAATCGAATACCGGCATAAAGTTATATACTATTACTTTAACTCCGCACTCAGCAACATTTTTGATAGATTTTTTGTAGTTTTCTACATACTTATCTCTAGTATCAAGACCCATCTTTATGTCTTCATGTACATTAATACTTTCTATAACTTCGACTTCTAATCCTACACTATTAACTTTTTCAACTAAAGATTTAAAAACATCTTTATCCCAAACTTCCCCCGCCTCAAAATTGTCCATCATAACCATTATTCCTGAACAACCAGGAATTTGTTTTATATATTCTAAAGGTATAGGATCTGAATCTCCATACCATCTAAAAGTCATCTTCATTTTTTCACCTACAAATATTTTTTAAGAGTCTCTCTGACTGCGCCTTTTTCAACTAACATTTCTTCTAAGTACTTTAAAATTATAGTATCCATATTTAAGTCTACCAAATCCACTCCAAAAATCATTTTATCTTTAAGCAAATTTATTAATTTATCAGTCTTTTCAAATTTACCTATACATAAATCTTCTATAGATTCCTTTAAAACTTTCATCATAGGATCAGGGGAAAGTTCAAATTCATTTCCATTGTCATCTTGTCCTATCAAATATCTAAGCCATCCCGCAATAGCCAATGGAATATATTTTAAATCAGCTACAGACTTGGTAGTATCTTCTACATATTTTTTAATTGTTTCTCCAAATCTGATTGAAATTTTTTGTGATGTGTCGGTTGCTATTCTTTGTGGTGTATCCGGAATATATTTATTTGGAAACCTTTCATTTATTACTTCGTCAATAAATGCTTTTGGATCTAATATTTTTGGATCTACTACAACCGGAAGAGCTTCTTCATATCCTATTTTTTCTATTAGTTTTCTAAGTTGCTCATCTTTCATCTCATCCGATATACTTGTGTATCCTAATATACAACCGTAGACAGCTAGTGTTGTATGAAGTGGATTTAAACAAGTAGTAACTTTCATCGTTTCAACCTTGTTTACAGTTTCTCTATCACTCATATAAACACCTACTTTTTCAAATGAAGGTCTTCCATTTTTAAAGTCATCTTCAATCACTAAATACTCAGATTCTTCAGAATTTACAAACGGCGCTATATATGTTTTCTTAGAAGTTACTACTATATCCATATTCTCAAAACTTTTACTTTGCAAATATTTCTCTATCTCTTCAGCCGGTCTTGGAGTTATTTTATCTATCATACTCCATGGATATGAGACTTTATCTTCTATATACGTTATAAACTCATCTTCTACTTTGCCACGTTTATTCCATTCTTTAGCGATAGAACTTACAGCAACTTTCAGCTTATCTCCATTTTTTGAACAATTGTCTAAACTAAGTAAAGTTATAGGACTATTTGAATCCTTATATCTCAAATACAAAAGATAAGTTACATAGCTCATAAGATGTTTTGATTCTTCAATGTCATTTTCTATGTCATTTTTGACTGAATCTATAAAATCACCATCCGATTTATTAATCACATATCCCTTTTCAGTTATAGTAAATGATATAATCTGCAAATTTTTATTTAATGCTATCTCTTCTATTCTTTGCTTATCATTTTGAAGTACAATTGCCTCAACCAAGTTTGCTATCAAATCTTCTTTAAAATTTCCGTCCTTATCCAATGTCACAGATATTGCCAAATTATTAAATGGTTTATATATTTTTTCTATTATCTCATCATCAAAACTTTCAACTACAGATATTCCTCTATCGTATATTCCATCATTTAACATATCTTGATTTATTCTGGCAATATATCCTCTAAAAATATTTCCTGAACCAAATGCCAACCACTTAGGGTCAACCAAAGAATCTTTTCTTAACTTTTCTATATCATAGTTGACATTAGTAAAATACTTCTCTAAATTTTTTAATTCTTGTATTTTAAGCTTCATTTTAAATCCTCACACAAATTTAAACTTCATTTTCCAAAACTACACATATTTATCAAGTTATATTAATCAAATGTCAACACTACTTTTATTGCATCTGTATCCGGATCCATAAATGTTTCAAATGCTTCTTTATAATTTTCAGCAGGAAATATATGCGTTACATACTTATCAATTAAATCTGTTTTCTCATGAAGATATGAAACTACATTATCAAATTTTTCATATTGTAGCCTTGTCCCTAAAACACCTATTTCTTTTTTATTTAGAGTTTTATAATTCAATGGAATATCTTTATCTCCAAATGCAAGAGGTACAAATCTAGCTGCCGGTGAAAGATACCCAATTCCTTCCTCTATAACAGACTGCACTCCTGTGCCATCAAAAAACACATTTATTCCTTCTCCATGTGTCAGTTCATCTATAACTTCTCCTAAATTATCTGTTGATGGATTAACTATATTTTCAATTCCCATTTCTCTTGCTGCTTTTACTCTCTTTGGGTTTATCTCTGAGACTATTACATTAGCACCTCTCATCTTAGCAACTTCATGTGCTAATATCCCCATAGGCCCCGCTCCTGTTATCAGAACCCAATCTCCTTCTTGAACGTTGGCTCTACTATTACATTGCTCTCCTATAGTGAAAGGTTCTGCTACAGCAGCTTGAGCAAAAGTTAAAGAATCATCAACTTTATGCCACTTTGACTGATCTGTTACCATGTATTCACAAAATCCACCATCTCTGTGTACTCCATAAACCTCTAAACTCTTGCATACATTGTGTCTGCCGTGAGTACAAGCATAACATTCTCCACAAAATTCAATTGGTTCAAGCACTACCTTATCCCCAACTTTTAAAGAATCAACTTTTTCTCCTATCTCTATTATTTCGCCACTAACTTCATGTCCAATAATTCTCGGGTATGTTGCAAATGGATTAGCTCCTTTGTAAATTCCAACATCAGAACCGCAAATTCCAAAAGCTCTAACTTTAACTAAAACCTGCTCCGGCTTAGTAATTTTAGGTGTTTCTAGTTCTATCATTTCTATTTCATATGGTTTTTTTATTTGTATAGCTTTCATTTTTTCTCCTTAAATTATTTCATTAAACTTGGTAGTAGAGTTGTTATGCTAGGTACATAAGACACTAACAACAAAACAATCCCTAAAACTATTAAAAATGGTGTATTGGCTTTAATTGCTTTCCCGGTTGGAATCTTTCCTATTTGCGCAGCCGTTGTCAAACACAACCCTACCGGAGGTGTTACTAAACCTATCATCAAATTCAAAATAGCCATTATTGAAAAATGGATAGGATCCATTCCAACTTGAGTTGCAACAGGTAAAAGTACCGGAATCATTATTATTATGGCAGCTATTGACTCCATAAACATGCCAGTAAACAATAATACAATGTTCATAATTAATATTACCATTATTTTGTTATCAGTAATTCCAAGAATACCTGAAGCTATTGTTTGAGGAACTCTTTGGCTGGTTAAAATCCAAGCGAATAAATTTGCTATTCCAACCAATATAATTACAGAACCTGAAGCAATAATAGTTTCTTTAAATATATTTTTAATATCTTTAATTTTGATTTCTCTATACACAAAAATCCCAACTATAAATGCATATAGTACAGTTACTATAGAAGCCTCTGTTGGAGTGAAAATACCGCTAAGTATTCCAACCATTAATATAACCGGCATCAACAACGCCCAAATAACGTCTTTTATTATAGCTATTTTCTTAGCAAAATCTATTTTTTGATGCTTTGGATAATTTCTTCTTTTTGAAATTATATAAGTTGGAAGTATAAAACCTATCCCCAATAATATCCCCGGTAAAATTCCACCAACAAACAACTTAGCTATTGATAAGTTAGTTAGAGTTCCCGCTATAACCATTGGCACTGACGGAGGTATTATGGGTCCTACAACAGATGTAGATGCTGTTATAGCTACTGCAAAGTCAGTATCATATCCCTCATCTTCCATTGCCGGAATTAACATTGAACCAAGTGAAGCGACATCAGCTAAAGCTGTTCCCGATATACCTGCAAACAAAACCGATGCTAGTATATTTATATATGCTAACGCGCCTCTTATATGTCCTACAAATACATTACAAAAAGCTACTATTCTCTTTGTAATTCCTCCCGTATTCATCAAATTCCCAGCTAATATAAACGACGGAATACACACCATTGTAAAAGAATCCATTCCGGCATACATCTTTTCAGCAACTATATTAAAAGGTATACCTTCAAGGACTAAATAAACCAGTGCCGACACGCCTAATGAAAATGCTATCGGAACTTTTATAAATAATAAAAATATAAAAACTGCAAACATTATTAAAATACTATCCATATTACTTCACTTCCTTCACATCTTCACTCTTTTCTGATTTAGTAAATGTCTTGATAAAATTAAAAACACTATAAAATATAGTCCCTATCGCAAACAATATTATTGTTGAATGGTGAATATACATAGGCCATTGTAGCGCTGGAGAAACTGATCTTTTACCTATCAGCATAAATCTCCAACCGCTTATTAAAACAACAACCGTAAAAATAAACACACAGATATTTCCTGTTATATCCATTACATTTTTAGTTTTTTCATTAAATTTGTCGTAAATTAAATCTACATCTGCATAAGATTTGTATTTATATGATAAAGGGGCTCCAAAACTAATTATAAAAACAAAGAAAAATCTTGATAGCTCTTCCGTCCAACTCAAAGTTAAGGAAGGCATATATCTAGCTGCAATTTGCATCAATACAACTATAATTAGACAAAAATAGCAAATAGTGCTACTTACAGACAATAATAAATCAATATATTTGTCTATTTTTTTCATTTTATTTCCTCCTAAAATACTAAAGAAAACAGCAATGCTGTTTTCCCTAATACACCTATTTACATGGATTCTCCTAATTTAACAATTTCTTGATAAACTTCATATGCAGTAGGATCCAAGTATCCTTTTATTGCTGGTTCCATTGCTTTTCTAAATTCTTCTTTATTTACATTTTCATTTATTTCCATACCAGCTTCGATTAATTTTTGTTTATATTCATCTTTAGTTGCGAAATAAAGTTCGTTTATAAATTCTTGAGCTTCTGCTGCAGCTTCTGTAACTTGAGCTTGCATATCTTCCGGTAGGTCGTTGAATTGTTTAGTACCTACAGCAAAGAATAAGTAGCCTACAACGTGTTCAGTTTCATTTGCATATTTTTGAACTTCATAAAAACTTGAGTTGTAAATCATATCATAAGGGTTTTCTTGAGCTTCAATAACACCTTGGTTTAAAGCTGTAAACACTTCGTTTAGAGCCATAACATTTACGTTAGCTCCTACAGCTTCCCAACATTTAATTGCAAGAGGTGTGTTAGATAATCTTAGTTTGATTCCTCTTGCTTCTTCCGGGGTTGTAATTGGCTTGTTAGAAGTTAAGTTACGAGGTGATCTTAGTTGATACATTAAAGGTTTGAATCCGGCTTCTTCAATTTGAGTTTTAATTTTTTGTCCGCTTTCAGATTCTAAAACCTTTTGAATGTGAGCTTCATTCTTATATGCGTATGGAGCTGCCATTAAGTCTGCTAGAGGAGCCCAATTTGACATTGATTCTCCAGTAATTGTCATATCGACAGTACCTGATAAAATTCCATTTAAAGCTTCCATTTCAGAACCTAATTCTGAGTTTGGATAGATGTCGATAACTAATCTTCCGCCAGTTTTTTCTTCAACTAATTTCTTGAATTCTTTAGCTCCCACATTCCAGTTGTGATCTTCTGTTACGATATCACTCAATTTCCAAACTATAGGTTTTTCAGCTGTTACTTCCGCTTTCCCTGCACTGTCTTTTTCTTTTGCACATGCTACTAATGACATTACCATTAATAAACTCATTAGTAATAAACCGATTTTTTTCATTTTTACGCCTCCTATGATTGCTTTTTATTTATAATTTTCATTTTTCTAAAAATGTAAAATTATCAAATTGATTTTTGTTCTCTTATCTTTGAACCCTTCCTGAAGCATCTCCTCCAACAAGAGTTTCAACTTCTTCTCTTGACATCATGTTAAAGTCACCCTTTATAGTGTGTTTAAGCGCTGATGCTGCAACAGCAAATTCTAATGCTTCCTTAGTTGATTTTCCATCCAATAAGCCTGTTATAAGTCCTGCTGCGAATGAATCTCCTCCACCTACTCTGTCTACAATTCTCACGTCGTATTTTCTTGAGTGGTAGAATTCTTTTCCATCATATATTGCCGCACTCCATCCATTGTCTGATGCTGAATAAGATTCTCTCAAAGAACTAACTACATACTTAAAACCAAACTCTTCCATCATTTCTTTGAATATAGTTTCGTATGCTGACACATCCAATTTGCCACTGTTTACATCCAATCCCTTTGGAGTGAATCCTAAGCATAGAGATGCATCTTCTTCATTTCCTATACATACATCTACATATTCCATAAGCTCTCTCATTACTGATTGAGCTTGTTTAGGAGTCCACAGCTTCTTTCTATAGTTTAAGTCTATACTCAGGGTTGCTCCGGCTGCTTTAGCCGCTTTCATAGCTGCTTTTGTTATCTCTGCTCCATTTTTAGATATAGCCGGTGTTATACCTGATGTATGAAACCATTTACAATCTTTAAATATTTCTTCAAAGTCAAAATCTTCTACTTTGGCTTCTGCTATGGCACTCTTAGCTCTATCATAAATTACTTTTGAAGGTCTCGCTGATGCACCTGTTTCTGAATAGTAAATTCCTACTCTATCTCCGCCTCTAACTATATAGTCAGTGTTAACTCCATATCTTCTTAGAGCATTCACTGCAGATTGTCCAATTTCATGCTTTGGTAATTTTGAAACAAAGTGTGTATCAAATCCATAATTCGCAAGTGAAACTGCTACGTTTGCTTCTCCTCCACCATATATAGCGTCAAAGCTCTCTGCTTGCACAAATCTTTCAAATCCCGGTGTTGAAAGTCTTAGCATTATTTCTCCAAGTGTCACTACTTTAATCATTTTCTCACCTCTTGTATTTTTGCTATATACTGTTTAGATTTTTCAGTAATTTCTTCTCTACTTCCCTTTACAAGTGCTGAACCAACTCCAACTGCGAAAACTCCAGCCTTGAACCAGTCTTGTACATTGTCTATATCTACTCCCCCTGTAGGCATTAGGTTTACATACGGCATTGGTCCGTGTATAGCTTTTATGTAGCTATGTCCTGTCAATGAGCCTGGGAATACTTTTATAACATCCACACCAATTTCAAGCGCTGTAACTATTTCAGTTGGAGTTACACACCCCGGAATGTAAGGTATTTGATATCGATTGCATAAAACTGCAACATCCTTGTCAAACGCTGGAGAAACTATGAATTTCGCTCCATTCATTATTGCAAGTCTTGCTGTTGTAATATCTAATACAGTCCCTGCTCCAAGAATAACTTCTTCAGGTAACTCTTCCCTTAATTCTCTAAACACTTCTAATGCATTTGGTATTGTAAATGTTATCTCTATAGCATTTACTCCACCATCTATACAACCCTTAGAAAATTCTATAGCTTCTTTGGCATCTTTCGCTCTAACTACAGCTACAATACCAATTTCTTTTATTCTACTTAAAGTTTCTAATTTTGACATTTTACCTTCCCTTTCATTCCGTATTATGAAACACTATACTGTTTTATGAAACTAAATATAGTTTAAATGAAAATGTTTTTACTGTCAACGGAATTAATATATTTTTTTAATTTTGATTTAATTATTCCTTAGTGTTAGAATAAAATAGGTGATTATTATGGAAGAAAAAATACAATCTATTGAACGTGCTTTTAAAATTCTTGAAAGTTTCCCTAGATATCCCAATGGAATAGGGCTAACTGAGCTTGCACATGAAGTTGGGTTACATAAATCTACAGTGCACAGATTTCTAAACACTCTCTTGGCATTGGGATATATTGAACAATATGAAAATAATAAATACAATCTTACTTATAAAATGTATAATGTCGGTTCATCTAAATTACAACACTTAGATTTATTACATGTTTCACAAAATGAAATAGAATTTCTCAGTAAGAAAGTTAATGAAGTTGTACATTTAGTAATACAAGATGGAATTTACGTTGTCTATATAAATAAAATCGAAGCTGACAACCCTATAACCATGGGTTCTAAAATCGGTCGCCGCGGTCCACTTGTCAATACATCTGTTGGTAAGGCAATACTTTCAAATATGACTAATGAAGAAATCTACTCAATATTTAATAACTCTATAAAATCTAATTTGATACCAAAAGATAGTAGCTTCGATAAATTCATAGCTGAAATAGAAGAAACCAGAAAGACAAAGATTGCCTTGGACGATGAAGAAAATGAAGATGGCATTTGCTGTGTCGGTACTACTATATATGGCTTAAACGGAAAAATTGAAGGTGCTATATCTGTAACAGGACCTACAGAACGTATGAAAGATAAGATGAAATACGGATTGAAAAACGATCTCTTGCGTTCAGCTGAGATAATATCTGCCCAAATGGGATTTGTATTTAATTAATAAAAGGTGTCTAGTCAAATTAAATTATAATGACTAAACACCTTTTTCCTTTTTGTAAATATTTAATTTTTATTTTTCACTCGCTCTCTAAAGTCACTTGGATTTGTATGATAATATTTTTTAAAATTTCTATTATATGTCCTGCTATTGTCATATCCAACTTCTTCAGATATTTCTGTAACAGATTTATCAGTATCGATTAACATTTGCACTGATTTGTTTACTCTTACATAATTCAAAAAACAATTAAAGTTCTTCTCCACCAAAAACTTTAAATGGTAGTTTATTTCCAATGCACTTATGCCAAATTTATCAGCCACATCTTTTATATTCAAATCTAAATCGTAATTGTTATATATATAATCAACAATTTTATATGAAACAGGACTTTCCTTTATCTTGCAAATTGTATTCACCTTTTTATAAGTTTTCTTATATTCACTTATATTTATATCTGTTTTTGAATTAAATACTTTTGATACATAGGATGAATCTGCATACCTTAAAAAGTTGAAATTTCATCTAAGGTCATATCCGTATACAACAAAAAATTTTGTATTCTTGCAATCTTCATTTGAAAAACTAAATCTGAATAATTATATCCCGTCATCTTCATTATATAGTTGCTTATACTCGAAGGACTCATAAAAAATATTTTAGAAAGCTCTTTTAAAGTTATATTTTGCCTTAAATTCATGTAGATATATTGGATTATGTGACTATAATTTTCTTCACTTTCTAACTCTTTTTTTGTCTTTTGCATAGTCTGCCTTAAAAAGAAAGATATTAATTCTAAAATTTGTGAACTAACATATACTCCTGTAAAATTATTTTTAGGTTTAACCTGAAAGTTTAATGACTCTGTACCCAACTCATCTTTTAATTTTTCAAAAATATTAACTACTTGCTCAAATTTTTTATCATCACAATTCACAATATTGCTAACTGATATCAGTTTAATCAAATTTATGTCTTCATTGTAAAAATTCATATGTATTTTTATAAGTTCATTGAACAATTCAAAATTGAAAACAACCAAGCTATACACTAATGGTTTCTCTACTTTTATTATTTTTGTGTATTGATATGGCAAAATAAAAACAAGAGAGTTTTTCTCAACGTCATATATTCTGCCCTGTATATTGATTTCCGCCTTACCATCAAGTATTATCCAAAACCTTGATTGCTGATGTAAAATGGCATCTGTAGGTTCTGAAACAAGCTCCACATTACAAGAGCATATTGAAGTCACATCATAAGGGGAACATTGATTTGTTTGTAATGAAAATTTTTCATCAAAAGACTTACTCATTTTATCACACCCTAGGATAGCAAATTACAGATTTATATAATAATCTTATATTTATTTAATAAAATACAAGACAATTTATACTCACAATTATGTAAAATTCACATAAGAATTTAATTCTATTGATATTAATTATACATTTTGTTATTCTCAATTTAAAGATTAAGCTTAGTCAAACACAAAAATTAAAATATTGAGAGGAGAGATTTAATTGAAGATTAAAACTAAATATATAGACTTAGAAACTATGTCCAACTACATAAAGGAAGTTGGGGTTGAATCTATTATGGAAAAACTTATTCCATATTTAGAAGAAGACTATGGCAATTGGGAAGATTTTGCAAAAATTCCTAGACCTACACACCATTCTCCTGTTGGCGTAAATGAATTAATGCCTGTAGGTAATCAGGAAACGTTTACTTGCAAATATGTAAATGGTCATCCGGACAATCCTAAAGATAATCTACTTACTGTTGTAGCTATAGGCTTATTGGCTGAAGTTTCAAGTGGATATCCTCTTCTTTTGTGTGAAATGACTTTGCTTACAGCTATAAGAACTGCAACTAACTCAGTTATGGCTGCAAAATATTTAGCAAAAGAAAATCCTAAAAAAATGGCTCTTATAGGTAATGGATGTCAAAGTGACTTCCAAGCTATAGCTTTCCACAAATTACTAGGTATAGAAGAAATAAATTGTTATGATGTTGATGAAGCTGCAACTGATAGACTTATATCTAATCTTTCTAAATACAAAAATTTGAAAGTAGTTAAATGCAACAGTACAAAAGAAGCTTGTAAGGGTGTTGATATAATAACAACCGTTACAGCAGACAAGAAATTCTCAATCATACTTACAAAAGATATGATAGAACCGGGAATGCATATAAACTGTGTTGGTGGAGATTGCCCAGGAAAGACAGAATTAGAATCTGATATTCTATTCATGGGAGATGTTTATGTAGAATTTGAACCTCAAAGCAGAATAGAAGGTGAAATTCAACACATGGCAGATGACTTTAAAGTAACTGAAATTGCTGAAGTTATAAAATCTCAAAAACGTATTGATAGAAAAGAAGATGATATTACAATCTTCGATTCAGTTGGATTTGCTCTTGAAGATTTCTCAATACTAAGATTGATTTATCAATTAGCTAAAGACAACAATATTGGTACTGAAGAAGTTTTAGTCCCACTTATTGATAATCCTAAAGACTTATATAGCTTAATTAAATAATTATATTAATGTTGCTAATGCATAAATTTGCTTACTATTTGCTAATTTAAGTAATAGCTGTAAATTTACTTTTCTGTAGAAATAGCTTAAAGGTAGTATCTCAGCCTATTTTCACTGAGACACTACCTTTATTTTTATTATAATTTTAATCTTCTATTGTTGCTACAAGTTGTCCACTTATAACACTTTCGCCTTCTTTTACTAAAATCTCGCCTATCTTTCCATTTTTAGTTGCAATTATGTTAGTTTCCATCTTCATAGCTTCCACAACCATCAACGGTTGAGATTCTTTTACTACTTCGCCTTCCTTTACTAAGACTTTAACTATTGTCCCTGGAATTGATGAACCAACTTCAGATTTATTTTCGTCGCTTGCCATTCTAACTTCTTCTGCTTTTAAGCTTGTATTAGACCTTTTAGTCTTATCTTCTATTTCTATAGAACGACGTAGACCATTTATTTCAAAAGTTAAACTGCGTTTGCCGTCTTCTTTTATCTTTCCAATTTCTACTAGTGTTACTATTAAATTCTTTCCTTCATCAACTGATATCTCTGCTGTTTCGCCCTCCATCAAGCCATGGAAGAAAACATCTGAACCCATTCTCCAAAGTTGTTTATATTCTTCAAAATGCTTTGCATATTCTTCAAAAACTTTTGGATATAGAGAATAAGATATTAAATCTTCTTCTGTAGGTTCTCTTTTCAATATTTTTTCTAATTTAACTTTATCACTTTCATAATCTTCATCATCTAGAAGTAATCCAGGTCTTACGGTTATAGGCTCTTCTCCTTTTAAAACCATCTTTTGTAACTTTTCAGGAAAGCCGCCATAAGGTTGTCCCATCATACCTTTAAAATATGTGACTACAGAATCAGGATAGTCTAAATTAGCTCCCTTTTCATAAATATTTTCAGGAGTTAGATTATTTTGAACCATAAAAATTGACATATCTCCCACCATTTTTGAAGAAGGTGTAACTTTTATAATGTCTCCTACCATTTGATTTACATTTCTATACATTTCTTTAACTTCATTAAACTTATGCCCTAATCCAAAGCTTTCAACTTGTGGTTTTAAGTTTGAATATTGTCCACCAGGTATTTCATATTTGTAAATTTCAGTAGTGCCACTTTTTAACTCAGACTCAAAATTTGCATACACAGGCCTTACTGCTGACCAATAGTTAGAAATTTCATTAACTCTATCTAAGCTTATTCCAGTATCTCTATTTGTATTTTCAAGTGCTGCCACAACAGAATTTAACGCCGGTTGAGAAGTTAGCCCACTCATTGAATCAATAGCCGTATCTACTATATCAACTCCTGTTTCAGCTGCCATTAGTATTGTTGCTACTCCGTTGCCAGTTGTATCATGAGTGTGTAAATGTATTGGAATAGAAATTTCATCTTTTAAAGCTTTTATAAGTTTTCTCGCCGCATAAGGTTTTAAAAGTCCGCTCATATCCTTGATTCCCAAGATGTGACATCCTGTTTTTTCAAGTTCTTTAGCTAAATCTACATAGTATTTCAACGAATATTTATCACGAGTTTCATCTAAAATATCTCCAGTGTAACACATTGTACCTTCGGCGATTTTCCCAGTTGTTAAAGTCTCATCTATCGCAAGTCTCATTCCATCTAGCCAATTCAATGAATCGAATATACGGAACACATCTATCCCTTTATCAGCTGATGCTCTTATAAACTTTTTAACTACATTGTCCGGATAATTTTTATATCCTACCGTATTATTGCCACGAATTAACATTTGCATCAATAAATTAGGCATTTTTTCACGAATGAGTTCCAATCTCTTCCAAGGGTCTTCGTGTAAAAATCTATAAGCTACATCAAAAGTTGCTCCGCCCCACATTTCAACGCTGAATAATTCTTTCATATTATAATTTGTGGCTTCAGCAATCTTTAACATATCTTTTGTTCTCATTTTAGTTGCCATAAGAGATTGATGTGCGTCTCTCATTGTCGTATCTGTAAGTAACAACCTATCTTGTTTTAAAATCCAATCAGATAAACCTTTAGCTCCGAGCTTATCAAGCAATTGCTTTGTACCTTCTAAATTTTTCTTTCAAATTTAGGAACAACAGGCACATCAAATGTATTTTTATCCAATGTATTTTTATCATTTACTACAATATTTCCAATGTAATTCATTAGATGTAATTCTGAGTCCGACTTTGGTTTAATATCAAACAACTCTGGATGGTCTGAAATAAATCCTGTATCACAACTTCCGTCTCTAAATTCTTCTGTGTTCAGTACATTTAATAAAAATCCAATATTTGTCTTTACTCCACCAACTTTAAGTTCTCTTATTGAACGTACTGCTTTATTTACAGTATCACTCCAACTTCTTCCGTGAGTAATTACTTTTACCAACAAAGAGTCATAATACGGACTTATAACTGCTCCTTGGAATCCATTCCCACCATCAAGTCTTACGCCAAATCCTGAACTTGACCTATATAAAGTTATCTGTCCTGTATCTGGAGCAAAATTATTTAGCGGGTCCTCTGTTGTAACACGACATTGAATTGCATATCCATTTGAATTTATATAGTCTTGACCTTGTATGTCTATCGCTTCACTACCTAGCTCATAACCTTGTGCTATTAAAATTTGGGCCTGTATGATATCAATCCCCGTAACCATTTCTGTTACAGTGTGTTCAACCTGTATCCTTGGATTTACTTCTATAAAGTAATGTTTGTGATTGTTATCTACCAAAAATTCTACAGTTCCCGCTGACCTATATCCCAAACTCCTAGTAATCTTTAATGCATCTTCACATATTCTATCTCTAAGCTCTTTAGGCAATGAAAAAGCCGGTGTATACTCTATAACTTTTTGATGTCTTCTTTGTATAGAACAATCTCTTTCATATAGATGAACTATATTTCCATATAAATCACCTAAAACTTGAACTTCTATATGTTTTGGTCTTTCTAAATACTTTTCTATAAACATAGAGTCATTGCCAAAAGCTTTTTTTGCCTCACTCTTTGCAGCATGGAAATTATTCAAAAGCTCTTCTTCATTGTTTACTACACGCATTCCTCTTCCACCACCGCCGGCAGCTGCTTTAATCATAACAGGATAACCTGCTTTTTTAGCAAACTCTAACGCTTCAGAATCAGATTTTATAGGTGAGTCAACTCCTGGAATAGTTTCCACTCCAGCTTCATGAGCAACTATCTTAGAAGATATCTTATCCCCCAACTTTTGCATAATTTCAGGAGTAGGCCCTATAAATGTAATCCCTGCTTCTTCACATTTTTGTGCAAACTCAGGATTTTCAGATAAAAATCCATAACCCGGATGGATTGCGTCAACTCCCTTATTAAGAGCAAGTTTTATTATCTCATCTATATCCAAATATGCATCGACAGGAGATTTATTTTTCCCTATTAAGTATGCTTCATCTGCCTTAGTCCTAAACAATGAAAGACTATCCTCTTGCGAATAAATTGCAACCGAACGAATCCCAAGTTCTCTACAAGCTCTAAAAACACGTATGGCAATTTCTCCACGATTAGCTACAAGTATACGCTTGAACTTCTTAATTTCCATTTTCTCTCCCCCTAAACTATATCAATTAATCTATCTTTATTATATTTTAAAACCTATTATATATCTTTTGGGGGTTTATTAAAAGTCTTATTAATAAAAAATAAACTTCTATTTTTAAAATAAAAGTTTATTTTTATTAAGCACATAGCTAAACTATTATGATTTAACCTATATCTGTATACTAGATTTCAAAATTATTCTCTAACTTCAATAAGTCCATATGGTAACATTTTTCTTCATCAACATAAAACCCATTTCTAATGTTCTCATTATCTTTAACTTCTTTTAAACAGCCAAGTATTCCTTTATATCCTCCAAGATAAATATAATTTCTATCTGATTTTAGCAAATCATCTATAGAAGATTTAATTTTATTTAAAATTTCTAAAACACCTTTTACATCGGTTTGCTTTATTTTTAAATTATTTATATATTCAATCCTTGTATCTATTTCTTTAGAATATCTCATCAGTTTTTCTTTTGTTACTATAAAAGTTTCATTCAAGCTTTCTTTTAATTGATTTTTTAAGTCACTTTTTTTAATTAGAATATTCACTGATATATTAGTGTCTGATTTTAACATTTCAATTCCTATTGCCGGGAAAAATTCACCATACTTTGGAATTTTATTTACTTTAGTTGTATCCTCTGAATTTTGATACAGATATTGAAATTTCATTAAATTTTTTAACACTACTTGTTCTTTGTCTATTAATACATCACTAAAAATTATACTTCTTCTAAATAAATTTTCGACATTTTTCTTAGCCAACAAACTCCCCTTCAATGATGATGCTGGAATATAATATGAATTTGCTTTTTTAAAATCTTCATTTGTTTTACCAATTCTATTTTCATAACTAAAGAAAGGATAAATTATACTAAATTTATCAAAACAAGTTTTTTTATAATCTATGCCTTCATAAAGTGCCGAATGGTTTCTTCCTGATAAAATTACAGATGATACTGTCCTAAATTTAAGCTCCACATTATACCTCCATTTTTCAAGATAAGAATTTCCAAATATAATAGCGTTCTTATACAATAAATTATATTTATTATGTATACTCTTAGCTAATTCAAATTCATCTTTTACTTCATTATTTTTGGAAATGATACTCCCTGGTCTTATAAAGCATATTACTTTCTCTACATTATTTTCTATATCATAAGGTTTTCTGTCTGATACGTGAATATTTATAAATGAGTTTTCAGTATCTATTTTATTAAACTCTGGCAGTAACATACCTAGGTTTATATAAGTTTTAGATTTACTTGTTTTATTACTATTTTCTATATTTTCAATATCATATACTTTAAATGTATTTAATCCTGAACTCGCCTTACCACCTAAATACGTGATATTTTCTCCATTTTCTATAGTTTTTTCCATTTTTTCTATGGCTTCTTTAAGTAAACTATTTTCTTCTACTTTTACAAAGAAACTAAAGTCTTCTTGCTCTTTTCCTATGCATACTAAAGTTATTGTATCTAAAGAATATGATACATTTGGAAGACCTGGTAGATTTTTAATCTGACTTTCTATTCTAAATTTTTGAATAAATTCATGTTTAATTTCTAAGTAGTCTATTTTCTCCATACTTCCTTTACTTAATTTCATATTATTCTTTAATAAATTCAATAATGCTTCTTTTCTTATGAAATCAATACTTTTCAGTATTTTATATGTACTTTTTTCAATCTCATAGTTATCCATTATATATTCTATTGGAAACGGATAATATCCATCTGGCATTAAACTTGACACCATGCATTTCTGTTTTTATTTAAAATATCCAGTGTATAGTTACTTATCTCTCCATCATCATAATATCTTTTTATTGTATTCATTAAAAATCCAAATATACGTTGAGAATCTGGAATAGTTGTTATCTTACCTTCTTTTTTTAGCTTGAATTTATATACAATCATTATAAACTCCTTAGTGTAAAATAGATATCTCTATATGCCCGTAACCTCTTGATTTCGAATTTCCAATTCCATAAAATCCATTATTAAATTTTTCTATCATAGATTCCAACTCTTCTTTTACTTCTTCTAAATCTATGTTTTTAGGATTATAATAGCTGTTTTTAAAATGAACTATACCTTCGAAATCCACCCCGGGCCTAATCACTCTATATGTCCTTGGTCTACTTAAAATTTCCCCTTCTTTTTCTTCTAAAGAGGTTTTTGTATCTATCGAAAAATAATCTTCGATTTGCTTATCTTTACTTAAAACAAAATCTGTGCAAAATATTCTTGGAATTCCATTTAGCCCTTGAATACCAAAAATATACTCAGCTTTTGGATTACTGGCATATTCTTCTATTTGCATTTTAATTTTTTCAAGTTTTTCTATTTTCCCTTCAAAATCAATTTGATTATATTTATCTATTAATTCCTTTAAAATTTCTTTGATATACTCTTTTGTCTTTGGCATTTCACTGTCATTTTCCCTTATAATATTTCTCAAAGCCCCTTTAAAAGATGAACCATGTATTATCGGTTTACCGGCATTATCAATGCTTGTTGACTGGTCTACACCCCCAACAGAAAAGCTTTCAGTTTGGTTACCTATCAAACAATTAGATTTTGTTGTTAACTTTATTTTTATCTCAAACATGATTTCCTCCATATTTACTCTTAAATCACCTATTTTTTGTTGGCTTTTTTATCCCATATTTTTCTTATATGTTTTATAAATAATCCTTTGTTTGTTATATTCAAACAAAACAATTAATCTATCAATCCATATATCATTGTACGGTCCTATATTAGGGTCATATTTTTTTAATTTTCTTTCAAATTCATCTATATCAAAATTAATCTCATGAATATTATTTGTTCTATTCTCATTTTTTACTCTAATTATATTCTCATAGTAGTTCTTAAATAGTACAATTAATTGTTCTTTTTTATTTTTCTCTAAAAGCTCTTTTGCCCTAAAAAATATGGAAGGTTCAAATCTTGCTGTTTTGTACAATATTTTCTCACCCTTTTTACACTTCACAATAAATAGCTTTTCTATTCCATCTTTTCCAGCTTCTTCTAAAAGAAAATTTATTGGCTTATTTAATATTATCGAACATACATTACCTTTATCCAAAACTTTAGTATCCTTAGCCCTTTCAAATTTATTTAATTCTCTAGAATATATCCCGTTGCACGATTTACTATAATTTTTATTTTGTTTACCTTGTTTAAGGTTGTTTTTACTCTTCTTTAAAAGTAATAGGATTAATTTTAATTTAGGTATTAAAATAGTTCCAATTTTATTTTTATCAAAAAATCTTTCTTCATTCCCTTTTGGCTCTTCAATTAACTGAGAAAGAATATATTTTTTAAAATAAACTTCTTCATCAAATCCTTTATTTGCTACTAATTTAGGCCTACAGTAATATAAAACATATAGCATCTTCTTTTCTAAACTTTTTTCATTTTCTAAATTGATTAATAGATTATGCAAAGATGTACTTGTAAAAATATTTTTACTAAACATCATATTTAATTCTTTAATTTCGGAACATAATCTATTAAAACCATCATTTTTCCCTCTCCCACATTTATTTTTATACCAGTTCAATTTGCATCCTGATATACTCAAGCCAACAATAGATAAGTTTTCTTTATCTGATTTCATCATGTGTTTTGCAGCACTTAGTTCTTTCTCTACCAGTTGTCTATAATAACGTATAGGCTGATGATTATTTACAAAAGTTACTCCAACAGCAATAGATACGCTTTTATACTCTTTACCATTACTTTCTTCATTTATTAAAACAGCTTTGATTCTATTATTTATTTGTGAAATAATACTTTTTAAAATCTTAATAGAATCAAATAAGTAATCTATATTCACCGAATAAAAAATATCGTCTCCAGCTATATAAAACGGCAATATTTTATTTCCTATCTTTGAATTATACTCAATAATACTCTTAGCAAAATGCTCTATAGATATATACTCTTCTAAGATTTTACTTATATTTTTAAATTTATCATAACTATCTAATTTCTGCAGTGTATCACCAAGATCATTTATATCAGCTTTTACTATTGCTATTTTACCATCTGTACTACTTGTATCTTTGTCTACTATATCTATCAAATCATCCATATTATTTAGAAAAACTTCTGAATAATTTACTTCGCCATTAATATTTAATTTTTTACCTTCTATTTCAGGCTCAAATTTTTTTGTTGTAAATTCTTGGAATTTAAATAATAAATCCTGATTTTCTTGGATTACTCTAACCTTAGTACTATTGCTTTTAAAGTCAATATTGGCTTTTCCAATAATTTCTATTTCTGACAAATTATTTCTTTCAAAGGTAGAATAATTTAAGAATACGTTACCATTGTATTCCATGTATACTTCTCGATATAGACCTACAAGTTTCTCTTTAATTTTTCCCTCCGATAAATCAGATACAAAAATTACTTTTCCTGATATCCAAAGTAATTTACACTCTTCCTTTACATTAAACTCTTTTTGTATCTTATTTAAAATATTATTAGCAATATTATTAGAAGCTACAATTATATTTTTTAATGATTTTTCATCACTTTGATTTTGATCAATATACTTATA
>NZ_JH165061.1:825251-828202 GCF_000227315.1 Peptoniphilus indolicus ATCC 29427 | reverse complement strand
AACCTCCTTAAATTCTATTTAAAAATTTACATTTCATTTTGATTCTATTAATACATGGTGCGATGGCGACACACCCACAAGTTCTAATGAAATTTACATTTCATTTTGATTCTATTAATACTACAAAAAATATGGTATCTTTTGTTTAATAATATTAATTTACATTTCATTTTGATTCTATTAATACGAATTGCCTCTTGATGATTATAACATACAAGAAATACATTTACATTTCATTTTGATTCTATTAATACTAGAAAAGCACGATTGTAAAACTGATAAAATTTTGGATTTACATTTCATTTTGATTCTATTAATACTTACTCCCCGTATGAAATTAGTATCTTCTATTAAATATTTACATTTCATTTTGATTCTATTAATACACTCTTTCTGCTATGTTGTAATACATCTTTCCATCATTTACATTTCATTTTGATTCTATTAATACCAAGAAATGTATAAATATCTTGAGCTAATTGCTATAATTTACATTTCATTTTGATTCTATTAATACCCGCAATGGAACTTCATAATCCCAATTTTAATTATTATTTACATTTCATTTTGATTCTATTAATACAAAACATTACTGATCGTACAGGAGATATAGAAGATATTTACATTTCATTTTGATTCTATTAATACTAGAAATCATCTTCGTCATCTTCATCATATACCATTATATTTACATTTCATTTTGATTCTATTAATACTTATTTGTTGTTCTGTTAAGTCATCTGCTACTATACAATTTACATTTCATTTTGATTCTATTAATACCTGATGTATTATTGACAGATCCGCCTTATAATACATTTACATTTCATTTTGATTCTATTAATACTAAATCCGTTTTTATACTTGTTACTACAACCAAACCCTATTTACATTTCATTTTGATTCTATTAATACGTTCCAAATTTGCTAGCACTTGGTTTGCGTTTTGCTATATTTACATTTCATTTTGATTCTATTAATACTCCATAACTTATTATGTATGTTATAATTATACTATATAATTTACATTTCATTTTGATTCTATTAATACAAATGTTTTGGCTGGATTGTGCAAATGTGCTTATTGATTTACATTTCATTTTGATTCTATTAATACCAATTAGAACATTAATCTTGTCTACAAATTCTTTTAAATTTACATTTCATTTTGATTCTATTAATACTCCACCTTGAGCCGCCCTTTCGTACTCAATAGACCTATTTACATTTCATTTTGATTCTATTAATACTCCAAATCTTTAGCGTGTTCAAAGTCAAATAATGTAATTTACATTTCATTTTGATTCTATTAATACTACTCCAGCACTAAAAACCATAACATTTAAATACTCATTTACATTTCATTTTGATTCTATTAATACAGCTTGGAGTATCTCTTGCAAATGAGTTGATGTTAAAATTTACATTTCATTTTGATTCTATTAATACAGTATTGAATCAATAAGAAAGGTGGTGGATTTATTAAAATTTACATTTCATTTTGATTCTATTAATACCCTTATAGGCGAAATGATAGAGTTTGTCCAAGAGTAATTTACATTTCATTTTGATTCTATTAATACACAAACAAAAACAGGCTTATAACTATAGTAAATTGGATTTACATTTCATTTTGATTCTATTAATACAGGTCTAATTTCAGGCCTCATACCAAGCTAGATTGAGCCCAATATTTTGTCTATGAATTAATTTATAAAAAAATCATTTCACTTATATCTAATATAATTTCAATCTGCAATTATAATCTAGCAAATAAGCCGTTTCAATCTAAATGTCGGTGCAACGTTATTATAACATAATTTCACATCGACATACTAAATAAAGTTAGAAGTCGCATCGTCTATAAGCCCTAAGAAATCTTTCTTTAACCATTTTGAATTATTGCTGTGAAAAACTATTATAGAGTCTCTATCTTTCCTTACATATTTTGAAATTTCTCTCTGTAACTTAGCATATTGTAACTCACTTAACTCTCCTTCAAATACAGACTTTTGAATATGTGTGAGATACTTTTTGCATATTTTAAAAACATTCCTAGATACTTTGGCTCCATCTTCATCTAATGTAATGTCATAAACTAAAATCATATACATACTACCACCATATTTTAAATCCTTTATATTCTTTTTCTCCAGTGAAATGTTTGATGAGTTTATAAGCTTCTAATCTCATTAAATATCTATAAGATACACTTTTATTCAAATCTTTATGTTTTATCGTCTTTTTAAGTCGTTCGTCATACTCTTTGACAATTTTTAATCTAGCATTTTCTTTTAAATATAAAAAATTTGATTCTTCTGCAAAGTCACTCTCTGTAATAATATTCTTATTTAGCAAATAAAAAATCATTCTATCCGCAATAAGAGGTTTAAAAATTTCAGATATATCGAGTGAAAGAGAGTATCTTTTTTCTCCTGGGACATGTAAATAACTTATCGTTGGATTAAGCTGTGTCTTGTATATTTCTGATAACACACTCGTATACACCAAGGTATTTATAAAAGATATTAAAGAATTAATCATATTGTCTGGTGGGCGTTTAACTCTTTTTTCAAAGTTAATTTCTTGTTTTATAATTTTATTCCATGATTCATAATAATTTTTACGAATGTTTCCTTCTACTCCCATCAACTCTTCTACAGTTTTAACTACACCTATTTTGGCACGTAAAAACTTAATTTCAGAAATTTCATCATCTAAATCAATTCCTCTTTGTCTATAGTATCTTAAATTTCTATAAATATTATATGTTCCCGCTTCTATAAATTCTTGAGCAAGTTTTAACCTACAATCTGGATTGATAAAATGTTCAACTTGCCTTACCAGTGTATATCCACTCACATTTTTATTTCTCGGTACAAATGATCCTGAGTAAAATCCATAATAATTAAAAAAGTGAATTGCAATATTATAGTTTGAAGCATGGTTTA
>NZ_JH165061.1:817260-822475 GCF_000227315.1 Peptoniphilus indolicus ATCC 29427 | reverse complement strand
AGTTTCTTCTCCAAATATGTATAAATTGGATATTACCTCAATAGGTATGTCTTTCTTTACATTTTCTTCAGTTATTATTGTAATAGTATTATCTTTTCTCTTTATTTCACCATTTTGAAAAATATAATAATCACTTTGCATCTTATCACCTCATATATAGCAATACTCATAATATGAACATTTTTTACATATCTTTTTCTCAACTAAATTAGGTACTTCCTTACAGTTAATTATACTGCTTATTTTTTCAATTACTTCTCTTAAATATATTATGTCTTCTTCTCTTAGCTCTACTATCTCTCTACTTCTTAATAATGGAAAATCAATGATCCCCTTTTCAACCTCTAACCCATTATCTTTTAAAATCATCATATAGTATTTTGTCTGCCAAATTGAAGCTTCCTCTACTATTTTTGACTTTTTTACTTCATGTACGATTTTCCAATCTTGTATGAAATCTATGTTTATAGATTCATCTATCAATATATGCTTCGTTTCCCTGCTATATGATGTTTCATCAAGTAATTTCCCCATCCCAACAATTTCACTGTTATGCTCCATATTTAAATCATGAGCAAAATACCATAGCTTTCTTTCACAAACATGATAATAATACACCATCAAACCCGTGACTTTTTTCATTAAAAACACCTCTAAAAGAAATTATCATATAAATTTTCGCTCTTTTCTTTTTCTTTTCTTCTAAACCCCAATTCATAATCATAATCGCATTCCACTACTTTAAGTTTTTGATACTTGCTTATTTCAATCTCACAATAGTCCATGTTAATCAAAGCTCTTGATTCTATATCTAACGTATATCCCATAAGTTTTTCCCTTTCTCTTAACTTATCATATTGAGTATATTCGTTTGATTTAATTATATTTAATATTTCATTGATATCTCTCAAATTATTTTCATAGACTGGTCTAGGCATTATAGTTTCTGACATAATATTTCTAAATAGTTTTTGCGCTTCTTCTTTAGAAAACTCTGCATGAAACAAATTTTTTGTGTATTCAATTGTCTTTTCAATCTCTTTATAGTACTTTGTTTCTTTAACATTTTCCGATGAAAGAGTTTCTTCAACTAATTTCATCTTATCTAATTCTCTCAATTCACTTGAATTATTATCAAAAAATTCTCTAATATATTTTTTTGATAAATCAAATAAATCTCTATCAATAATACTTACTATACCTGAAGTAGCTCTATCGCCTCCATCATATACATAACAATTGTACCCTTCTCCTATCCATTCTCTATTTCTATAACACCTGCCAAATCTTTGTAAAAGACTTGATATTTCGGATAATTCAGTAAGTAATACATCAAAATCTATATCTAATGATGCTTCTGCAATTGAAGATGTTATCCATATTCCCTTCTTCTTGTTTGGATTCCCTTCATCGTCAAAAAGTTTGCCAAAGTCAATTATTTCTTTAGACTTCTTTTCTTTATGCATTTTAATGTACTTTCCATGCAGCATATTCAATTTAATACCTAATTCATTTTCTTCTATAAGTTTTTGCAAATCTTGGTACATCTCTTGACATTTTTTTACAGTGTTGCAGATTACCAAAACTCTATTGTCTGTATATTTTTCAATAACATCATTGGCAGTTAACTGCTCTCTTACCACAGATACGCTATGTCTTATTCTGTCATTTACAAAAGCTTTATCTGGCATATCAAATTTGAGTCCTTCTCTTTTCATTAGTTTCTTTAAAAACCCAGGAAATGTAGCTGTAAGTATTGCATATTTTCCACCAACATCTTGAATCATCTTTAAACCACGTATTAAATAACCAACTAAGTCAGCACTGTACATTTGAATTTCATCAATGATAATTTTTGAATAAGATAGCGTTGCCAACTTAGATTCAAAATTCCTATGTAAAAATACAAAAGTAAACAGTTGGTCCAATGTACAAATTGTTAGCGGTAATGAAAGTTGCTTTGTGCTTGAAAAATATTCATCTAAATTATTTATTTTACCACTATCTAATTCCTCTAAATATATACTCTTTGTCCCAGAATGTAGTACTCCTACTTTTTCGTCAAAATTTTCACCATCCAATAAATCATCTTTTATACGATTATATATTGCATTTATAGCTGTTCTAATTGGCAATGTGAAGAACCCTTTATTATTACCTAACCACCAAAGTCCTGCTTCAGTTTTTCCCATTCCCGTTTGAGCTATTATAACCAAATTTTTATCTTGATTATTCATCATATATCTTTGAAGTTCATTCCAGTCGGGAGCATCTTTACCTATTTTCTTCAACTTAACAGATAATTTATTCATAAAATTTGATAGTGCTATTTCAAGAAAGTCATTTTTTCTATCTACATCTAAATATCTTTGTGATGAATCTATGTATGCACTAGCTGCGTAGTCAATTTTATTTAACAATCCTTTTAGAAGTATATATTCATAATATAGCTCTTCTTTTTCAGTTATTTTAGACAGCTGTATATAATTGCTATTTAAAACTATTTTTTGTGGAAATTTAAATTTATCATATACAAAATCATCTCTGTATTCTTCCAAAAGGCTACAAGCTTTTTGTATACTCTCTTTTTCTATTTTCTTAATAGTATTTCTATGATGGTGAAAATAAATAGCAGAATATAAGATACATATTTTTCTTTGACATTATCGTAATGAGAATATTTTTGTTTTAATTCCTCAACATCTAAAAAACATGCACTCAAAATTCCATGAGGAATTTCATTATCTATATTTTTAAATTTACTATTTTTATTTATCTTGCTTTGAAAGGAACTATTCATTTTACCTAAGTCATGATAAATGCATGCAATCTCCAGCAAAGTCCAATCTACATTTATATTGGGATATATCTCTTTTAACTTCGCTAACTGTATTAATAAATTATCCGTATGCTCTTGAATCGTTTCTATTGGATTAGACTTTGCCAAAAATTGCTTTTTCATAATTTACTCCTTAAGCTAAAAATACAAATTGTCCAGTACTATCTTCGCATTTACTACCTTCGCTTGTCGCTATAATTTTTGAAGTATAGATAACTTCAACTTTATTCCACAATCTAATATTTTTTATATTCTTACTATTTCCATAATTTTCTAAAAATAATCTTTGTTAATCAACATTTTAGTTCCACTCTGAAAAGTACTAAAAGCTGAATCCTCAATTAATATATTGTCAAGAAAAGTATATGCACTCTCTTCGTAATTTTCACCATTGAAATGTATATACTTAAGGGGCACATAAGCGTAATAATTCTCGCCTAAATATTCTTCTCTTTCTAACTTTCTCTCTACTATATCCACTATCTCAACAGATTTGATATTTAATAAATCTTCTCTCCTACCTAAAGAAGGATATTCCCACGGAGTTTTTAATGAACTATAAATTTCTTGTACTCTTTCTTGATCTTCCGGCACTATATGAATAATTAGCTCCATTTGAGATAAAAGTTCAACTGTAGAAATCCCTTGTGCTACACCGTACCCATCAACATTAATATGGTGTCTTCCTTTCTCAAATTTGGTCCCATTGTTAAATTCATATCTTGTATATAAATCATTTGTCTTAGATACATATTTCCCTTGAACACTTACTTTCATTGGAATATACGATTCATATTTACACAAGTTATGGACCATTCCTATAATTGTAGAATAAGGTGGCAAAGGATAACTTTCTTTAATTTGGAAACTCATTGGTTTTCTATAGTTCACCAGATCTTGAAGAGCCACCATCTTAATGGCTCTCATAATAATCCTTCACCTCTTCTTTTATAGCTGAGAAAAATTCAGGCATCTTAACAGCATTTAACTTTTCAATGACTTCATTTTCATTTATAAATTTCCCTTTAACAATCGCGCAATGTGTTTGGTCTTTTATATTTCCATAAAGTAAATCTGTTATAGCCTCTACTTCAATCTTCCCATCATTCACTTCTACAACACTGCTGAAAAATGGATTTTTAATATCATAAACACCACCTATAACAAATAAAGGTTTTAAATCTTCTCTTCTACCTCTTATATCTCTATATAATAAAGCAACTGTGTCTAGTAACTTACCAACTCTTCTTGCTTTTTCAGTATTTTCTATCTCAATGTTATAAACTTCATCTATGCCTATTTGGTCTAAATCAGCTGTTATAGTGTATCTATACAATGACTTGTGTATTTCCGCTTGAGCAATATTCATATTTTCAGATAGTCTATCTGCCAGCCCCTTATTAGTTAAAAAATCTAAATCTCCCTTAAATGTCTCTAATGAAATTGCATTTGATAATCTAACTTTCGCTGATCTCTTCTTTCCACTTGATTTGGCTTCTGTTTTCAAATAGCCGAAGAAATCTATTTCTGGATATTTATCTATAGTAGCATCTTTAGAAAATTGAATAACTTTCTTGTCTCCCTTTCCTTCTGCATTAACCTCGGCTAATGGTTCGGACAATTGTTCTACAATATTGTATCTAAGCGCTTGTCTTGAAATATAAGTAAACTGCTCACCTTTATTTCTTGCTACTTTTTTAAGTGAAGCCACATTACCTACAGATTCGCCATAATTCGCACTTTCAGCTTCAAAAATTATAGTTAAAGTTAATCCCTTAGGATTTAATTGATTATTCATATTTCTCCTCCATTATCTTCAGAATCGTTCTTTGAATTATTTTGTTTTCCTAACATCCCCGCTATAAATGAATATCCTGCATTTTTAAACTTCAAATCATCTTCCATAGTATTTGAAAATACATCATCTATTTCTTCGTTTGCATACATACTCGCCTTAATCAAAGTATCCATGAATGCATGTTTATTAGAAGTTTTTAGTGCATTCAACATTCTATATGCTATTCCGTTCAACTTTTCTACAGCATTCATTTTTTTATATGAATCTCTTAATTTCTCTCCTGATAACCTGGAAAAATATAAATATTTTCCATTACTCTTGTCATTCATATATCCAACCTCCCTCAAATAACTATTATTAATTCTAATGACATTTTGAATATGTTCACTGCTATACCTAGTTTTATCTGTATTTGATATCTTATAATGAAGCATTTTATGAATAATTAAAAAATCATTTTGATTATTAAATAAATTGTTCATTACTTCATTATAAACATATACATTTTTCTTACCTTCTTCAAAGTAAGCCCCCCTGATAAATTTCAAACTGCCTGAACACTCATTAATAACTCTCTG
>NZ_JH165061.1:812890-816815 GCF_000227315.1 Peptoniphilus indolicus ATCC 29427 | reverse complement strand
GAATTGGCCTATTCAAAATATTGAAAGAATACTTTACCTGGTCCGAATCAATATTTCTAAAAAATCTTACTATTTGAACATCGGATAACTCATACTTCATATCTTCATTTGACTTTTCATCCATATTTTTTTGAATTGCATAATAAATTGAAGTATTTTTATTGATTTCTTTGAATACATCCTCTTTGATATTATTATTTATTTCTATTAAGTTCTTAAAGTTGCTAGAATAATTTACAAATAGCCCTCTATTATAGGCGTAAGTAAATCCAGCTGGAATACAAGTGTACACAAGTTTACACATTGGACATATTCCTACATAATTATTAAAATCATATACGTGACTATTTTTTTTCTTTGTATCAAATCCTAATTCTCTTATAAAGCAAATATCATTATTCAAAGATGAAATCCTTGAACCACATGACATACATAAATATCTTGATTTATTTTTCTTTTCTTCATATTCATCTAAATATTCAATTGCCGGTTTTACAAAATAATTTGCAATTTCATCATACATATCAGGATTTTTATTTTGTCTATTAAGTATGCTAACATTGTCCCATGCATTACGAATTATATTATAAATTATATTTTGGGCTCCTATATATTTTTTAGTATCCTTAAACTTAAAATAATCTATAGTTTCTTTGAGTAGTGAAATTTGATATTTAATTTCTGACATCTTACTTTCTACAGTATCTTTTTTAGAGAGCTTAATCTTTTTTAATTCTTTTTCCTTAACTAATGGATTGAACTCACTATCTATCAATGAGTATGCTTTTTTATATGAATTACTTATCATGTATTTCTTTACATTATCTATTTGTATGTTAAGGTTTTCCAATGACTTATCATTAAAATTTTTAAAATCTTCTGACTCCCAATTTAAAATACTATTTTCAAATGACACTATCCTATTAATTGAAAGTGTTAAATAATATGTGTCAATCAAATACTTAAAATAATATTCTTCAAATTTTTCAAGTGCTTCAAGTTCAAAACTAATTCCCTCTTTTGATACTTCAACATACTCATCTTTATACTTTAATATATTATATAATCCGAGCAATCCTGTATTGTACAACCAATCTCCTGTTTTTAACTCAATTCTTTTCTCCATACCTCCTCCTATACTACTGTAAGCATTCCAAAACCACTATTTTTAAAATTCCCTGCTCCCGCATTCAACATATAACTTAATATGTATGGTTTTGCAGTTACTTTCAAAGTTGTCAAATTGGAAAGAACTTCTATTCCATAGTGTTTTACTTTTACCGTTTTATTGGATATCACTTTTACATCAATCTCATCTAAATCATAAATACTTTCTGGCAAATCTTCTAAAATTTGATTTTTTAAATTTTCAATAAACAACTCATAGCCTTTGTTATCACTTAATGAATGATACCAATCAGTATTATTTTCCTTGTGATGCTCTCTCACCACAATTGGAGAGCTAGTTTTAAAGACTACACACTCCCCAGTAAATAGCTTTTCATTCAATAAAGATATATTCACTATCTTTAATTCTAAATCTTTGTACGAAATCACATCTCCTTTTGACCTTACAAAGGCATTGTAAAATACAATCCCCAACTTCAAATCAGCCGCTGAGAAAAATAGACTCACCTTTTTCCCTGGAATAGTAATGCTTTCTCTATTAAATTTACATTTAGGCATGTTTAGCGAGAATGTAAACTTCTTTCTTTTAGCACCACTTTCATATAACTCACGATATACCTCTTCATCTGATTTTAATAATATTGTCTTAAATAAAGATATAAAAATTCTATTTTTATCTTTTGGAATTTCGTCTTTATTTAATAATAAATCTACTTTTAATCTCACTTCCCCACCTCCTCTTTTGATTAGCTTAAGCTTACTACTAACATTATTTTTTGTCAACCATATTTGGTATATAAATTCTTTGATTTAAATTATATATTTTTTAACTCATATTGTGCTATAATGAACAGTAAATATAATCAATGTGAAATGTAAATTATTTTGTATACAAAAACATTAATAGAATCAAATTGAAAACATAATTTAAAAACTTATTTAACTTAAAAATGGTATTGTGTAAAAATCAACTTCAAACACAATACCATTTTCTAATTTTATTTATTGCTTTCTGTAAACTCAAATGCCAACTTGGCTAGCATTGCACTTCCTCTATACAGCACTTCATCATTTGGTGAGAAGTGAGAATTGTGCAAAGGCCAATAGTCTTTATCTTGTTCCGCTGTTCCCAACCAAATAAATGATCCCGGTTTTTCTGCTAAATAAAATCCGAAATCTTCAGCTTTTAAAACAGGTTCTTTTACATCTTGAACATATTTTTCTCCAAATAAATCTAAAGCCACTTTTTTTGCATACTTTGTCATTTCAGAATCGTTTATTAAAGGAATGTACCCTCTTTGATAGTCTAGCTCACCTTTACAACCATATACCTTGCATATTCCTTCTAAAATTTCTTTTAACCTATTTTCAACTAAATCCCTAATTTCTGGAGATAGAGTTCTACAAGTTCCCTCAACCTTAAAATCTTCGGCTACGATATTATATCTAGTCCCTGCATTTATAGTTCCAACTGTTATAACAACATTGTCAATTGCTGAAATATTTCTACTCACTATATGTTGAATAGCGCCAACATATTCGCACCCTGCAACTATTGCGTCCACTCCGTTTTCAGGTCCAGCTGCGTGAGATGCTTTACCCTTTATATTTACATAAAAGTGATCTGATGCTGCCATCAAAGGACCTTCTTTAAATCCCATAACTCCAAATGGTAGCTCAGGCCATACATGGAACCCAAAAATAGCATCCACGTCCTTCAATGCACCTTCAAGTATCATAGACTTTGCTCCGCCTTCTGGAGAAAGTTCTTCTGCTGGTTGAAATATCAATCTTACACTACCTTTTAATTTATCTTTATTCTGATATATGATATTTGCCGCTCCAAGTACCATTGCAACATGATTATCATGTCCACAAGCGTGCATGTATCCTTTATTTTTAGAAGTACATTCTAAATCAGTTTCTTCTTCAATAGCTAAAGCGTCCATATCTGCTCTTAGGGCTACTTTTTTACCTGGCAAACCACCCGCTATGTTTGCTATAATTCCATGCTTTCCATTCCCTAAACCTGTTTGTATGTCTGTAATCCCAATATTTTTTAGTTCCTTTAATATTATCTGAGATGTAATTTCTTCAAAAGTTGAAGGCTCAGGATTACTGTGTAACTCTGCTCTTAAGCTCCTTAGATGATCAGATATTTTTTCTCCAAATTCTATATAATTCACATTTATCACCTACACATATTTAATCTTTAAATAAAAAATCAATTCTATAACTGTTTAATAAATACTAAATTCTAATTCATTTGATATTTTTCTAATATTTTATTCCGACTAAAGAATTCCCTTTAGAGTCTAAGCCTGGGCAATAAGTAGCTATACTCATTCCATTCTTTATAGTGGCTAATATGCCTCCTCCAACTCCACTTTTTGCCGGAATCCCTATATCCACTGCAAAATCTCCTGAATAATCATAAGTTCCACAAATTGCCATAAGAGTTCTTAAAATTCTTGAGTTTTTCTTAGATAGTATTTTTTCACCTTTTAAATTAACACCATCTCTTGCCAGTACACTTCCCATATATGCTAAATCTCTTGTATCTATCATAATAGTACAAGCTTTATTATATATCTCTAAAACATCTTTTACGTCAACTATTCCTGGAATTACTCTATTCTTTTGCATTGTGTACATTATTGCCAAGTTAGTATATCCTGTATCTTTGCTACTCTCATAAATTTCAACATTGTATTCTAAATTGTTATTATCGGTTAGTTTTTTGGTCATATCTATTACAGCTTTAAATGCCTCATCTTTGTTTCCATTAAATTTTTTA
>NZ_JH165061.1:807788-812579 GCF_000227315.1 Peptoniphilus indolicus ATCC 29427 | reverse complement strand
TTGTTTCCATTAAATTTTTTTAATATAAAGTATGAAGTCATCAGAGCTCCAGCATTTATAAAAGGATTAATAGGTAATTTTCCTTCTGATTCTTCTAAATCTACAATACTGTTATATGCTTTTGAAGAACCCTTTACTCCAATATACTCCCTTATATAATCAAGTTCATAATTTTCTAACAAGACTGCATATAAAGAAATTTTAGCTATACTCATGATGCTAAATTGTATGTCCGTATCTCCTACTTCATATAGATTACCTTTATTGTCATAAACTGCTATTCCAACTTTACTCTTATCTACATTTGCTAAAGCAGGAATATAGTTTACCAAATTTCCATCATCAACAAATTCTTTGCCATAATCATATGCTTGTTTTAATATTTCTTTCACAAATATTCTCCTTACATAAATTATACTTTCTCTTTTTTTAACAGTTTTATTACATTAGATTTATATAAAATATACGCTATAAGAATGGAAACTCCAAGCATTACCAACATCGCATAACCTTCTTTCCCAGCTAAATTCATCACTAAAAAGTTAAATGCAAACACTAATACCAAATCTAATACTGCAACTAGAGGTTTCTTTGGAACGTTATAAGAACCCGCACTTGTATTTATAAATGCTGAAATCCCCATACTTCCATAAAGAGCTGGCATTATATATGATGTCGCTGTAGTTACTACTTCACTAGTTAGAATTGGCTCTAACGGAACTAACAGTATAAGTCCTATAAACACTACTATCATAGTCACCATACCTGAAATACATACTGCTATCATACCTATTACGTCTGCCATTTCAGACCCCGGAGTTGCATCAACTGAATTTATAGCTGATAAATAACAAGGAAACTTAATATTAGTTACATTTCCCATTATAGAATTTATATAACACGTATTCCCTCCCATAGGTATCATTGAAAGCTGTTCTGCCAACGCTGTTGGAACATATAATGCAAGTAAAGGTCCTGCTACAGCAACTATTGCGCTTCCATCAGGCCACATATTATAAAATGTACACATAATTGTAGGAATAATGAGCATTATTCCAAGAGCAATTATCGTTGCTATCTTTCCATATAAATAAGTTTTTTCCATATATTCACTATGTTTCATATAAATCCTCCTATCCTATTACTTTAGTCAATACAACAGCAATAAACATTCCTATTATTAAGGCAAATGACATTACATAATCATTAAGCCACTTCATATTTAATTTTTTAGCTAAAATTGTAAGTATAAATGTAGTTACTGCACTCACAATTAAAGTTATTGCATGTATCTTTGATTTAGTCATTTGTACTACAACAAATACACTCATCATACCTGTTATCAATACTGATAGAGCTAAATCTCTAAAAGGAGTTTCTTTTTTCCCCGAAGTTGATACACTAGTGTGTAATTTTTTCAAAAAGAACACATTAAAAACCATACCAGCCATAATAGCTATACTCATCACAAACATTATTACTCCAACAGCTTTTAAATCTCCCGCCGCTTGGAAATCTGTAAAGTCTGCATATCCAGCCCCCTTTACAGATAAATCCGCAGCTGTGAGTTCATATGGCAAAGACCCTACTACTGATAATCTAAACCAAGGCCAAGGAGCTCCCAGTAGAGGTTTTAAAGTTATTAATCCTATTATTATTGAGATTGATGGCACAATTGAAAATACTACAGAACTCTTTATTACCGAATTTAATTTCTCTTTTGAAACATTTAACTCAAGCGCCCTCTTATATGCTCTTCTAAAAAAGAATAAACACATTAAAAATATACAAATTAAACCTATCCCTACAAGTAAGTACAATAACTTCCCATTCAAAACTTTATAAATATCCATATTAACCTCCCACTCAATATACTTAAGCATTACGCTATCTAATTAATATTGTACCATATGATTTTTCATGATATAAATTAATTTATTTTAATAATTTTTTTAATGCAACTAAAAAGCTAAATAGCTTATTTGATTTATAATCTAACAAACTATTTAGCTTCTTTAAACTTAGTCTTTTATATTAGGTTTTTTATTGTCCGGTATAGGACTAATAAATTCTGCACCTCGACTTTTTTCTAATTCTTCTTTAGCTTTTAAAATTAAATCCGGATCTTTTAATAACTTTTTAGCTGCCGTATATAATACTTCTCCTGCCTTATGCATTCCTTTCATCGCTATTGAAGACTTTCCTTGAGCAACCTCTTCCCAAGAATGTCCTATTGTGCCAAATGCAAAACAAGCAACTGCTATCTGAGCTGTGGGTACAACATTTGAAACATCTCCAACATCAGAAGAACCCATCATTATTTTATCTGTACTTAAATACTTAGAAATTTTTTCATGAAGAGAATGGTCCTTCATATATTCCATTTCTTCATTTGGATCTAAAACCATAGGTAAAACAATTTGGTTAGCAAAATTTATTTCCGGGTAAGTTTCTTTAAATTTAAAAGCATACTCCTTCTCTTCTTCAGTATATTTTACCGGTCCCACTTCTAAAAAGGCTTCATATAATAATTTTTCTAAAACTTTATTTGATATCATATTAGAACAAGCTTTATCAAATTCTATTTCATAATCAACGCCTGACATAAGCGCTGCACCTTTTACAATATCTTCAAATCTTTTATATAATTCTATAACAGATTTATTATTTTTAGATCTTACTAAATATAATCCTTCCGCTTCAGCTTGAACAACATTTGGAGATTTACTTCCTCCATTTAATATGGAATAATGAATCCTATCAGTATCTTCCATATGCTCTCTTAAAAATTGAATACCTATGTTTGTTAATTCCAAAGCATCTAATGCCGAACGTCCAAGATGTGGACTTGAAGCAGCATGTGCACTAACTCCCTTAAATCTAACATAGCTTTGAATATTAGACAGCATAGAGCCTGTTATTACATGATTGTGATTAAATGGATGCCAAGAAAATGCCACATCAACATCATCAAATACACCATATTTAGCCATAAAAGCTTTACCTGAGCCGCCTTCTTCTCCAGGACAACCATAATATATGACAGTAGCATCTATTTCATTCTCGATAATATAATCCTTTAGTTTGAGTGCAGCTTCCATTGCACCTACACCTAATAAATGATGTCCGCATCCATGTCCTGAACCGCCACACGTTAATTCTTCTTTTTTCAAACTATCAGCTTTTTGGCTTAATCCGGATAGTGCATCAAATTCGCCTAAGAATGCAATTTTAGGACCTGTTTTTCCATAAGTTGCCGAAAAAGCTGTGGGCATATACGCTAAATTATCTACAACTTCAAATCCATTATTCCTCATAAACTCCATTTGCAACTTAGCAGATTCAACTTCGTTAAACTTTAATTCTGCCAATTCCCAAATTTCTTTAGACAGCTTTTCCAATTCTTCACTATAAGTCATTTTAATCCTTCCTTCTAAAAACTATAAATTTATTTTATTAATTTCCTAACTATTATAGCTCCAATTGTTGATATAATAGTTATTCCGGATGTTAATATTAATGCATACATGGTCCCTTTAGTCAAAATTATATTCAAAATTAATGGCATTATCGCAAATGTCACAGCTGACATTATTGAAAAAGATATTGAATAATTTCCTATTACAGGACTTTTATATTCCGGATCACAAACTCTTAACAATAATAAACCTGTTAAAAATACGCCTGTACTCATTCCAAAAGTTGCCACCATATGTTCTAACCAATATTCAGATAAATACTTCTTACACATAATCAACAAATAGAAAGTTGTAAAAATATATCCCAATATACATAGAATTAATATAGGAACTATATAGTCTAAAACAGCCTTAACAGGTAAAGAAGCTATAGCTGCAATTACTGCAAACTCTGTAAAAGGCCCTGTAATTTTTCCTTTAGCATTAGAGTCTATTAAAAACCCTAAATTAAGTTTATTTATAATACCCCAAATTACAAACATCACTATAATTCCATATGCCCAAACTGAAATTGACTTAAAAGCAGGAACTTCATATTTCTTAGCCAATCCAAGTAACATATATGCAAAAAAACAACCTAAAAATATAATTGCTGCATGAAATGAAATTGTATCAACTGATGAAGGCTTTGTTGTTTCACGACCCAATGATTGTTGTAAGTCTACGTTTTTTTCATATCCAAGAGCCATATTTTCAGGTATGTCAGATGGTTTTTCTAAAATTTCTGTATAACCTTTTCTAGCACCCCAGTTTATTACCACCATACCTATTAATATACCACCAACAATTCCAAATGTAGCAGTTGTTATTGCCACTCCTTGCGCAGTTTCCCAATATGGCAAATTCATCTCTTGTAACATATTACCTAAAATGCCAGCTGTTCCATGCCCTCCTGAGTAACCTATCGGCAATTCCCATCCAAATGTAGGATACATATTTCCTCCACTATTAAATATTAAATTTACAACAAAGCCTACTATGTGTTGTAAATAATAAACTCCTAACATTATTAAAAGAAGAGGTAGTATGTTAAATAATTCTTTTTTTGATTTTACCCCCAATTTTAATCCTAAAGGAGTTGCTGTTACAACAGGTACTATTAAAATCCCAGGCAATAAAGACCAAGTAGTTATCCAATCTTCAGGTATAGGTAATACTTTTAATCCTATCGGGCCTAAAATCAATAGTATAAATCCTCCTATTACACTAGCCGGCATAAACGTTTTTTGCAAAAATTTTAATTTTGCTCTTAAAGCAAATCCCATTAATAGGAAAAATCCCAATACTCCTAAACTTTTTAGCAATTCTCCCA
>NZ_JH165061.1:801234-807738 GCF_000227315.1 Peptoniphilus indolicus ATCC 29427 | reverse complement strand
AAAATCCCAATACTCCTAAACTTTTTAGCAATTCTCCCAACATTGCACTTGTCATAATATCATCACCCTTCTTTTTAGTATATTACTATAGTAATACAAAAAACATGTTATTTCAAATTCAAACTTAAAAAACTATTATTTATTAAACTAAAAAATGACAAGATTCAAAAAACTGATAATGCCCATTTAAGTATGAAAAAAAGAAAAGGTTACTTACCCCCTCATAAACGGTATAATTTTTAAAATTAAATAAAAAACAAACAGGTGAATTTATTGGAACTAAGTCCAAAATATTTAAAAAAGGATCTCATTATCTTAGACGTGCTGTTTAGTCTACAGAAACGGTTGCTCCTTTTAATGATCTGTCTCTTTCTGTTTATTACCAAGATCTAAAAAGTAGAGGTGAGTTTCAAAACACCGCTGTCGGTGCTGTTGCCAGAAAATTAATCAACATAATTTTTGCTGTTTTAAGAGACAACAAAGCTTATATCCCACATATTTAATTTTCACTTTATTTAATTATTTTTTGACCTATTTTGATAGGTCTGTTTTCCATGTTATTGTTTACATATTTTAGTTTTTGGTTTATTATTTATTTGCAAGTAGAAGGATACAACGCTAATGCTAAATTCTTACATCTACTTGTGATTTACAGATATTAAGAGTGCAGATAGCTTCCTCTTTTTACACATTGTATCTACATGCGATACACTAAAGATATCTATTGCCATTTAATAGCTGGTCTTTTGTTTCTTATATTAAATTTAACTAATATTTAGTTTGATTTTTATGATATAATATATTGATAGGAGATTAAATATGTTAAACATAAAATCATTTAGTGATGCCGCTTATGATGAAATTAAAGAACGTATTTTAAATGGTTTTTATACACCTGGTATGTCTTTAAATGAAAGAACTTTATCGGAAGACTTCGGAGTTAGTAGGACTCCAATTCGTGCAGCGTTACAAAAATTATCTATTGAGGGTTGGATTATAAACGAACCTTATAAAAAAAACGTTGTTAAACAATTTAATTTAAATGAAATTCTAGAAGCTCAAAAAGTAAGAACTGCATTAGAACTTATAGCAATTGTTGATGCAAGTAAAAATATTACAGATGAGGATATCCTTTATTTAGAAACATTAGTTGATGAACAAGAATATACTAAAGACTATAGTAAATCATTTAGTATAGATAGAATTTTTCATACTTTTATTTATGAAAAAAGTGGTAATACAATCTTGCTATCTGTATTAAATAATATTAGCGATATTGTCAGATATTTTGGACTCATGGCAATGTATTTACCTGGAAGAGATTCACAAACTATTACTGAACATAGAAAAATTGTATCTGCTCTGAAGACTAAAAATTTAGATAAAATTAATGAGGCTATGGAATATCACATGTCTCAAACTACATCTGCTCTACTACAACGTTTAAACATTAAAGAAAATTTAACAAAAAAAAGATAGTGCCAGAGAATGATTAAAAATTGTTTTAAGATGATAACTGGCTTCTAATATGATATTTTTGTCATTATTTTTGATATATAGATTTATATCTTAAAAAGAATATCCAAAAAACACCTTAGACATATTAACGTTTTTATCTAAGCAACTTTTTGTACTTAATAGGGTCTGTTTGATTTTTTAATAGTTTCCTATGTAATTAATTCAAATTTATATCTGGCGCAATTAATTAAATATATCACAAATTACTGCTCTTATACCTCTAAATGTCTACGGTACTCATCTTTAAGAGATTCTTTTGTCCCATCAAAATTTTTATTCCATCTCATTAAAGATGATTTAGAAAGTTTATATATTCTTAATATAAAGGATAGAGAATACCCTCTCATATAAGATTTAACAACATGATATCTTGTATCTAAAATATGCGGTAAATATCTTTATTTTTTTGTATAATTGTATTCCTATGGAGCGTACTTTCTTTTTTAATTTTAGTTAATTTAATTATATAGGTACTCTCTCTATTTTTCTTTTATTTAGTCTCGCATCTATTGTAATGCTACATAAAGTTCTGTATTAAAATTCATTTTACTTTTAACATTAAAATATTTAGTACAAGCTTTTTATGATTAATTAATGCACTGATCAAACATTTCAAAAAAACGGCTTTCTCATTACAAGTTAACCGTTTTTATTTGAACATTTTTCAGCAGCTCTCATTTTATTTTACTAAAATATTAGGTAGTATTAAAACTAAATCTGGTATATATGTTATCAATAATAAGACTACTAAAAGTACACATAACATAGGTAATAAATCTTTAAATTGGTCTTTTAAAGAAACTTTAGCTATTGATCCAGCTACAAATAAACATACCCCTAAAGGTGGTGTACACATTCCTATAGTTAAATTAACAGCCATTATTAAGCCAAAATGGACTAAATTAATTCCAAACATTTGAGCTAATGGTAAAAATAAAGGTGTAAATATTACTACAGCAGAAGTTGTATCAATAAAGGTTCCTGCTATTAATAATATTATATTTACTATTAGTAATAATACTATTTTAGATGATACATTAGCAGATAAAAATGCACCTACTGTTTGAGGAATGTTATTCACCGTAATAACCCAAGTAAATAGTGAAGCAAAAGCTATTACTATTAATACTTGTCCTGTAGATTTAGCTGCATCCAGTAATATTTGCGGTAAATCTTTTATCTTTAATTCTTTATAAACAAACATTCCTGTTATTAATGCATAAAATGTTGCAACTGTTGCAGATTCTGTAGGACTAAATACTCCACTCATAATTCCACCTATAATAATTATAGGCATCATTAATGCTAATATTGCATCCTTTCCTGCCCCAATAATTTCACTAAAACTAGCCTTTTTATCTCTGCCTATGTAATTTCTTTTTTTCCCTATATAGTAAGAATATGCTATAAGTGCAACTCCCATTATTATTCCTGGAATAAATCCTCCTATAAATAGTTTCGCAACACTGACATTAGCCATTACCCCATATATTAGTAATGGTATACTCGGTGGAATAATGGGGCCTATTGAGCCTCCTGTCGCTAATAACGGAGCACAAAACTCCCTATCATATCCTTTCTCTACCATTATTGGTGTCATAATACCCCCTATAGCTGCAGTTGCAGCAATAGCTGAGCCTGTTATTGCCGCAAAAAACATGCAGGCTAAAATACTTACCATTGCTAGTCCACTAGGATGATGTCCTAACAATAAATCAGCAAAGTTTACAAGTCTATTGCTCATTCCTCCCTTAAACATTAATCCTCCTGAAAGTATGAAAAGAGGTATAGCAGTGAGTGCAATACTGTCCATTCCAGTAAACATTCTTTGCACAACCACAACTAATGGATACCCATCACTTATTATTTGTCCAAGTGATACAATTCCTAAAGCAAATGATATTGGGATCCCAATTAAAAATGATAAAAATAATATAACTATAATCATTTATTGTCCTCCTCTTTTAAATCTTTTAATAATTTAAATATATTCTGTATGTTATACATTATTAAATATATAGCATTAAATTGTATTGCTGTATAATATATATACATAGGCCAATTAGTATATGGAGCTTTTTGTGTGGTGCCTGTTAGTGTAAATTGAACTCCATAAACGATTAAGAAAATAAAAAATATCATTAAAACTAAATTTATTAATATATATAATATCTTTTGCTTCTTTTCAGATATAAAGCTAAATATTAAATCTATATTTAAATGATCTCCAGTTTTTAAACAATATGCTCCACCTGTTAAACATAGCCAAATAAAACTTAATCTAATTACATCTTGTCCCCATGGAACAGGTAATTTAAGTATAAACCTCATAATAACTTGATAAAATGTTGTAATAGAGAGCACTATTGTGCTCACTATCATTATCAATTGTATTATCTTGTCTAAAATTTTCATATTTCCCTCTTATTTTATAAAATCTCGAACTTCATCAACAAATTTTGGATCTACCATTTTTGCTACTTCATCTTGTTCATAGATGTCTTTTGTAACTTCCTTAAATGCATCTTTATTTACTTCAGTGACTATCATACCTGTTGATTTTAAATCGTCTAAATACTTAGCTTCATTATCAGCAACTATTTTTCTTTGTTCAATAGCAGATTCTTTAGCAGCGGTTTTGATATTTTCTTGTTGTTCTGGAGTTAATTTATCAAAAAAATCTTTATTCATTACATAGCTTATAGCACCATAAGTATGACCATCTAGTGAAAGATATTTTTGTACCTCATTAAACTTCATTGTGGCAATTGAAGCAACAGGATTTTCTTGTCCATCTACCATCCCTTGTTGTAATGCTGTATATAGTTCATTAAATGCTACTGGAACAGCTGATGCATTTAATGATTTCATCAATTCAAACCAAATTGGAGCTTCTTGCACACGAATAGAAAGACCCTTTAAATCTTCAGGATTGGATATTTCTAATTTTGAATTTGTAAAATGTCTAAAACCTAATTCTCCATAAGCTAAGTGTTTAAATCCAGCAGCTTCAAACTCTGGATCTAATTTTTCTGTGATTATTCCATCTAAAGCTTTATATGCTTGTTCAGAATTTTCAAATAAATAGGGTATTGTTAAAACTTGAATTTTTGGAACCCATGCTGGAAGTGTTCCATCCGATGTAACTATTGTCATAGGAATTGTTCCTAATTTTACACCTTCTGCAGCTTCTCTTTCTCCCCCAAGTTGAGAATTAGGATAAATGTTAACTATAAAATCTTCAGAACTTGATTCTAACTTTTCTTTAAACAAGTTTGCTGCAATTGTAGATTGATGTTCTTCATTTCCAGTTACAGCTATTTTAATTTCAACCTTATCTCCTTTTACCTCAGTAGTTGAAGTATTAGAAGCCTTTGTTTCCGTTTTTTGCTTATCATTACTACCACAAGCTGTCATTAACAATAGTCCTAATAAAATAATTCCTATTAACGTTTTTTTCATAAATATCCTCCTAATTTATCTAGCTACCTCTGGAATAATATTCACAGAATACTCAGTTGTAATTTTTCTACCTAATACATTATCAATTAACTCTAAATAAAACTTTTCTCCATATACATAATCATCTACCAATGGAACAGTTCCCGAAAAAATTATACAATCTTGAAGTTCGCCTACTCTATCACTTAATTCTTTTATAATTTCTTCTAATGATAAAATATCCGCCAAAGTTCCTTTTTGATAATATTTTCCATCATATTTAGAATTTAACTCTATCTCTTTAATATGATCTTTTATTTCATCATACTCCCAAATTCTTTTTGCAATAGGTTTTAAACTAACTTGTTTAGCTTTTGTTATAGATACAGACTCTAAATCTCTATCGGTATGATCACTTCCTAAACCTATGTAGAACTTTCCATCTTTTTTTAGAATTACATATTCACATTCTCCAGATGTTTTTTCTCCTACAAAATATAAATCGCTATTACTTGTTACAATTTCTTTTGATACCTCAAAAATTGTTGGAATTTTTGCCGGTGGCTCAACACCCAATTTTTCTTCCAATTCTTTTATATGTTCCATTATTTTTTCCATATTACTTCCAGAATAACCTATTACAAAAACCCTACTTGGATTTATATCTATAGGATACTCTCCACTTTTTGTTTCAACGCAAAACTGCATCACATTCCTCCTTATAATTTATATAATTCTTTTTTCCTATCCCTAAACACATTTATATTTTTTCTTATATCTTCTATTATTGATAAATCAATTACTCCAGTTTTTATTTCATTTTTAGTATCAGGAGTTATTACATATTCTCCCCAAGGATCTATTATCGCTGAATGTCCCCCAAAGTCTCCTGTACTATTTACGCAAACTACATACATTTGATTTTCTATAGCTCTAGCTCTATTTAACGTATCCCAATGTAGTTGTCGTTTTTGTGGCCAGGCTGCCGGTATAAATAATATTTGTATATCCTCTAGTGCATTCATCCTAGTCCATTCTACAAACCTTATATCATAACAAATACAAAGCCCACATTTTATCCCGTCTAATTCAAATGTGCATAATTTATCTCCGGATTGAAAAACTTCATCCTCTCCTGATGGAGAAAACAAATGAACTTTATCATATGAATTTACTAAATTCCCTTTTCTGTCAAAAATATAAGATGTATTATATAAAGTATTATTTTTCTTTCTTGCAATACTACCTCCAACAATATTCACATTATTTATTATTGCAAAATCACTTAAAAATTTTTGCGTTCTTTTTCCGTCAATATCCGCTAAATCTAGAACATTTTTTGGAAAAAAAGAAGTATTCCACATTTCTGGTAAAACGATTACATCTGGGGTTTTTTTAATAGCTTTTTCAAGTTCACTCTTTATTAATTTAAAATTTTCATCCACATTTCCCAGAGTTAATGAGTTTTGAATAAGTGCTAATTTCATATAACTTTACCTCCTTGTATTTGGTATACCATATTTAACGGAAGTTTGTCAATAAATT
>NZ_JH165061.1:792634-800259 GCF_000227315.1 Peptoniphilus indolicus ATCC 29427 | reverse complement strand
TTTTTATTCATATATTTATCCTTTATCTATAAATCATCTTTTAGAAAGTAGTAATTCAACTAAAATCATAATAAACTTAACAAATGTAAAAAATTAGTATCAAAATAATTAAACACACTATATTTATAACAATAGAGTTAAGCTCTATAGCATCTGCTGTAACTTTTATATTTGATAAATCAGTATTAATTCTACTCCCTCTTACCAAAAGTCTATGAGTATTCACCCCATATGGAGTACAAGTTTGTAAAGTAACATAGTCTTTCCCCTTGTCAATATTTAAATCATCCACTTCTTGTGGCAGTACTACTCTTACTTGATCAACTTCGTAGATCAAAGTTTCATTTAAAGTATTTAGTGTAAAAGTATCTCCATTTAAGAGTTTTTCAATATCAGTAAATAGTTTAGCAGAAGTAAGCCCCGTATGGCCTGAAATAACACTATGCGTATCCTTACCTCCAACAGGCAAAGATGTTCCCGGGATATGTCCAATAGCAACTTGTAAAACAGCTTCATCCGTTCCATGATAAATTGGAAGTCTCAAATTAATTTTTGGAATACTAATAACAGAAATAATTTCAGAGTCTTCTATTTTAAGCATAGAATTATATTTATCTAATTCTTTTTTACTCAATCTCAATCTATCGAGTGACTTGTCAACTAAACTTTCATTATATTTCCTAGCCTCTTTTAAAATATCTATATACTCTGTTTCATCTGATTTTTCTACTTTAGATACATAACTTTCTATTGCTATTGACTGGTGTTTGGCATTCCACCAATTACTAACCGTTGGATACAGTAATAAAACTATACCCGCTAAAATCACTATAGATACTACAATTGTTGACTTTCTAATTCCCATTTACAACATTTCCTTAAAATTTAAATTACGGAGGGATTTCTCCCTCCTTCTATAATAATTATTTATTATCTATTAATTGATAGTTTTCTTTTTGTTACTAAGTATATAACTCCGCCTAAAACCAAAGCTGTTCCCACGGTATAGATAATTTTAGTTCCCATACCACCAGTTTCCGGAAGTTCAGGGCCTTGTTTGTTAACTATATCTGTTGATAAAGAACCTTCTTCTTTATTTGCTGCCATTACCAAATTAACAATTCCTTCAATTAGCTTACCATTAAGATCAGTCAGTGTTAAGCTATCATCATCATGACTTGCAACAACATTAAACTCTATTGGCTTAATTGTATTAAAGCCTTCTGGAGTTTTTGTTTCAGTCAATTTGTATTGTCCATCATCAAGACCTTTAAAAGTAAATTTTGTATCTGCTTCTTTTGTAAGTCTTGTGATTTCCTTCCATTTACCATCTTCCATTTTCTTTTCCAGCTTAAATTCTGCTCCTGCTAACGGTTTTGTTGTATTCTCTGTATCTCCCGGTTGAACTTTGTTCACAATTACTTTATAAGTAAATACAATTACTTTGTCCTTTGGAGTTTTCCCTGTGCCGTCTCCGCCTTTGTTAGGATTGTTTGAATATTCAAGATAGACTTCATTAGGATTTCCTTTTGAGCCAATAACTGCTCGTTCATTTAATGTAGCCGTATACTCTACAGTAATTACGCTATCTTTAGTTACTCCTGAAACATTTTTCAAGTTATCAAAAGTTACTGTAAATCCATTTGTTGTAGTTGCAACCTTAAAGTCAGTTTTTATTTCTTTGTCACCAACCAAAACTTTTACAGATTCTTGGTCAAATGTTAATCCTGTTGACATTTCATCATGGAATACATATTTGTATGTTTCATATTTATCAAAATTTGATGGTAATGTACCAGTTAACTTAAATGGAACTTTATCTCCAATATCATGGTCAGCTGTTTTTGCCCAATCTTTATAGTCTTTATCTTCTGAATCGTTAATATCTTTTACATGTTTTGTAACAGTTGGCACATCAAGTTTTGTTCTTGCTGTTACAGTTCCTACTACTTTTAATAAGTAAAGTGTATATGCTCCATTTTCTTTATCTTTAGCATCTTGTGAGGCATCAACGTCTTTTACTAAATAATATCCTGCTTCAAGATTATCAAATTTATGGGAATTATTTGGTTGCACTAATTCTGATTCTACTTCACTTTGTAACTTTGTACTAATTTCCTTTGCAAATTGCTCTACATTATCTCCTGTCAATGAATTCGCTATTTCAGAAGCGGTACTTTTCCCACTAAAACTAATATTTTTAGTATCCTTTACTCCATTTCCCCACTCAATATTTGATAATTTTAACTTTCCATTTTCGCCATTTGAAACTTCACCTTTAAAAATTTGATAGAGTTCAAATTTATGAGGTGTCTTCCCTGTATTTTCTACCGTTAAGCTACTAGTGCCCTGTGCAAAAGTAGGGTTTACTGTACTTATAATCATCAGTAAAGTTAACATCAATCCCATTAATTTTTTTAATTTTCCCATTTCTTATGTCCTTTCATTAATTGTATTTTTATTTTATATCTCTTTCTTTGATATAACATATATATGCAAGAAGAAAATAATAAAACTGTACCCATAGCATAAATTCTATTTGTGCCAATTCCCCCTGTTGCGGGGAGTTCAATTTCACTACTCTTTATTTTTTATTAAATATATTTATCTCTCCCGATTGAATGCCGTCGTTATTAAAATAATATGTTTCATATCCATTAACTTCTACTTCTTTTACTTTATAGAAATATTCAGCCCCTTGCTCATCTCTTGCCGGTAATCCTGTCCAAGATTCTGTATACTTATTATCTTTTGTCAAAGTTTTGGAGTGATTTTCAAGCTTTTCAAAATTCCCATCTTTTCCTGTTTTTCTATAAAGATCTACTCTAACTTCTATATTTGGAATATTTTCATTTTCATATTCTAATCCATCATCATCCTGCCAAAACTTGTTAACTCTTATTTTTGTATAATCATTTTTTATATACATTATCCCGCCGGAATTTTTCAAAAATGATATTTTCCCCTTATCTACTTTTGATAAATCCGGTCTGTTGTCTGAACGATGGTACGAACTATACTCATCACTTCCCGCTTTCATCCAAATAAAGTAAACAGGTTCTGTTAATTTTGTATATCCATCGAGACTTTCGATTTCTGTTAACCTATAGAGTACATCTGCTTCAAGTCCCGGATTTGCACCTGATAAAGACCAGCTAATATACCCCGAGTCTGGAATTGTAATTTCGTCACTGTCCTTATACTTGACAATATGCCATGCATTACTTAAATCATTCCATTTACTAGAATCAAATTTTTCAAGTTTAAATTTTGTCCCCGGCAAGAATTTCTTTATATCTTTTGAATCTACCTTATATATTTTTATTTCTTTTACAGTAACTGTTGCAGATGATTGATTATCTCTTAAAATTGTAGTATCCTTAGAACTTGCAATCCCTGACAATTCCGCCTCATTTTTTATAGTGAGAGAGTCTGCAAAATTAGTAAATTCATATATATACTCAAATACACAGGCCAGTTCATCAGGTATTATAAGCGTTAGTTTCAATTCTTTTTCATCAAAAGTGATCTTATATCTGCCCTTTTCTATTTCCCTACCTTTGTTATCAGGTTGAGAATCATCGTATTCATATAGTTTCGCTTTATCTATATCAAATCTAGGGATTTTACCTTGGGAATTAAGTTTATCAACTAGAGTAACCTCATTTCCATTTTTGATTAAATCCTCTCCTTTTGGATTAATAACTAAGTTATACTTTACATTTCCTGTTGGATTACCAATAGGTTTGTTACTATCATTAATTTTTATAGGTTGTCCTTTATCATCTAGTTGCCAGCCTTTCTTAGTGAGTTTATCCAACTTCTTCTCAACTGTTACTTCATTTGATGTTTTTTCTGAATTCCAAGAGACTTCATTGATATAAGTCTTATTTACATTCTTGTTGTCTTTCCAAAATTCATCTTTACTTACATCAAGTTTGTAGAAAATTTGAACTATAGGGAAATAGTCATCGTATATATAATTATCTATTTTAATCGTAGCAACTTTTTTATTTCCTTCTTGATTTATAGTAATAGTAGGCTTACTATTCCCTTGAAAATTGGTTCCATATCTATTTGACCTGTCATATTTGGGATAAGCTAAATTATCTGCTCTAAAAAATGCTGCTTCAAGTGAACCGTCAACATACTCTGCTCCATCAGGAAGAGTATCATTGATAACTAGTGTTCCATTTTTAGTTTGATTTCCATCTACTTCTGATGTTGTGAGCATAATCCTATACTCAATCTGCCCCTTATCCTTTGAGTAATCTACTGCTGACTTACCATTTTTGTATATTGGAATATAGTTCTCAATCCCTGTTAGAACTCCTTTTTCTATCTTTCCTCTCTTTTCATATTCTGTTTCTGCTGTAGTTGTTTTATCTGCAACAGTTGCCTTATTTATAATCTTAATTTTTTCATTGTTAGAAATTTCACTTAAATCTGAATATGTGTGATATTCTCCAATAGCAAAGTCTTTCGGATTAAAGCTAGACTCATAATTTATATCAACTTTAAAGCTTTTTACTTTTCTTGTAGTATCAGTTTCCGGTATGTTTTTCCCTTTTGAGTCATAGTAGGTTACTTTTATACTTTTTACAGTTCTATTCTCAGCTCTATTCTCAGCTTCTCCACTATATTCAGGGTCTTTATCATTCCCCCTATACCTATAACTCTCACCACCATAGCTTCTAAAGAAAAGTTGACTTTGTAACTCTTTATCAATCTCACTTGCATAAGCATAGTGACTATCATTGCCCAAACTTTCTTTATTTGGTAATTTTTTTAGATTTTCAAATGTATCTGTGAATGTGAATGTATTTGAATTGTTCGTTCCAATATTCACACCTACTTGCCATCTGTTTTTAGTTCTATTTTTTTATCATCAAGGTTTATTACCTTTGCAAATTTATTCAGAGCAAAGTCTTGAGTTGTTTTGATTGTTGTAGTATCTTCTTCATATTCGTTACCATATTTTTCAACTTTATTAGTTACGGAACTTTCTCCTCGTGAAACTAATGTCGTATATTCCAGTCTATATGTAGAATTTCTATTTTTAATCTTATAGTTATTAAAACTAAAATCTATTAACCAATTACTATCACTGTATTTAATTAACTCATTTTGTTCCAGTTGAATTATATCTCCCGAATCTAAATCTATAAGTCTTACAGAACCGTCTTTTATTTGATGATTTATTTGGTCTCTTATTCTCCAACTACTCAAGTCCTTTTTATCGGGGTTGACAGTAATTGTCCAATTCACTTCTCCATATCCTTGTCCATTAGGATTAAAGTAACCTGATTTTTTTACACTTTTACTCCATTTTATAACGTCATCTGTTCCATGTTGATCCGGACCACTTATAGTCCAAGCAGTATTATTAAGTCTAATTTCCGAGATATCTTTTGGTGTACTGTTAATTTTTACTTCATAAGTTACCTTATAGCTTTCATTAGCTTCTAGTTTTGGCAACTTTTGTAAATCAAATCCTATAGTCTTTCCATACCCATTAGTTTGTTTAACAAGATTTATTTCAGTGCTATAACTATGCCCATCGCTATATATCGTCGTATTCCCGTTCTTTTCAACTCTCAAAGTACTTAAATCAAATTCATAGTCCAAATTACTTGGTACCACCCAATCTATTCTGTCTGTAACTCTAATTTCTTTTTCAGTGCCTTTTTTCGTAGTTATATCTACAGTGTAAGTTACTTTCCTTTTATCAGGACTCAACTCCCCTTTTTTCTTAGAGCTTATATCTGTATTTCTCTCTTTTGGCACTAAAATTTCAACAGTTGTTCCACTCCCCGGGAAAGTAATTCTATCATTGTTATCTACAGAATTTTTTGAAACTGTTCCTAAAAATTGCACTGTTCCATCGAATCCGTTTACTATTCCATTATGATCTTTATTCTTATTTAAAAACTCTTGATCAAATGTTATACTTATGAATCCATCAGTAGATATATTGTATCGACCTGCATCTTCCCCGCTCAATGTTTTTACCGTGCCTTCAAGTGTTCCCTCAAGTTTTATAGATTTTGGAACTTGATATGTCACCGTTGAATTTTCAGAAGAAACAAACCCTCTAGGTATAGCATATTCTATATTTACTTTTACTTGCTCTTTATCATAAACTTGATCTGTAGGAATCCATTCTTGATTTCTTCTTGTTAAAACTTCAACTTTTCTTACATATTGTGTAAAATCATTGCTGATATATTGCGCCATCATAGGTAGTGCTCTAAGCTCTTTATCTACACTCATTTCAACAGTATCTTGACTGCCGACTTCAATTAGTGCAAATTTAGAAAGTTTATTTGTAAAAAAAGAAACACTTGATAAAACACCATCTTCGTTATAATTTATTTTTGTTCTTTCATCATTAGAGATATCCCTTAATTGTATATTTAAATTTATATCTAATGCATCTAAATAAAAACTTCCTTCTTCTACCATCTCAACTAATATAAACTTGCTTTGCTCAGCTTTTTTTATATTTTCTTTTAATACTACATCAACATAAAAATCACCTTGAGTTTCAAAATCATCTAACAATTGAAGATTATATCCATGTATATCTATTATTTTTTCTGCAGAATATGCATTTTGAATTTCAAAAGTTCTAGCTATTTGAGATTTATCTAACTCATCAATTTTATGCACTCTTAATTCTGGATTATTTGCAGTTTTTTTAGTTTTATATCTTACAAAAATATCTGCATTATCTATGCTGCTTTTTAATACTTTTAATTCTTCTCTATCTTCTAAAAACTTGTCTTTTTCTTCTCTAAGCTCCACTTCATCATCATTATTATCTCTATTAACCAATTCCGTCTTGTTGTTTAATGTTTGATTCATCATATTTGAAATGTCGGATGTAGGCAAATTTTCATATGTTCTCTTTATATTTGTTTCATCATCTATTGCAGAACCCATTACCGGACCACTATTAGATGTAAAAAGAATGGTAATTACCAATAAAAACATAATAACTCTATGACTTAATATATTTTTTAAAACAAACTTTTTCTCCAGCTTTTTCTTCATAATTTACTTATAATATCCCTTCTATATTAAATACTACTTTCCCCAATATTTCTTGAATTTTTATATCTTTAATTTCATTAATCCTTGAATCATAAGATTCCGCCCTATTATCTCCCATAACAAAAAATTCATTTTTTGTTATTTTATGTGGTAATTTTATATTGTATGGTTCCAGACTTTTTTTATTGGCATACGATTCTCTCTTAAAATCTCCATTTACAAAAACATTTCCATCTTTATCTATGTCCACGGATTCTCCTGTTTCTGCAATTATCCTCTTAACTAAAATTTTATTATCTCTTTTAAATACCACTATGTCCCCTTTTTTATATTTATTTAATTTTACTGCTACTATATATTCACCTTTCTTTAGTGCCGGGTGCATTGAATCATTAAAAACTCTATAGTATGAGAAATGTTTAAAAATCCCTAAATAAATTATTAATAAACAAAAACTTAAAAATATTATTTTATTTTTTATTTTCATCGTTTCATCCATTCTAAAAATATCCTATATTTTGTCCTTACTTATATTTACCGTATGATTATAGTATACTTTTTTCTATGTT
>NZ_JH165061.1:781611-792584 GCF_000227315.1 Peptoniphilus indolicus ATCC 29427 | reverse complement strand
TAATGCTGTTTCCTCAGGTAATGTATAAAACGAAAAAATAACCTTCTATCAAAAAAATATCTTCCTTCATTATCGTAAATACTACTATATATATTGTCATAATTTTCAAAATCTTCATAATTCACTACATTTATAAGCAATACGCTATCTCTTATATAATTATCCAATAAACCTTTATTATATTCTATAATTCCCTTTTCATTAGTTAATATACTCACTCTATTATCTAAATCATCATAATTAGAAAATTCTAAAGCTGTCATTTCACCATCAACTACAACCATGGTATTTACAGTATTAATTTTTTATTTTTGCATAAATATGGAGTAATACTTCTTGTCATAAATAAAGTTAACATATTATATAGTAAAATTATTAATTGTATATGGTAATCTTTATCAGAAAAAATAAGTTTTATATCTCTACCATTTTTTACTAATTCTCTAGTTAACTCACTATATTTGAAATAATAATTTTCTATTTCAAAATTTGAACTGTCTGATTGCGCTAAATTCCAATATACATTGCTATCCGTTTTAGAACTCAACACAGCCTTGATTACATCCTCTATACAATTTTTATTTCCTTGACTACCATAATAATATTTTGTTTCTACATTCTCTATACTTTTATCTAATATCTTGTGCTCTTCTATTTTGTATGTATTAAAATTCTCCTCAGAAATATCTCCTATTAATTTATTTATAATTTCTGCTACTGAATTTTTTAATATTAGCCATTCATACATATTCATAGAAATTTCTTCCAAATTTTTTTCTTCCTTACAAGCTAGCAATTCTTTAACTAAATTCAATCTATTCTTTTCTATAGCTACAGATACTAAATAATCGCATATATCAAATAAAAATTCACTGTTTCTTGGTAATTTTCTTTCTCCTTTTCTAAATTTAGAAATATATGATGGATCTATATATACAACTTTTGCAAGTTCTACATTGGAAACGTTTAATAATTTCATCAAAACATCTAATTTTTTACCAAACAATCTTTATACCTCCTATTCATCGTTAATAAATCTTTTAAATCTATAATAAATCATTCAAAATAGGTTAATTATAAAATATTAAAAATAAATTAAATATTTTTCATTTCATTCTCTTATTCTTTAATTTAAGTCTTTAATTAACTTATCATTATATATAAAAAGACCCAAGTATTTTAAAATACTTGAGTCTTTAGTAATAACTTATAATTATAAAACTTTAATATATTATATGACAGTATATTCCTGTTTGTTTGTTTGTTTGTTTGTTTGTTTGTTTGTTTGTTTGTTTGTTTGTTTGTTTGTTTGTTTGTTTGTTTGTTTGTTTGTTTGTTTGTTTGTTTGTTTGTTTGTTGCGATTATCATCTATTTTTGCCTCATTGTCAAACATTTACTTTTTATAATTATATCATAATTTTAACTAAATTTCTATTATTAATGTTAAAAAAATTGAATCACCACACACAAAAATAGAAATCTATTGAACATAATAAAACAGTAAAAATAGAAATGTTACATTTAATGTTTAGGAACAAATACAAAAATCGTCATACAAATAATCATGGAGAAAGAAGGGATAAACTTATAATAAGTAACTTATACAGTTAATCTAGTCCAGAGGGTGTGTTGGACATTGGGAAGCTGATACTATTTTATGACAAACAAGTACTGCGTTTACTGATCAATGACATTGTGCTTGATTCCACGATTCAAGTTATAAAAAAGAGAGCTATCTAACTCCCTTATGTCAACCCCAAATTAGGTGTCGCATATGCTTTTTTATCGTAATTACCTGAAAGGTATGTGAAATATCCGGCTGATGCTATCATGGCTGCGTTATCTGTGCAGAGTTTAAGGTCCGGATAATATATTTTTATTCCTTCTTCTTCACCTCGTTTTTCTAGTGCATTTCGAAGCCCTGAGTTAGCTGCAACACCACCAGCTAAAACTATTTTATCCATATTTTCTTCTATAGCTAGTTTAAAAGATTTTTCCACCAGCACATCTATTACGGCTGTTTGGAATGACGCTGCAACATCTTCAACTTTATATTCTTCGTTTTTTTGTTCACATTGGTGTAAGTAGTTTATAACTGCTGTCTTGAGTCCACTAAATGAAAAATCATAGCTATCTTCTTCAAGCATTACTCTTGGAAAATTTAATACATCCTTTCCTTCTTTTGCAAGTTTGTCTATTATAGGCCCGCCTGGGTATCCTATCCCCATCTTTCTTGCAACTTTGTCAAAAGCCTCTCCGGCTGCATCGTCACGAGTTCTTCCAAATAATTCAAAATCTACATAGTCCTTTACTTTTACAAGATAAGTGTGCCCACCTGAGACTATAAGCCCAATAAATGGCGGTTTTAAATCTTTATGAGCTATATAATTTGCACATACGTGTCCAAATATATGGTTTACTCCGACAAATGGCACGCCTAAAGAATATGCAACTGCTTTTGCTCCCGAAAGACCAACCAATAGAGCTCCTACAAGTCCCGGGCCTCTCGTTCCAACTACTAAATCTATATCCGAAAACTCAAGTCCACTTTCTTTCATTGCTGTTTCAAGCACTCCATTAAATGCCTCAACGTGTTTTCTTGAGGCAACTTCCGGTACAACTCCTCCAAACTTTTGGTGAGTTGATATTTGAGATGAAATTATGTTTGAATAAACCTCTCTGCCATCTTTCACAACGGCAACTGATGTTTCATCACATGAACTTTCAATCCCCAATACGTTCATTATTTTCCTCCAATTATCTTCTTCTCCACATTATATAGGCATGTCGTCCCTTACCATAGTAATTCTCCCTCATACCCTCTATTTTAAAACCTAACTTTTGATATATTCTCTTTGCCACTTCGTTGTCGTGTTCAACTTCTAAGGTTATGTCCTTTTCTTCTGCAAAGTCTATAAGCTTTTCTAATAATTTGACTCCAAGTCCATGCCCTCTATAATCTCTTAATATAGCTATATTATCTAGACTGGCTTCAAATAATTTTGAACATATCATAAATCCAACTATTTTATCTATTTCTACAACCCAAACTTCTGTCAAAGAATCTGTCAACGCAATCTTAATCAAACTCTTAGACCATGGGTCGGTAAATGATTCTTCTTCAACTTTGTGAATCCCATCTAAATCTGAGAATTCAGCTCGTCTTATTTTAATGTCCATTTCTTTCATTAAATTGCGCCTCTGCTTGAGAAACTGCTAAATAATTTGGAAGCACTTCTTCTAAATTATCTGCGCCTCTTTCTAAGTAAAGCATTTCTCCAAGTTTAGCTATGTTGACTCCTCTTATATTTCGAGTCACTATATCATCTTCGTTCAATTTTTCTTCAAATACCTTTGTACCTGTTCCCGTAACTTTAAAAGGCTTTTCCATATTTGCAAGAATTTCATCTATATCCTTGATTCCATCTTCTATGATTACTTCTTCGCCATTGTTAGAATAAAGACCATAATATGCTCGCTTTCTCTTTGCATCAACCAAAACTAAGACATCTTCTTTAGAGTCTATCATACTCATAGCTCTTAGCGAAGAAACTCCTATAACTGGTTTTTTTAAAATTTGAGCAAAAGTTCGCGCCATTGTCACAGCAATTCTTGTTCCGGTAAAAGAGCCGGGTCCAACTCCAACTGCAAATAGCTCAATATCTTTAATTGTGTATTTAACGTGAGAAAACATATCATCAATCATATCTGTAAGTTCTTCAGAATTAAATACTCCTTCTGTAATTTCATAAGATACTATTTCCTTTTGACCATCTGAAAGACCAACAGTTGCCGTCATAGTAGATGTATCTATACCAAGTGTCAACATTATATATTCTCCAATAAATTTTTAAATCTCTCTCCATGAGCTATTAACTCAGCATTTCTATCCTCAGCAATATTGATTTCTAAATATTCTTCAGGCAAAAAGGCCGCTATCCTATCTGCCCATTCTATTACACAAACTCCATCTCCATAAAAATACTCATCAAATCCAAGGTAAGAAACCTCTTCAACATTTTCAAGACGGTATGTATCAAAATGGTACAAGTTCAATTTTCCATAGTATTCATTGATTATGCTAAATGTCGGAGATGTCACGTAGTCTTCTATCCCCATACCCTTAGCTATGCTCTTTGTAAGAGTGGTCTTTCCAGCTCCAAGTTCTCCATTCAAACAAATTACATCTCCTGCTTGAAGTAAACTGCCTAAGTTTTCTCCAAACTTTTCCATAATTTCTAAATTATCTAATTTAATATTTTTCGTAGTGCACATCTTCTTTAAAATTCTTTTCCTTTTTATTCTTAGGCTCTTCAGCCTTATATCCCAATGCTATCACACACTCTACATTATATTTTTTAGGAATGTGTAGTATCTCTCTTATTCTCTCATCAGCAGGTTTGCCTGTTTTGTCAAATTTGTTATATACATTCACCCAACAAGCTCCTATATCCAAATCTTCAGCTTGTAACAATATAAAAGTTGCCGCAATGCAAGCGTCTTGTCTGTTGTGTTCAGGAGATATTTCTGTATTGGATATAACTGCTATCCCACAGCTTGCTCCTTTTAAATGCCCCGCAGCAGTTTCTCTAAAATCAGATAAATCAGACAATGTATCTTTATTTTCTACAACTATCAATTCAACTGTATCTAAATTTTTTGCAGTTGGCGCTTTTAGTCCCGCCGCCACTAAACACTCTATCTCTTCAGCTTTTAAAGGTTCATCTATATATTTTCTAATAGTTCTTCTCTTATTGACTAAATCCTTAAACATACCTACCTCCTATAAATTATTATAACAGAAATATTATAAATGTTATTAAACCTCTTTTAAAATAGTAAATTTTCTGTAATAATATAACTTTAGGAGGATTCAATGAAACTATTAGAAGACAGAATTGAAAAAGATGGATACATACTTGGCGAAAATATCATAAAGGTGGATTCTTTTTTAAACCACCAACTTGATATAAAGTTTTTATCCGAGTTGAGTGAAGAAGTTTACAACCACTTTAAAGACAGAGGAATTAACAAAATTTTGACAATTGAAGCTTCAGGTATAGCTTTAGCTACTGTAGTTTCAGAAAAATTCGGCTATTTGCCAGTTGTTTTTGCTAAAAAACAAAAGACAAAAAATATCGGTGGCGATGTTTACGAATCAAAGGTTCAATCTTTCACAACTGATAAAGAATATACTGTTACAGTATCTAAAAAGTTTTTAAATGAAGGCGATAAATTACTTTTAATAGATGACTTCTTAGCTGAAGGTAATGCACTTAATGGATTGATATCCATTGCTGAACAAAGTGGAGCTAAAGTTGAAGGAGTTTCTGTAGCTGTAGAAAAGGGATTCCAAGAAGGCGGAAAAATCATAAGAGAAGAAGGATATGACTTACTATCTCTTGCCATAATCGAAAGCATTGACAATGGAGAATTTACTTTTAGAAAGTAGATAAACTAAAAAATGTAGTGTGTCCGAAATCGCTCTCGGATATACTACATTTTTATTTAAACACAACTTCTATAAGCTTTTTATTTACTTGCGATGAATTTTTTGCACTTGGAATATTTATCTTTATTCCCAAGCTATTATCTACTAATACCAACTTACCTGTATTTAAATCTTCTAAAGTCGAATTAATATAGGTTGTATTATCTTTAAACAAATCTGAATCAGTTAAATATATAGCTGCTATAACATCCCACAACACTATTGAATCATATCCATACATCTCTTTAAATTCATCCATCCAAACACATAATTTTTCAAATACAAATTTATTTTTAAACTCACCAATGTTTTCAATCTCTTTTAAATCACTCTGAGTAAACTCAATCTCCATACAACTATTTCCCGTTAAGATAGATAAATTTTTAAATTCATTTATAACGCACTCAGCAGCCCTACTACATACAGAAAAATTAAGTTCATTCATAACCTTATTATTAAAATATAATGGCTCAGTTATTCCGCCCATTACTACAACTTCTTTTATTTTTTCCACAATAGATTTATCAATTTGCCAAGCATCATATAAATTCTGTAGAGAACCCGTTGCCAATATAGATATTTCATTTGGATATCTATTTACCATTTCTACAATAAATTTTGCTGCGTCATTATCTAGATAATTCTTAGTTTCTTCAGTTTTAAATTCACACTTGACATAATCTATCATATCATAATTACCATTGCCTTTAAAAACCGGGATTTCTAAACTTAAATCATCTATCAATTTAACTGTTTGAGTAAAAACTTTATCCAATCTATCATTTCCGTAAGTGCAAGTTACACCTTTTAATTCAACATCCAAATTATTTATCAAATACAAAAGTGCCAATCCATCATCTATATCTCGATTTTTTATTCCCATTGTGTTATCACAATCAAAAATAACTTTCTTCATTACACACATCCTAAAAAACTATATAATTTTTAATCTCCATGCCAACTTCCGAACCAATTTCCAAATCATTTTTTCTATAATCATCTACTATAAGTTCCATACCGTTTATTAATAATTCATATTTTATTTTCGCCATAGAATATTTTTTGTCTAATATTTTTGCTACTATACCATTTTTCAAATCAGTTTTTATACAAATATCTTCAGGTTTAATTAATACAACTTTATTCGTATCTAATTCTTCCTCAATTAGTCCATTTGCCATTGCTTGATCTGTAGTTATAAAATTTTCACTAATTAAAAATTTAGCAACATCCAGAGATTTAGGAGATTCATAAATTTTTTTAGGAAAATCTAACTGTTCAATTTCTCCATTTAACATAACTCCTATTCTATCACTAAACATCATCGCCTCTTCTTTGTCATGTGTAACTAAAATTGTAGTTATATTGTGTTTTTTCTGCAATTCAACTGTTAGCTCTCTCATTTTAAACCTCATATTTGTGTCTAAACTTGAGTAAGCTTCATCTAAGAGCAACACTTCAGGGGTGGCCGCCAATGCCCTTGCAAGTGCAATTCGTTGCTTTTCACCACCCGACAACTGATTTACTTTTTTAGTTTCATAGCCATTTAAATTTATATCATTTAATAATTCTCTAACTCTATTTTGAATCTCGCTATTTTCAAGCTTTCTAACTCTCATTGGAAAAGCTATGTTTTCATAGACATTCATATGTGGGAATAGATGATTTTCTTGACTTACCATAACTATATTTCTCTTATTCGCCGCTTTATTAGTAATATCAATTCCATCTAAAAATATAATTCCCTCAAAGTCTATCAACCCAACTATTGTATTTAATAAAGTACTCTTGCCACAACCTGATGGACCCAACAAACTTATTCTCTCTCCATCATAAACTTTTAATCCCAAATTATTTATAACTATCTTTTTACCATATGATTTTTGTATTCCAACCAATTCTAATTTGACTAAATTTTCTTTAGACATAATAATCTTCTATCCCCCCTTTATAAAATTTTCTCAATATATATTCCATTAATATTAGTGAAACCATTGTACTCATTATAAATATAACACTATACACAGCGCCCATCATCCTATCCCCTGATTGTATAAATGGAAACATCTCCATTGTAAAAGTTATTATCTTACCTCCTCCTATTAAATACACTAAAAAATATTGGCTAAATGAAATTATATAACACATCATTCCAGCTGATATTATCCCTGGCAACAACAAAGGCATAACTACTTTTCTAAATGTATAGGTCTTGCTCGCTCCCAAAACCATTGCCTGTTCTGCATATCCATTCCCAACTATTATAAAAATTTCCTTTAATAACCTAACAGCATACGGAATACAAGGCACTATACTAACCAATACAACACCTGTGAAAGTTCTTGCAAGACCAAACTTAATAAACTGTATATTAAGTCCCATTCCAAGAGATACTGGTGGAATAACCAATGGAGAAAGCACTAGTAACTCCACAAAAGTTTTGCCTTTAAATTTTTCAAATGCCAATGCTTTTGCACATGGCACTGAAATTATCAAAGTTATTAGCGTTGTGAAAAATGATATATACAAGCTGTTTTTTAAAGAAGTTAAAACTCTATTTGAATTTTGAAAAACATACTCCCAACCTCTAAATCCATAATTTTTAGGTAAAATATCGGGCCATAGATAGTTATTTGTAAAAGACCAAATAATTAAAGTGCAGAGTGGAATTAATATTGCAAAAATAGTCAATACAAGAAATGCTTTAGAAATAAAATTAAATTTTTTCATATTCTATCTCTCCACTACCTTCTTCAAAATCCAATTGAATATAGCTACAAAACCTACACAAAATAAAATCATGACAATATTCATTGCCATTGCATAAGGTCTATTTTCTAAATTAGGGTTTTGATATTCTATAAATGATTGTACAGACAATGCTCTAGGTTGAGTTGCCCCAAGTAACATTGGTATCTCATAAGCTCCAAATGAAAATGAAAATATTATTGTAAATGTTGATATTATTGTCGGCATTAACATAGGTAATGTAACATGCCAAAAGGCATATATTCTACTTGCACCTAAGTTAATTGCAACATCTTCATATCTCATCTTCACTCTCTTTAAAACTGCCAACACTGTCAGAGCAACATAAGGAGTCTCTTTCCAAATGTATGACAATATGACTCCAATTCCATTTTTATTAAATAAGATTTTTGAAAACATCTCCTGTGCATTTTGTATTCCTAAAAAATATAACACCCTTGCAAAAACTCCGGTATCTGACAAAAATGTCACGGCAAATAAAACCACAATAATATGCGGAATAATGATTGGTATCTTATAAAAACTTTCCATCTTGCCATTGCTCTTTAACAAACTTCTTGCTATTAATACACCTAAAACTATTGATACAAAAGATGAAATAAATGTCGTGTACAATGTATAATTTAAACTTTTAAAAAATGTCTTTGATTGAAAAATTTGAATATAATATCTCGGTGTAAATTCTTTTAGCCCAATAATAGGAAAATATCCGAAACTTTGTACTAAAGCTCCGATTATTCCCATTATCAAAATGAATAATAAAACAATCACAATTGGCACTACTTCCAAATATGGTTTTAATTTTTTATTCATCGTCTTATCCTATTTAGTTAGGTATTTCTTCTGCCCATATCTCTTCAATTACAGGCACCATAGCTGCTGGAAGTTCTGGTTGTCTCTTTGAAAGCAATTCATCTTGTAGAAGAGTCGCAACACCTTGCTTTACTTCTCCTATAGCTTTCTTTTCTTCATCAGAAAGTTTTGAATTATCTATTACAGGCAAATCTCCCCAAACTTCTGGTTTGTATTTTTCCATTTGAGGTTCAAAGTTTAAAATCTCATTTATAACTACCATTGCCCCTTCTTTATTTGGCGCATTTTTTGCAATCGCTAGGAAATGAGTATTACCTATTGTACCTTTATCAAATACAGAAGTTCTTGTTGTATTTGCGAATACACCTTTTTCTACCATGTTTGAAGCAAAGTTTGTATTATAACTTACATTAAAATAAACAGTACCATCTGCAAACATATTGTCTAACTGAGTTGAATCAGCCGGATAAGTCTTTCCTTCTTGCCATAGATATGGTTTTAATTCTTTTAAATAATCTAGGGCAGGCTTCATAGCTTTTCTTATCTCTTCTTTATTATTTGGTTCTATATTTTTTAAATTATCATATCCAACTTTTTCATACACAAGATTTCTGACAAAAGCTGATCCAGTAAAATCCGGAGGTGCAGGATATGTCAACTTTCCAGGGTTTGCCTTTGCAGCTTCCATAAATTCATCTGCACTAGTTATCGGACTTAATTTATCTGAGTTGTATATCATAACTAATTGTGCCTTTCCGTAAGGTGCTTCATATCCATTAGTTTCATATCCAAAATCAAATTTTATATCATCTGATTCTGTGTCTATATATTTTTCAAAATTCGGCAATTTGTTTACAAATGGTCCAAATAGTAAGTTACCTTCCATGGCTGTATAGAAATTTTCTCCATTAATCCAAATTACATCAATATTACCTTTTTCTTCTTTGGCTTGAACACTATTTTGAAGATTGTTTAATATCTCATCTATGTTCATTCCAGTTCTTTTTAGGTTTATATTGTATTCTTTCTTTAACTTATCTGCTAAATAATGGTCAATCCAATTATTTGTTTGGTCTGAACCACCCCATCCATAGAATGTAACATCAGTTCCATTAGCATCTTTTAAATAATCATCAAAACTTAAACTTAAAATTTCATTTTGAGTTTCTTCTTTACTTGTATTTACTTCTTTCTTAGAAGCACATGCCGTTAAAAGTAAAACCATAAAAAAAACAATAAAATACTTTGAAAACTTTTTCATATTTCCTCCTATTACTTTAACTAATTGCATCTTGTTCAGTGTATCATAAATAACATGAATTTTAGGTTCTAAAATATCTGTTGGGGAGTAAATCTCTAACAGATATTTTTGTAAAAAAATTGCACTTATATGCATTTAGTCCTAAACTTTAATTAGTAACACCAAAGATTGGAGGTACATATAAGTGTAAAATAATAATATCATGAATTTGTTTGGTTTTAAAGATGTAGTTTTTGATAGTTTTAATGAGGATAATGAATTTGTCCATTTTCATGTTTCTGTTTCTAAGATGTCTGTCTGTCCTCATTGTGGTTCTAAAAGGATTTGGGTTCATGGTCATAGGACTCAAAGGATTAAAGATACTCATATTCGTGGTAAGAAGTCTTTAATTCATTTAAGGAAAACTAGGTATGATTGTAAGTCTTGTGGGTGTCGTTTTGAAAGGAATCTTGATTTTATCGCTAATGTTCATACTATGACTAAGAGGCTTGTTTTTGCTATTGTTCATGAGTTTGATGTGGTTTATTCTATTTCTTCTATTGCTAATAGGTATAATGTTTCTTCTAATACTGTTCTTCGTATTTTAAATTGTTTAAGTGTTCCTAGGGGTAAGTTTTCTGAGGTTTTGTGTATTGATG
>NZ_JH165061.1:768726-781561 GCF_000227315.1 Peptoniphilus indolicus ATCC 29427 | reverse complement strand
AAATAGTTGGTAAAAGGGTATTAAATTTTCTGAAAACTCCTAGGAGTTTTGTTTGCTATGCTTATTTTTAGTGGTTTTTGTTTTATTTTAGTTTTGGACTTATTTTAGCTGCTATGTGTTGATTTTTACATATAATGAGAGGCTCGATTTTATGAGCCTCCCCAATGTTTGACATAGAGCCTTAAAAAAAGAAGCGGAATTCCGCTTCTTAAGATGTTTTTATTCAGCTAATTTTTGTCCGTTTACTTTGATTCCAGGACCCATTGTAGTTGCAAGAGTTACTGATTTTAAGTATCTTCCCTTTGCAGCAGCTGGTTTAGCTTTGATTATAGCTTGCATAATAGAGTTGAAGTTGTCAGTAAGTTTTTCTGTTCCGAAAGAAACTTTACCAATAGCAACGTTGATTATAGCAGCTTTGTCTACTCTATATTCAACCTTACCAGCTTTAGTTTCTTCTACAGCTTTTTGTACATCAAATGTAACTGTTCCTGACTTAGGGTTTGGCATAAGACCTTTAGGTCCTAAAACTCTACCTATTTTACCAACTACACCCATCATATCAGGTGTTGCTATCATTACATCAAATTCAAACCAGTTTTCTTGTTGAATTTTTTCAACAAGTTCTTCTCCACCTGCATAGTCTGCACCAGCAGCTTCAGCTTCTTTTACTTTATCTCCCTTTGCAAGTACAAGTACTCTAACACTTTTACCTGTTCCGTGAGGAAGTACTGTAGTACCTCTAACTTGTTGGTCTGCATGTCTAGGGTCTACACCAAGTCTTACTGCAAGTTCAACAGTTGAGTCAAATTTTGTAGTTGGAGTCTTTGTTACAAGTTCCATAGCTTCAGCTACATCATAAAGTTTAGTTCTATCTACAAGTTTAGCACTTTCTAAATATTTTTTACCTCTTTTTGGCATTAATTCCCTCCTTGTGGTATTAACGGAATACTCCTCCCACTAATCTATTACTTCTACACCCATACTTCTTGCTGTACCAGCTATCATGCTCATAGCTGCTTCAACACTTGCTGCGTTTAAGTCAGGTAATTTAGTTTCAGCTATTTCTTTAATTTGAGCCTTAGTTATCTTGCCTACTTTTTTCTTGTTAGGTTCTCCACTTCCTGAGTTTAAATTAATTGCTTTTTTAATTAAAACTGCAGCTGGTGGAGTCTTTGTTACGAATGTAAAAGATCTATCTTGATATACTGTTAAAACTACCGGAATTATAAGACCAGCTTGATCAGCAGTTTTTGCGTTAAATTCTTTTGTAAACTGCATAATATTTACACCGTGAGGTCCTAATGCAGTACCTACTGGTGGTGCCGGTGTTGCCTTCCCGGCAGGAATTTGTAATTTTACAAGTGCGATTACTTTCTTTGCCATTTTATTTCCTCCTTGTGGTAAATCGGGATTACCCTCCCACTTCATAGAATTCTTATTCTACTTCTTAATAATTTGATTGAAGCCCAATTCGACTAAAGTATCTCGACCAAACATTGATATAGAAACTTTAACTTTACCTTTTTCATAATTTAAAGAGTCTATCTTCCCCATAAAATCATTGAAAGGTCCATCAATCACTTTGACTTCTTCTCCAACTTCATAGTTCCCATATAACTCTTTGTCATCAGTTACTCCAAGAACTCGTACTTCTTCATCTAAAAGAGGGACAGGTTTAGATCCGGGACCTACAAACCCTGTTACTCCCCTAGTGTTTCTAACAAGGTACCAAGATTCATCATTCATAATCATCTTCACCAAGACATATGAAGGGAACATTTTTCTCTCTTTGACTTTTCTATGTCCATCTTTACTTTCTACATATTCTTCAAGTGGAACTTGGATGTCTAAGATATAGTCCTGCATATTTCTATTTTGGACCATTGCTTCCATATTGTCTTTTACCTTATTTTCGTGCCCTGAGTAAGTATGAATTACATACCATTTTGCCTTATCTTCTTTCTGATATGATTGTTCTTCCCCGTTAGTTTTTGGTTCGCATATTTCTTGATCCAAAATATCACCTATCCTATGATTAGGTTTAATAAGAACATAACAATCTTATCGTATATTGTAAGAAGAATAGAAAAAGCTATAACTGCTGTTATTACAATCATAGATAAGTTAACTATTTCTTTCTTTGTAGGCCAAACAACTTTTTTGAATTCTGATTTCACGCCTCTGAAATATTTTCCTAGGCTCTTGTCTTCTACTTTTTGAACAGATTCCTTGCTAGTTGCCATTTCGTCCTCCTATTAAAGTTACTTAGTCTCCTTATGAGTTGTATGCTCCTTACAGAACTTACAATACTTCTTTAGTTCTAACCTTTCAGTAGTATTCTTCTTGTTCTTATAAGTGACATAATTTCTTTGTTTACATTGTGTACACTCTAAAACCACTCTATCAGCCATAAAAACACCTCCTATAAAAAAGGGCCTCTTGAGAGCCCTTGCTGGTCAATGACCTTCGTGTTAAATTTACTCATGTATATTATCACAAAGCCGTTACTTTGTAAAGATTATTACACGATTTTTTGCTATTTTTAGATGAATATATGCTTTTTCTCACTCTCAAATTTATAGTTTAAATTTTAGCATTATTTTTCAAGTCTAAATATTTTTCATCGGCTATAAGTAAATTTTTATAATATTCATTATAACTTGGACTAATCTTTCTGAGTAGATCAACAGCCACTGTATAATAGTTGTTGTCTTGCATATATCTTTTTAATTTATCATCAATGGATTTTAAATAGCTATTTTTATACTCATCACTTGCCTTATACGCTTCATACTCTTCGATTTTACTTTGTTTATCCGACAGCCAACTTTCCACATTGTTTATAGCTTCTACTTTATTTCGATTGACTTCGTCTAACATATATACTGTTATTTCACTTGATACTTTCTCGATATACTCTATCTCTTGTTCTGATAAATCAAGTGTTGGCAAGCTATCCATAAATGAGATATATTCTTCAAAATATTTTGTATTCTCTTCATTTAAAGACTCTTCTAAAAATGGTTTATACGCACTAAAAAACACCTGACCTAAATAACCTGGAAATGCTCGCTCAAGTTTGTCATAAATAGAATCTGTTATCTCTAAAATAGCTATCTCATCTTCTATTTCTTCAATCTTAACTCCACTCGCCAATTTATTTAAGAGTTCGTTTTTCTTATTTTGCTTTCTCAGCTTCATTTCTTTTTCTATAGCTAATGAACCAATTGAATGACCACTGTCTAAACTTTTTATTTCAGAAATACTAAGTCCCAATTTTCTATAGACAGCTATCTTTTGCAGTTTCTCTACATCACTCTCTGAATAATCTCTATATCCATTTTCAATCTTACTTGGATTTATCAAACCCTTTTTCTCGTAATATTCTATAGCCTTTCTGGTAAGTTTGTTATCTTTTCAACTTCATTTCTAAGCATACTACCACCCCTTAACAAGAGAATAGCATTGTCCCCAGAGGACAGGTCAACCTCGACTTAAAACTTTAATTTTCTTCTACAAAATTAAATCCATACTTTGCAAATATGTCTGCTGATTTTAAGGCAAAATTTGAGTTAGCACCCCAACTAATATTAAAAACGCCCTCTCACCCGGGAGATCCTATTATATCCACCTCTTACATATCTTTTCTTTCAGTAAACAATATGGTTAAATTTGCATAGCTACTGGTTCTAAAGTAAAATTTTTCAAAAGTAGCCATTGTGACAGTTGAGTCGTCAAAATTTTTTACAATTTTATATAGCATTTCCTCTCCTAACTCTTTTTCTAACACTGCACAAATTTCTTCGAAGTCAGCTCTGCTGCTCTTGTTAGTCATAGATGCCAATTTTGAACTCATATTTTCTCCTAATAAACATCAATCTCTTGGCACATGACAAAGTTTAAATAAGTCGATCAACACTTTTGTTATCACCTTATTGTCCTTATACGCCAAGTACACATTCGACCAATTAGGTCTAAATTTTTCTTTATATGAACGAAGTCCTTTAAAACTATATATTTTATTTCCAAATTTATACGCCAAATTTAACAACTTTTCATATCCATCAGAATATGGTTTCTCTCCCAAATTAGAAAGTGGTGAAATACCTATATTAAAATACTCATAACCCTCTTGTTTAGCCCAAATCATTATACTTACAAATAAAATATCCATAATTCCATTTATGCTATCTCTTTTGTGGCGCATTAAATCTATGGCGATGCCACTAGTGTTTAAAACTTCAATAAGGTTTGAAAAAGCGACTATATCTCCATTTTTGTCTTTTATAACAAAAACTTTATTTCTATTCAGATACTCCTCGTCGAAGACTCCAATAGAAAAGCCCATTTCCTTTCGCCCGTTTAGCCACTCATCTGACACTTGTTTTAATCTTTGGAATGTCTCATTTGAAAGCGGCGGTTCCAAAACCTCAAATGTGCATTGTTCAGTTGCCATCTTATTTAATGTGCTTCTATTATTTCTTCCCTTCTTACCCTCTGTTGTAAGTTCACTGAGATCAACCTTTGCCTCTTCGCCCAACTTTAAAAGTCTAAATCCATTGGCAATATATGAATCTAAATATTTATTACTAACTTCATAAAAGCTCACTAGCATATCAATTGAAGTTCCCCAAGCTACAAACTCATCTATGGCATGAACAAAATACTCTGAATCTCCAATCGGATCACCGAGTGCAAATAAATTGTTTCCATAAGGTGTGTAAATTATTGCCACATTCTTTTCTTGATTAAAGAATAGATATTTATCTCCTGAATAGAAAATTTGTGAATACATGGTATTAGGATACTCCTTTTTTAAATCCTCATACAATTCCATCTGTTCTTCGGTCAATTCAAACATATTGCTATTATCTCTGCTAATATAGATTACAATTAGAGAACTGATTGTAGTAATAAATAGAAAACATAGTATCCAATACCAATTTTCCATAATAAAACTTAAAGAATACTTACCTTTTGAAGTAAAGAAATTAATTTTATGGAAGATGTTGTAAATCACTCCGTATACTACCATTCCAAAAACTGTTATAAATAGAGCATTTTTTAAATTTTCCACTTTAAATTTTATAAACTTATTTTCAAATGCCTTCTTGTTTAACACGAGAGACATTGCTATTAACAGTAGTAATGTGGACATCAATATACTATATCCCTCGATAAAGTAATATATGCTCGTTGCAGCCATAATAATGATGACTATATAGTAGCCCTTTTTTATTCCTGTGAATATAGTCTTTGAAATAACAGCTAACACCAAACCTATGTAAAGTGAAATTATAGGTACATTTCTCTCTATCAACACACCGGCAAAACTATACCTTAAAAATTCTAACCAAACTGGCAGATGAGCACTTAGCATCATCATAATCCCTGAAATTAAAGTCAACGTTCCAAGTAAATTACGAGTCATTTTTAGATATAGTGCATAGTTTTTATTTTCTGTTTTGAATTTATATTCCGTCAATCCAAATAATACTATTCCTATCAGCCAAGGCACTATATAATATCCCAATCTGAAAATTATAAGCACAGGAAAAAACACATCCGTACTTACACCATACAATCTTCCAAGCATTAAAACAGTTCCTTCAAAAGAACCAAATCCACCAGGTATCATTGATATTATTCCCGCCATTGTAGAAACGGAGTATATAAGAGCCAAGTCAACTATGGACAAATCACGTCCTAGCAGTTTGAACAGTATTGAAAAATAAAGTGATGCAAAAATCCATTCTACAGCTGATATTAGAATAAGCGGTAATTTAGTTTTAAAATCTAAAAATTCAAAGCTTACAAGTTCTCGTTTAAAAAAACGCTGCAACTTATCTATAAAGAGATATACCATTAAAAACAAAATATCTACCAAAATAAAAAGTGCTTTGTAGTTGGTTCCTATCTCTTTAAAGTTTATTATAGAAAGCAAACTCAACACAAACAGTCCCGAAGCCGAATATATTATTACCGCTATAGAAACTTTGTCAGCTTTCTTAGAATCTTGCCCCTCTTGTGCATACAGTGATTTTCTGATAGAGAATCCGGCTATCCCTGCCATTCCAACTGTATAATTAAAAGACTGACATATCCAGCCTATATTTATGATATTTTTCAAACTCAATTTCATATCCAACTTTCGAGCCATAAAAATATCATATACAATACTAAAACTAAACAAGAACACACCCAATAAAATCATTATAACTAAATTGTCTACGCCTATATTGTCTATTATATTTTTAATATCTGACCTTTGAATGTGACCAACTTCATTTTTTAACGTGATTATAGAAAAAATAAATATAGTGAGTATTAGTAAATTTTTTAAATTCTTTTTTATCTTATCATTAACAAACATCTTTCGCCCTCCACTATATATTATAGTATCTTTTTCTATGAATATTTTTAGTTTTAGGTTTATTTTTTATAACAATTTGTCTAAGAAATAATTTATTTACAGTTCACTTACTTCAATAATCTTCTCTTCTCACAAATATACATATCCCATAAGAAACTATCACCAATATTTGAGCTACTATTGAAACCACTACCAAGTAAGTTATATTTACATCGTAGAGGTATCCCAGTAACCAACTTCCCAAAAACCAAGCCACTCCAAATCCCGTTTCAAAAATCCCAAAACCCATACTCCTTGAAGATCTTGGAATTATCTTGCTGACCTCTGCTTTCATAATACTTTCTTGAGTTCCCATTCCAATTCCCCATAGAACAATACCTGTTATTATCATAGACTTGCTTTCTGTCAAAAATATAAATGCAGAGAAAAACGCACTCAAAAAAGTTGATAACATAAGAGCCTTGAGACCAACTTTGTCAAATAGCCAACCAAAAAACAGAGCTGCAATTGCATCCACTGCCATTGCCAATGCATACAGCAAACTCAAATTTGAAATATCAAACACATTTACCCTTGCAACATGAAATGTTATAATTGTGAAATCGGCAAATCCAAATGCAAATAGACAAATTGCAACCATATATAATACAAATGACTTTTGAAAGCTAAACTCCTTATGTTGCTCAACTTCCTTTTCAAATATTTCCGGATTAGGGTATTTTAATTTTGCCAATAGAACCAAACTTATAGTTATAACAGCCGGAATTCCCAAAACTATAAAACACAATCTATAAGTTGATATCAAATCATCTGTTCCCTTTATAATATTTATTAAAAATAAAATCACAGGCCCTATAAAAGCACCCAATTGATCTAAAAATTCTTGATATGCAAATCCCTTTCCAACTCCAATTTCACTTGCAGCAAAACTTACCAAAGTATTCTTAGCCGGCTTTTTAATTGCCTTTCCTATTCGTTCAAGCGCTATTAATACACAAGCTATTATCCATCCTTGTTCCGGCACAAATGCAAGAGCCGGTATAGCTAAAACTTGCAACGAATATCCAACTATAATTATCGTCCAATACTTTTTTGTCTTATCAGCAATAAATCCCGAAACTATCCTAAGAGAATAACCTAGTAGCTCTCCTATCCCAGATACAAAACCTATAGTGGTTGCAGACGCACCTGTTAAATTTAAAAATTCTCCCAATATACTTCTTGCACCTTCGTGTGTCATATCCGAAAACAAACTGACTATTCCCATTAAGAAAATAAATGCCATTGCACCTGAAACAACTTTTTTATTACCTTTCATACACAACCCTCTTTTTGATATAAGTTTAAATACATCTTACCATTTATTTGTAAAAAGTCTGTGAATCCAACTACTTTATTATAAATCTCGTAAGAAAATTAAAATTTATTACTCTTAATCACAATTTTTCAAAAAGCAGTCCTTATCTTGCTTTATCATTTTCATATTTCAATTTCTTAGTAATTGTTAATTCTTAAAATCTATGGTAGTATGGTGACATGCAGGGGGACTCTTTGAGTTGAGAAGGCTAAAACCTGACCCTTAGAACCTGTCGGTTAACACCGTGGAAGGAAGCATTACATAATTTTTGCGTGCTTACTCCCACAGGGAGTATTTTTTATTTTAAGGAGACTTTAATGGAAAAAATTTTTGAGAGGGAACTTAAAACTATAAAAGAAAAAAGACCTTTGATTGAGTGTCTTACAAACAATGTCACAATCAATGACGTTGCAAACGCCATACTTGCCATAGGCGCCTCACCTATTATGGCTCACTCAGTACTAGAACTTGAAGATATTATAAAAAATTCAGGCTCTGTCTATATAAATCTAGGTGGAATATGTGAAGAATCTTTGAAAGAAATGAGATTTGCCGCAAAAATGGCTGAAAAATATCAAAAGCCATTAGTGCTTGACGCTGTTGGCGCTGGAAGTTCTTCAATAAGAAATGAATTTACAGATGGATTTATAAAAATAAAATTTCTATAATTCACGGTAATTATTCTGAAATAGCTTATATAGTAAATAAATCTTCAAACTCTAAAGGAGTTGATGCATCTGTTGATGAGTCAATATCCATGGTAGATGTTGCAATAAAAGCAAGTCAAATTACAAATTCAGTTATTGTTGTAACCGGAAAAATTGACTATGTAACTGACGGCAAAACTTGCTACTCAATTGACAATGGCGTTGCAGAAATGCAATTGGTAACAGGTTGTGGTTGTATGCTAACCGGACTTCTATCAGCCGGAGCAGCTGCAACAAATAACTTTTTAGAATCTGCTCTTACAATAACAACACTTATGTCCGTAGCTGGTGAACGAGCAAAGAATGGAATACGTGGACTTGGAGATTTTCACATCAATTTGATTAATGAGCTATCTACAATCAATTATAAAATTTTGAAAGAAGGTGCAAAAATTGAAAAGTGTTGATTACTCAATCTATCTTGTAACAGACAGAGACCTAATTACAGGAGATAATTTATTAAATGAAATTGAAGAATCTTTAATTGGCGGAACAAAATTAGTACAACTCAGAGAAAAAAATGCAACTACTCGTGAATTTTTAAAATTAGCTACAGAATTAAAAGAACTTTGCCATAGATATAATGCTAAATTGTTGATTAATGACCGAATAGATATAGCACTTGCTATCAACGCAGACGGAGTTCACCTCGGACAAACTGATATGCCCGCTGATATCGCAAGAAAAATCCTTGGAGAAGATAAAATTATAGGCGTCAGCACTCAAACCATTGAAATGGCAAAAGAAGCCGAATCTTTAGGTGCTGATTACATTGGAGTTGGTGCAGTCTTCCCAACTCAAACTAAAGATGTAATTTATGATATGAACCCTGAAATTTTAAGTTCAATTGCAGTTTCTGTAAGCATCCCTGTCGTTGCAATAGGCGGAATAAACAGAAATACAATAGATGATTTAAAAGACATTGATGTCGCTGGATACGCAGTAGTCACAGGAATACTTATGGCAGAAGATAAAAAATCTGAAACAGAATACTTACTAAATAAATATAGAGAAAACACGAGGTCATTTAATGCAAAATAAAAAATTAAAGAAGATGATTTTAGCAGCGCTTTTTGCCGCAATTAATATAGCCGTTTCAAGCGTGGCATTTATAACAAACTTTGTTCCATTCCAACATGCTACAAATGTAGTCGGAGCAGTTTTCTTAGGACCAACTTATAATTTGGCACAAGCTTTTATCAGCGGCACAGTTCGTATGTTCATTTTTGGTAGACCTTTTACAGCTTACACCGGCGCTGTCTTCGGTGCTGTGCTATCTGCTATTCTATATAAAAAGACAAAATCACTTTTTGCAGCCGGCATTGGAGAAGTTTTTGGAACTGGTATAATAGGTGCTTTAGTTTCATATTATCCTATGAGATATTTTTTCACTTATCCCGGTCTAAGCTTAGACAGTGAACCAATTTGGTTTTTTATGCCAATGTGGATTCCGGCAAGCATTACAGGAAGTATCTTAGGAATAATAATTGCCAAAATACTTTTAAAAGCAAACTTATTTAACAAGTTAGTATAGATTTAGTATCTATTAAGGAACAATTTTAAATAGACATAAAAACCTGCTAACAAAAGTCAAACTTAACCTGAAATTAATTTCAGGTTATTTGATTGTTTGAATAATTAAATTAGCGCATGGCAAATAAGCCGAAGTAAATAATCAGCTTTTTTTAGTGTTTTTCCAAATCTATGCTACTTTTAATTCTTTTTTCTCGGCTTTTGCCTCCATAACTCTTGCGTAGTAGATTCTTAAGAATTTGTTTAAGCCTGCAAATTTGAAAACTTTTTTGACTTTACCTTCTTTTTCTTTTTTATCATATAGTTATATATTTCGTTTTCTGAATTTTTTGCACTCATCATACATTTCATTGCTTGGTAGCCTACTTTTCTTAGTATTGCGTTTCCTCTTTTACTTATTTTCCTTTGGTCTGCTTTAAAATTTCCTGATTCATATGGTGGTGAGTCTATTCCCATAAATGATATTAGACATTTTTTATTTTTAAATTTTAATAAGTCACCAAATTCTGATACTATTTATACTGCTAATTTGTCTGATATGCCTGAGATTTTTTTTTACTTCTTGATATTCTTCTACGGGCTCGGATATTTCCATCATTTATAATAAAATGTTATTTAAAATCTGATTTATTTGCTTTATCAGGTTTATTCCTTCTCTGATATTTGTTCCTATTTTTGAGTTATGGGAAGGTTGTGTTGAGATACTATCCTCTGCTAAGCTGTAAATTGTTTTTGCTTTGTTTACATTTAGATGGTATCTCTTTTCTTTTGCCCACGCTTTATATTCTTCTACAAATTTTTCTTCTGTTTTTTCTAATACTAGGTCTTTATGCCACCATTTTTCTAAAAGGTCTAATAATTTATCTTTTGAAAAGTCTCCTGATCCATGGGGATTAGTTTTTTATTCCTGGAAATGTTTGATATATTGTTTGGTCTATGAAGTTCATTTGGTTGATTCTTAGATCCATGTAATGTTGATAGTTTCTATTTAATTCTTTTAAGACTCTGTAGTTTTCTTCATCTAATTTGTAGTCTTCTAATTCTTTCCAATACATTAGTCCATATTCTGCTATTTGTTTTGCATCTATGTTGTCATTTTTTGCTTTTCTAAAAGGCTCGGCAAAATTGTTTCATCTTTAATGGATTTATTACTGAAACAAAGTATCCTCTATCTTTTAATTCATAAAGTATCGGTAGATGATATTTTCCTGTTGCTTCCATTGTTATTTTTACTTCTTCCTTTATTTTTTCTAGCTTCTCTAGAAGTTCTTCTAGTTTTGGTTTGTTTATTGAAACATCAAATGGTTTCCAAATTATTTTGCTTCCTTGTTCTAATGCACAAACTGTAAATTTCTCTTTTGATATGTCTATACCTACAGATATCATGTTTTGCCTTCTTTCTTTTTTCTTTTGTAGTTTCTACCTGCACCATTAGACTCATTTTAACTTGTGACACGGACGTTTTGCCCAACCTGCTTAACCGAATATGAATAATGAAGAGGTAGTTGACAGTTTTTATGTCGGATGTTTTAACCCTAAAAGACGCTCGTCATACTACTTCTTCATTATACAAAAATAGTGCAAGATAGGAATTACTTCCTTTCTTACACTATTTATGGTACTAAAAAGATAGTGCCTAAAAATTTCACGCTATCTTTTTAAATTTAAATTAAAAATCTATTTTTTCTCCATAGTAAGCTGCTGTGTAGATTTTCTTGATATCTTCAGGGCTAGTCTTTCTTGGATTAGTTAGAGTACAAGCATCTGCAAATGCATTAGCTGACATTGTATCTAACACTTCAAGGAATTTATCTTCTTCAATTACTGTGTTCTTTCCATCTTTAATATTCAAAGTCAATCCAACAGCTTCGTTAAGTTTTCTAACTTCTTCAGCTATGTCATCTATTCTTAAAGTATCTTCTAACATATCATAGCTATCACTTTCTTTTCTATTGTAGTCGATGATGTATGGTAGCATTATTGCATTTGCTTCTCCATGAGTTAAGTGAAATATACCACCAATCTTGTGAGCCATACTGTGTACAATACCTAATGAACAATTTGAGAATGCCATACCGGCAAGAGTTGACGCATCATGCATTTTAGTTCTTGCTTCCATATCGTCTCCATCTTTAACGGCTCTTTCAAGATATTTAAGAACTAACTCAACCGCTTTAACTGCCAAAGGAGTAGTATAATCATCAGCTGCAGTTGAAGCAATTGCTTCAATAGCGTGAGTCATAACGTCCATACCTGTTTGAGCTGTGATAAGTGGTGGCATTTTTTGTGGTAGTCTTGGGTCTATAATAGCTATATCCGGAACAAAGTCAGGATGTACTAATGGATACTTTATTTGTTTTACCGGATCAGTTATTACAGAAAAAGCTGTGATTTCAGAAGCTGTTCCTGAAGTTGAAGGTATACATACCATACGAGCTTTTTGTCTTAGTGGTGGGTTGTCAAAAGAAACTAATTTTTCAAAATCATAGTTTGGATGTTCATAGAATACCCACATAGCTTTTGCTGCATCCATTGCAGAACCGCCACCTATGGCAATTATCCAATCAGGACCAAACTCTTCCATTTTCTTTCCGCCTAGAAGACATTCTTCCACAGTTGGGTCAGGATTTACACCGTCAATAAGTTGAGTTTCAAATCCAGCATCTTCTAGTATCTTAGTAACTTCATCCAAGAAGCCAAAACGCTTCATTGAACTTCCACCAGTTACTAAAGTTGCTCTCTTACCTTTCAAAGAAGATAAAACTTCTAATGAATTTTCCCCATGTACTATTTTATTAGGTACGCTAAAAGTAGCCATAACATTTCCCCCTTAATATAAAACGTTTTCTCTTTGTATGTTAAAAG
>NZ_JH165061.1:753718-767435 GCF_000227315.1 Peptoniphilus indolicus ATCC 29427 | reverse complement strand
TAGTTATATTTAAAATTTTGTGGGTAATAATTAACTATAAATTTTAAATATTTAAATTATGAAAGGAGAACACCCCATGCAAAAATTTGAATGTACACTTTGTGGATATATATACGATCCAGCTTTAGGAGATCCTGACAACGGAGTTGAACCTAACACAGCATTTGAAGATGTTTCTGAAGATTGGGTTTGCCCACTTTGCGGAGCTGGAAAAGAAGACTTCGAAGTTTACGAAGACTAATTAAAAATTTTTAAGAGCGCTAGTCGCTCTTATTTTTTTACTCCAAAATAAAAAGCTATGGATTTCTCCATAACTTTAAATTTCAACCCTTTCAATATTTGCTCCAAGGTTTCTAAATTTTTCTTCTATATCCTCATATCCTCTATCTATATGGTAAATTTCGCCTATCTCAGTTTCACCTTCTGCAATAAGACCGGCAAGAATTAAAGCTGCTCCTGCTCTTAAATCTGTAGCATTTACTTTTGCACCTTTTAATTGACTTGGCCCTACAACTCTTGCCTCTCTATCCTTGGTGTTTATATCTGCTCCCATTTTCACAAGTTCATCTGCATGCATAAATCTATTTTCAAACACAGTTTCCTTAACTGTGCTCTTCCCGTTTAAAGTTGTTGTAAATGCCATAAACTGCGCTTGCATATCTGTTGGAAATCCCGGATAGGGCAATGTCTTTATATTTATAGGACGTTTAATTGAATTCCCTATTACTCTAAGGCTGTCGTCTTCTTCAATTACTTGTGCCCCCGCTTCTTCAAGCTTTGCAATAACAGGTTTTATATGAGATGCTATCACATTTTCAATTTTTATATCTCCTTCTGTCATAGCTGCCGCAACCATAAATGTTCCAGCTTCTATTCTGTCAGGTATTATTTGATGAGTACAGCCTTTTAATTCTTTTACTCCATTAATTCTTATAGTTGATGTGCCGGCTCCCACTACTTTAGCCCCCATCTTTCTCAAAAAATTAGCTAAATCTACTATTTCAGGTTCCATTGCAGCATTTTCAATTACAGTTTCTCCTTCAGCTAACACAGCTGCTGTCATTATGTTTTCTGTAGCCCCAACAGATGGAAAATCTAAATATATTGTACCACCTATTAGTTTTTCACAACTTGCTGTAATATCACCAACATTATTTTCAATTTTTGCTCCAAGAGCTTCAAAACCTTTTAAATGTAAGTCTATAGGCCTTGCACCTATATTGCAACCCCCTGGAAGAGAATTAACAGTTTTTCCCATTCTGCCAAGAAGCGGTCCCATAACTAAAAAAAGATGCTCTCATCTTTCCCATTAACTCATAATTGGTCACGTATGAACTCAAATTATTAGAATTTATTATTATTTTGTTTTTTTCTACTCTCTTTACAGTACTCCCCAAACTTTCAAGCACCTGACACATTATATCTACATCTTTAAGACCCGGTACGTCTTCAAGAACTACATCTTCTGTTCCAAGTAAAGAAGCAGCTAAAATCGGTAGTGCTGCGTTTTTAGCTCCACTTATGCGAACTGTCCCTCTTAATGGCTCAGATTTTTTTACAATTATTTTTTCCAAGTTATATTCCTCCGAACTATTGTTATAAGTATTATAACACGTGTTATATCAATTATTCATTTGATTTTAAAGATTCTACCATATTTATGCCCTTTAGTTTATTGTGGAAAATCAACATTATGACTAAATTCACAAATAACGTTATAAAAATTGAAACAAAGTATGATTTTAATGTCAATACAGGGTCCAGCATGGCTTCGTTTGGAACTACTATTTGAATTACAATGTAGTGAAGTAATTTTCCTACAAGTGCTCCAAAGATTATACCTAACACAGTGAGTAGACCTGTTTCACGATATATATAAGCTGTGGTTTCATACGAATAAAATCCCAATACCTTTATTGTTGAAATCTCTCGCAATCTCTCCACTATATTTATATTCGTCAAATTGTATAGGACTATCATAGCTAAAAGAGCTGATGCAACTGTTATAATCACTTGAACTTTTTCAATTGAATTCATATATTCATTCATTATTTCTTGTACTGAATTCATATTTACAACTGACACAACAGATTTATAATTTTGAAATTCATCTTTAATACTCTCAACATCTTTATCTATTTTATACAAGTCTGTATTGTTTTGTAATTCTTTTTTAAATACTCTATTATAATAATCCTTACCCATTACAGCATAATGTCCCATATACATTTCCATTATTTCAGAAACTTCTACTTCAAAAGATATCCCCTCACTACTTGTTATCTTTAAAGTATCTCCTATTTTTAATTTTTTTAACTTTGCTGTTTTCTCACTTATTATCACACCATTTTCAGGTATGTCTATTTTTTCGCCACTCTTTCTATCCCTTATGTTTACAAAGTCTTTTATTGTTTTGTCAGATTTTACACTCATCAGTGTCAAATCTTCAATGACGTCTTTGTAATCAAATTCAAATTGTTCTAAATTTACTCCTGTTCTTTCAAACTCTTTTTTATTCTTACTAATGATGTATTGTTGATATGAATCTTCATCTAAAAGTTCATCATAAGTTACAGATAGGTCATAATTCATAATCTCATCGAATTGTTTATTGCCTATTCCATTTACAGAGCCTTCTATACCAAATCCCAAAATTAGAAGTGCGGTACAGCCCATTATACCTATTATTGTCATAATCATACGCTTCTTGTATCTGAAAATATTTCTCGCTGTAACTTTAAATAAAAAGTCCATACGATTCCAGATAAACGGAATTTTTTCAAGTAAAATTCTATTTCCAGCTCTTGGCGTTTCCTTTCTGAGTAGGCTTGCTGTGTTTGATTTTAAAGTTTTTCTAACTGATATCAGAGCTGCCACACCACTGAACACTAATCCAACCAATATTGATAAAATCGCCTTGCCAGGGTAGAAATAATAGTTCAAATGATTTTCAAATATAGTTGTTGTAGAGTATGCATTTCCTATTATACTAGGTAACAGTGTTGAACCTACAATAGCCCCTATTACTCCTCCTATTATGGCTGCACTACTTCCATACATGAAATATTTTTTTGAAATTTCTCCAGTTGTATACCCCAAGGCTTTATATGTTCCTATATTAATTCTATTGTCTTCAACCATTCTGGTCATAGTTGTAAATGTAACCAACATTGCTATCAAAAAGAAAAATATTGGGAACACAAGGCTCAATGTGTCTACACTGTCAGCATCTTTTAAATATGCATTTAAGTATGCATTTGAATATCTTGGAGTTATTTTGTATCTCGGTACCTTTAAAATTTTCAGCACTCTCTTTGCATCTTCTAAATCACTCTTGCCATTTTGTATTGCTTCATCAGCTTCAAGTTTTTTGCTTTCAAATTCTTTTTGACCTTTTATAAGTTCCTTTTCATTTTTATAGAGTTTTCTCTTTGCTTTTTCAAGTTTGTCTCGTGCAGAATTTATCTCAGAAAAATAAGTGTCTTCTGCTTTTTCATAAGTATCTAGGCCTTCTTTATATGCATTCTTTCCGTCATTTAACCTTTCAACTCCGGATTCGTATTCACTCCTGCCCTTTTCATACTCTATCTTTCCATCGTTATATTTAGAAAGATTTTCATCATATTGCGATTTTGCAGATTTTAATTTTTCTTTTCCACTCTCTATCTCAAGTTTTGCAGCATCTAATTTTTGCCTTGCTGTATTTAATTCTCTCTTACCTTCTTCGTACTTAGCTTCTCCATCTTTAAATTTTAAAAGATTTTCTCTGTATTCTCTTTCTCCGGCCTCAGCTGCTTTTATTCCCTCTTCAAGCTGTTTCTTTCCCATTTCTATAGTCTTCTTCGACTCTTCCAATTGAACAGCAGCTCTGTCTAATTCTCTCCTGCTTTCTTTTAATTTGTCCACGCCTGCTCTTGCTAACTTCAAATTCGCAAGTAATGAATCATATTCTTTTACAATATCTACTCCGCCATATTTCATGCTCAACTTTGAAATTTCACTTTCAAATTGTTTTTTTAATTCCATTGCGGCATTGTAACTTTCTCTTGTAGTTTGCACGTCCATCTTCAGCGAATCTATCTGAGCTCTCTTTTTAATTATTTCACTTTCTAACTCAGCATATCTTGAGCTAGAAGAATCTATTGAGTTTTTTTCAGTTTCCAATTTTTCTAAATCTTGCTCATAAATTTTTATTTGGTTCTCTTTTTCCTTTATACTTTGTTCTATGGACTTAAGTTCTGCTTCGGCTCTTCTGTACTCTGACAATATCTTTTCAACTAACTTAATATAACTTTCATTTTCTGTTAGCTTTCTATCCACTTCATCTATATTGGCACTTGTTCCAAGTTCAGTTGCTATTTTTTGAAGCCCTTCTGAATATTTTTTCTCTCCTTCTTGATACTGTTGCAACCCCAATTGGTATTTTTGTTCTCCGGCTTCTAACTCTGCCTTTGAACTTTCTATTCTTTGAAGTCCTTCATCAAGTTTTCTACGTCCTTCTTCCAATTGTTTTTTAGCTTGGTCCAAAGTCTTTCGAGAACTATCTAACTCTCCGGAGCCTCTTTCATATTTCTTTTCGCCCTCGTTGTACTCAAGCTCACCATCTTGTAGCTTTTTATCAGCTTCTTCAATTTTTGCTTTCCCGTCTTGTAACTTTCTATTGCCATCTTCAAGCTCTATTTTAGAAGAGTCTAATTTATTTTTTCCATCTTTTAACTTTTTTTCATTTTCTTTTATTTCACGTTCTGATTTTTCTAACTTGTCTTTTGCTTCATCTAACTTATCTCTTCCAACTTTAGATTCCTTGCTTAACTTACTTTCTCCATCTGAAATCTCTGCTTTTCCCTTTTCCAACTTTTCTTTTCCGTCTTCAAGTTCTTCTGCCCCATCTTTAATTTTATCTTCAGCTTCCTTAATATCAGCTTCTCCTGAAGATATTTTATTTTTTAAATCGTCTTTTAAATCATCATATCTTTCTTCGGGTCTACGATTAAAATCTACTTTCAAACTATTTATATGAGGTTTTAATATTTCTTTGTATTCTTTAGATGACGTTTCAATGCCTCGTGTTCCGCTATATATTAACTTTGCAAATTTGACATTAGTATTAAAATTTGCAGGGGATATGTAGCCAAATCCCTTTATTTCTCCAAGCCCTTCAAGGGAAGTTCCCCTACTCCTATTTGAAATATAAGACATACTTTCTACAAAGCCAACGACCTTGTACTCATAACTTATAAGTTTATTTTCATCACTCTTGTCAAAAATTCCGGACTCTTTTCTAAAAGTTAGAGTATCACCTAATTTAAATTCTTTTTCTAACTCTGCATCTAATAAAATTTCTCTGCCATTTCTTATATTTCGACCTGAAACTACAGTAGGTCTTCCAATTTTATATGGCATACTAAAAAGAGACACAAGTTTTCCTGTCGTGTCTTCTTTTAATTGAACTTCATATCCATACTCAAGCTCCTCAATTCCATTTTGAGATTCAATAGAATTTAAATCACTGTCTTCAAATCCTATTACTGAGCTCACCAAAATATCTTCTGTATTTTCTTTTTTTATTTTGTCTTGGGCATTATTTCTCATAGTTGGGGCAGTTGATGTAAGTCCTACCAACACAAAAACACCCAACCCTACAATTATAAGTATGGAAATATATCTTGATAATGAATTTTTTATTTCTCTCAGAGTATCTTTTTCTATATTCTTCATAAAACTACCATTCTATTTCATCAATATTCATTGGCTGTTCATTTATTGTTATTGATTTCACTTTAGCGTCCATAATTTCAATCACTTTATCAGCTATAGGTGCAACAGCCTTATTATGTGTTATTACTATTACAGTTGTGTCCGTTGTCTTAGCTGTGTCTTTTAAAATTTTTAAAACTTGTTTACCTGTTTTATAATCAAGTGCTCCAGTTGGCTCATCACACAATAATAATTTCGGTTTTTTCGCCAAAGCTCTTGCTATTGAAACCCTCTGTTGTTCCCCGCCTGATAATTGTGATGGAAAGTTAAACATTCTATCCTTAAGCCCCAAAGATTCCAAAACTATTTCAGGCTTTAATGCGTCTTTTACTATTTGAGTTGCCAATTCTACATTTTCTTTAACCGTTAAATTTGGAATTAAGTTATAGAATTGAAAAACAAACCCCATATCATTTCTTCTATACATTGTAAGTTCTCTATCGTTTAATTTTGAAATGTCTTTGCCATCTATACTTACAATACCTGAAGTTGGACTATCCATTCCTCCAAGAATATTGAGAAGTGTAGACTTACCTGCTCCTGATGGACCTATTATCAACACAAATTCATTCCTGTCTATTTCAAAATTAATCCCATTATTGGCAAAAATTGTGGTTTCTCCCATTATATATTTTTTATAAAGGTCTTTAACTTCTATAAATGCCATTTTCTCACCTCGGCACAATTATATCACTTGTGTTTTTACATTTAAATGCTTTGAAATTTATACGCTTTTTATAATTATATCCATTATTTAATTTTATTAAATCACTAAATATAGTTAAATCAAATTTTCAATAATTTAACAACAATTCTATATAGTATACTTTTTACAATATATGGGTATATAAAATGTATATATTTATTTTATATAGTACATTTAATTAGATAAGTAGTATCATTTATTAAAAAAGAAAGGCTAAAACATGATTGAATTTAAGGAAATAGCAAAGGTTTATCCCGGCAATCAGGTTGCCTGTGAAGATGTAAACATCAAAATTGAAGACGGTGAATTTGTGTGTTTCATAGGTACATCCGGATCAGGGAAAACGACTTGTATGCGTATGATTAACAGAATGACAGAACCAACTCACGGCTCAATATTAATTGACAACAAGGATATTAAACAAGAAAACCCTGTTGAACTAAGAAAAAAATAGGTTATGTGATCCAACAAATTGGATTAATGCCTCACATGAGCATTTTTGACAATATTGTTATGGTCCCAAGACTACTCAAATGGGACGAAACTAAACTTAGAGCAATCGCTGAAAATCTTATAGAACGTGTCGACTTGCCTAAAGAATACTTAGATAGATATCCTTCAGAATTATCTGGAGGGCAACAACAGAGAATAGGTGTAATAAGAGCTCTAGCTGCTGACCAAGATATAATCTTAATGGACGAACCATTTGGAGCACTTGACCCTATTACAAGAAATTCTCTACAACAACTTGTAAAATCTCTTCAAAAAGAAATGGGCAAGACAGTAATTTTTGTAACTCACGACATGGACGAAGCCCTTCAACTTTCAGACAAGATAGTTATTATGGACAAAGGCCATGTAATTCAAATAGGATCTCCAGAAAACATACTGAAAAATCCGGCAACTGAATATGTCAAAGAACTCCTTGGAGAAGAAAAATTAAATGAAGCTAAAACTTCTTATAATACAGTAGAAACTATCATGCTCAAAAATCCGGTACATGCTAATTTACACACCACAACTCTTGAAGCTATAAGACTTATGCGTAACAAGCGTGTAGATACATTATTTGTAACAGATGACGACGGAGTACTATTAGGACATATCGGAATATTTGACCTAGTTAAAATAGGTAAGCGAAATGTTCCACTTAGAACTATCTTAACTAAATCTCATCCTATTTTAAATAGCACAAAAGTTATAGAGGCTATTCACCAAATATACAAATTAAAAGTTAAAAATCTTCCAGTTGTAGATTCTAAGCGAAGATTAGTCGGTATAGTTACAAGAGCTTCTATTGTAGATACAATTTACGAAAACTTATGGAGTGAAGATGATATTGTCGAGGATATTATCGATACTTCTTCATCTGATGAACTAAAAAAACTTACCGAGGAAGCACAGGTGAATTTAAATGATTAATTATTTTGTATCCAATGCTAATGAAATTCTTTATAAATCTTTGGAACATCTATTCATCGCAAGTATCGCTCTTTTACTAGGTATCTTATTTGCAATTCCCATCGGAATTTTAATTACTAAAAATAGAGCTGTAGCTAAAATTGTGATGGCTTTTGCATCAGTTTTACAAACCATCCCATCTTTTGCACTTCTTTCCATTATAACTATTATTGGAGTTGGAAAGCTTCCCGCTATAATAGCACTGTTTATATACTCTCTTCTCCCAATTTTGAGAAATACTTATCTTGGGATTGTATCAGTCGATAAAAATTCAATTGATGCTGCAAGGGGAATGGGAATGACTGAAAAACAGGTACTCTTTAAAGTAAAAATACCTCTTGCGCTTTCAGTTATAATGTCTGGAGTAAGACTTAGTGCCGTATATGTAATAGCTTGGACAACCTTAGCTTCTTATATAGGAGCAGGTGGCCTTGGAGATTTTATCTTCAACGGACTTAACAACTATATCCCTCCAATGATCGTGTGGGGAACTATACCTGTTAGTATAATGGCTCTTTTTGCTGATTTTGTTCTTGGAAAAATTGAAAAGAAGCTATCCCCTTACAAAGTATCGGGAGGTGCAAAATGAAAAAGAAATTAATATTATCTATGCTATGTCTATTGCTAACAGCTTGTTCTATGCCTGGATTAGGTGGCAATACTGACACTCAAATAGTAATTGCAGCTGGAAATACAAGCGAAAGACAAATACTTTCTCAAATTGTTTCAGAGATGATTAAAAAGTATACCGACTTAAAAGTTACAATAATAAATAACCTTGGTTCGACCACTCTAATACACACTGCAATGAATGAAGGTGATGTAAACTTAAGTGGTGGAATGTATACTGGTACTTCTATAACCGGCGAACTCGGTTTAGATGCTATAATGAACCCAACAGAAGCATTGAGAGTCTCACAAGAAGAGTATCTAAAGAGATTTAACAGAATTTGGTATGATTCTTATGGATTTTCAAATACTTATGCTTTTATGGTTACTAAAGAATTTGCCAACGAACACAACATCACAAAAGTTTCTGAACTCGAACAATTTAAAGATACTTTAAAAGTTGGTGTAGATTCTTCTTGGATACAACGTCAAGGAGATGGATACGATGGCTTCCAAGAAAAATATGGTTATGGATTTAAAAACATATATCCAATGGAAATAGCTCTTGTCTACTCGGCAATAAATAATGGTGAAATGGATGTTGTGCTTGGATATTCAACTGATGGTAGAATAAACTCCTATGGTCTACAAATTCTTGAAGATGATAGGCAACTCTTCCCTCCATATGATTGCTCCCCTGTAGCAAGTGCTGAAATAGTTAAAAAGCATCCCGAGATAGATGTTATATTAAAAACTTTGAGCGGCAAAATTTCTAGTGAGCAAATGCAATATATGAACAAGAGAAGTGATGAAGATTTAATCGAGCCACAAATTGTAGCTAAAGAATTTTTAGAAGAAAATAATTACTTTAAAGATGAGGTGAAATTATGATTAAAGAAATGTTCACCTATTACTCAATAAATGGGTTGTATGTTGTAGAACAATTCATAAGACACTTTTTAATATCCATTTACGGTGTTTTATTCGCTGCTATTGTTGCGATACCTCTTGGTTTTTTCATATCAAGAAGATATAATTTGTCAGATGTTATAATAGGGTTTGCCAATGTTTTACAAACTATACCATCTCTTGCACTACTTGCAATTTTAATGCTTGGATTAGGTATAGGCTCAAACACTGTTATACTTGCTGTGTTCTTGTATTCTCTACTTCCTATTTTAAAAAATACTGTTACAGCTATTAATTCCATTAAACCTGAAATTATGGATGCAGCAAAGGGAATGGGAATGACTCGAATACAAAGTATATTCAAAGTAGAAATTCCTCTTTCAATTTCCGTAATAATGGGTGGAATCAGAAATGCATTAGTAGTTGCAATAGGTGTCACAGCCGTTGGTACTTTCATTGGTGCCGGTGGCCTTGGAGATATAATTACAAGAGGCATAAATGTTGCACATGGTCAGGCAATAATTTTAGCAGGAGCTCTTCCTACAGCTCTTATGGCAATTCTTGCAGATGTATTACTTGGTTGGGTTGAGAAAAAACTACTGCCTGTATCTTATACTAAAAATAAATAATAAAAAATCCGCTAATGATTTAATCCTATATACTGTACAACACAGTGTAAAGGACGCTTACCATTAGCGGACTTTTTTATTTTACTCTCTTTAAAAACTTAAAGAACTTTATACCTACAAATATAAGCCATATCCACCCAAACAGTGTGATTCCCAAAGAGCCATACTTAATAAACTTAGCTTGAGAATTCTTTTCTACTTTAACTTCTTCTGTATTTTCAGGTACACTCACTACTCTTTCGCAATTTACGAGTAATCTATGTGGCCTTGGTGGTAAAAATGGATCACACGTCAGCAACGTGACCATATCTTTTCCAATAATTGGAATTAGCTTTTCCCATTCAGAAGGATTTATTATTTCTTTATCCTTTACTTCATATTCTAAGCTCTCTCCATTTCTTTCGATAAATATCTTATCTCCAGCAGTTAACTCATCTAAATTCAAAAACATTATACTTTGATAATATCCTCTGTGCCCTGCTATGACACTTCTGTTGTTCACTCCACCAACCGGTAGAGAAGTCCCATCTACATGAGCCACACCTTCTGCCATGTGTTTATTAGATGCATCTAATCTTATTGGTTGAACTAAATCAAGCTTTGGAATTTTTAAATAGGCAAATATTTCATCCGGGTCTTCTGAAATTTCATATTTTGTATTAAATTTATCCGTTGCAAAAGGGTCTACAATCGTAATCTCTTTTCCTTGCAAATTTTGGTTATAAACCTCTATTTTATTTTCTTGTAGCTGTCTCTCTTCATCAGACACCACCCTTTTAGAAAATGAATTGTATTCACTTTTATTTACAAAAATATTTTTTGAAATTCCAGTGAATCCATAGAGAGGTATTGCTATTCCCAATAGAATTAAAATATATCCCAATATTTTTCTATTTTTCTTTTTATTTGTCATCTAAGTCACCCCATTCTTGTTTAAGGCTTTCTAATTTCTTTCTCTTTTTTCTGTATTCATTCCTATAATATAGTGCTAAAGCTGTAGACAATATAGCTACTGGTATCTCAAACATCAACAAGTCTCTATAGCTCATATTAACAATTAATGAATCTGCCACTCCATCATCAAATGGTGGTACATAAGGAATTCTATGTCCTCTCACCAAAAGTCTATGGCTGTTTATCATATATGGTGTACAAGTTAAAAGAGTTGCATAATCTTTCTTATCTTGTACCAATACAGGCTCAAAATCTGAGGGTTCAACTGTCAAAACTTGATCAACTTCATAGGCAAGAACCGTTTCAATATTGTGAAGATAAAATACATCCCCCTCTTTTAGTTTATTTAAGTTCCTAAACAATTCAGCTGTTGGCAAACCCCTATGCGCAGTTATTACAGTATGTGTACTCTCTCCTCCTATTGGAAGTGATGTCCCTTCTAAATGCCCTGCACCCTTTTGTAAAATAGATTCACTTGTACCTGCATATATCGGTATATTAGTGTCTATTCTTGGAATTTCAACATAACCTACCTTTTCTCCAACCTCCAACATTCTCGCATACTCCGATATACCTTCTTTTTCCCTGTCAGTATATGGGTCGGCTAATCTTGACGGGTCAAGAGTATCATTATACGCTCTTGCCAATTCTATTCTTCTCAAAATTTCATTTGAGTCTAAATCTTGTCTCTTCGTTTCAAATTCTACTATTTGTTCATTTGCTTCTATTCTATAGTAATATTGAGAAACCAATGGATACATCAAAACTAAGAATCCAACTATGAACATAATTACAAAAGGCCAAGTACGCTTTTTATTTTTTCTCTTCATAGTCAACTCCTAACTTTTCATTGTTCAAAACAAGAATTTTATTTATTTCACGAGTATATTTTTTGGCTCTTTTTCTATAATGTAGTATCAAATAGATCATTATAAGAATATATACTCCAAGTCCAAAGAATAAATACTTGTACATAAAACCTGTTTGATTTTCAGCAATTAACTTGTTGTCAATAGCCGGGTCATAAGGCACTCGATGCCCACGAACTATCAACCTATGTGTGTTAATCATTATAGGTGTACAAGTTAGTAAGGTTGCATAATCGTGTCCTTCACTTATCAATAAGTCTTCAAAATTCGAAGGTTCTATAACTTTTATTTGGTCTACTTGATAAGCTAAAATTTCTCCCAAGTTGTGTACATAAAATCTGTCCCCCTCTTTTACTTTTCTAAGGTCCGTAAACAACTTTGCAGTTGGCAAACCTGAATGTGCAGTTATTACAGTATGTGTACTATTACCACCAACCGGAAGTGATGTTCCTTCTAAATGCCCTGCTCCCTTTTGCAAAACTTCTTCTGCTGTTCCTGCATATATTGGAATGTCTACATCAATATTCGGTATTTGTATATGGCCTATTTGCTCATGTATCTCAAGCATTCTAGCATATTCCGCTCTGCCTTGATTTTTTTGGTCTTCAGAATAAGGGTCTTCTAAATTATTATTTATTAAAGATGAATTAAATGCTTTTGCAAGTTCAATTCTTCTCTTTACTTCATCAGATGTCAACTTCGCCTTTTCAGCATCAAATGTTGCCACTTGCTGACTTGAGTCTACACGATAGTATATTCTCGAAACTTGTGGATACAACAAAACTAAAAATCCTATTGTAAATAAGATTACGAAAGGCCATTGTCTCTTTTTTCTTTTTTCTTTTCCTTCTTTATTTCAGACATACTACTCCTCTCAAATTATAAAAATAATAATCTATACAAGCATACTATTAAATTGTGATAGATTCAATATTTTTGCAGCTTTAATTAAATTAATCATCTAATATCTATTTGTATTAAAAAATTTAGCTTTATATAAAAATAGGATGTCACATTTTCACAAGACATCCTAACTGGCTACACTTTAATTAAAATTTTATAACATTTATTCCTATCTCTTCAGAGAATTCTCTATCAATCTTGCCAGATAAAACTTCAACTATAAGTTCTCCCGTTACACATATTGTGGCGCTATTTAAATGACCACCAAATGTATTTTGGTCTTTATCAGAGATTGCCATGTGAAGATGTAGATAAGTTTCTCCATGCATTGTAGAGATATTTCCATGTAAGCTTGTAATTTCGTAATCTTCTTTAAATTTTTTAGAATAGTATTTCTTTTCAGACGTGTTAAAAAGACCTATTTCAACATCTGTAACTGCCCCAAGACCCGTTATATATCCTAAATCTATTTGCTCCTTTATTACAAATTCTTTAAGTTTAGAAATTATTTCTTCGCCTTTGTCCATTCTAACAATGTATCTTGTTCCAAATTTTCTATATTCCATAAGCCTCCCCTAAAAATACTCTTAACTAAATAACACTTAATTGAATTTTATCATTAAATCAGTAATATTAACAGGGTAATGACTAAAAATCATTCCCTAACACTACTCTTTTAGATTTAAGATGATAACTAGCTTCTAATACTAATCACTGACTATGTATTGACAAAATGATATAATAACATCATGGATAATTTAACTAAAGAAATGGTTAAAAATATTACTCATAGGAATTAGCTGAATATAAAAATTTAATTAGTGGTTAATATTAATTAAAAATAAGTTCAGCATAACAGCATTTTTAATGCCCATCTAAAGTTTTATTTTCTATTACATCAATTATACTTTCTATATTAA
>NZ_JH165061.1:732153-752681 GCF_000227315.1 Peptoniphilus indolicus ATCC 29427 | reverse complement strand
TTAATAAATTATTAAAGCTATTAAAATGCAAACAAACCCAGGGAAAATTCCTGGGTTTGTCTACAATCTGAGGACTTCTATTAAAAGTCCTTTTTCAGAATATATAATTTGAAATAGCTTTTTTCAAGCTCATCAATAATTATACTAATTGAATTATAGCCTTTTCTGCGCCATCTCCAAGACGATTGCCAAGCTTTAATATTCTTGTGTATCCACCGTTTCTTTCTGAATAGTTTGGAGCTATTTCAGTAAATAATTTAGTAACTACATCTTCATCATATATATAAGCTAAAGCTTGTCTTCTTGCATGAAGATCTCCTCTTTTTCCAAGAGTAATCATTTTTTCAGCCATTCTCTTAGTTTCTTTAGCTCTTGTAACTGTAGTAGTTATTTGTCCTTCTCTTAATAGTGAAGTTACAAGATTTCTAAGCATAGCTTTTCTATGTGCAGTTGGGCGACCAAGTTTTCTTAACTTTGCCATGTGTCCCTCCTCTTTATTCGTCTTCTTGTCTCAAACCAAGTCCGAGTTCATTTAACTTATTAATAACTTCTTCTAAAGATTTTCTACCTAAATTTCTAACCTTCATCATTTCATCTTCAGTTTTAGAAGCAAGTTCCTCGACTGTATTGATGTTGGCTCTCTTTAAACAGTTAAAACTTCTAACGGATAAATCCATTTCTTCAACTGTCATCTCTAGAACTTTTTCTTTATCATCTTCCGGTTTTTCAACCATGATGTTGACCTGATCCACATGGTCAGTTAAACCAATAAACAAATCTAAGTGTTCTGTTAGGATTTTTGCAGCAAGAGATGTTGCTTCATCAGCTTTCATAGATCCATCAGTTGTAACTTCGAGTATAAGTTTATCAAAGTCAGTTCTTTGACCAACTCTTGTGTTTTCAACTTTCCAATTAACTTTTTTAATTGGAGTGTAATTTGAATCTATTGCTATAACGCCTATCTCAGAAATTTCATCCTTCTTAAGTTCAGCAGGTTCATAGCCACGTCCCTTTTCTACAGTCAATTCCATATAGACTTCCGCATCTTCATTAAGTGTAGCAATGTGGTGATCAGAGTTTACTATCTCCACTTCTGGTCCTACTTGAATATCAGATGCAGTAATTACCCCTTCGCCCTTCTTTTCTATAATAAGCTTTACAGGTAGCTCTTCATCCATTCTTAGAACTATTCCCTTAATGTTCAATATGATTTGCGGTACATCTTCAAGAACTCCCGGAATTGTATCAAATTCATGCTCAACACCTCTGATGTTGATAAATGAAACTGCAGCACCGGGTAGTGATGAAAGAAGAACCCTTCTAAGAGAGTTCCCTATGGTAATTCCGTATCCACTTTCAAGTGGTTCTACTATAAACTTACCATATTCACCGCTATCACTAATCTCTTCTATTTCAATGCTCGGTTTTTCTATTTCTATCATGGGTCCTCCTCTTTGCGACTACAGGAGTTCGTTAAACTCTCCTACGTTTAGGTGGTCTACAACCATTGTGTGGAATTGGTGTTACATCTTTGATCATTGTTACTTCCAAACCAGAAGCTTGTAATGATCTGATTGCAGCTTCTCTTCCTGAACCCGGTCCCTTAACATAAACTTCTACTTGCTTTAGTCCATGTTCTTTAGCTTTGTTTGCAGCTTCTTGTGCTGCTTCTTGTGCTGCAAAAGGAGTCGATTTTCTTGATCCTCTAAAACCAAGTTGACCAGCACTTGCCCAAGATATTACATTTCCTGACATATCAGTTAGGGTAACCATGGTATTGTTGAAAGTTGAAGCTATGTGAGCTTGACCTTTTTCAATATTTTTACGTTCTCTTCTTCTTACACGAGTCGTTTTTTGTTGTTTTTTAGCCATTATACCCCTCCTTTACTTCTTTTTAGAAACTAATTTCTTAGGGCCTTTTCTTGTCCTTGCATTAGTTTTAGTTTTTTGGCCTCTTACTGGAAGGCCTTTTTTATGTCTCATACCTCTGTAGCAGTTAATGTCTCTAAGTCTTTTAATGTTCATTTGAACTTCACGACGTAGATCCCCTTCTACTTGGTAACTAGCTATTTCTTCTCTTATACGAGCTACTTCTGCTTCAGATAAGTCCTTAACCCTTGTATCAAAATTTACATCGGCTTTAGTTAAAATCTCTTGAGATCTTTTTCTTCCGATTCCATAGATATAGGTAAGACCTATTTCAACACGCTTTTCTCTGGGTAAGTCAATACCAGCGATTCTTGCCATAAGTTCCCCCTTAACCTTGTCTTTGCTTGTGCTTAGGATTTTCGCAAATTACCATTACACGGCCTTTTCTCTTTATTATCTTACATTTTTCGCACATCTTTTTTACAGATGGTCTAACTTTCATTCTGTATTCCTCCTAGTTCATGTGCCCCTATGGGGTATCCCTTTCGGATATAGGATTATTTCTTTCTCCAGGTAATTCTACCCCTAGTCAAATCGTACGGGGAAAGTTCAACAGTTACCTTATCACCTGGAAGTATTCTTATATAGTTCATTCTCAGTTTACCTGAAATATGAGCTAAAATAACGTGTCCATTTTCCAACTCAACTTTAAAATGAGTGTTTGGAAGAGCATCAACTACTATTCCTTCAACTTCAATTACATCTTCTTTGGCCACTCTAAGGCTCCTTTCTCTTAGATATATTGCTTTAGCAACTTTTGTATGTGAGCATCTAAGATATTTGGATGAATTTCTTCAACAGCCTTATAAACTATTAAATGCTTCATCTTCTTTTTCTTAGGCTTTTCAAGCGTTCTTCTCTTGCCATCTACAATCTCAACATATTCGCTGTCTAAAACTTTATAGACTAAAAATATTCCCCCTGCATCACGCCCGGTTTTCGATTTGACAACTTGACCAATATTTATATTATTTGTTAACTCCATTAGTCATTTTCTAACCCTTTTACTACTGCATTAAATACTTCGCTTATTTCTTGTTCGCCATCAACATTTAATAATAATGATTGAGCTTTATAGTAATCAATAAGCGGTGTAGTTTGATCCAAGTAAACTTGGATTCTTGTGCTCACTGTTTCTTCAGTATCATCTGCTCTTTGAATTAGAGGTGTTCCGTCCTTGTCACAAACTCCTTCAACTTTTGGAGGATTGAACTTAACATGATATGTTGTGCCACAAGTCTTACAAATTCTTCTGCCAACTGCTCTTTCAACTAGAATTTTAGGGTCAACTTCAATATTTATAACACGGTCAAGTTTTGTTCCCATTCTATCAAGCATAGCGTCTAAACTAACTGCTTGTTGCACTGTACGAGGAAACCCGTCTAATAGGAATCCATCTTTACAATCATCACGTTGTAATCTATCTTCTACTATTTCAATTACTACTTCATCTGGTACTAAAAGTCCTTTATCCATATAACCTTTAGCTTTTTTACCAAGTTCTGTTTCATTGTTTATATTTTCTCTAAAAATGTCTCCAGTTGATATATGAGGAATATTATATTTCTCTATAATTGACTCTGCCTGAGTACCTTTACCAGCCCCTGGAGGCCCTAGTATAACGAGTTTCATATTCTCCTCCTATTTCTTTAAGAAACCTTTATAGTGTCTCATTAATAGTTGTTGTTCAAGAGTTCTTGTAGTTTCAAGGATTACACCTACCACGATTATCATACTTGTACCACCAAAAGCAAATGGAAGCCCACTAATTTTGTTGAGTAGTATAGGAAGTATCGCTAGTATAGCAAGTGCTATAGCTCCTGGAAATACTAATCTGTTAACAGTTCTTTGTAAATATTCACTTGTTGGTTTTCCAGATCTTATACCTGGAATAAAACCACCATTTTGTTGCATTTGTTTAGAATATTCTACAGTATTAAATTGAATTGATGTATAGAAATAAGTGAAAAAAACTATTAAAAGTACTGTCAATACAATGTAAAGTATAGTTCCAACTGTACCTTGTGTTGTGAAATACTTTAATATGAAATTCTTAGTTGACTCATTTCTTGTAAACATTGCAAATGTAGCAGGTATAGCTACAATTGAACTTGCAAATATCATTGGCATAACACCAGTCATAAGTACCTTAATAGGTATATGAGTTGATTGTCCACCATACATCTTTCTACCTACAACTCTTTTTGCATATTGTACTGGAATTCTTCTTTCTCCTTCGTTAAGAGTTACTACAAAGAAGATAATTCCGATTACAATCAATAAGAACAAAGCAAGGAATATAGGATTTGCTCTGCCTGCTTTTACTAAAGCTATTGATTGAGCTATATCTTTAGGGAATCTTGTAACGATACCCGCGAATATTATTATTGAAATACCATTTCCAATTCCATGTTCTGTAATTTGCTCTCCAATCCAAATTAGGAATGCCGTACCGGCTACTATAGATAAAACAACTACTGCTTTTTCTATAAAGTTTGTTGCCATAACAGCCTTTCCAAAGAATCCAAAAGAATATCCCAAAGCTTGTACTAAAGCTATTACTATAGCTAAATATCTTGTGTACTTTGCTATTGTCTTTCTTCCAGTTTCTCCTTCTTTAGCAAGAGCTTCTAATGAAGGAATTGCTATTGTCAAAAGTTGTAATACAATCGATGCGGTAATATATGGATATATATTTGCTGCAAATATTGTATAATTACTCAAACTACCGCCGCTCATTAAATCTATTAGAGCAAATACTGATTGATTTGCTCCGTTAAATAGTTTTTGAACAACTTGAGCATTCATATATGGAACCGGTATATGTGAACCAAGTCTATACACCAAAAGCATTAAAAGAGTGAATATCATCTTTTTACGCAAATTTGGTATTTTCCAAGCATTTCTAAAAGTAGAAATCATTAGATCACCTCGGCCTTTCCTCCCGCAGCCTCAATTTTTTCCGCCGCAGACTTTGAGATATGTTGAGCTTTTACAGTTAGCTTAACATTAATGTCGCCGTTGCCTAGAATCCTAACTCCGTCTTTAGCTTTTCTTGCTTTTACAAGACCTTGTTCAATTAAAAGTTCAGGTGTAACTTCTGTTCCTTCTTCAAATACATTTAGAGCTTCAAGATTTATTACAGCCCACTCTTTTGCGAAGTTGTTAGTGAAACCTCTCTTAGGTAAACGTCTGAATAAAGGCATTTGACCTCCTTCAAATCCAGGTCTTACTCCGCCGCCACTTCTAGCGTTTTGCCCTTTGTGTCCTCTTCCGGCAGTCTTTCCTGTACCAGAACCGATACCTCTACCAAGTCTTTTTTTGGCTTTAACTCCGCCGCCTTCTGCAGGTCTTAAGTCATGTAATTTCACGTCTTACACCTCCTTATTCTTCGATTTCAAGCATATATGCTACTTGCTTTATCATACCTCTGATTTGAGGATTATCTTCTTTTTCAAGTACTTGTCCTAATTTCTTGAATCCAAGCGCTTTAACTGTTTTTTTGTGAGTCTTTTGTCTACCGATAGGGCTCTTTACTAATTTAATTTTCATAGTCTTCTACCCCCTTATCCTAAAATCTCGTCTACAGACTTATTTCTAAGTCTTGCTACACTTTCAGCACTCTTAAGTTCAGATAGTGCTTTAACTGTAGCATTAACTACATTTCTCGGATTTGAAGTTCCCAAGTTGTGAGTACGAATATCAGTAATACCTGCTAATTCACATACCGCACGAACAGGTCCCCCTGCGATAACTCCGGTACCTTCACTAGCTGGTTTTAAAAATACTTTACCCGCTCCAAAAATTCCTGTGATTTGGTGAGGGATACTTGTTCCTAGTAAGTTTACTTTTATTAAGTGCTTTTTAGCATCTTGTGTTGCTTTTCTGATTGCCTCTGGTACTTCTAGTGCCTTACCAGTTCCAATACCTACGTGACCATTTCTATCACCAACAACAACAAGTGCAGAGAATCTGAAGTTCTTACCGCCCTTTACAACCTTAGCAACTCTATTTATTGCTACTACTTTGTCTTCAAGGTCTAGTTCTCTAGCATCGATTAATGAACGTTCCATATTTCCCTCCCCTGTTAAAATTTTAGTCCGGCTTCTCTTGCTGATTCTGCAAGAGCTTTTATTTTTCCGTGATATAGATATCCGCTTCTGTCAAATACAACTTCAGAAATGCCGGCTTCTAAAGCTTTCTTTGCTACAGTTGCTCCAATTACCTTTGCTGCTTCAATATTTTTAGTGTTTTCAAGTCCTAGTGACTTATCTAAAGTTGAAGCACTTACAAGTGTATTTCCGTTTACATCATCTATAACTTGTGCATAAATATGTGCACTTGATCTGAAAACAGAAAGTCTTGGACGTGACTCGGTACCGGAGATGTGATTTCTAATTCTTTTGTGTCTCTTTATTCTATTCGCATTTTTGTCGATTTTTTTAAACACTGTTTACCTCCTACTTACCTGTCTTACCAACTTTACGTCTTACATATTCATCAACATATCTGATACCTTTTCCCTTGTACGGTTCAGGTTGTCTATATTTTCTGATTAATGCAGCGTATTGACCAACTTGTTGTTTATCAATACCTGATACGACGATTTTAGTTGGAGCTGGTACTTCTGTTTCAATGCCTGCTGGATCTTCAAGCTCTAATGGATGAGAAAAACCTAAATTTAGGGCTAATTTCTTACCATTTTTAGCTGCTCTATATCCTGTACCAATTATTTCTAATTCTTTTTTATAACCTTCAGTAACTCCCACAACCATGTTTTGAATCAAAGTTCTTACAAGGCCATGTAATGACTTATGTTTTTTGCTATCGGATGGTCTTTCTACAGTAAGACTTCCATCTTGTAAGCTTATTTTCATGGAGCTATCAAAAGTTTGAGATAATTCTCCTTTGGGACCCTTTACTGTTACAGTGTTTCCGTCGAACTTTACGTCAACGCCACTTGGGATCTCAATAGGTTTTTTTCCAATTCTTGACATATGTCCTCCTTACCAAACGTAGCAAATAACTTCTCCGCCTACGTTGTTTTGTCTCGCTTCTTTATCTGTTAACATTCCCTTAGAAGTTGAGATAATTGCGATTCCAAGACCCCCTAAAACTTTTGGCACGTCTTGACTCCCAACGTACACTCTAAGTCCCGGCTTTGAAATTCTCTTTATACCACTAATTACTTTTTCGTTATTTTCACCATATTTTAAATCTATTCTAATAACACCTTGTTTGTCATCATCAATTACTTCAACATTCTTGATGTAACCTTCTTTTAATAAGATGTTTGATATTTCCTTTTTAATGTTTGAAGCAGGTATATCTACAGACTTATGTCTTGCATTGTTACCATTTCTTATTCTGGTGAGCATATCTGCGATTGGATCTGTCATCATGTGCTTTCGCCTCCCTTCTTAGGTTTACCAGCTGGCTTTTCTTACTCCGGGGATTTGTCCTTTGTAAGCCAATTCTCTAAAACAAATTCTACAAATACCGTATTTCTTAAGTACGGCATGCGGTCTCCCACAAATACTACATCTTGTATATTCACGACTGCTGAACTTTTGTTTTCTTTTTTGTTTAGCAACCATTGATTTCTTTGCCACAGTTACCTCCTACTATTTTGTAAATGGCATTCCCATTTTTTCTAGGAAAGCTTTAGCTTCTTCGTCTGTGTTAGCAGATGTTACTATAATGATATCCATACCTCTTATAGCATCAACTTTATCATATTCTATTTCAGGGAATATAAGTTGTTCTTTAAGACCCAAAGCATAATTTCCTCTGCCGTCAAATGCTGTTGGCTTAATTCCTCTGAAGTCTCTAACTCTTGGAAGTGCAACGTTCATTAACTTATCTAAAAAGTCATACATCTTGCGACCTCTAAGTGTTACTTTACATCCTATTTTATGACCTTCACGAAGTTTGAAGTTCGCGATACTCTTCTTTGCATAAGTTATAACAGGCTTTTGTCCTGAAATAAGAGTTAAATCATTTATTGCTGATTCAAGAAGTTTAGGATTATCTTTAGCTTCTCCAAGTCCAATGTTAATTACGACTTTTTCCAGCTTAGGAACTTCCATAATATTCTTATAACCAAACTTTTCAAGTAGATAGTTTACTACTTCATCTTTATATTTTTCTTGTAGTCTTGAAGTCATATTCTACCTCCTTACTTAATAGTTTTTCCGTTAGATTTTGCATATCTAACTTTCTTGCCGTCTTCAATTCTGTAACCAATCTTTGAAACTTTTCCGTCTACAAAGTATTGTACATTTGAAACATGAATTGGAGCTTCTTGCTTCTCAATACCGCCTGCTTGTTGTGGTCCTCTAGGTTTTAAATGTTTAGTTACTACATTTACCTTTTCTACTACAACTCTATCTTCTTTTGGGAAAGTCTTAAGTACTTTACCGGTAGCTCCTTTGTCTTTTCCGGCAATTACTTTAACTGTATCACCTTTTTTAATACGCATTTCTACCTCCCGATTATAGTACTTCCGGTGCTAAAGAGATAATCTTCATGAAGTTTCCGCCTCTAAGCTCTCTTGTAACCGGTCCGAAGATACGAGTTCCTACCGGACTCTTATCATCCTTTATTATTACTGCTGCATTATCATCAAATTTTATATATGATCCGTCTGCACGACTAATTCCTCTGCTTGTTCTTACGATTACTGCTTTAACTACAGAACCTTTTTTAACAACACCGCCCGGTGTTGCACTTTTAACAGAACATACTACAACATCACCAATGTTTGCGATTCTTCTGTTTGTACCACCTAGGACTTTAATGACAAGTAGTTCTTTAGCTCCGGAATTGTCAGCAACACGTAGTCTAGTTTCTTGTTGTATCATTGATCTCTCCTTACTTATTGAGCTTTCTCAATAATATTTACAAGTCTCCATCTCTTGTCTTTAGATAGTGGTCTTGTTTCCATAATTCTTACTTTATCGCCGATTCCACATTCATTCTTTTCGTCATGTGCTTTGAATTTAGTAGTCTTCTTGAATCTCTTCTTATAGATCGGGTGAACTTTGAAAGTTTCCACCGCTACTACTATTGTTTTATCCATTTTATCGGAGACAACTGTTCCTGTGATTTGTTTTCTATGATTTCTTTCCATGGATTATGCCTCCTTTCCAACTTCTAATTCACGTTCTCTAAGAATGGTTTTAACTCTGGCAATATCTTTTTTTACCGCTCTAATACTTGCAGGATTTTCAAGTTGTCCTGTTGCAAGTCTGAATCTTAAGTTAAAGAGTTCATTCTTAAGTTCATTTGCTCTCTTATTTAGTTCTTCACTTGACATTTGGCGAACTTCTTTAGCCTTCATTAGATTCACCATCCTTTTCTTTCATAACGAATCTTGTCTTAATTGGAAGTTTCATAGCTGCAAGTCTCATAGCTTCACGAGCTACTTCTTCGCTTACTCCACTCATTTCAAACATGATACGTCCCGGTTTTACAACTGCTACCCAATATGAAGGAGCCCCTTTACCAGAACCCATACGAGTTTCAGCTGGTTTTTCAGTTACTGACTTATCAGGGAATATCTTAATCCAGATATTACCGCCTCTTTTGATATATCTTGTCATAGCACGACGTGCCGATTCTATTTGATTTGAAGTAATCCATGCAGGTTCAAGTGCTTGAAGACCATATTCTCCGTAAGTAAGGGTGTTTCCACGAAGTGCCTTACCCTTCATTCTACCTCTATGAACTCTACGATACTTCACTCTTTTAGGCATTAACATACTGTTTTCCTCCTTTTAAAAAGCTCAGTTTGATCTTTCTTTAGAACCTCTTTGGTTATTACGATCGTTTCTAAAGTTTCTCTTTCTGTTGTTCTTGTTATCTCTATCTTTTTGATCTTTGTTTTTAGGTCTTCTCTTTCTGTTGTCATCGTTAACTCTGTTTCCTGACACTCCTGGAAGAACTTCTCCCTTATAAAGCCATACCTTTACACCGATCTTACCATAAGTTGTATCAGCTTCAGCAAATCCGTAATCAATGTCAGCTCTTAGTGTTTGTAGAGGTATAGTTCCTTCTGAATAACCTTCAGTTCTCGCCATATCAGCTCCCCCCAAACGACCTGAAACAGCTGTTTTGATACCTTGCGCTCCTGATCTCATACTTCTTTGGATAGCTTGTTTCATCGCTCTTCTGAAAGAAACTCTTCTTTCAAGAGATTCAGCAATTGATTCAGCAACAAGTGTTGCATCTAAATCTTGGTTTTTAATTTCTTCTATATTAATAACTACGCTTTTACCTGTTAATTTTTCAAGTTCAGCTCTAAGTTCTTCAACACCTACTCCGCCACGTCCGATTACCATTCCCGGTTTAGCAGTAGATATTGAAACTTTAACCTTGTTTGCAGCTCTTTCAATTTCTATTTTAGAAATTCCGGCTGTATAAAGTTTTTTCTTTACATATTTACGAATTTCGTTGTCTTCAAGTAATAGTCCCGCAAAACTCTTCTTGTTTGCATACCATTTTGAATCCCAATCTTTGATTATGCCGACACGAAGTCCATGTGGGTTAACCTTTTGGCCCATTAATACCCTCCTTATTCCATTTCTGCTACTACAACGCCGATGTGACTTGATCTCTTAAGTATCGGATAAGCCATACCCTTAGCCTTAGGGCGAAATCTCTTCATTGTAGGACCGTCATTAGCAAATGCATTCTTAACGTATAAATTTTCTCTATCTATATTTAAATTATTTTCAGCATTAGCTACAGCAGAATGAAGCACTTTATAAAGTTCTTTAGCTCCTCTTTTTGGAGTAAATTTCAACATTGAAAGGGCTTCGTCAACTTGCTTTCCACGAATTTCAGCACAGATGTAGTTTACTTTGAGCGGTGAAATTCTTACATATTTTGCAATTGCTCTTGCTTCCATCTTATCCCCTCTCTTACTTCCTTGTAGTCTTTTCGTTCTTAGCAACATGTCCTCTATAAGTTCTTGTTGGAACGAATTCACCAAGTTTGTGACCAACCATATCTTCAGTTATAAAAATTGGCACGTGCTTTCTACCGTCATGAACTGCAATAGTATGTCCTACCATTTCAGGGAATATAGTTGAACGGCGAGACCATGTTTTTACAACTTTCTTTTGATTTGATTCATTTAATTCATCTATCTTCTTTAGCAAATGTTCATCTGCAAAAGGTCCTTTTTTAAGTGATCTACTCATTCTATACCTCCCGCTTACTTAGTTCTTCTTCTTACGATATACATATCGCTCTTCTTGTTTTTCTTTCTTGTCTTAAGACCAAGAGCCGGTTTACCCCAAGGAGTCATTGGCGAAGGTCTACCTACCGGAGCTCTACCTTCCCCACCACCATGAGGGTGATCAACAGGGTTCATTACAGTTCCTCTTACATGAGGTCTCTTTCCAAGATATCTGCTCTTTCCCGCCTTACCAAGAGTGATAAGTTCGTGAGATGCATTACCTACAGAACCAATTGTAGCTTTACAGTTTAAGAATACTCTTCTAAACTCACCAGATGGAAGTCTAAGTTGAGCAAATCTTCCTTCTTTAGCCATTAATTGAGCTTCTGTACCTGCACTTCTTGCAAGTTGTCCGCCCTTTCCAGGTGTCATTTCAATATTGTGTACTGTTGTACCAACAGGAATATCTTTAAGCTCAAGAGCATTACCCACTTTGATATCAGCTTCTGAACCTGATTCAACAGCATCTCCAACTTTTAATCCTTCCGGAGCGATGATATATCTCTTTTCTCCATCGGCATAATTTAAAAGTGCGATGTATGAAGTTCTATTTGGGTCATATTCAATTGATGCAACCTTTGCAGGTACTCCATCTTTATTTCTCTTGAAATCTATAATTCTGTATCTTCTCTTTACTCCGCCGCCTCTGTGACGTGAAGTGATTCTACCTTGAGCATTTCTACCGCCTGAACTCTTTAAGCTTACTGTTAAGCTCTTCTCAGGAGTGGTTTTTGTTATTTCCTCAAAAGTAGAAACAGTCATCTGTCTACGCGCAGGAGAGGTTGGTTTATATCCTTTTATAGCCATTGTCTACCTCCTTATTCCATTCCTTCAAAGAATTCAATTGCCTTAGAATCCTCTGTAAGTTGAACTATTGCTTTTTTCCAGTTAGAACGTCTTCCTTGGTGAGCACCTTGTCTCTTAAGCTTTCCTACCATGTTCATAGTTCTTACAGTCTTAACCTTTACGCCAAAAACAGTTTCAACCGCTGCTCTTATTTCAGTTTTAGTTGCGCGCTTATCAACTTCGAAAGTGTACTTACCATTTTCGATAAGATCCATACTTCTTTCAGTTACTATCGGTTTTTTAATAATGTCATAGTAATTCATTAGTTAAATACCTCCTCAACCACTTTAAGTGCATCTTGAGTGATTACTAATGAGTTGTACTTTAATAAGTCATATACATTGATGTTACGAGCTTCAGAAATTTGAACATTAGCTATGTTAGCTCCAGCTCTTACAACATCTTTATCATTCTCAGCAGTTACCACTAATGCTTTTTTGTCAGCACCTATTGCGTTTAACATTTTTTGGAAGTTCTTTGTCTTAAGTTCATCAAATTTGATGTTATCAAGTACAATTATTTCTCCATCTCTTAACTTAGAAGTCAATACACTCTTAAGAGCAAGTCTTCTAACTTTTTTAGGAGTTGTGTAAGAGAAATCTCTTGGTTTTGGTGCAAATACAACTCCACCACCTCTGAATTGAGGAGATCTTATACTACCTTGACGAGCACGTCCTGTACCCTTTTGTCTCCAAGGTTTTCTACCGCCACCACGCACTTCTGAACGAGTCTTAGCACTCTTTGTCCCTTGTCTCTTATTAGCAAGAATGTTCTTTACTACTAAGTAAACCGCGTGTTCATTTACTTCTATATCAAAAATTTCTTCGTTTAATTCAACTTCAGAAATATTTTCACCGTTCATATTAATAACTTGAACTTTAGGCATTTAAAACCCTCCTTTCACTTACTTATGGTTCTTTACAGTTTCTTTAACTGTTACAAGACCTTTTTTATTTCCCGGAACAGCTCCTTTTACAAGAATTAGGTTCTTATCCGCATCAATTCTAACAATTTCAAGATTTTGAACAGTAACTCTGTCATGACCCATTTTGCCAGCCATTCTATGACCTTTGAATACTTTTCCAGGATAAGAAGCAGCTCCCATACCACCAGGCATTCTATGGAACTTAGAACCGTGAGTTTCTCTACCACGAGCAAACCCATGTCTCTTAATAACACCTTGAGTTCCCTTACCTTTTGAAGTTCCAGTTACATCAACAAATTCTCCAGCTTGGAAAATATCAACTTTAATTTCATCACCAACATTGTAAGAATCTACATCTTCAGTTCTGAATTCTCCGAGATGCTTTTTATAAGCAACAGACGCTTTGTCAAAGTGTCCTTTCATTGGTTTGTTTACTCTTCTATCTTTAACTTCACCAACAGCTACTTGAATAGCGTTGTATCCGTCAACCTCTACAGTTTTCTTTTGAACAACTACATTAGGTTCAACTTGAATAACTGTAACCGGTGTAACAACTCCACCTTCATCGAAGATTTGAGTCATTCCGATTTTTTTACCCATTAATAATTTCAATGTCTACCTCCTAAATTTACAGCGGATTGCTTAGCAATCATATAAAGAACAATTATTAAAGCTTGATTTCTATCTCAACACCAGCCGGCAAATTGAGTTTCATTAGAGAATCAACAGTCTTTTGATTTGGATTAACTATGTCAATTAGACGTTTGTGAGTTCTTTGTTCGAATTGTTCCCTTGAATCTTTGTACTTGTGAACAGCTCTTAGAATTGTTATGATTTCCTTTTCTGTAGGAAGTGGAATTGGACCTGAAACAGTAGCCCCTGTTTGCTTTGCAGCTTCCACAATTCTTGAAGCAGAACTATCTAATAGTTCGTGATCGTAAGCTTTAAGTCTGATTCTAATTTTTTGCTTGTTTGCCATTTTATTCCTCCTAATCGCTACGTTTTGCGAATAGGGTTATTGATACACACTCCCCGGTGTTTCATGCCAGGGATTAAAAAAAGAAAAAATAACCCACGCTGAAGTCCAGCTTCAACTTCTCGTTCATAATTACCTTAAAATCCCTTTTTCCCTCAAGATTTCAAGCAACTTATGAAGTCATCGCATATAAATATATTTCAAACGCCTATACATTATACAAAAGCCAGACTTAGTTGTAAAGAGCTTTTTTTGTGTTTTTATAATGTTTTTTCTAGAGGTAATTGTAAAATTGAATTAAACTAAAAAATTCCTTTGAAATTAAATTTAGTATAATTGAATTGTCTCAACACAAACCCAAAAATAAAAAACTATGGAATATAATAATATTAACAACCTCAATGAAAAATAAATATTTAAACCACTTAGAAATAAGCCAAATTCAAACTTTACACCACAAAAATATCCAGTATATAGAATAACAAAAAAGTAAAAATATATGTTAGGACTTTTATGAAATTTTTTCTAATTCAATTTAACATACACAAAAAATAAATTGGCCGGTTTCCCGACCAAATTAATTCTCAGCTCTTAAAATATTTATATCTTTTCCTTCTATTATTCTATTCATATTTCTAACAGAACACATCTTTCCACACATAGTACAAGAGTCTCCATGCATAGGCACACTCTCTTCTCTATATCTCTTACATTTTTCAGGGTCCATTGAAAGTTCAAATTGAGCGTCCCAATCCAAAACTCTACGAGCTTCTCCCATCTTTCTGTCCCATTCAATTGCTCCTTTCACTCCCTTAGCTATATCCCCAGCATGAGCGGCAATTCTACAAGCTATAATCCCCTCTCTCATATCTTCAACAGTTGGAAGCCTCAAATGTTCTGCCGGTGTTACATAACATAGAAAATCAACTCCAGCCGCAGCAGCCATAGCTCCTCCTATAGCCGAAGTGATGTGGTCATAACCGGGAGCAACATCAGTTACTAAAGGTCCTAATACATACAACGGAGCTTCATGAGTTAATTTTTTTGCTACCTTTACATTTGTAACTACATCATTTATCTGAATATGTCCGGGTCCTTCAATCATGACTTGAACGTTCTTATTCCAAGCTCTCTTAGCAAGCTCTCCTAACAAAATCAACTCATGTATTTGACTTGCATCAGTTCCGTCCACAAGACAGCCCGGTCTCATTCCATCCCCCAACGAGATAGTTATGTCATGCTCCGCACAAATTTCAAGCAACTCGTCATAGTATTCAAAATAAGGATTTTCTTTCTTATTCAATTCCATCCATGCATAAGTTAAAGAACCTCCCCTTGAAACTATATTCAACAATCTTGGATTTCTTTTAAAAATTTCTGCCGAAGAAAGATTCACACCCGCATGGATAGTTACAAAATCCACACCATTTTCCCCATGCTTTCTCACAACATCCAAAAATTCCTTAGCAGTTATATCTTGTAATTCCTTATCATAAAATCCAACTGCATCATATATTGGTACAGTACCTATCATAGCATCTGAAACTTCGATAAGTCTTTTTCTAAACTCCTCAGTTTTTCCAAAAGAAGAAAGGTCCATTATCGCATCAGCTTTCATTTCAAGCGCATCTTTTACTTTTACAATCTCACACTCAACATCAGGACAATCCCTTGAAATCCCAAGATTTACATTTATCTTAGTCTTAAGTCCCTTACCAATGCCCGCATAAGTTTTTCTCTTGTGATTTTTATTCGCCGGAATTGCAATCTTGCCCTCTTTTACTCCATTTAAAATAAAATTTACATCTAGCTCTTCTATCTCTGCAACAACTTTCATTTCATCAGTTACAAAACCTGCCTTTGCAGCTTCCATTTGTGTCTTATAGTTCAAGTTATTCTTCCTTTCTTAAAAATAATAAATTTTTAAATTGCTCCTAGCTTGACTAACTTTTCCCCATATAAAAAACATAGAATCCTCGTCAAAAAGTATTCTACGTAAATTACGAATATTCCCCAACGTTGGCATTATCCAAATCTGGTTATAGGTCAAAGCTTTTTAGCTTACTCTCAGCCCACTACTATGAGCTCCCTTTTATAATTAAATGATAACACAATTTTTTTATTAATGACAAACTTTTACAACAAAAACTCTCGAGTTCCCCCGAGAGTTTTAAAATTAGTTATATTCATAAAAACCTTTTTAGTTTTCTTCCAAGTTGTCCGGCTCTAACCATTTTTCTAAGAAGAGTGTGCGCTCTGTACTTAGGGTCTTTAAATTCATCATAAAGAACGTCCATTATAGCAAGAACTACATCTAATCCAACTAAATCCCCTAATTCAAGAGGTCCCATTGGATGATTAGCGCCAAGTTTCATTGCGTTGTCGATATCCTCAACACTTGCAACTCCCTCAGCATAAATTCCAATACCTTCGTTGATCATCGGAATTAAAATTCTATTTACTACAAATCCCGGAGCTTCAGCAACTTCAACAGGAGTCTTTCCAATCTCATTTGAAAGGTCAATTATAGTTTTCTTAACAGCTTCATCAGTAAGTTGTCCTGAAATAACTTCTATAAGCTTCATTGCAGGAACCGGATTGAAGAAGTGCATTCCAATTACTTTATCAGGTCTTGATGTAGCAGCCCCTATGTCAGTAATTGAAAGAGAAGAAGTATTTGATGCAAGAATTGTAGATTCTTTGCAAACTTCATCAAGTTCTTTAAAAATCGCTTTTTTAATAGTCGGATTTTCAGTTGCAGCTTCAATAATTAAATCTGCATCTCTAATATCCTCTATTGAATCTGAAACAGATAAGTTTTTAAGAGCTTTATCCATTTCATCTTGAGTCATCTTACTCTTAGATACATTCTTTTCATAACCTTTTTTTATTCTTTCTTGAGCTGCTTTTAAAGCTTCCGGTGCTATATCTCTTACAACTACTTCATGCTTTGGAGCTAAAACTTGAGCTATTCCAGAACCCATAGTACCTGATCCTATTACTGCTATCTTCATCTTTTCCTCCTTATTTATTTTGAAATTCCGGCTTTCTCTTTTCAAGGAAAGCTTTCATGCCTTCTTTTTGGTCCTCAGTTGCAAAACATAGACCAAAAAGTGATTTTTCTATATTCATGGAAGTATCTATATCAACCTGCATACCTGTATTCATTGACTCTTTACAGTTTCTAATCGCAATCTTAGAATTTTTAGTTATTTTTTTTGCTATTTCATAAGCCTTATCCATCAATTCTTCAGGTTCAACAACGTGAGCCACAAGCCCTATTTCATAAGCTCTTTCAGCCTTAATAGGTTCAGCTGTAAAAATTAATTCCTTAGCTTTAGAGAGTCCAACAGTACGTGCAAGTCTTTGTGTTCCACCAAATCCCGGAGTAATTCCAAGCCCTACTTCAGGTTGCCCAATTAAAGCCTTAGTTGATGCAACTCTTATATCACATGAAAGAGCTAACTCACATCCACCGCCAAGAGCAAATCCATTTATAGCTGCAATTACAGGTATCTTTAGCTTTTCTAATTTTAAGAATACATCCATACCTCTCTTAGCAAACTCACTTGCTTCAGCAGCATTTAAAGTAGCCATTTCAGAAATATCCGCACCGGCTACAAAAGCCTTTCCAGCTCCAGTTATAACTACAACATCTATATCCGTTGATAACTCAATTTCAGTAAGACATTGATCAAGTTCATTGATAACTTCAGTGTTAAGGGCATTCAAACTCTTTTCTCTGTTTATAGTAAGAGTTAAAATATTGTCGTTATTTTCAAGTTTTAAAAATTTGTAATCCATTATATCATTTAGCCTCTTTCAACTGTAAGTGCAGTTCCTTGTCCCCCACCTATACATAGAGTAGCTAAACCTTTCTTAGCATCTCTCTTCTTCATTTCGAAAAGTAAAGTAGTTAAAATTCTTGCTCCACTAGCTCCGATAGGGTGACCAATAGCAATAGCTCCACCATTTACGTTTACTTTTTCCATATCAAAACCAAGTTCTTTAGCCACAGCTCCAGCTTGTGCAGCAAATGCTTCATTAGCTTCAATTAAATCAAGATCTGCAACACTCCAGCCAGCCTTGTCAAGAGCCTTAGTTGATGATGGTATTGGACCAGTCCCCATAATTTGAGGGTCTACACCAGCTGATGCATAAGATACAACAGTTGCAAGAGGTTCAATTCCAAGCTCTTTAGCCTTTTCTTCAGACATAACAACCATAAAAGCTGCTCCATCATTTATACCAGAAGCATTACCAGCTGTTACTGTACCATCTTCTTTCTTAAATGCAGTCTTTAATTTAGAAAGAGTTTCTTCAGTTACGCCGTCTTTAATATATTCATCTTTATCAACAACAGTTACATTTCCTTTTCTGTCCTTTATTTCAACAGGAACTATTTCATCAGCAAATCTACCATCTCTACGAGCAGCTTCAGCTCTGTTTTGAGAAACAGCTGCGATGTGATCTTGTTGTTCTCTTGTAATACCAAATTTTTCAGATACATTTTCAGCAGTTATACCCATGTGGTAATTGTTAAAAGCATCCCAAAGACCGTCTTTAATCATAACATCGACCATCTTTCCATCTCCCATTCTGGCTCCCCATCTCGCATTAGTAAGAACATAAGGTGCCATAGACATGTTTTCAGTACCTCCAGCAAGAATTATTTCAGCATCTCCAGCTTTTATAATTTGTGCTGCTAAAGAGATAGCTCTTAAACCAGAACCACAAACCTTGTTTATAGTTAATGAAGGAACTTCCTTAGGTATGCCAGCTGCCATCGATACTTGTCTTGCAACATTTTGTCCAAGACCCGCTTGAAGAACATTACCAACTATTACTTCATCAATTGTTGCAGAATCTATTCCAGCTCTCTTAATAGCTTCTTTAGCCGCAACTTTACCAAGTTCTATAGCTGTAACATTTTTAAAAGCCCCACCAAACGAACCTACAGGCGTTCTAGCCGCACTTGCAATAACTACTTTTGTCATAAATTTTCCTCCTAAAATTAAATCCTATAAGCCTTTAAGCCAATTGATTTATTTGCATTTTTTCTTCATACTTTTCCATTAGAATACATTAATCCCCTAATTAGAATCCCCTAAAAATTCTTGAAATTATATATCCTAAAATTAACTTCAAAACAATTAAAATACTATTTTAAAGTTATGTATAAGCATAATATACACTTTTTAGCACTTAGAATATACTTTATCCTTTAAAAGGATATCTATCCTATCAAATTAAAATCAAACCATAGTACTAACCCATACTAATATACCCATTAGAAAACTCTAATCAACATCAAATGAGATAAAACCATATCTCATATTGTGGAATACGATCGAAAGTTTTCCATTAAAAATTTTAACATATTACACAATAAAAAGCACCCTATATTCTAAGGTTAAAACTCTAAAAATAAAATTCAACACCTCTTAAAACGTACTAATTTAAATTTGCATATAAGACACAAAAGTAGAAAAGCGCCCCGTCGCCAAGGCACTTCTCCATTCAAAGTTTATATATTTTTGGAGTTTTATTTAAGGACAATCATAAACTTTTATTTTTAAAAGCTCTTACTTTTCGGAAATAACCTTAACCATTTGATGTGTTCCATCAGCTTTTTCTTTTGATTTTGCGTATTCATAAGAATTAGTTGCTGAAACCATATCTAAATAGTACCATGCGTTTTCGTCTAAGTCAGAGAATTTCGATACGTCTGATGGTAGGTTTTCTTTCCCAAGAGTTCTGTTTTGCATTCTGTTTAGTATTGTTACTACTTCTGCTCTTGTTATGCTCTTTTCCGGCTTGAATGTTCCGTCTTCGTATCCTTTGATTCTTTGGTTTGCGAATGCTTGGTCAATTGCTTTTTCTGCCCAGTGCCCTTTTACATCGCCAAATGGTGATACTGCTGTATTTGCTTTATCTAAGTTCTTTAGAATTTGTGCAAATTCTGCTCTTGTTATATATTCGTTTGGCTTGAATGTTCCATCTGGGTAGCCTGACATTATTCCTGCTTTTACTACTGCGTTGATATATTGGTTATACCATGCGCTTTGAGTATCTGCGAATGCTGGTTGAGACATATCTGTTAATGAGTATCCCATTAATCTCGCTACCATTGCAGCTGCTTCTGCTCTTGTTATTTCTCCATATGGTCTCACACTTCCATCTTTGTATCCGAAGATGTATGCTTTGTGTGTTCCTATTACTTTTGCTATTGCTTCTTCTTTCTTTGGAGCTACAACTTGAGCTTTTTCTCCCCTCTTTTCTGCTGGGGCTTTTACAAATCTAAAGTCTATTGAGCCTGCGTTATAGTTGTTGTCGTTTCCGTCTCTTTCACGAGGTTCTGGTCTGTAGTTATCTCTTCCATCTATTATTGTTTGTGATGGAGTTAATACTACTCTATCTTTTCCATTTTCTCTAATAGTTACATTTCCTCTATCATCAACTTTGATACTATTTGAATCAATTGTTGGATTTGTTTTCTTAACAGCTTCTTTGATTAAATCTTTTTCTAAATCTGTTAACCTGTTAGGGTCTCGTACTACAATCTTAGAAGATGGAACATTTATTTTTATTTCTTCTTCTCCAGGTTC
>NZ_JH165061.1:716662-729133 GCF_000227315.1 Peptoniphilus indolicus ATCC 29427 | reverse complement strand
AAACATCTACTTAGTTTTAATTAGGTATTGATTTTCAAGCTTTAAGACAAATAAAAAGGAGCTTTCGCTCCTCTAAAATTTCTTTTCAATTATATCTATTATTCTAACTGCTGCTCTTCCATCTCCGTAAGGATTTACTGCGTGCGCCATTTTATTATATGCTTCTTGATTATCTATTAGTTCTAAAAAGTTTTTATATACATTTTCGTATTTTGTTCCAACAAGTCTGGCTGTGTTTGCTTCCACACCCTCCATTCTCTCTGTCTCTTCTCTTAGAACTAATACAGGTTTCCCAAGTGCCGGTGCTTCTTCTTGTACTCCACCTGAATCAGTTAATACTAAGTGGACTTTGTTCATCAAATTTGAGAAAGGTAAATAGTCAAGAGGCTCTATCATGTGAACTCTCTCTTCTTCTTCAAAATATTTTTTAGCTATCTCTCTAACTTTTGGATTTAAATGAACAGGGAATATAACCTCTATTTCTTCTCTTTCTCTCACAACCTCTTTTACAGCTTTAAATATATTTTCCATAGGTTCGCCTATGTTTTCTCTTCTGTGTGAAGTCAACAGTACTACTTTTTTTGAATAGTCTATATTGTTTAAAACATCATCTTCAAATACAAAATCTTCTTTTATAGCTATTTTTAAAGCGTCTATTACTGTATTACCTGTGATGTAAATTTTATCATCACTGTAGCCTTCCCTTAAAAGGTTTTGTCTATTTCCATCTGTTGGGCAGAAGTGAAAATCTGTCAACACTCCTGTCAACATGCGATTTGCCTCTTCCGGGTATGGCGAATACAAATTTCCTGATCTCAGTCCCGCTTCAACATGACCTATTTTTATTTGCTTATAAAATGCCGCAACTGCTGATGCAAAAACTGTTGTAGTGTCGCCTTGAGTTAAAAGCAAATCCGGTTGTTCTTTATCTAAAATCTCTTCAAGCCCCAATAATGAATTTACCGTTATTTCTGTTAGAGTTTGACCGGGTTTAAATATATTCATATCATAATCCGGAACTATATTAAATATTTTCAAAACTTGGTCTAACATTTCCCTGTGTTGTCCTGTTACGGCGACTATAGTTTCTATATTTTTTCTCTTTTTAAGTTCCAAAACTATCGGAGCCATTTTTATAGCCTCAGGTCTTGTCCCAAAAACACAAATTACTTTCATCTATTCCTCCTTGGACTTAAACATTCCACTAAATATACCCATAACTATAATTGCCGCTATTACCAGTGCTGATATGAAAAGTCCCATCTTAGCATCTACTTCAGCTACTACTATTGCAAGTAATCCGAATATAACCGATATTACATATAGGATTAAAACGGTTTGTTTTTGTGTTAGTCCTAAAGCCAGCAGTCTATGGTGTAAATGTCCTTTGTCTGCTTGCATTATCTTTTTGCCGCTCAGTTTTCTTCTTACCATAGCAAATGTTGTATCAAAAACCGGCACTCCAAGTATCAACACAGGCACTATAATTGTAAGTGCAGCTGCTGATTTCATTATCCCTTCAATCGATATATAAGACAACATAAACCCTAAAAACAAGGCTCCTGTATCCCCCATAAAAATCTTTGCCGGATTAAAATTGTACGGCAAAAATCCTGCACAAGCCCCCGCCAAAAGAGCCGCTATTGTAGCTATGTTCCCGTATCCAAACTTATTCGCTATAAACATTAGAGAAATCGAACAAATCAATGACACACCAGCTGCCAATCCGTCCATTCCATCGATAAGATTAACTGTATTTGTAATTCCAACTATCCAAAAAATTGTGATTGGAATTGACAATGCTCCTAAAAATATTACACTCTCTCCTATCGGAAATGGATTTGTAAAGAATTCTACTCTAACATTTCCAAATATCAGTATCCCGGCTGCCGTTAGCTGAAACAACAATTTCATCTTAGGGCTCATATCCGTTTTATCGTCTATAAGCCCTGATAGTAAAACTAATGTTGCCCCTAGCATTACGCAGATTAGTTCTCTATTTAGTTTTAAAAATACAATCATTCCAATCATTAGGGCAAAATACATTGCCACCCCACCTGAGAGTGGTATTGGTTTGTTGTGCATTCTTCTGGCATCCTTAGGTATGTCTAAAAACCCAAATTTTTTAGCAAGCTTTATGACTATAGGTGTCATTGCAAGCGATACTAAAAATGCCAGAACAATAGGTTTTAAGAGTTCTGCCATTTCAAATACCTCTTACTTAGTCCCAAAAAGTCTGTCTCCTGCATCCCCAAGTCCCGGTAAGATGTAGGCATGATCATTAAGTTCTCTCTCAACTGATGCAACATATATATCAACATCCGGATGAGCTTCTTGAACTGCTTTGATTCCCTCCGGCGCCGCTAAAATATTAAGCGTTCTTATGCTTGTTGCTCCTGCTCTTTTCACTTCATCTATCGCTTCTATTAGCGACCCCCCTGTTGCAAGCATTGGGTCTAATAGAATTATTGTTCTCTCTTCTATATCTTTGGGGAATTTTGAATAATAAGTAACCGGTTTTAAACTTTCCGGATCTCTATACATCCCAATATGTCCAACCCTTGCACCCGGAACTACTGATAAAACCCCATCAACCATTCCAAGCCCCGCCCTTAATATTGGAACAATACCTATCTTCTTTCCCGATATTTCTTTTCCTATTGTCTTTTCAAGTGGTGTTTCTACTTCTATATCTTTAAGTTCTAGATCTCTTGTAACTTCGTACCCCATAAGAGCTGCCATTTCTGTTACCAATTGCCTAAAATCCTTAGATGATGTATTCTTGTCTCTTAAAATTGTAAGTTTGTGTTGTATTAATGGATGGTCTGTAACTACTAATTTCCCCATATTTCCTCCTTTAAAGTCCAAATACTACTCTACCCGAACAAGCTTTTAAAAGCCTGTTCATAATGCTAACTCCAAGGCCTCGTAACTCAAAGCCTTCTACATAAATCATATCTACTTTTTCATCATCGCACTTTCTCAAATCTTCAAATAGATTTGATGCTATCTCTTCTAAATTTTCTCTTGATCCAAGGGAAGTTATGAAGTGTGCTCCCTCGTAGCCATCTATTGTCTCATCTGTGGCTAACACTGCTATTTTTTCGTTCTTTTGTTCGGCAATTCGCTTGTTGATTTCTTTTACAACATTATCTAAGTTCCCAACAAAGCAATATGCTTCTGCTTTTGGTGCATAATGTTTATACTTTTGACCGGGAGATTTTGGAATTATCGATTCATCTTTAGATATAATTGACTCATCAATACCTATGTTAGGTACTATTACTTCCAAATCCTCTCTTGTAATTTTACCCGGTCTTAATATCAAAGGAGGATTTACTGTGGTGTCCACTACTGTTGACTCTATTCCAACTGAAGCTTTTCCTCCATCAACTATTATTTCAACCTTGCCATTTAAATCTTCAAATACTCTTTCAAAAGAAGTGGTTGAAGGTTTGCCTGAAAGATTCGCTGAAGGTGCAGCAATAGGTTTATTACAATATGAAAGTATATCTCTGGCAATTTCATGTTCCGGCATTCTGACCGCAACTGTTTCAAGTCCTGCTGTTGCTTCATTTGGAACGTCTTTAGTCCTATTCATTATCAAAGTCAATGGCCCCGGCCAAAACATTTCCATCATATTTTTAGCATCTTCACTAATATTTTCTACGATACCTTCTAATTGAGATGTTTCTGCAATGTGTAGGATCAATGGGTTATCTCCAGGTCTGTTCTTAGCTTTATAAACTCTTTTCAAAGCTTCAGGATTCAATCCATCTGCTCCCAGGCCGTAAACTGTTTCTGTAGGAAAAACTACTAATCCACCCAAGTCAAAAACTTCTTTTATATCTTTAAGTTGGTTTTCTGTAATTTTATTATCTACTTTTATAATTTTAGTTTCCATGATGTTCAACCTTTCTTTCTGCATTAAATTATAACAATTAGTCAAATATCATACAAGTTAAGATAGTCTTAAATTTGTTATTGCCTTTTATTACCATTCCCTTTGTGATATACTTTTACTTAAGATTACATATGGAATATTTTAGGAGGTTTACATGGCTAATCAATTTGAATTTGATGATTTTATTATCAAAGGTGACACTCTTGTTGGAATGACAAGACAAGGTAAAGACAAAATTAAAAACGAAGGTATTACTCATATGCCTATCCCTAAGGAAGGTCCAGATGGAACTCCAATTAGAAAAATTGCACAAAACTGTTTCTACCGTAGAAAGTTATCTACTTTTGAAATTCCTGAAACAGTTGAAGAAATTGGTTATGATGCTTTTGGCGTTAACAACATTTCTGAAATCACTATTCCTGATTCAGTAAAGAAAATAGACGGTTTCGCTTTTTATAGAAATAAATTAACTTCTTTAAAACTGCCTTCTGAACTTACTCATATCGGGCCAAGTGCTTTCGCTCTTAACAACATTTCAAATGTTGAATTTAATGACAAACTTGAACTTATAGATACATCATCTTTCTATGCAAATGCACTTGAAAAAGTTGAATTACCAAGTTCATTAAAGAAAATTAATATGTTTGCTTTTAGAAAAAATAATATCTTTGAAGTTGAAGTTCCAAGCTCTGTTGAAGAATTACACAAAGATGCTTTTGAAACAACTACAGTAGTTAACAAATAATTAAGTTATTTTATTCCCGAGAAATCTCGGGAATTTCTATTTTTCTTGATTTTTGAGAAAGCTCCTCAACCTTGACTTTTAATTTAGCTTAAAATATACTTTTTAAAAAAGATAAAGAGGAAGTTTATGATATATATACTCACCGGTCCCTCCGGTTCCGGGAAAACTACACAAGCAAATATTTTAAGTAAAAGAGATGACTTTAAAAGAATAATAACCTGCACAACTCGACCAATGAGAGATGGCGAAGTTAATGGAATAGACTATTTTTTTAAAACTAAAGATGAATTCAATTCTATGTTGGAACAAAACGCTCTATTAGCTGTTACTGAATACTCAGGAAATTTGTACGGCGTACCAAAACAAAGCTTACAAAAATATGTAAACTCAAAAGAAGAACATATCGTAATAGTACTGGATGTAAATGGTGTTAGAGAATTAAAAGAAATGGGAGCATACTGTATATGTTTAACTTTAGATGCCCCAACTTTAAAAGAACGTATGCTTGAAAGAGGCGATGATATAACTGATGTTATGTCTAGGTTAAACGATGGCCTCGGTCTAATAAGTTATTGTGATTTCTTTGTGGATTCAAGAAGACCCATTGAGTTTAATTCAAATGCAATTAGTGAATTTATAAAATCTACATGCAAATAGGACCCCAAATTGGGTCCTAAAATTTTATTTCTTCTTTTAATGTCATTATAGCTTTTTCAAGCATTTGTGTTGTTAACTGATGTGCTGTCGCTTCCCACTTAGTAAATCTAATTCTGTCTTTTTCCAGATAGTATTCCTTGGCTTCTTTATAAAAATTTTCTTGTGTTGTTGGAGAAATTATATCGTCTTCTTCACCATTATACATTATCATTTCCCTATCAACCAAATTAGATAGGTGTTCTTTAGGGCTCATCTGCAACATGAATTCATTTATTCTCATCATTTCATATGAAACTTCTCCGCTTGCAGTTATTTCATCAACTATCCACTTCCAATCACATACTCCATTAAACAACATTGCCACTTTCAAACTCTGTTTAAAAGTAAATAGTCCCGATGCTGTGATAGCTCCCATAGAATGACCCCCAACCGCTATGTGTTCATCATCTGTATCTAAATTTTCAACTACATATTTGTGGATTTTAGGGAACTCTTCTATGTTATGCATTATCACTTCACAAATTCTGTTTCTAAATACGTCCTTGTCTTCGTAGTCAAGTTCACCTCTTGTACCATGGTATCTAGCCTCTGGAAGTATTACTTGATAGCCATAGCTTGCCAAGATATTAGCTCTAAAAATTTGGTTTTGTGCACTTGACCCCCAACCATGATAAAAGATAATTGTCTTATACTTCTCAAAATCTCCTTTTGGTCTGACTACATATACCGGTACATCATCTATTTCAATTAAATTTATATTTATAAAATCACTTCTTAAAAAATCCATTTAATTATCAATCCTCCAATCTATTGGCCTGCATCCGTTAGCTTCCAAAAATTCATTGGTTTTGGAAAAAGGCTTTGATCCAAAAAATCCTCTGTTTGCAGACAGCGGACTTGGGTGTGGTGCCTTTAAAATCAAATGTTTTGGATTGGTTATCAATTTTTCTTTGGAAGCTGCATGTCTTCCCCACAAGATAAATACTACTGGAGAATCTTTTTTATTTAATATATCTATCACACTATCAGTCAGTATTTCCCAGCCTATTTTAGAATGACTCATTGGTGTATGTGCCCTAACGGTCAATGTTGTGTTTAAAAGTAACACTCCACTTTCAGCCCATTTTACAAGACTTCCATGTCTTGGCGGTTCATATCCCAAATCGCTTTTTAACTCCTTATAAATATTTACAAGTGATGGTGGAATTCTCTGCCCCACTTTAACTGAAAAGGACAATCCTTCAGCTTGATTTATATTGTGGTAAGGGTCTTGCCCCAAAATCACACACCTCACATCTTCGTAAGGAGTCTTTTTAAATGCATTGAAGATATCTTCAGGCTTTGGAAAGATTTGAAAATTTTTGTATTCTCCTATCAATAACTGTCTTAAATTTTGATAATATGGTTGGTTAAATTGCTCTTCTAATAATTCATCCCAACTATTCCCTATTATTTTATTCATATTCTCTCCTTATGAAAAAATGCTTTGTATAAAACTTCTCCTATTGTCTATTCCCAAAAATCTGTTTAATTTATCTTTACTTTCATTTTTACAGAATATAACAAGGTTGTCTCCATTTTCAATCACTGTCTTTCCTCGCGGAATAACTGCCATTCCATCTTTTCTTATTATCCCGCCAACCAACATTCCTTCCGGAATATTTATCTCCATCAAACTCTTTCCAATTAAATTAGAATCGTCTTTTAATTTAAATTCATATACTTCAGCTTGATTATTAAATGCCATATATATTGAAATCCCTCTATCAGACCTAAGTTCTTTTATTATTTGATTCGCAACTACATCCATTGGCTTTAAAACCAATGTAAAATTCATCTCATCTATTATGGACTCATAGCTTATATCTGATAATTTTACCATGACTTGGTTTATTCCCTGTCTATTTGCAATTATTCCAAGTACTATATTCATCTCGTCATTTTCAGTGGTTATAATTGTAGCGTCGTAATTTCTAAAATTCTTAAAGAATTCTCCACCTTTTAACTTAGCTTTGTGAATGTATACATTTGAATAAGCTGTTCTATACTTTCTAATTTTTTCTATATCTTCTTCTATTATTGTGATGTCATATTCTTTAAAGACTTCTGCTATTTGCAAGCTAAATTCATTTACACCAACTAACAATATTTTTCTATTTGGCTTGTGTTCCAATCTAAAATGTTTATGTTTGAAGTTCAATATATCTTTTGAAAGCCCCATAATATATAGATAATCATCTTCTTCTATTACGGTTTCTCCATTTGGAATAAGTATTTCGTCTTTTCTCGTTATACCTACAACTAAAACAGTCTTTAACTCTCCTATATTTTTAAGCTGTTGACCAACAAAATTTTTATCCATTTCTACAGAATGCCCAACAACTTCTATTCTGCCCTTTCCAAAAACATCTGATTGATAACTCAAATTATCCTTTATAATTCTTTCAACTTCAGATGACATTTCAATTGCCATATTATACATCCTGTCAATTCCTATACTTTCTTTTAAAAATGTCAGCTGTTCTACAGAATCCTTTTGAAATATCGAAGCTATTGTACATTTCGTCCCACTTTTCTTAGCCATTGTAGACAACAAGATATTAGTTTTGTCGGAGTTTGTAACAGCAACTACAAAATCGTACTTTTGCTTAAACAAATTTAAGGCAAAATTTCTGTCTTCTATATTTCCATACACAGGATGTATATTATCAGTCTCAACAATTTCCTTTATGCTGTTTCTGTCTTTATCTACTACAGTTACATCCATTTCTGAAGAAATTGCCGATAAAATTTTTAATCCAATGTATCCATTTCCAACTAAAAGTACTTTTTCCATTAAAAATCTCCTCTTATACTTTGCTTAGGTGTTATCAATGCTATTACTGTGAAAAATTCCAATCTTCCAAGCAACATTAAAAACGAAAATAACAATTTATATCCCCCTGAATAGAATTCAAAAGTCCTTGTCGGACCTACTAACTTAAATCCGGGCCCAACATTCGATAGCATTGTGGCAACTGAAGAAATTGAAGTCATTATATCAACTCCACTAAATGTAATTAATATACTCGCACCTATGAAAACTGCCATATATATTCCCAAAAATGCAAAGATTCCCATAATAATTTTGTCATTTATAATTTTTCCATTTACCTTTATAGGTATTACCGCTTTTGGATGGATAACTTTTATAATTTCTCTTTTGATAGTCTTTAAGACTATCAATATTCGTATTATCTTTATCCCGCCGGCTGTTGAGCCTGCACATGAGCCGAAGAAATATAAAATTAGTAGAGTAAATTTTGATGCTGATGGCCAAAGATCAAAGTCTGCATTTGCAAAACCTGATGTAGAAGCTATAGATGTTACTTGAAATATGGCTTTTATTAAAACTTCTTTTAGTGAACCAAAGCCATTTTAAAAATAAATTTAAAGATATTATTAAAATTGCAAAAATTATTATTGTATAAAAAGTTTTTAATTCTTCATCTTTAAATACTAAACTTAATTTCTTTTTATAAAGATAATAATGCAGTGTAAAGTTAGTCCCGCAAATCATCATAAATGCGCTCATTACAAGTGGGATATAATCCCCCTTAAAATATCCTACTGATTCTACTTTTGAAGAAAATCCACCCGTACCCACAACTCCAAAAGTATGTATTATGGAGTCAAACGCATTCATCCCGCCTAACATCAACAATACAAATAAAATTAATGTTATCACTATATATATCGAATACAATCTCTTCGCCGTTTGGCTCATCTTAGGGTCTATTTTCCCCGCTATTGGTCCAGGCGACTCAGCTTTAAAAATTTGAAATCCACCGACGCCGATCTTTGGCAAAAGTGAAAGGGTTAGGACCAAAATCCCCATCCCACCGATCCAGTGGGTTGTACTCCTCCATAAAACTACTGATTTTGGCACAGCAGATATATCTGATATTACACTCGCCCCTGTAGTTGTGAATCCTGATACTATTTCAAAAAATCCATCAATATATGTCGGAACAGAATCAGATAAATAAAGTGGCAATGCTCCTAATAAAGAAACTATAATCCACCCACAAGTGACTATTGCCAACCCATCTTTTGGTGTAACTGAGGCCTTTGTATTTATTAAAAAATATGCTGATATCCCAACCACAAATACTACTGCCAACGCTATCAAAAATGAATTCAGTGCTCCATCATTAATGAACGCTGAATGCATAGCTGAAGGGAGCATAAAAACTCCCTCTATCAAAACTAATATTCCCAATATTTTTATAATAAATAATTTATTCATATAAACCACCTCTTCTTTTTATTGAAGAAATAGTTCTTGAGATTTCCAACTTGTCTATTAGTTGCCAATACTATTATCCTGTCGCCTTCTCTTAAGATATCTTCTCCTTTTGGAATTATTACACTATTCTCTCTCACTATTGATGTAATTAACATTCCCTCAGGTAAATGTATATCTTTTATTGGCTGGTTTAAAACTTTAAGCCCGCTATTTAATAAAATTTCTGAGAATTCAGTTTCTCCATCACTCATCAAGTTTACAGTTATAGAACCTGAGCCCCTTATAGTTCTGATTATCTCATTTGCAGTTATATATGCCGAATTAAAAGCTGCGTCAACTTCTAATCTATCAAGTATTTTTTTGTAATTTTGTCTGGAAATTTTAGCAACTGATTTGTACATACCAAACTGTTTTACGGCAAGAGCCATTAATAAATTTGTCTCGTCTATTCCCGTAGCGCAAACGAAAGCATCGTACTCTTTTAACATTTCTTCTTGCAATACATTAAAATCTGTCCCATCAGCATTTATAATCATACTTTCAGGTAATTGTTCCATTAATTTATAACATCTACTCTTAGAAATCTCGACAATTGTAGTCTCTATCTTTTCTTTACTTAACAACTTCCCCAGATATAAGCCAAGCTTCCCTCCGCCTACTATCATAACTTTTTTAAGAGAACGATGTTTATTTATACCCGAATGTTCTTCGTCAAACTTTTCAATTGTGCCGCTTTCTCCAACAATCATTATAACATCTTTGCTCTCTAAGACAGTTTCTCCATTTGGGATTATAGTTCTTCCACTTCTTGATACCGCTGCTATTAACATATCTTTAAAACCTGTAAGTTCTTTTATTTTTTTGCCTACAAAAGTTTCATCTTGTCCTATGTTAAAATCTACAAGTTTGACTTTTCCACCGGCAAATTCATCACTCATAAGCATATATCTCTTCAATAGATATTTCTCTATTGCCACTGCCGTTGCATAGTCAGGATTGATTACATAGTCTATTCCAAGTTCCTCTTTAATTATTTGAATTTGATTGTTGTACTCAGGATTTCTAACTCTTGCAATAACTTTATTAACTCCAAGTTTTTTAGATATACTTGACATCAAAACATTTGACTCATCACTATTTGTAGTCGCAAGCAATAAATCATATTCTTCAATTTCAAGTTCCTTTAGCACTTCAAAATTAAGTGCATTTTCATTTACAGTTAAAACATCAAGTGTATTATTTACATAATCTATTACCGTTTCATCTGAATCTAAAATTGTCACATCACAATTTTCTGCTATAAGCGTTTGGGCTAATTTTATTCCAAGTTTTCCCGCTCCTGCCATCAATACTTTCATCCTAAAATTCCTCTTTAAACACCCTGTCTATTTTTACAACTTTTCTTAGTCCCTCTTCACCTAAAATTTCTAATACTATATTTTTAACTCCAGCTTCATCTCTGTCAGTCTTTACTAATTTACCATCTACAACAATATCCACGCTTATCTCATCTCCATTTAACGACAAGTCGTGGAATGAATAAAATCTTTTATCTTCTTCTATAAGTTTATTAAGCTTTGATATAATTTTGGTTTCAACTTCTGAATATGAACCAACAGGGTCTAAGTGTATACTCGCATGATACCCCTTTGTTTCATATATCTCTCTTTCAATTTTATCAATTATATTATGTGCTTCAATAATGCTCATCTTATCGTCAAGCTCAACGTCCATCCACGCGTAAACTTTTTCAGGGCCAAAATCTACTATCATAATATCATGTACATCTATGATTTCACTATAAGACATTACAATTTTTTCAACCTCTACCATTTCTTCAGGATTAGTTCTACCAATAATTGCACTTATAGTCTCTTTTATCAAATCATAACCTTGATACAAAATAAAAAAGCTGACCAAAAGGCCTGCCCATCCATCTACTAAATAACCTGTAATTTTGTATACAAAAATTGAAATTATTACAACTCCTGTCACAAAAACATCTGATATAGAGTCTTTTGATTGAGCTAAAATTGGATATGAGTTAATTTTAGTCCCCACTTTTTTATAGAACAAACTCATAAAAAATTTCACTACACACGAAACAAACATTATCGCTATACTCAAATTAGTATAGCTAACACTTGATGGATTTATTATCTTTCCTATTGATGCCCTTATAAATTCAAATCCTGCAAAGAGAACCAACGCTGATACAACTAATCCCGCAATATATTCCATCCTTCCATGTCCATAAGGATGCTCTGAATCTGCAGGCAAATTTGACATTTTTGCTCCTATAAGTGTTATGAACGAAGACATTGAGTCCGTGAGATTGTTTATTGCATCTGCCAAAACTGAAACTGAACCAGTTCCAAAATAAACAAATACTTTCAGCGTAACTAAAAATAAATTAGACAATATGCCAACAGTAGCTGTCCTAAATACTGCACCCTCTCTATTATCTTTTAAAATTATCTTTTCTATTTCAATACCCCCCTTATTTTAACGTTATTATACAATAGATATTTTTTTTATTAAAGCTTTATAATCTAAAAGTTAGATTGAAGTTACTAACACTCTAATGTAAAATTAATATAGAATTTATGTTTGTTAAACATAATATTATTTTGAATCAAAGGTGATGAACATGACAAGTCTTGTTATAAAATGTGACCATTCAATAATTGACGATTTTAAATATGAAGTTTTTGATGATGATAGACTTATTTATGAGGGCTATGTAGATATCTATTCTCCAATTGTAAATTTAGTTCGTGGAGAGGGTTTCTGTTCTTCCAAAATAAGAGTTTTTAATAGGTCTGACGAACAAGTTTTAATAATTTATAAACATATTAAAAATATTGTAAACGACAA
>NZ_JH165061.1:695304-716612 GCF_000227315.1 Peptoniphilus indolicus ATCC 29427 | reverse complement strand
ATCAAATGCTTCTTCAATTACTGTTCGAGAAGGTAGAAATTTTCGAGTTCCCGATTTATACTTTAGAACTCCTCTTGGTAAAGTTACATTATGGGGAGAAGTAAAATCTCAAACATATTCCCTTATGTTAAAAGACAAAAAAATCGCGTCTATAAATGGAAAGTTAATCCGTTCTCAAAAAGTCTACACATTGTCTTTTGATGAAAAATATTCAGAACATGAGCTTATTTTTTTATCCAGTGTATTTATCCTGGATTCTATGTACCATGATTATTAAGGAAAAGGATGATTTATGAAAGAAAATTTAAAATTGCAAACACAAGAACATGATGGGCAGATTGTATATTCAACCTATTCACATAAGTCTCTTGCACTTATTGTATTTGGAGGAATATTACTATATTTCTTCTTTTTGAAATTCTCATCTGTTCAACTTATATTCTCCAAAATCATATCTATTTTGTTCCCATTCTTGCTTGGGGGTGCAATTGCATTTGTACTTAAAATACCTATGAATTTTTTTGAAAAGTTAATATTAAAACACACCAATTCAAAGTTTTTAAAGAAAGCTGCAAGAGGTATTTCACTTTTTGTCTCAATACTTTTGGTAATATCAATTATTATCTTTATGATGTCAATGGTTATTCCTCAACTTATTATATCTTTGCAATCATTAGAAAAACAAATACCTGCTTTCTTTGAAAAATTAATAGAATTTGTAAACAGATTCCCAAAACTGTCCCCTATTGCTGAAAAAATTCAAACTTTTTACAACTCTTTGAGTTTAAATTATATTTTTGAGCAAGTTAAACACTTCTTCTTAACTGAAGATTTAAGTTTTAATACAAATGCTGTGCAAACTGCCTCAGGCATTGCAAACACAATTTTTTCAGGTTTTACCAATGCGCTTTTGGCTTTTGTGTTTAGCATCTATGTACTTTTGGATAAGGATAGACTTGGCAGACAAACTAAGAGGATTTTATATTCTGTTGGCGGAACTAAAATTGGAGCGTTTATAATACACATTGGACACTTGATAGATTTCTATTTCTTCAACTTTGTAAAAGGTCAATTACTCGATGCCCTCATCATAGGTGTTATGACATTTGTATCTATGTTTGTCTTTAGAATGCCTTATGCAGCTATGATTTCAGTGCTGGTTGGATTCTCAGATTTAATTCCAATCGTAGGACCGCTTATTGGAGCGGCAATAGGTTTTATATTTATCCTAATAGACTCTCCATTCCAAGCCATGCTGTTCTTGGTGTTGATGGTAGTTCTACAACAGATACAAGGAAATATTATCTATCCTAAAATTGTCGGCGACAAACTTGGCATACCCGCTATGTGGTCCCTATTTGCAACTATTGTAGGTGGTGCACTTGGAGGAATTGTAGGAATGTGGGTATTCATACCGTTGGTTGCCGTAATATATACCTTACTCGGTGAATATACCGAATATAGATTAAAAAAATTAAACATGAACTCAGAACTTCAGGAGGATTAGATTAAAATGAGTTATCGCATCTGTTCACTTTATTTTTCAGCAACAACTACCACAGACAAAGTTGTTCACGAATTTATTTCAACATTAAAAAAAGAGTTAGAAATATCTGAGCACACAGACTATGATTTCACTCTACCCCATGCAAGAAAAACAATGCCCGAATTTAACGAAAATGATATCGTAGTAGTTGGAGTACCTACTTATGCCGGACGTGTTCCAAACTTACTTCTGCCATATCTAAACCAAATAAATGCAAAAGGTGCACTGGGAGTTTCAATCGTACTATATGGTAATCGAAACTTTGACGACTCACTTATAGAACTTACTGAGTTGATGACAAATGGCGGAATGAAAGTTGTCGGCTCCGGTGCATTTATCGGAGAACACTCTTTCTCCACAACACTTGGCGCAAAACGCCCTGACGAAAGCGATATGAAAATTGTCAGAGAATTTGCAACCTGCGTAGCTCAAAAAATTAAGACAAATAACTTATCAGAATCAAAGCCAAAGGGTGAAAGCCCTATAAGACCTTATTTCACACCACAAGACCGTCATGGAAATAAAATTAACTTTGTAAAAATAAAACCTATGACAAATCTTAAAGCTTGTATAAACTGTAAAATTTGTGCTAAATCTTGCCCACTTGGTTCAATAGACTTCGAAGATGTGTCACAAGTTCCGGGAAAGTGCATGAAGTGTTGTGCCTGTGTTAAAAAATGTCCTACCGGAGCAAAATATTTTTCAGATGAAGGATATTTATTCCATCAAAGAGAACTTGAAGAAATCTATGAAAGACGTAGCGAGCCAGTTTATTTTTTATAAAAATTTCTGACTTATCCTAATTGGAAAAGTCTTTTAACTATAAAAGGAGTCAAAATGAAAAAATTATTAATTCTATCTGTACTTACATTTCTTTTAGTAGGTTGTTCAAAACAAATGTCAGATCCAACTTATTCAAACTTAGTTGACGACAAAATGATTGAGTCCATTTCTGAAAAACTTGTTGCAAATGGAGTTTCATCATCACAAGTTGAAACTTTTAAAAAACAGCTTTCAAATTTTTATGACACTGTAGGAACCGAAAATATGGTATCAGATTTTGAATCTATAAAAGAGCCAACATATGACCCATATACTTTACAAGATAAATGGTTATCTAAAAATAACTATGTTGGATATAATTGCAGAATAACCTCCTACACTCTATATAAAGATTTATTCCAAGGAAATGGGTTCGATGAAAATTCCACATCTCATCTCTTATTTGACTACGAAACTTTAAATCAGGATAAGTTTTCACAAGACGATATAAATAAATTCAACACTTTATTCCAAAGTTTTGATACTGAAAACGCCAAAGATTTGAAAGTTCATAAAGAGAATATCAAAAATGGTTTTAAAAAATATGGTTTTAAATTTGCCGACTCGAATATAAAATTAGTTTCAGTTTATTTGCACGACCAAGTAATAAAACCCGACACTGATATTTTATTTGTAGGGCACACAGGTATATTAATCGAAGAAAAAGACGAATTATTATTTATTGAAAAACTAGCTTTTTCAGAACCTTATCAAGTTGTAAAATTTAGTGACTTAAATCAACTTGCAGAGTATTTATTAAATAAATATGATTTTTCTGACGGGCAACCTGAAGCACGACCTATAATAACTTTAAATGACAGTTTTCTAAATTAATAATTCATAAAAAATGAGCCTTGCATTGCAGGGCTCTAAATATTTTAATCTTCTTTAGCTTCTCTATTTATTGTTTCTAACTCTTTTTCATGCTCTATTTTAACTCTCTTAACTTCTTCAGCCGGAATATCTATTGTAACTTTTTCAATTTTGCCTATTTCAACAGGCCCACCAATTATATATTCTATTCCGTTTGTGAAATCAGCAAAAATTTCAAGCTCTCCATTTGGATTTTTAATTATTGCTTCAAAATCAGGATCTTCTTTTGCATTTAACACATATGCTGCCGCTATAGAGCCTGAAGCACATGAACCCTCTCTAACCAAAGTTTCAGCAGATGGCACATTAACATAAGGAACTATTTCTTTCTTCTCTACATTTAAGAAAATAACTCCATATGCATCAGAACTAAATTCAAATTTTAACACGTTCAAAGCTTTTTGAACAAACTCAGGGTCTTCTCCTCTTTCCGCAACCAAGTGAATTATGCCGGAGAACACAACCGCCTTAAATGTATCTTCATCAATTTTAACATCTACAATTTCTTTAGGTTTTTCAACTTTAACATATGCAGATTGTTCTTGTTGATTTACTATTACATTAACAGGGCCTTCAGTTCCGGAAACATACACTTCTATTTGCACATCTCCTTCACTTTCATAAAAACTTGCTGAATAAAGTCCGTACGCTCTCGTTGCATTACCGCAAAATTCTCCGCCCATCATATCCATTCTAAGTGGTGCTCCATCATAACTTGGACTTATGAACCCCACTTGTTCAACTGAAGGGTCTCTCTTTATAATTTCCTTTGCATAAGCTCTTCTATATCCCGGATATACAGGAGTTATTACATATCCGGTTATATTGCCGGCCGGATTTGCTCTAAAATATTCAAATGATTTTTTCATAACAACCTCTCTTTTCTTTAGACTTCTACCCAAGACCGTACTAATTTACACTACTTTTTTGCCTATTATTTCAAGAACCTTCTCAATTTCTTCATATGTATTAAAAGTGGATAAAGACATTCTTACCATACCCCTGCTTGCTGTTCCAAGAGCCTTATGATGAAGAGGTGCACAATGTATCCCCGCCCGTGTCATCACTCCGTTATATGCTAAGTACTCGGAAATTTCTTCTGAAGCGAACCCGTTTACATTAAATGATACAATTGGCGCTCTCGTACCTTCAAAATTATGATAGAATTCAATTTTTTCAAACTTCTTAAGTCCAGTATATAGATACTGCATCTTATCATTTAACTCTCTCTCTATATCTTTAATGCCCTTAGAGTTCACATACTCAACCCCGGATTTCAAACCGGCTATCGAGTGTATATTTCTCGTTCCGGTTTCAAAAATATCAGGGATTACTTCCGGTTGTCTTTCGTTAAAAGAATCAAACCCACTTCCCCCACTAAACACTTGTGTCGGCTTCCTATCCGTCAAAATTACCATTCCACCTGTGCCTTGAGGCCCATATAGAGATTTATGCCCTGTAAAACAATATACCATTTCCGGCAATTCTCTATTCAAGTTCACTTCAATACAGCCCGCCGATTGAGCCCCGTCTACTATTAAAAATAAATTATGCTTTTTACAAAATTCATATATGAACTCAATATCTATAACTATCCCCGATACATTTGAAACATGACTTATAACTACAGCTTGTGTATCAGGTTTTAAAAGTTTTTCAAAATCTTCATAAATCAAATTTCCATCAGAATTCAATCTGACATATGATACATCATCTATATAATCAAACAACGGCCTTAAAACTGAGTTATGTTCATTTTGAGTAGTTATGACATGTTTATCTGATTTCAAATAGGCTCTTATCGCTATATTCAACGATGCTGTTATATTTTCTGTAAACACCACTCTCATAGAGTCTTCTATTAAAAACAAATTTGCCACTGCGAGCCTTGTATCCAGACCCAAACCCAAAGAATTCATTGAGTATGGATAAACCCCTCTTGATGGATTAGAAAATTCTCCACTTGCAATTGTATTGTACACTGCTTCGGCAACTTCCTTTGGCTTTTGAACAGTGGTTGCCGCATTGTCAAAATATATTTTATTCAAAGATTTCATATTTAATCCCATTCTCTTTCAAAATTTCTTCTACTTCTTCTAAATGTTCTTCAACTCTTAAGCATAGACCACAACCCGCATCGATTTTAGTAGGAAGCGGAATCAATCTAACTCCGCTTAAATCTATTAACCTGTCTGCAGTCATAGCATGCCCCGAACTTTCAAAAGTCACATACTTTAACATGGTTTTACTGTTTTATATTTTAATTGTAATTCGCAAATTCTGTACATATTAGTTGCTGTTCCAATTTTTAATTTTTCTTTTAATCCGTAGTTTTCCAAACATAGCCCGCAAGATAATATTTCAGTTCCCTTTTGCTCTAAAACTTTCAAGTCTTCCACTGTCTTTTCATTTATAGTAGTGATTTCAACACCTTTGTTGTAGCACACAACATACTTTGGAACTCTATCTTGTTCAGTTAGTGCATATACAAACCCATTTAAAAGAGTCTTTGAGAAAGATTCTTCTCCCCCGCCTAACTCATTCGATGAAAACACAACTATAAATTCATCTGTTTCAGGTTGAATCTCCATAATTGAACACACGCCTTCTTTCTTGTTCATAACAACCTCATATTCTGCATTTGAAATTTTATTTACTTCAGCACTAAATCCAAGTTGTTCTGCCATTTTAGATAAATTTTCAGTCGCTATTTCATTATCTACTTTCACCAAAACTTCTTCTAAATTTTCTTCAACAATTGCCTTCTTAGTCATTATAACCGGTCTTGGACAAGCATGTCCCATTGCATTAATTTCTTTCATTTCTCTACCTCACATAAATTTTATAATCTCGTTTTTCTACTACATTTCCAATTTTTGAAGCGTCTATTCTATTTTCTATAAGCTTATCGAATAGTTCATCAGCATCTTTCGATGAAACACTTATGAGTAGTCCTCCCGAAGTCTGAGGATCAAACAAAACTTCTTCCATTGCAAAATCGTTTACTTCAAAATTTACATTCTTACTATACGCTCTTCTGTTTCTCTGCCCGCCGGCAGTGAATAAAAAGTCTTCGGCAGCCTTTTTAGCCCCACTTAAAAATTTTATATCTTTTGAATTTAAAACCGCAGAATATTCTTCCATCATTTCAGATAGATGACCAAGCAAACTAAATCCGGTAACATCAGTAAGAGCATGAACATCATAATTTTTTAAGACATCAAAAGATTCTTTATTTAATCTTACCATGCTTGCCACAGCTTTTTCATAATCTTCGTGCTTAACTTCTCCTATACTGTAGCCACTCATGAGTAAGGAGACACCAAGTGGTTTAGTGAGTATAAGTACATCTCCGGACTCAGGTGTGTTGTTTCTATAAAACCTATTCAGATTTACACTTCCAAGAACACTCAAACCGTATTTTATTTTTGCATCATGAATTGAATGCCCACCCGTCAAAGTGCACTCAGCCTCTTTACAAACCTCTGCCCCCCCTCGTAAAATTTCTTCTAAAATCCCCAAGTCTTCACCCTCAGGAAAACAAACTAAGTTCATGGCGCTAATCGGTTCAGCTCCCATTGCATATAGATCAGAAAGCGCATTTGCCGCAGCTATTTTACCGAATAGATATGGATCTTCCACCATTGGAGGAAAAAAATCCACCGAAGTAACTACGCCAATGTCATCTGTTACCTTTATAATGGCAGCATCCTCATTTCCATCAAAACCAACTACCACATCATTTCTTTTGTGAATTTGTAAACTCTTTAAAATTCCGGTTAAGTCTCCTGCTCCAATTTTAGCATTGCAACCACCACATACATCAAGTTTCATAAAATCCCTCCGATTATTTAATTTTATCACAATTTTTGATTTTGGTTAAATAAATAACTAAAATCCTTTAAATGAGATTATAATCTCTTGTTTTTATATGTTTTATTAAAAGTCTCTTCATGATAACCTTTTATAATTTTATTATTGGTGCTACCATATAAATGGAGGTGTATCAATGAAAAAAATATTTTTATTAATCTTTTTAAGTACTATATTCTTGTTGACTTCTTGTACAAATTCTAAAAATAAGAATATAAATCTTGAAAACTTAACTCATGATGTAACTTATATTCGTACAAATACTAAAAATCTTAAACTCATAGAAAAGAAAAAACTTCAAAATGGATACCATTTGAAATCTGAAAAATATACAAATTTATCAGAACTGTCCAATGATTTAGAAATAAGTTTTATCAACTCAACTTATTTTTCTAATCAAGAATACTGTGCAAAATATTTTCAAGACGGTGTACTCTCTCAAATAGTTGTATTCCCTTCAAATATGATTTTTGATTCTCTTATAAATTCTTTTGATTTTAAAGTTAGTGATCCACCTTTTCTTTCTATTGAATGGGTCAATAATCCTATTCAAAAAGGCATCCCTAAGGAACTGATGGGAAACTTTAGTATTGAAGAAGAATATAAAATAGCTAACACTACTGTATATATAATCAAATCCGGTTCAGAAGAGGCGCCTACATATCTTGGAGTTTTTAAATTTGATAATAAGGCATATACTATAAATAACGTAAAATCTATTGCCGAATTGAAAAATATTATAGATAGTTTTGAATTTTAATAATTATGTTATATTGCGAGATGTATTGACATCTCGTTTTAAATTACAAAAAGACACCTTGTCTCCAAAGTGTCTTAAGCTGCTTTTATGTTATTTATAATATCTCTGTAGATATGTTGTATCTTATAGATAAAACCTTTTTGTAAAACTCTATCTTTTACTATTACATCTTGTTTTAAAATCTCTTCTCCATCCATAGTGTAAGTAATTTTACCCACAACTTCACCAGCCGGAATTGGAGCTAAAAGACCTTCTTTTAGCGTTACAGTTTTTTTAATCTCACTTTTCCCGTCCCAAAGCACATTGCCCGTAGATTTTTCAAATACATTTACTTCCCCTGCCTCCGAATTTTCTACTTTTAACTTTGCTACGGGTTCTTCAAGATTTCCTATCACTGTGTATCTATATTTCTCCAGTCCGCCACCAACTAATTTCTTTGCAGCTACATATCTAGCCCAGTCGCTTGGAGCTCCTGTTATAATTCCTATTAACCTTGTGTCTAAACTCTTTCCTTCCCCCTTTTTTAGGGCTGTTGCCATAAGACATCTGCCTGCTGCATTTGTGTATCCTGTCTTTAATCCATCTACACCTCTTACAACCCCTAAAATCGGATTGGTATTATATTCTTCAAAGTTTCTCTCAGGCTCAATTATCGATTCTATTGAAGTGTACTTCAATGCCTCAGGATAATCATTTATAAAATGTCTCGCCAATATAAACATTTCTCTTGTGGTCATCTTATTATATGTTTCATTTGAATAATCTGTAAGCCCTGTTGGATTTACCATCTCGGCATGTTTAAGTCCAAGAGCTTTACACTTTTCATTCATTTCATTTACAAATTCTTCTTTCGAGCCGTATATATGTTTCCCAAGAGATGTTATCGCATCATTTCCTGAAACTACTAATGCCGCTTTTATCAAGTCCTTGACCGCCACTATGTCTCCCTCTTTCAACTTGTACGTTGAACCTGTAAGTCTTGCCGCCTCGGAATCGATAGTAACTTTATCTTCCATAGAAATTTTATTTGCCTTTATCGCATCAAATACAACATAAACTCCAACTATTTTAGACATTGATGCCATCGCTCTAACTTCATCTATATTATATGATTCAAGTATTTTCCCGCTTTTATAGTCCCCCAAAATATATGAGCCGGTTAAACTTTCCAAAGGTCGTTCTTCTAAACTCTTTATCTTGTCAGCTTCTGCCTGTGTTGCCTTCTGAACACCTTTTTTAGTTGGGACTAAAATATTTTGATTTCTAATCTCTTTAATTTCTGTCTCTACATTGGATTCCTTTTTTTCAGGAGTTTTAACTTCAGAATTCGCATATACTAAGTTTTCACCAAGTAAGACTAAAGAAAGAAGAAAAATTGTCAGTTTCTTCATATTTCACCTCTCAAATATTTTATCAGAGTTTTCAAAACATATAAAACTTTTTATAAGATTGTTTTATATAAATTCTCTCTCTTCGATTTTTAAATATGAATAAGCTTTTCTAAGTTGCTCTTCAGCATCTCGATTATTTAAAAACTTCGGACTGTGAGCATCATATCCTATTGCAAATTTAGGCCCTATTTCTGACATTGTCTTAAATACTTTTTTGTATGGATAGTAGTTAGTTTCCTCTCCGTCAACTATCCCTTTTGATATTAAAAAGCCTTTTAAATTCAACTCCACATAAACACAATTTTCTTTTGCCGCTATTGCAATCTGCCTAATAGCTTTATCACATTCTTTGGAATAAGTTTCTCTTGCCCTCATAAAATAATCCGGGTGTGCTAAATATTTAAAATACCCTGTGCTAAGCCCTTTGCACACAATTTCAGCCATCTTTCTAACTTCATAATCAGTTGCACTATCATGTAGATATAAATCAGTTCTCTCAAGAGAGTGTTGACCTAAAATCAAATAATCAACTCTCTCTGATGTCTCTTTTATATAACTGTCCATATCTTTAAAATATTCTGTTTCATATCCTAATTTTATTTTTATTTCGGGATATTTACTCCCTAATTCTCTTACAATTTTTTCATATTCAACTTTTTCCGCCATTGTAGGCCTTTCATGTGGAACTATCCAATCTTCAAAAGGCAAGTGTTCGCTAAAACCCAAAACTTTAAATTGCGATTCAATTGCAGACTTAACATATTCTTCTTCTCTTCCAACCCCATGTCCACATCTATATGTATGTGTATGGTAATTATACTCTTGCATCTTATCACCTGATGTATATTATATCACTCAATAAAAAATTCGCCTCACTATGAGGCAAATTAATTAAATGCTATTTTTATTAAGATAATCTAAAGCCACTTGACAATAAATTGCAACACCTTTAGCTAAAATACTTTCATCTATATTAAACTGCGGATTGTGATTATTGAACTTGTACCCTTCGTCCGGAGACCCCGCGCCAATTTGAACAAATACTGATGGAACTTTTTGTGAAATATATGCAAAATCTTCTGTTCCCTTCATTGCATTGACCACGTGTATTTTTTCTTTATTAATTACCTGCTCTATAGAGCTTATAACTTCATCTACCAATTTTTCATCATTGTATACTGACGGAGCTTGCATTGTGTGGATTATTTCAACACTTGCTCTGTATGTGTTAGATATTCCTTCGGCAATTTCTTTCATCCGCTTATTTACAAATTCCCTTACAGATTCCTTTCGTGTTCTTATACTGACTTCTAACTCTGCTCTACCAGCAGTTGTATTAACCGTTGCTCCACCCAAAATTTTCCCAACTAATAATACACAACTCTCATCAGATGAAATTTCTCTTGCTAGTATATTTTGTAAACCTATCGCTATATGGCAAGCTATTATCACAGCATCTATTCCTTTTTCAGGTGTGGAGCCATGAGATTGTTTTCCATTTACTATTATCCTATACGCATCCGCACTTGTTGAAACTTCCCCTTTTGAAATATATACGTGTCCAATTTTATTATCATCTTCTCCCGACATAACGTGTTGTGCTAATGCTCCATTCACTTTTGGATTTTCTAATATTCCATTTTGCAGCATATCTAATGCCCCTTTAAGTAATTCCTCTGCAGGTTGGAACATCAATTTCACTGTGCCATTTAATTCTTCTTCTCTATTTTTTAGTATTTTAGCAGTTGCTAGTAACATTGCCGTATGAGCGTCATGCCCACAACTATGTGTGAATTTATTTTTCGAAGTATATTCAACACAAGTTTGCTCTTCCATTGGTAAGGCATCCATGTCTGCTCTCAATAGAAAAACCGGCTCCCCTTTACCAATTGTAACTTCTATCCCCGATCTGCCGCATTCTTCTGGTTCAAGTCCGTAGCTTTTCAATTCATTTTTCACAAAATTTAAAGTCTCAGGCAATTCAAACCCAATTTCCGGATTTTGGTGTAATCTTCTTCTATTTGAAATTATTTCTTCTTGTATATCTAAAGCATCTTTTAAAAATTTATTCATAACTTCCCCCTATAAAAATTTGACTAAAACTCCTGCAATTATTACAGAAAATATAGTTACTGTAATAAATCCTGCTGTCAACATCTTTGGCTCAAGATAATCCACTATAATCTTTTTTTCTGTTTCATTTCTTCCTATCGCTTCAGCTACTTCATTTGGTATAAAAAATGTAGTAGGAAATCCAAATGTACAAGTTAGTATCAACGATATCGCAAGTTTATAACTGATTCTAAAAACCTTAGCTAAAAAATATCCTGAAAATACTGCGAATATAAGTCCTGTAAAAAGACAAATTAAAAGCGGATATAAAAGTTCTATAATTTTAAAAATTGTTACATCAGCTAAATTTGAAAATATAACTAATGTTGTTAAAAATAAAACTAAATTTGCACTGTCTGTCCTTTTCAAGCTATCCTCTTCTAAAAATCCAATTTCATAAAAAACTATTCCCAATAGCAAACAAATTATAAAATAGTGTATACCAGTAGCGCTAGATAATACACTTGCAAAAGAAGTAACTATTCCCAACCTAACAAAATGTCCCATAGGTCTATCTAAAACATCTGGCATATTAAATTTAACCTTGTATGCTTTTTTAGTGATATCTGTAAGTCTTTTCTCTAAATATTTTTTATTTTCTATATATTCTTTGGCTTCTCTTCTCAATAAATATGATGAAACTGGAATACCCACAAACCCTTGAGTAATTAACATCATTATGCAAAATGTCTGAACGTCTTTAAATCTGATTGTATTTAATTTCTCCATCATAACCAATGCCGCAGCATTTCCTCCTGCAAATATCGGGGCTCCTGCCAAAGCATATTGTCGATTTATTATAAAACTGCCAATAGCTATAATCCCGAGCACACTAATACTCGTGCCAGTTAATGCTATCACTACAGTTCTCCACTGTTTTCTCAATTCTCTAAAATTTATCCTTGTTCCAAGTGATGTAAGCAATAATCCCACAATGTTCATCGAAAATGGTATTATCTTTGAATCCTCAAAAATAGTCTTTGGTATTAATGTTCCAAAACCAATTAATAAAGTTATTGAAATAACTAAAGTAATTGATAGCCTTGCCCTTGTTTTCTCTGCCACTATTTCTCCAAACAGATACACAAAAGCCAAAAAAGTTAATGCAAATATTGGTTTCATAATTTTCTCTCCTTCTTTTTAGAGATTGAATGAGAAGGATGAAAATCTAATTTATGTAATAAAAAAAGACTTTCATCCCAACTGGGACAAAAGTCTGTAACTTCTGCGGTACCACCCAAATTTGCTTGCGCACACTCATCCAATACTATCATATTGGTCCCAAGATAACGGTAGGGTTCCGTTGGGCAATACTCTGCTACGCATTTCCTCCCACCCTCAAAAGTCCATTCACTATAAACGAATTTATGATCTTTCACCAAACAATCACTCTCTACAAAATTCTATTTATACCTACTCTTCTTTTTTAACGGCTTGTTGAAACGATTTTAGAATAAATTTTAATCTATGTCAAGTTTGAATTTAATTTATTTTGGATTTAAGCATTAACCATTTCAACTGTTTACATAAAAATATCCAAGCATAAAAGCTTGGATAGATTTATAATATTTTTCCAAAGAAGTCTTTAGTTCTCTCTTCTTGCGGATTATTAAATATTTCTTCCGGAGTATTTTGTTCTACAATATATCCTCCGTCCATAAATATTACTTTGTCTGCAACTTCTTTAGCAAATCCCATCTCGTGAGTTACTATGACCATTGTCATACCATCCTCAGCCAAAGTTTTCATTACATCTAATACTTCCCCTACCATTTCAGGATCAAGTGCTGATGTAGGTTCATCAAAAAGCATAACTTCAGGCTCCATAGCAAGCGCTCTGACAATTGCAATACGTTGTTTTTGGCCACCTGATAGAGATTTTGGATAGCTGTTCTTTTTATCTTCTAATCCAAATCTTTTTAGAAGTACCAAAGCTTTTTCCTCTGCCTCAACTTTATTCATGCCCTTTACATTTATTGGTGCCAAAGTTATATTTTCTAAAATAGTCATATGTGGAAACAAATTAAATTGCTGAAAAACCATTCCCATTTTTTCACGCACATGGTCTATATTCACACCTTTTTGATTAATTTTTTCTCCATCCACTATTACATCACCCTCATCCGGAACTTCTAATAGATTTAAACATCTCAAAAATGTAGACTTTCCTGATCCGGATGGTCCGATAACTACAAGCACTTCCCCTTTATCTATTTCTTGGTCTATTCCCTTTAAAACTTCTAAATTGCCAAATCTCTTTTTAAGTCCTAGCGTCTTAATCATTTGCCATCCTCCTTTCAATTCTATTCATTGCTTTTGAAAGTGTAAATGTCATTATGAAATAGCATATTGCAGCGTATATCATAGGCCTTATAGGTTGGTAAGTTGAAGCTTTAATTGCATTTGCTCTATAAATTATATCCGGCATTCCAACCATTAAGACTATGGCAGTTTCTTTTATCAAGGCTACAAATTCATTCCCTAAAGCCGGCAAAATTGTCTTAAAGGCCTGCGGCAATATAATTTTTCTCATCGTTTGTCTTTGAGTAAGACCTAAACAACGACCGGCTTCAAATTGACCTTTATCTACAGATAATATTCCACCTCTTATTAACTCAGCTATATAAGCTCCGGCGTTCATAACTATCGCCAATGTACACAAAAATATTGCATTTGTAAAAAAAGCATTTGTGTCTTGTAAATATACTTTAAGACCAAAAAACACGATAAGTAATTGGACCATAAGTGGTGTTCCTCTTATTACTTCCACATAAGTTGTACCTATCGTCCTCAAAACTTTGTTGTTACTAAGTTTTAACCAGGAAATTAAAAAGCCAAGTAAGGTTCCAAACACTACTCCCAATATTGAAAAGAGCAGTGTCATCCCCGTACCGGCTAAATAGGATTGCCAGAATTTACCAATAAATTCTAATTCCTTTTGTATCATCTCATTCACCCGCAGATTGTGAATATTGGTCTATCCACGCTTCGATTTTACCTTCTGCCTTTAGTTTATCTATGGCCTTGTTGATTTCTTCAACAAGTGCAGTATTTCCCTTTTTAACTGCTGCTGAATAACCGGGTTCATTAGGAGCTCCAATATCTACCGTAGCTAACCCTTCTTGCATAGAAGCAAATTTCTCAGCAACTATTTTTGCTGCAAATACAACATCATAAGTTTTATTTTTAAGTTCCATTACAACTGCATTATTATCTTGAATAGATTTAACTTCAGAATCTTTGAAGTTTTCTTTTGCATAAGATTCTTGAACAGTTCCAAATTGTGTTCCAATTGTAAGCCCCTTTAAATCTTCAACCGACTTATATTTCTCAACGTCTTCTGCCCTTACAAGTAAAACTTGACCTTGTTCATTGTACGGAATTGAAAAATCTACTGCTTCTTCACGTTCCGGAGTGGACGCCATACCTGACATTACAAAATCCATTTCTCCTACATTAAGAGCTGCAATAAGACCATCAAAAGACATATCTTTTATTTGTAACTCAACACCTAAATCTTCAGCTACTGCTTTAGCAATTTCTATATCAATTCCAACTATCTCATCTTTTCCATTTTCTATGTTGTGGAATTCATAAGGCGGATAGTCTGCACTTGTTCCAAGAATAATAGTGCCACTTTCTTTTATCTTGGCTAAAGAATCTTCAACCTTAGTTTCTTTTTTATCTCCTGAACATGCAACTAAACCCATTAGCAATACTCCCATTGCCATAATTGATACTAACTTTTTCATTTTTCTTTCCCCCATTAATTTTTATTTACATAAGTTATATCTCTCAAAAAATTAATCGGTTCTCATGGGTTTGGAAAAGTTTAAGGTTATTTTCCATGTTCTCTTGCAGCTTTCTAAGTAACCCAAGATTAAGGCCCCCTTTTTTAAAATTTAAAATATTATATTAAAATTTTAAAAAATTTCAAGTATTAAAATATGAATAACTATTGGTATAGAAATTTCCATAGGTTTATATTAAAATCTAAGTTATGAAAACAATTTTTATAATAAGCTCTAAATCTAGAAATGAGTATGCAGATTTAAAAAAGGAAATAATAAGCATATATTCTAAAGCTGATTTGGAGTTTGAAATATATACAACTGAAAATAAAAATAGTATAAAAGAAATAACTCGCAAGTATTCGGATAAAGAGTGTATCATCTATGTGTGCGGCGGAGATGGAAGTTTAAATGAAGCTGCATCAGAGCTTGTGAATAAAAAAGCTGCACTTGGCTTAATTCCACTTGGCACTGCAAATGATTTTTCAAAAAATTTTGATTACTCTAAATTTTCATTAGACGATACTCTAAATCCCGTTGTCAAAACTTGCGACATAATTCAGCTAAATGATATGTTTTGTATAAATATATTAAGCTTTGGACTTGATACAATAGCTTTGTCAAATACATATAAAGTTCTTGAAAAATTTCCATTTTTAAAAGCAAAAGCATATCCTTTCGGAATACTCAGATCTATTTTTAAGCCTTTTGCTTTACACTTAGATATTGAATTGAATTTAAGGGATGGAAAAATATATAAAGCTGATGATTTATTTACTCTTGGAGCTGTTTGCAATGGCAGTTATTATGGCGATGGTTTCAATCCTTCTCCAAACTCAAGAGTAGATGACGGAATTTTAGAAGTTGTTTTAGTAAAAAAATTAAACCTAATAAATATTTTAAAAATACTCCCTTCTTATAAAAAGGGACTACATTTAAAATATCCTCAAATAGATATTTTGGAAGTTGAGTCTGGTACTATTAAAAGCAACGATACTATACTATCTAATGTAAATGGTGAAATTTTTGAAACTAAACAAATTGATTTTAAAATTTTAAAATCTGCAATTAAATTTGTATACTTGGGAGGACTTTAATTTTGAAAAAAGTACTTATAACCGGTGGCGCTAAGGGAATTGGCAAAGCAGTATCTGAAAAACTATTTGCAGATGGCTACCAAGTTTTAATCAACTACAATAGCAGTAAAGACGCTGCCGAGGCATTGGCAAAAAACCTCAACACAAAAGCTTACCAAGCTGATGTTTCAAATTATAATGAAGTTAAAACTATGATTGATAAAATAAAATCCGACTTCGGAAATATAGATGTCTTGATAAACAACGCCGGAATTTCTGTGGTATCTCTATTTCAAGATTTAGAAGTTGCAAAATGGAAAAAGCTATTTAACGTCAATGTAGGCGGATGTTTTAATACTATTCACTGTGTCCTTCCCGATATGATATCAAATAAACGAGGAGTAATCTTAAACGTATCTTCTATTTGGGGTTCTCATGGTGCATCTTGTGAGGTTGCTTACTCTGCAACTAAAGGCGCAATAGAATCTTTGACAAAATCTTTGGCACTTGAATTGGCACCTTCCAATATAAGAGTAAATGCCATTGCTCCCGGAACTGTGAATACTGAAATGATGAAATGCTACACCGATGAAGATTTAAAATACATCTGTGAGAATATACCTATGATGAGAATGGCGGAACCAACTGAAATAGCTGAGTTAGTATCATTCTTAATCTCGGATAAAAACTCATATATGACAGGTCAAATAATTTCAACAAATGGCGGTATGGGTGTATAAATTGATTTACTATCTATTCTTTTGGAAGGAGGATATATGAACTACATTCAAAATTATATTTCACCTATCGGAGAAATGTTTATGTTTAGTGACGGAGAGAATTTAATAAATTTATCTTATGTCAACGCAAAATACTATCAAGAACTCCATAAATCAAATGCTATAAAAAATAACCTTCCAATTTTTGAGACCACTAAATCTTGGTTGGATATTTATTTTAATGGTGGAATCCCAAACTTTACACCCTCTATCAAGCTAAAAGGCACTGACTTTAGAATAAAAGTCTGGAAACTCTTGATGGATATTCCATACGGAACTACAACAACTTACGGTGAAATAGCTAAAAAAATATCTTCACAAAATAATTTAAAACAAATGTCAGCTCAAGCTGTTGGCGGAGCCATAGGTCACAATCCAATCTCAATAATAATTCCTTGTCACAGAGTTGTCGGAAGTGACGGATGCATAACCGGGTATGCCGGTGGTATCGACAAAAAAGTTAAACTACTTAAAATTGAAGGAGCATATAAAGATAATTTCTACCTTCCAAAAATATAAGAGCAGATATCAAATTAGATACCTGCCTTTTTAATCTATATATTTTTTTAAATTTTCAGTGTCTGTTTTGCCGCCATTTTCAATTACAACTGTCTTGGCACCTTTTGTTATGACATCTTTTTAATTACCATTTTTCCAACCTGTTTGCTAAATTTCATTCTCTTCAAATATATTTATCAAATTTTTAATAAATCTATTAAACGTATCCTACAAATAAAAGATTGTCACCAATTTAGGATAACAACCTCTTATTGTAATTTATTTCTTAGATGGCTCTAGAACTTTGACTCCATCCATTTTGTCCACATGCACATACTTTCTAAAGTCAACAATGTTCATTATTGTAATTGCAATTACAACTATCAAAAATATTTTCATTATAAATTTCATTCTATCCTCTTAGAGTATTGGCGATAAAAGTCTTGAGAAACCCTCTCTCACCTTTATATGCCAAGGTCTGTTTTTGTAATTTTCCAATGTTATTTCTGTTGAGCTCTCAACGTCTCTATAAAAGTCTTCAACTAATTTAGCATTCATGTCTCTATCAAAAATAAATGCATTTACTTCAAAGTTTAATTCAAAACTTCTTATATCAAAATTAGCAGTGCCCACACTTGATACTACATCATCTGAAATAACTATCTTGTTGTGCATAAAACCGCCTTCATAGTAATATGCCTTACAGCCCCAATGCAACAACTCTCCAATAAAAGAAAGTGAAGCCCAATGTACGAATATATGGTCCCTTATTCTCGGTATCATTATATTTACTTCTACTCCTGAAAGAGCTGCGACTTTAAGTGATTTAAAAAGTCCTTCGTCCGGAACAAAGTATGGAGTTTGTATAAAAATTCTCTTCTTTGCTTTTGTTATCAGCTTTTCATATCCGTTTCTAACAGAGTCAACTTTTGTGTCCGGTCCACTGGTAACTATACAAACTTCTGAACCTTTGGACGCCAAATCTTTTTCAGTTTTAATAAATGTCATTGGCGCCATGCTTGCTCTTTTACCAGATGCAAATTTATAATCTAGATAAAATCTAAATTCTAACCCTCTTATAGCATCTCCAACTATTCTAAGATGAGTATCTCTCCAAAATCCAAATTTTTTGCTCCTTGAAATATATTCATCTCCTATGTTGTATCCTCCGACATATCCAATTTTATGATCTATTACAATTATCTTTCTATGATTTCTGTAGTTGATACGCGTATTGATGTTTTTAAAAATTCCCGGAAAAAATACTTCCACTTTTACTCCAGCTTCAGCAAGTTGTCTCCTATCCTTGCTCTTAAATTTTCTTCCACCCATACCATCTACTAATAAGATTACTTCCAATCCCTGTTTAGCTTTTTCTTTTAAAAGATTTATTATCTCTGTTCCCAAATTATCAGATTTGAAAATATATGACTGGATATAAATTGAAGTCTTTGCCGCTTTAATATCATCTATCAAGGTTTTAAAATAACTTTCCCCATCTATAAATCTTTCAATTTGATTGTTGGAATACATTATTTCATTTTCACCCATGTTAAACATATGAATCATATCCAAATATCCATATATACTTTCGCCTTTTTCAACTTCTCTTTCCAATGTAGCTATTTGGTTTCTTGCAATATAGTACATCTTCTTTTCAATTTTCTCTTTTTTGTCGAAAATTTTTATCTTTGAAAGGTCTTGTCCTAATATCAAATAGAGTATGAATCCTATTATTGGTAAAAAATTAATTGCCATGACCCATAACAATGTAGATGTTGGTTTTCTCTTCTCTGTAAAAATAATTATCACAGAAAAAACTAAGTTTAATATAAATATTATTCCATACGCAGAGAAGAAACTAACCACTCTATCCATGCTAAAAAATGGTGTAAACACTTTACCACCTACTTATTTTTTTTAGATTTATATCTTATTTGTGAATTTAAAATTTTCTTTCTTATTCTAAAAGTTACCGGAGTAACTTCTATTAACTCATCATCTTCAATAAATTCAAGAGCTTCTTCTAAAGACATATCTACCGTTGGAGATAGTTTGAGCGCTTCATCTGCCCCTGAAGCTCTGACATTGCTTTGTTTCTTAGTCTTAGTTACTGAAACTTCAATTTCAACGCCCTTTGGAGATTGCCCAACAACTTGGCCTTCATATACTTCTTCTGAAGGTTTTACAAATAAGTCTCCTCTTGATTGAGCATTGTTAAGTCCGTAAGCAGATGCTGTACCTGTGTCAAAAGATACTATTGAAGCATCCATACGTCTTGGTATATCCCCCTTATATGGCTCATAATCTAAGAAAAGTGTATTTAATATACCATTTCCCTTTGTATCACTCATAAATTCTGAGCGATATCCTATTAATCCGCGTGCCGGCATTTTAAATTCAAGTTTTGCATATCCGCCTGTTGGCTCTTGCATTGAAACAAGTTCTGCTTTACGTCTTCCCAGTTTTTCTATTACGCTCCCAACGTGTTCATTTGAAACGTCTATCGTAACAATTTCCATCGGTTCATGTAATTTTCCATCTATAGTCTTGTAAAGAACTTCCGGTTTAGAAATTTGGAACTCATATCCTTCACGTCTCATATTTTCAATTAAGACTGAAAGGTGAAGTTCTCCTCTTCCTGAAACTTTAAAAGAATCTGTTGAATCAGTATCTTCAACTCTAAGTCCAACGTCTGTTTGGAGTTCTCTGAAAAGTCTTGCTCTAATTTGCCTTGATGTTACAAATTTACCATCACGTCCTGCAAATGGAGAATCATTTACTGAAAAATTCATAGATAGTGTAGGCTCTGAAATCTTTACAAACTCCAATGGGGTTGGATCTTCTGTAGAAGCTATTGTATCTCCTATGTTTATATCCTCAATTCCGGAAACTGCAACTATACTTCCCGCCTTTGCCGTTTCAGCCGGTACTCTTTCAAGTCCTTCATATTCATATATATTTGTTATCTTAACTTTCTTGCATAGTTCAGGTTTTTCCTTGTTTACTATTACTACTGTGTCACCTTGGTTAAATTGTCCTCTTTCAACTTTTCCAACTCCAATTCTACCAACGTAGTCATTGTAGTCTATAGTTGAAATTAAAACTTGGAAAGGTGCTTCTACGTCATAATCAGGTGCCGGTATATAATCGATTATGGTATTAAATAGAGCACTCATATCTGTTGTCTCATCATTTAAATCAAGCTTTGCTATTCCAGCTTTTGCTGATGTAAATACGTGAGGACTTTCAAGAGCGTCATCACTAGCTCCTAAATCTATAAATAAATCTAATACTTCATCTACTACAGTTTCAGGTCTGGCTCCCGGTCTATCTATCTTATTTATTGCAACAATTACCGGTAAATCTAATTCAAATGCCTTTTTTAAAACAAATTTAGTTTGAGGCATCGGTCCTTCAAATGCATCTACTAAAAGGACAACCCCGTTTACCATCTTTAATACACGTTCAACTTCTCCTCCGAAATCGGCATGCCCCGGGGTATCTATTATGTTTATCTTAACCCCATCATGCATTACAGATGTGTTTTTTGAAAGAATTGTAATTCCTCTTTCTCTTTCTATTGCATTCGAGTCCATTACTCTCTCTTCTACAACTTGATTTTCTCTAAAAATACCTGATTGTTTTAATAATGCATCTACAAGAGTTGTCTTGCCGTGGTCTACGTGTGCAATAATAGCTATATTTCTTATATCGTCTCTTTTATTCATCTTTTCACTCCAATCTCTAAAAATTATATCACAGCTTGTTTATTTGTATATAAAAA
>NZ_JH165061.1:685689-694802 GCF_000227315.1 Peptoniphilus indolicus ATCC 29427 | reverse complement strand
ATACAAATACCGACAAAGTGTATGGTGCTTCACAATCACTCCACATCACCCACTTAATCCAATAAAAATCGCTGCAGTTTTTTACCCATAGATTTCCATTATGTTTTTATGCAACTTCTGCAACCTCTTTATTAAATGAATTCTTTCTCAACAAGTTCACTATTAAACTTCATCTCTGCCCTCTTCTCAGTCCTTTTATTCTGATTGAATTTATATCCAATTTTAAAAAAATTAAAATAAAAACGGCTATTACTCTTTTTAAGCAATAACCGTCATATGTTATCTTATTGAAATTCTTTGGCTGTCTGTACCATTTGAATTTTTAATAGTAAAGTTTAATTGATAACCTTCCATTTTTGCATCTACTACTTCTTTATCAGTGTTGTAAACCATTCTACCAGTTCTATCATAAATTTGGCTCTTATCAGAATTTGCCTTTGAAGCAAATCTTATTATTGTGTAGTCTCCAACTTTAGTAGCGCTCATATAAGCTGCTCCGTTGTTTACTTTTTCGCCCTTTTCAGTTAAAACTGTTCCATCTTTGCTTTCTACATAGAAAGTTGTGTTGCCAAGGTTGATAGCTGTAGCTGCTGATATATTTTTGTTGATTATTGAAGATTCTTTGCTTATTCTGCCCTTTTCTAAATCATAGCTATAGTATCCATCTACAGAAGAAAATAGTAACTTATTTCCTTCACGGATAAATGATTTAATTTCCATGTCTGAAACTTGTTCAGATTTATTTCCTATCAAACTATCTTTAAATAATCTGTAAGAAGTTCCATCTGTTTTAACAACATAGTAATTTCCATTGTAGAATTCAGTCTTTGAATAGTCTTCAAATTTACTTTTCTTTCCCTCAATCTTTATATCAGATTTTGTTATTTCAGCTTTTTTAGAATTGATTACCAATCCTTTTTGGTGTGAGAAGTCATAGTCCCAATCAAATTCATCAACACCAAATCTCCAAGTCATTGGGAAATATGTCACATCTCTAAATGTTAGAAGTGGATATTGTTCTGTTCTATTGTTTATAGATTTACCATTTACCGCAATTGCAAATTCAGGTACTGAAACTTGATATTTGTCATTGTTTTTAACATTAGTTTGATAGAATTCAAACTTTCCTGCAATACCTGTCTTATTTATCTTTAGACCTGTTGCTTCGCTCCAATTTGTTTCAACACCTAAAAATCTTGATGTGTGATAAGTCATTGGGAAATATGTGATGTCTTTATAAACTAAAAGTGGATACTCAGCATATGTGTTATCTACTTTTTGTCCGTTAAGTGTGACATCAAATCTTGGTAATGTTGCATACTCTGTTCTAGCTTCTACTTTCACTGATAATGTTATTAAAAATGTAAGTACAAGCATTAATGAATAAATTTTCTTTTTCATTGTAATCATCTCCTTATCATATATTCTAACCTACATAAACAGTATATCAACTCTAATACAGTTACAGTTAGGAGTCAATTTTGTTTCAATAGTTAAGAATTAGTATATTCCTTTACGAACCGTTCCCTCTGAAGGGTCTATTGTCACAATATCCCCGGTGTTTATCCTTGTAAGAGCTCCATCAGCTCCAACAATTGTTGGAATACCTAAACTTATTGCAGTAATTGCCGCATGTGAAGTGTATCCGGCAGCTTCAGCTATGATTCCACCCGCACGCTCAACAAATGAAATTATCTCTTTATCTGTATTTGACACAACAAGTATGTTGCCTTCTTTAAAATTATTGATTAAATCATTTACCGAGTTTACTACCACAGCTCTTCCAGTTACCAACTCTTTTCCAATGCCTGTACCTTGAGTCAGTACCTTTGCTATAGTTTGTACTTTAATCAAGTTTGTTGAACCCGAAAGACCAACCGGTACCCCTGCTGTAATTACTACTACGTCTCCTTCTTCAACAAGCTTTTCTTCAATAACTCTGTTTATTGAATTTTTGAAAACTTCATCTGTTGTGTTTAAAGCCGGCACCAATATTGAAACTGCACCCCATGTCAAAGCAAGTTGTCTTCTAACTCTCTCTGAAGTTGTCGCAGCTATTATTGTAGACTTAGGTCTGAACTTTGAAATCGCCCTTGTTGTAGAACCTGATGTCGTCGCTGTAATAATTGCCTTTGCGCTTAAATCTTGAGCTATTGTACAAGTACTCTTTCCTATTGCATTTGTCACAGAAGTTGAAATTTCAGAAATTTGTTTTTCTAAAAGCTCTTGATAATTTATAGAATCTTCTGTCACTTCTACAATTTCTCTCATCACCTTTACAGCATTTAGCGGATATTTCCCACTTGCAGTTTCCCCTGATAACATAACCGCACTTGTCCCATCTAGTACCGCATTTGCAACGTCATTTGCTTCAGCTCTGGTAGGTCTTGGATTTCTCATCATAGAATCCAACATTTGAGTTGCAGTAATTACTGACTTGCCGGCAATATTACATTTTTTAATCATTTCTTTTTGAGCAAGGGGAACTCTTTCCGTTGGGATTTCAACTCCCAAATCCCCTCTGGCAACCATTATACCATCAGAAACGGCAAGTATTTCGTCTAAATTAGCCAACCCTTGTTCCGACTCTATCTTTGAAATAATTTTAATGTCATAGTTTCCGGCATCTTCAAGAACTTTTCTAATCTCCAACACATCTTCTTTACTTCTTACGAAAGACGCTGCGATAAAGTCTATATCGTTTTTAACCCCAAAAATTATATCAGATTTATCTTTATCGTTTAATAGAGGTAATTTTAAGTCCACTCCGGGAGCGTTAACTCCCTTCCTTTGAGAAATTACCCCTCCATTTTCAACTTCTGTATAGATATCTGTATCTGTCTTTGAAAGTACTCTGAGACCAACTAACCCATCGTCTATAAGTATTCTTGAGCCAACTGTAATGTCTCTAGGTAAATCGGCATACGATATAGAGGCTATAGTTTCGTCCCCTTCAACATCTCTATTTGTGAGTGTATAGTTGTCTCCGCTTTCAAGACGAACTTCCATAGAATCTTTAAAAAGCCCAAGTCTTATTTCAGGGCCTTTTGTATCTAACATTATCGCCACCGGAAGACCCATTTCTTCCCTAACTTCTTTTATTCTATCAATTTTAACTTGATGTTCTTCGTGACTCCCGTGAGAAAAGTTAAGTCTACAAACGTCAACTCCCTCTGTAAAAAGTTGTTTTAATATTTCCTTTGATTCCGTTGCCGGGCCTATTGTTGCCACTATTTTAGTCTTTTTCATAAAATCTCCTCAAATAGATGTCACTTCAAGTATATGCTTTAAATCATCTTTGAACTCTTTCTTAGTATTTAGCGCTTCTTCTAAATCAAATACTTCAACAGTTCCATCTTTAATACCTATTGCATGACTACCTTCATTATCGCAAATAAACTCCACAGCCTTGCTTCCCATAGCAGAGGCCATTATCCTATCGGATACATTAGGGCTTCCCCCTCTTTGAATGTAACCTAAAATAGTAACTTTAGTATCTATTCCCGTTAACTCTTCAAATTTTTCTGCTATTTCAAAACTATTTCCGGCACCCTCTGCTGCAATTATGATGTGGTGTCTCTTGCCTCTATTTTTCCCAACCAAAGCTTTTTTAGCTATTTCATCTAAATCAAACTCCCTCTCCGGAACTAATATATTTTCAGCACCGGAAGCTATTCCGGCATATAGGGCAATATCCCCACAATTTCTTCCCATTACCTCAACAACATTCGCTCTGCCGTGAGATTCAGTAGTATCTCTTATGTGAGAAATTGCATCCATTACAGTTGTAATTGCCGTAAAAAATCCAATTGTATAATCTGTATATCCCATGTCATTATCTATTGTAAGCGGAATACCCATCACGTCAATGCCGTGTTTTGAAAGTGCCATTGCACCTTTCATACTTCCATCGCCACCGGCCACTATTAACTTATCTATCCCAAATATTTCTAAAATATTTATAGCTTTTAATTGTCCCTCTTCAGTCATAAATCTCTCTGATCTTGAAGTCCCGAGGATTGTCCCCCCTCTGTGAATTATATCCGCCACAGAAGACTCATTCATCTCTATCAAATTCCCATCTATCAAGCCTTCATATCCGTTCTTAACTCCATAGACTTCAACTCCCTTGTAAATTGCAGTTCTAACCACAGCTCTTATAACTGCATTCATCCCCGGAGCATCTCCACCGCTTGTAAGTATAGCTATTTTCCCCATAATTACCTCAATATAAATTTATTTCCATCACCAATATAAGCTTTCAAACCACTTCTCAAATCTTCCGCTCTGTTCTCGTCAATCCAATATTTCTTTTCAGTTGCGTAAGCTTTTTTCTCATCTTCAAAGTAAAATATTACAGGTATATCTCCAGAATATTTTACCAATTCAGCTTTAACAGAATTTAGCAAGTTTGATTCTTTACTTCTCAAACTCAAATACAACTTTTTAACACTTTTTAACTCATCTTCATAATCTTTCAAAAGACTTATTGAGTCCACCAATATCTTAGGCTCTTCAATTTCAGACGCTTGTATATGCCCCTCTACCAACACGACATTTTCTTCGACAATAATATCCATGTACTTTTCATATACATTTGGAAAAATAACCAAATCAATTTGCCCTAAAATATCTTCAAGAGTTGCAAATGCCATCATCTTTTTGTTTTTAGTTATGAGAATTCGCTTACTCTTTATTATACCTGCAACTCTCAAATTTCTCATAATTAAATTTGTATTCATAGAATACTCTTCCATAATTCGGTTTGAATTTGTAGAACTCATTCTGTTTATCAACTCTACATAATCGTCCAACGGATGCCCTGATATATATATTCCCAATATTTCTTTCTCTAATTCAAGTTTAACCTTTTGTGTGAAATCTTTTAGTCTTGGTAGTTCCTCATCCATTTTCTGTTCTTCAAAAATTGAAAACTGTCCGCTTATATTATTTCTAAGAGTACCCAATACATTGTCAACAGTTTTTTCGTAAACTGCCAAATACTGAGTTCTGTTTCCTCCTAAACAGTCCAGCCCTCCGCACTTTATTAAATACTCCAGGGCTCTCTTATTTACTGCACTCGGATTTATTTCAGCAACTCTCTTTACAAAGTCGTTAAGAGATATAAATTCTCCACCCTTTTCTCTGGCTTCAACAGCAGCATCGATAAAGTTCTCGCCCATATTCTTAATAGCTTTTAACCCAAATCTTATCTTTCCATCTTCAACAGTGAATTTTTTAAAACTCTTATTTATATCAGGTGGCAATATATCTATTCCAAGCCTCTTACACTCTTCTACATACAGCGAAACTTGAGACATTCTTCCCATAAACGAAGTTATCTGCGCCGCCATAAACTCAACCGGATAATAATATTTCAGATAAGCCGTTCTATAAGCTACTACCGAATACGCAACAGAATGTGACTTGTTAAATGCATAATTTGCAAAATCTATCATTAAATCATAGATTTTATTGGCAGTCTTCTCATCTACTCCATTTCTTATAGCTCCGGCTATAACCAATTCGCCATTTTCTTCCTTACCATAAATGAAGTTTTGTCTCTCCTCTTCCATTACAGACATCTTTTTCTTACTCATGGCACGTCTTAACAAGTCAGCTTGTCCAAGAGAATAGCCGGCTACTTTTTGAACAATTTGCATAACCTGTTCTTGATATACAATGCACCCATAAGTAGTGGATAAAATATCTTCGACTAGAGGATGTGGATAGGACAACAGTTCGGAATTATGCTTAGATTCTATGAACTTTGGAATTTGACTCATTGGTCCCGGTCTGAACAGAGCATTTGCAGCAACTAAATCTTCAAAAGCGTCCGGTTTTAATTCCCTCAAGAAATTTCTCATCCCCTGAGATTCAAATTGAAATACGCCAAGAGTTTCAGCTCTTGCAAACATCTCAAGTATCTTCGGGTCATTCAATTCCACAAGAGAAAAATCAATCTTTATCCCATGATTTTCTTCAATTAACTTCAGAGCATCTCTTATTACCGTAAGAGTTCTAAGCCCTAAGAAATCCATCTTTAAAAGTCCAAGCTCTTCAAGCTCGATCATGTTGAACTGAGTAGCTATTATATCTCCATTTCTCGTGAGCGGAACATAATTTGTAACTTCATCTTTTGAAATTACTACCCCTGCCGCATGAGTTGAGGTGTGCCTTGGAAGTCCTTCAAGCTTTAAAGCCGTATCTATCAAATACCTGGTTTCATCAGAAGTTTCATATTCCTTTTTTAAAGTCGGACTCATTCCAAGAGCTTTTTCAATTGTCATATTAAGTTCTTCAGGAACTTGTTTGGCGATGTAGTCCACTCTTCCATAGCTTATGTCCAGGGCGCGACCAACATCTCTTAAGGCACCCCTTGCACCCAATGTACCAAAAGTTACTATTTGAGCTACATTTTCAGCACCATATTTTCTTATTACATATTCAATTACTTCTTCTCTTCTCTCATAGCAGAAATCTATATCTATATCCGGCATCGAAACTCTCTCCGGATTTAAAAATCTTTCAAATAGCAAATTGAATTTCAACGGGTCTATATCAATTATTCCAAGCGCATACGAAACTATTGACCCCGCTGCTGAACCTCTCCCGGGACCAACTTGAATATCAACACTTTTTGCATACCTTATAAAGTCCCATACAATCAAAAAATAATCAGTATATCCCATAGTTATTATGGTGTTGAATTCGTACTCAAATCTCTTCTTTATATCGTCCGTAACATCTCTATATCTGGCTTTTAAACCGTCCTCTGCAAGTTTTCTCAAATAGCTTACATTGTCATACCCTTTAGGAACTTCAAAATGCGGTAAGTGTAAATTGTGAAACTCTATTTCAACATTACACCTATCTGCAATTTTCACAGTATTTTCAAGAGCTTGTAAATCATTTGGAAATATTTGAGCCATTTCTTCGTAACTCTTTAGATAAAATTCCTCAGTCTCAAACTTCATTCTCTTTTCCGCATTTATAACAGTTCCTGTTTGAATACACAACAAAACGTCATGTGCGCTTGCATCTTCTTGCTTTAAATAATGAGCATCATTTGAAGCTATTAATTCTATCCCCGTTTCAATCGATAACTTTCTCAAAAGCTGGTTCACTTTTTTCTGAGCTAAGATTCCATGATCTTGTAACTCTAAAAAGAAATTTCCCTTTCCAAAAATATCTTGATAGTTAAGAGCCGTTTCTTTTGCTCCATCATAATCTCCGGAATGCAATTTCCTTTGAACTTCCCCGGCAAGACACGCGCTAGTGGCAATTATTCCCCTGCTATACTTCCTTAGAACTTCGTGGTCTACTCTAGGTTTATAGTAGTAACCGTGGACAAAACCTTCAGAAACTATCTTCATAATATTATTAAAGCCTTCGTTGTTTTCAGCTAATAATATTAAATGGTATCTCTTGTTGCTCCTGTCAAATTTTAAATAACTCTCTTCTGTTACATATACTTCACATCCCATTATCGGCTTTACTCCCGCCTCTTTACAGGCCTTATAAAACTGAATCGCTCCATACATATTCCCGTGGTCTGTGAGTGCAACAGCATTCATTCCCAAATCTTTTATTCTATTCGGTAACTCTTTAATCCTCGAAGACCCATCTAAAAGTGAATATTCACTATGGACATGAAGGTGTACAAAATCATTCAAATTATCCCTCTTCTATAATTTATACTAAAAAAGAGTTTTAATATTAATATTAAAACTCTATCAACTTATATCATTATAAATTTATTTTCTACCAAGTCTATTAAATTGTCAACTGCCTTAGTCTCGTCTTCACCATCGCAAGTAATGGTGATTTCTTCACCACTAAATACCCCTAAAGACATAATCCCTATGATACTTTTTGCATTTACAGATTCCCCTCTTGCTGTGAGAGTTATTTCTGATTTATATCTGTTGGCTGTTCTCACAAACAATGCTGCTGCACGTGCATGTAACCCATCTTCATTACTCAATGTTACTTTCTTTGTAACCATTTTGTTCACCTCTTATTTCATTTGCAATTTCTCTTATCTTGTTAAATCTATGGTTTACTCCAGACTTTCCTATTTTTGGGTCTAGCATCATACCAATTTCTTTCAAACTTAGAGACTCATCTTCCAACCTCAACCTTGCCACTTGTTGCAAAGATTCAGGTAGAGAATTCAACCCAAGTTTTTCTTCTATTAAATTTATATCAATAACCTGTTTTACAGAATTATTTACTATTTTGTTCAAGTTGGCACTTTCCATGTTAACTAAGCGATTTACATTGTTATTTAAGTCCTTATAAACTCTGATATCTTCAAACTTGAGCATAGACCTTTGAGCACCCATCAAGCTAAGTAAATCAGATATCTGTTCCGCACCCTTTATATAAGTTATAAAATACTCTTTTCTCGCTATGACTTTGGAATTTAAGCAGTATTCATTTAAAATATCACTCACGAAGTTTGCATGTTCCTCGTTATTTGAAACAAACTCCAAATGATAATACTTCTCCGGATTGGAAATTGAGCCCGCTCCCAAAAACGCAGCTCTAATATAAGCTCTCTTTGCACTATCCCACCTAATTACTCTGTATGGAGAATAGCTCTGTACAAATACGTTTTCACCGGTTATAAACTCGGAATCGTAAAATAGAAGCTTACAAGCATTTTCATCCTCAAGCACAATCGTATATATATTATTCTTTTTTAATTGTCTTGATTGAGATATCTTAACCTCTACATCCTTAGAATAGAAGTCTTTCAAAAAAGTGAAAATCCTTCTACCGATTGCAGCATTCTCTGTGTTAAACCTAACCCTTATCCCATCTCCTGAAAGTTGTAGCGCTCCACACATTCTTATGTAAGCTGATAATTCGGCAATAATATCTGCAAGATCGTTGAGTTTAATCCTCGCCAACTCATTTTTTACATCAAATGAAAAACTCAACACATCACCTCATCTATTTGCAAACGACTTACCGTAAAATATTATACCCCACACCCTCTATTTTTAAAAGACTTCTGGAGAATTTTTGATAAATCTTAATAATGCTATAAAAAATTTCAAAATACATTTTCAATTAAATTATACCACATAGTATTTACCTTTTTT
>NZ_JH165061.1:676273-685179 GCF_000227315.1 Peptoniphilus indolicus ATCC 29427 | reverse complement strand
ATTTAAATTAACTTTTTAAAATAAATAGGTTTTTAATATTCTCAAAATACAGAACATTAAAAACCTAAAGCTCACATTATTTTTTTTAAATTCTCTTTAAAATATAAAACAGCCTCTTCTAATTCTTCTTCAGTTGCCATTCTGGACTTTAGCCCGGCTTCAATCATTTGTTCCCTTATTTTTGCCGGAATCACCTTCGCTGCAAATCCTCTTAATTTATTTATGAGAATAGGATCTACTAATCCCGGCAATCTGAACTCTCCAAGAGAATTTTTATCAACTAACATAGCTTCCAAATTTTCTTTTACCTTGAGTCCGTGTTCAGAATTCGGCATAGCTCCAAGTGTCATAAACAAACCCAAATTTTTTTGTTTTGTCTTATCTAGGACCTTTTTAATCTTCCCATCCGGCAGTGCCTTATCTATCCACCCTCCTAAAAGTGCAAAATCATAATCATCAATTTTTTTATTTTCATCTACACTGGCTAAATCCATCTCAGCGACATCCTTTAATCCTTCATATATATACTCTGCAGCTCTTTTAGTGTTTCCCGTCTTAGATGAATATATAACTATCCCTTTCATGCTTACCTCCCAAAACTAATATATTTTATATTACCCACAATATATAATTTTTGGACAATTTTTTACAATAACTTTTGCAATAAAAAATAGTTAACTCTCATTAACTATTTCTATCTTAAACTATTCCAATTAAATCCTTAGCTGTTATATTTTTCCCCTTTAAAAACTCTTCAAAATCTTTTAAAATATCCATTACTGCATTTGGATTCATAAAATTAGCCGTACCTATTTGAGCAAGTGTGGCACCTGCCATCATAAATTCTGCTACATCAAGCCCGGTGGAAATCCCTCCGGCCGCTATCACAGGTATGCTCACATTTTTTGCAACTTGATGCACCATTCTAAGCGCAATAGGTTTTACAGCAGGTCCTGAAAGCCCGGCGTATACATTGTTAAATACAGTCCTCTCTGCATAAGGGTCTATAGCCATTCCAAGCACGGTATTTATTAGTGATACACTGTCTGCTCCCGCTTCTTCAACAGCTTTTGCACACTCTACAACATCTCGTGCATTGGGAGATAACTTTACAATCAAGTTATGTTCTGTATGAGCTTTTACAATTTTTGTAACTTCAGCTGCAGTTTCAGACTCTATTCCAAAAGCCATTCCCCCCTCTTTGACATTAGGACAAGATATATTCAACTCTATTGCAAAAAAATCGTGTTCATTTAACAATTCCACACTGTTGATGTATTCTTCAATTGTATTTCCACCAAGATTTACAATAATATTTTCATTTAAGGTCTGCATTTTTTGAAGCTTCCCATTTAAAAATTCATGTATTCCCGGATTTTCAAGTCCAATTGAATTTAAGATGCCACTAGGAGTTTCCCAAATCCTAATTCCTTCGTTGCCCGGCTTTGGATTCCATGTTATTCCCTTTGATATTAGAGCCCCCAATTCACTTGGAGAATAATAGCTCTCGTATGCCTCTCCATAACCATAAGTGCCTGAAGCCGGAAGCAGTGGATTCTTTAAAGTTTTCCCAAAAATTTCAACTTCAGTTCTCATACCAATTCACTCCCATCAAATACAGGTCCTTCAACACACGCTCTCTTATTTCCGGTTTTGGTTTTACATGAACAAGAAAGACACGCTCCAACTCCACAGCCCATACGATTTTCTAAAGACACATATACCTTGCAGCCATTTTGTGTCCCCAAACTTTCAACGGCTTGCATCATTGCACTTGGACCACAAGTGTATATCAACTTCTTATCAAATTCTAAAACTTCAGTAATAAGTCCACCCTTTTTGATTATAAAATTTACTTCCAAATCTTCAAATGCCTTCTCAAGATTTTGAGTTTCTCTCTCTCCAATATAAAAATCTATTTTAACTTCAGGATTTTCTTTCTTCAAGCACTTAACTAAATAATAAAAAGGAGCCGCTCCAACAGAACCCCCAACCAAAGAAATCTCATCTATATTTTCATAGCAAAAATGATTTCCATGAGGGCCATCAGCCATTATCTCATCTCCGACTTTTAAATCCCTTATTATCTTCGTCCCTTCTCCCCTTACTTCATAAAAGAACACTATCCCGTCATCTTCAACATCATATATTGAAATCGGTCTTGAAAGCGTAGGATACTTGTTCCACGCTCTAAGCATATAAAATTGTCCCGGTTTTACATCATCTACCTGATCTATCTTAATCAAGTAGTAATTTAAATCTATGTGTTTATTATATATTACTCTTGCCATATCTACTCGTTATATTTAGTAAGTGAATCACAGTATTCACATCTATATTCTTCAGTTTCAGCATTTGCCAAAGTAAATTTGTGGTCCTTTACCTTTTCAATATTGCTGATGCATCTTGGATTCTTACACTGCATTACACCTTCAACTTCTTTAGGTAACTCAAGTCTAACTTTCTTGACTCTTTCTCCGCCCTCTACAAAATTTACAGTAGTTCTTGGAGCAATTAAGCCGAGTACAGTATAATCAAGTTCAAAATCAGTTTCAATCTTTATCAAATCTTTTTTGCCCATTGCAGTTGACGGTATAGATTGCATTATAACTACAGGGTCCTTAACTTGGTCTAACTTAAGCGCAGTGTAGATAACCTTGGCCTTTCCGGCTTCAATATGATCAAGCACTATCCCCTTTTTTATCTTTGATACATTTATCATCTTAAGCCTCCAATCCCAATAAGAACATTATAAGCGCCATTCTCACATACATCCCAAACCTGGCTTGTTCAAAATAAACAGCCCTTGGGTCGTCGTCAATCTCCGTTGAAATTTCATTTACCCTTGGAAGCGGATGGAGAACTATCATATCTTCCTTAGCCAAATTCATCTTTTCCTTATCCAAAATGAAGAAGTCCTTTAGTCTTAAATACTCTTCCTCAGATACAAATCTTTCCCTTTGAACCCTTGACATATACAATATGTCTAGTCCATTCTTAATTGCCTCAGATAAATCAGAAGTTTCAATATAATTTTCTTTAGCAATCTCATCTTTGAAAGTCTTAGGCATTCTCAACTCATCAGGAGATATGAACACAAACTTCACTCCCTCATATCTGTTCATCGCCCTTACAAGAGAGTGTATTGTCCTTCCGAATTTTAAGTCCCCACAAACACCTATTGTCAAATTATCAAATCTTTTTTTGTAATAATCTATGGTCAATAAATCAGCAAGAGTTTGAGTTGGATGTTGATGTCCTCCATCTCCGGCATTGATTATAGGCATTCTTGTCATTGCCTTAGCCGCAAGTAGTGCCGCGCCTTCTTTAGGATGTCTCATTGCGCATATATCAGCATAATTTTCCACAGTCCTTATGGTGTCTTGTAAAGACTCTCCCTTGGCTGTTGAAGATACTTTCGCATCAGAGAACCCAACAACTTGTCCCCCAAGTCTTAGCATTGCAGACTCAAAAGATAATCTTGTTCTTGTAGAAGGCTCAAAAAAAAGACTGGCCAATAATTTCCCCTTACAAACATCCAAATAATTTTCAGGATTTTGTATAATCTTATTTGCCAGTCTAAATAAATCATCAAACTCTTCAGTTGTAAAATCTAACGGTTGTATTAAATGTCTTAGCATATTTCCTCCTCACTTGGAGCGCACTAAGCCAAAAAGATATACATTTACCTTTTTAGCGTCCCGCACTAAATTAAAAGTAATTTCTTCCTCGACTAAATATACATTAATATTTGTATTCTGTCAATTAATATTTCCTCAATTTCAAACCACATTCTAAATAAACTTTAATTTAATTTTTAAGCAATATAAAATCATAAACTATCCATTTTATTTGTCTTTCGCAAGTACACCTCGCAAAACGCATAATGAAATTTTTATGATTTACAAAAATCGTAGGGGGCGCACGAATGCGTAAGCATGAGGCCGACCCGCCAAACCCAATATCAAATAACCCCATACAATATAATAAAAAATAAAAACGAAATTTTATAAAATGCGGGCGAACCTCGTTACACTCGTGCCGCCCCTACATTTAATTGATAAAACAACTAATTCCCTACTTAACCCCTCTTTGCTCTCTTTCATACAACATATAAGAATAAATTGTAGGCACTATTACAGCTAGAATAATCATCCCAAATATAACAAATGCTGAATTTTTTAAAAATATAGCACAAATAAGTCCGAAAATTCCTGATAATACAAAACTAAACCCTGCAACCCTGTGAGTTTTCTCCCAAATATAATCGCTGCTCAACGTCCATTGATTTCTAATTCCCATTGTGTAATTTCTCTTTGCCTTAGGCAAAAAATTGCCCATCACAATAAATAAAATAGATATCATTATAAAGACAATTTTACTTACATCAACCTTTGCTCCCAATCCAATAGTTATAGTTATTACACTGATCACAAGAGTTAAAATCGGAATAATATAAAGAGATACAACATATAGCTTTTCATTTTGATATTTCTTTCGTGGATCCTTATTCAACTGAAAAATCAACAAAGCTTGAACACACACCATTATCAGAGGAAAATTGAATAGAGCACTTGCCTTAGAAGAATACTTATCAGCAGTTCCATCAAACCCAAAATGAGTAGGCAACATATCCGGCATCTTGTTATAAAATATTGCGCCTAAAATCAATGGAACTAATAACAACAAAAAACTAATTACTACACTCTTTTTATTTCTCATATCCATCCCCCTTAAACTCAAAAAAATAAGCCAAAACCTCTTCAAAAACAGAAGCATTCATAGAATACACTCTGTAATTTTTATCTTTCTCATCAAAAATCAGCCCGGCGTCCTTCAAAATCTGAAGATGATAACTTAAAGTTGCATTAGTCATATCAAAATGCTCAGAAATTTCCCCTGCCGTTAAACTATTTTTCTTTAAAAGACTTAAAATCTCTCTTCTGTTTTTGTCGGCAAGAGCCTTAAAAGTCTTTTCTAAACTCATAAACACTTCTCCTTATTATTTATAATAGAGGCCTCCTAATCTATCATTCTCATCAAAAGTTATAGTAAAAATAACCTTAGCATTTTTATAACTTGCCTCTTGTACAACTGTAAAATATATATGATTTTCTTTCTTATCTTCTTTCGATACAACCTCATTTTTGCCAAAAGATTCAAACTCTCCATTTTTAGACAAATCCTGAACTATTTTATCGCACGTCTCAACATTAAGCGCCTCTTTCATTTCCTCAGTTACATTTTCTTTAACTTTTTCGAAATCACCTTGATTTAAAAATTTAATTACTTCTTGCCCCAAGTTTATATATTTGTCTGAGTTTTCCACTTTTTTCGCTGAACTACAACCCACTAACAAACATGCCATCATTAAACCAAATAAAATTTTCTTCATACTTACCTCCAAATTTTCTTAATTTTAAATATATATGCCAACAATCCCAAATCTATTACCATCCATGTAACATATAGCCCAATAAAATTCAAATTTAATAATGGCGCTATAAAAATTAGATAATCAAATATGAAGTGCATAAAAATTGCTACTAAGAGAAATTTAATTTCTCTATTCAAAATAAAACCTCTCCAAATTATAACCGTCATACACACGTGGAAAATAATAGCTAATATTCTTTCAAAAATATTTATCCAAACTATATCAACAGTAATGTCTGTGCTTGAATATAAAATTATTCCCACTACCATAATTACTTCCATTACTCCATGCCCTAACCCAAAAATAACAGGTTCAGATAAAGTATAATTACTCTTTACAAAATATCTTCTTAAAATATATCTCCCCCCTTCTTCAAATATTCCAGCACTTAATGCAATTAGAATATAGGTTAAAATTTTATTTTCACTTTCAAAAATAGAGTATTCGAAAGTCGAATATATGTATTTTAAAATTGGCAATCTAGTCAACATCTGTGTTATTAAAAAACAAAACATCCCCAAAATAAAAATTTTTAAATTATGATTTTTATACATTTCATCCTCCCTCTAATCTATTTAGAATATTATCTAAATAGATAGTACATCCATCAAAATAATTTGTCAATTCTATTTTGAAAATTTTCTAAATAGTTGCATAAAAAAATACCCCGAAGGGTATTTCTAAAATTCTAATATGTCTCCAACAGCTTTTTTCATTCTCTCTATTGCCAAATCAATTTCAGCTTCGTTTATGATAAGTGGAGGATTAAAATATAAAACATTCCCAAGAGGCCTTAAAACCAATCCATACTCAAGCGCTCTCTTATAAATTTGGTAACCAACTCTCAGCTCAGAATCAAAACCTTTTTTCGTTCCTTTATCTTCTACAAGCTCAATCGCATTTATCAAGCCAACATGTCTTATTTCGCCAACGTTTTTGTGATTTAAAAATTCCTCACAAAATCTTCTGTGTAAGTACTCAGCAGTGACTTGCGCCTTCTCTATTGTCTTATCATTTTCCAAAATATCCAAAACTCCAAGAGCAACAGAACACCCAAGAGAGTTCCCACTGTAAGTATGAGAATGCATAAATGCTTTTTGGTCGTTGTACTCTGCATAAAACGCATTGTAGATTTCATCAGTAGTTATAGTTATCGCCATAGGCATGTAACCACCGGTAAGTCCCTTTGAAATCGCCATTATATCAGGGCTTATTCCGGCATTATCCACCGCAAAAAACTTTCCCGTTCTTCCAAACCCGGTTGCAATCTCATCAGCTATCAACAAAACATCATACTCATCACATAATTTTCTAAGCTTTGACAAATACTCTGCCGGGTAAATTTTCATCCCGGCTGCGCCTTGTAAAATAGGTTCGACAATTATGCTGCAAGTTTCATCTCCATGCTCTTTAAAAGCCTGTTCAGCTTTTTCAAAACACTCTACACTACAACTGTCCCTATCTTTGCCATAAGGACACCTATAACAATCCGGAGCTTCTATCCTTATAGTGTCAATTAAAATGGGATTGTACATCTTCGCATATAAGTCCAAACTTCCAACACTAAGGGCCCCGATTGTTTCTCCATGATATCCATCAGAAAGACACATAAATTTTTTCTTGTGCTTGTTTCCGGTTTGATAATGGTATTGAAAACTCATCTTTAACGCACATTCTATCGCTGCAGAGCCATTATCAGAAAAATTAAACTTTTTAAGCCCTTTAGGTAAGTGCTTCGCCAACCTTTCACACAACTCTATCGCCGGTCTGTGTGTGAAATTAGAAAATATTACGTGTTCAATATTTTCAAGCTGATCTATCAATCTTTGATTTAAAATTTCATTCCTATGCCCTAAGAGATTGCACCACCAAGAACTCACAACATCTATGTAATCTTTTCCCTCTATGTCATATAACATAACACCCTTGCCACTTTCAATTACAATAGGAGGAAGCTCCTCATAATCTTTCATCTGAGAACAAGGATGCCAAATGTACTCCAAATCTTTCCTTTGTAAATTTTCAACGTCCATACTTAAAATAATCCCCTTAAAACACTCTCTTCAATATCCAAATCCGTATTTCCATGCTCAACCTTTGCAATAACAGGAACACCTATCAACTCCTCAATCATCTTCAAGTTGTCCCTTTGCATTAAACTTCCGTCATAATTATTTAAAATAACTCCCTTTAACACCAAACCTTTCTGTTTCATATAATATGCCGTTAAAAAAGTGTGATTTATAGTTCCAAGACCTGCATCAGCAATCAATATAGATGGTAAATTTAACTCAGTTATAAAATCTTCAAGCATAAGTGTATTTTTGCCATAATTTATCGGGCAGATAATTCCGCCGCTACCTTCCATTACAACATAATCATATTTTTCAGATAGCCTTTTATATCCCTCGACAACTTTTCCAAGCTCAACTGCATTCCCTTCAATTTGAGCTGCTAAATGCGGCGAAACTGCAGTTTCATATACATAAGGCACCAAATTTTCAACACTCTCTTCAATACCTGAAATCTCTTTTACATAAGCAGCATCTCCGGGAACTAATTTCCCATCAACCAATTCAGCTCCACTAAGCGCCCCCTTATAATAAATTGCGTTCATTCCAACTTCCAACATCTTTTTTAACAAAAGCGCAGTTACATAAGTCTTGCCTATGTCAGTGTCCGTTCCTACTATAAATAAACCCTTCATCTAGCGCCCCCAAGAGCCTTTAAAATCTTTTTGCCTGAAATAGTGGATACCAGACATAAAAATAAATCCCCGGGAACAGCAAGCAAAAAACAATATAAAATTACATTCTTTACACTAAATGGCGTTCCAATATAAAAATTGCTTATCATGTAGTAATAAACCATTCCAAATAAATAAACGAAAAATAAATTGATTATAGAAGATATAAAAATGTTCTTTGAAGAATAGCCATTTATTTCTAAATATCTTCCACCAAGATAAGTTCCAACCACAAAGCCAATCAAATATCCAAAAGTTGGCATCAATATGTATGCAGGTCCACCACCGCCAGTAAAAACCGGTATTCCAATAAGGCCCAATAAAATGTAAACCCCAACACTCAACGCACCAAGTTGTGAACCAAGTATTATCCCCGCCAAATTAGTAAACAAAAATTGTAACGTAAACGGCATATTGGGAACCGGTATCTTTATAAACGCACCAAGCGCAATAAGCGCCACGAAAAGCGCCACCCTCGTCAAACTCATAGTCTTAATTCTACTCTCCAAATAAATCCCCCTTTGCTAAAATAATCTTAACAACACGGGTCAATATTGTCAATTTAAAAATATATTAGGTTAACTATTTCCTTTGTGATTATTTTTATTGTTATCTTTTTTTAATTACACGGGCGGATCCACAAATACCAAAAGAAAATTATGTGTATATAAACGTAGGGGCGGCACGTATCCACAATAAAAATAAAGATTTGAAACTAATACA
>NZ_JH165061.1:671329-673521 GCF_000227315.1 Peptoniphilus indolicus ATCC 29427 | reverse complement strand
TTTTGATTTCCAAAATAATAAGTATTGTTTACAAAACGTAGGGGTCGCACGAATACGTCAGCGTGAGGCCGACCCGCCAAAACCAAACAAAACGAAATATCAAAAATATAGAAACATATATGTAAAAACCAGCCCAAAAAGCGTTTTGAGGGTGTAGGGGATGGGTGCTCGAGGGAGAATCGAAAGGTGAATTTTTTCGACAGAAAAAAGAGAAGTTACCCTGGGGCACAACACCCTTAGCCCTCCCTCGAAATAATATAATTATAAAACATTTTAAATATCACATAAGCTAACAATCGTTTGTGTTGTGAAGTATAAATAATCTCAAATTTAAAACATTATAACACAATTTAATAACCATATAAAACAAATAGACCTTGCTCCTCTCGTGCCTCCCTCACCAGCTTCTAATCCTCCAACAACCAATCAACAATATAAACAATCTCAATCCCATCAATTGTTTTCTCCTCATAATACTTCCCGGTGATCACAATCTTCCTATAATTGTCATTAACTAAAAGTAAATTATCCGTTTCATGCTTATTATTCGGTAATTCATACGAAACTTGCACATATAAAACCTCGTCCATTCTCTTGGCAATAAAATCAATTTCCTTAGAATCAATCCTTCCAACATCAACACTATACCCTCTTCTTACAAGCTCAGTATAGACTATATTTTCAAGACGATTACTATAATTCCCACCCCTCATCCCAACCGAAATTCTTCTAAGACCATTATCGACAATAAAATATTTATTATTCGACCTTAAATACTCCTTCCCCCTAACATCATACTGCCTTACCTTGGAAAATAAAAAAGCATTCTCCAAAAGCTCCAAATACCTCGATACAGTGTGATTAGAAACACTGAGCCTTTCATTCTTAAACACATTCGAAATCTTAGTCGGATTCACTATCTGACCAACATTATCCGCCAAAAAATTTATAATCCCCTTTAAAATTTCCGTATCCTTAATTCCCGACCTAAATGCAACATCATTTAACACAATCGAATCAAAAATTCCGGACAAAACCGTGTCCTTTATTGCCTTTTCTGCAATAACCACACTTGGGAAACCCCCATAAATTTCATACTCCGAATATGCAGTATCAACATACCTTGAATTTAAATCAATTCCCTTAACGTACAAAAATTCCTTAAAAGAAAATGGATGCACAGGTATTTCAACATACCTTCCACTCAAAAAAGTCGCAAGTTCTCCAGATAACATATTTGCATTTGAACCGGTGATTACAATGTCCGCCTCAAAACTTATGCGCAGTGAATTTATAACTTTTTGCCAACCATCAACAAATTGAATTTCATCAAAAAGAAAATAATATTTAACATCCTTTTTTAAATTTAATGAGCTAATTAACTCGTGGAAATCACGTTCATTTTTTATATTCTGATACTCAAACAATTCAAAATTAATGTAAATAATATTTTTCCCAGATATGCCCAAACTTTTTAAATATTCACTATATAATTTTAAGATAACAGACTTTCCAGAACGTCTAACACCAGTTATCACTTTTATAAAATCTGTGTCTTTAAATCTTTTTAATTTTTCTAAATACATAGGTCTGTCGAACATACGCTACCTCCTTTTGGAAATAAACTTCTTATTTTTTAAATTATACCATTTCAGGAAGTTAACTTCCAATTTTTATTTTTCGTTAACGATCGGACCGCATAATAAAATTATCAATATAACCAACAACCGTAGGGGCGGCACGTGACTTCAAGGAATTTTATGAAATTAAAAAACAATAGACAAATAAAAAACTTAAACATCAAAACAACATAGGTCCGCCCTCAAACACAATAAAACGAAATTTTAAAAAACATTAAATTTATCAATATAACCAACAACCGTAGGGGCGGCATGTATTTGCAAGAAAATTTATGAAATAAAAAACAATAGACAAATAAAAAACTTAAACATCAAAACAACACAGGTCCGCCCTCAAACCTAATAAAACTAAATATCAAAAATTTTAAAAATATCAATATAACCAACAATCGTAGGGGCGGCACGTATTTGCAAGGAAATTTATGAAATAAAAAACAAGAGACAAATAAAAAACTTAAACATCAAAACAACATAGGTCCGCCCGCAAAACACAATAAAATGAAATATCAAAAATATAAAAATATCAATATAACCAACAAACGTAGGGGCGGC
>NZ_JH165061.1:659337-671279 GCF_000227315.1 Peptoniphilus indolicus ATCC 29427 | reverse complement strand
CTTTTTAAATTCTAATCTGTTTTCATATTTTACATACACGGGCGGACCTCGTTTATCTCGTGCCGCCCCTATATTGTCCCGTTCAATACAAATAAAAAAGACAACACCCCCGGAAAAATCCGAGAGCATTGCCCATAAAACATATTTAATTTTCCACTTTCACACTAACCGTATCGTTGTCCTCTCTGACAAGTCTATAGCCAATCGCAGAAAACACCCCTCCGACCAATACCATCAACAAGAGAGTTATATCCCCCGTCTTCGGAATTACAATCGGCGGTTTTTCAGGAGCAATCGGCGGCTCAACAGGCGGATTAGACGGCGGCACTTCAGGAATTCTCCTATCCCTGATTTCAATCATCTGGTTAAAACTACCCTCTTCTATGACAAATCTCACAGAATCAGAAAGAGCAGAATGACCCTTAGGAGGTTGAGTTTCCCATAAGAAATACTCCCCGAAAGGCAAACCGTCAACGGTAAAATAACCCTCAGCAGTTGACTCGACAACATACTCGACATTATTTATCCTCATCTTTTCAAAAATATCCCCAACCTTTTTAGTCACCATAAACTTCGCACCCGTCAAAGGAGTTCCGTCCTCAGAAATCTTCTTGAACTTGAAACCGCCCTCGCCGGCACGATAGTTCACTATCCTGACCTCAGTGCTTCTTGAACTGTTGATTGTAAAATAAGTTTCAGCCTGTCTAACCATATATCCGTTTGGAGCCTTCAACTCCTTAAACATATAGTCCCCAATCGGCAAATCATATAAAACTATCTCCCCATTCACATCAGTAGTCAAAATCTCATTCCTTGACCCGCTCGGCGAATAGACATTTTCCTTCAAAGGCACTCTTTCAACCCCGTCATTCTTTACAAAATAGAGTTCAAACTCAGCCCCTTGAAGCCTTGTCCCGTCAGTAGATACCTTTATAAGTTTGGTATTACCGGGCGGAATGTCAAATCCCCCCTTGGGAATAACCTTAAAATTTTTCTCACTCACGGTGAACACAAACGGATAAACCTTAACCGCACTGTCAGTGATTTCCCTCGCATAATAAGTTCCACTCTCAAGCTCGATATTGATTATCCCGTCTCTATTTGAGTATTCTGTGGAAATAGGAGCTGAATACCTTTTAGTAATCTGCTCATCACTTAAATTTTTTAAATTTTCAGCAATATTCACCTTTTCGTCTTCCAACAAATCAGAAGATACCTTCCAAAGGCTAAGACGTCTGTTTGAAAAGTCCGAGCTTTCGCTCTTCCCTTTCAAATCAATTGTCACACTGCTTTTTGCAAAAACATCATTTGGAAGTACCATGTTAATGATTAAGATGGCAAAAACAAATGCCCTTATTAGATTTTTATTTATTTTATTTAACATAAAGTCCTCCCGACTATGTTTAATTAAGCTTCTTCTTGTTCTTCATTTCTCTTCTTCATTGCGTAGAAAGCTCCGCCCATAATTGCAAGACCTGCTACAGTGAAGATTACAGTACCAATACCACCTGTTTGTGGGATAGTTACTTTATTATTTTTGATTTGCTTAGCATCTTTATCTTGAGTTTTTTCTAATTCATAATTAATTCCGTTTTCTTCTGATGTATAAGAACCTTTTTCTACTTTAAATGTAAAGCTTCCGCCACCTGTAGGAAGTGCATATCCTGCAGGAGCTTGAGTTTCCACTGCTTGATAATCTCCATAAGCCAAACCTTTAACTTCAAATTGACCTCTGTCATTTGAATAGAACTTAGTTGCTTGCTCCTTATCTACCCAAGTATAATTTAAGTTAGCTTTTACAAATGCTTCATTTCTAGCTTTTTCTAATCTATCTACTTCACCTTTTATAGCTTGGTCGCTATCAAAATTATCTACTTTATTTTCTGCTGAAATTTTACCTTTTGCTAATGCTTCATTAACTTTTTTAATAAACTCTTGATAATTTTTTTCTGCTTTTAAATATTCAGATTCCCCTACATTTGAGTCATTAATCTTTAAATATTTTCCATTGTTTGTATTATCATTAGTGTTTTTGTTTTGAATAACAAATTCAGCACCAGCAAGTCTTTTTAATTCATTACCAGCTTTATCATTTGTCTTAACAAATTTCTTTCCACCTGTTACAATTTCTGGAGTCTTTGGCACTAAAGGTGTTCCAGGCTTTTTATTGTTGTTCAATTTTATAGTTCCATTTTCACTTGTTGTATATTCTGGAGTGTAACCTTGAACAAACTCTTTTACATAGTAGTCTCCATCTTCAAGATTTGAGAATGTATGACTAAAATCTTTTGTCTTAATAACTGAATCTACTAGCGTATCTGTAGAAAAGTCTCCACTACCTTTTTTGTATAGGTAGTATGTTACTTTTGCATCTGCTGGAGCTTGATTCGATGAACCATCCGCCCATGTTTTTTCAACTTTAACTTCTGTCCCTTTTACTGTTTTTTCTCTTGGGTCTGTATTTTCCCCTGGCTTATTATTATAATCAAAAGAAATATTGTTCTTATCCGGTTGGTCAACAACTGCCTTGCTATTTACTGTAGCATGATAAGTTAATTTTACATAAATATCTTTGTCAGCAGCTGCTTTTTCAAGTTTTTCAATACCAGCTTTTTCTAAAGTTAAAATAAATCCTGAATCATTTTGTTCTATTTTATAATCAGCTGGAGTTTCTAGTTTAGTATTAGCTGTATCTGCACTTTCTCCATATTTAATCTCTAAATCTTTTTTATAAGTCAAACCTTTAGTCATGCTATCTTGCCATACTAATCTTTGATATAAAGATTTAGCAGGTATTTTTGTAACTACTTCATATGGAATTTCTTTACCAATTTCTGCACTTACAGTTGCTTTTTCTTTTTCATAATTAGTTAAAACTGCTCCTACATCTTTAAGAGCTTGAGCATCGTCTCCAGCGAACCCTTTAGCCGCTTCTAAACCATGTGTCTTAACAAAGTTCTTATCTATTTCCGGTGCATTTGTTGTATTCTTTGGATACACGTGTAAAGCATCTGTTTCACTAAATTTCTCGCCATTTTGTTTGTATACCGGTAACTCTAAAAGGAAAGGTACCGCTACTGCTCCTGCAAAAACTTTATTTCCATCTCTAACTGTTGTTTGATCTTCAATGAACCAATATGAACCTTTATCAAGAGTAAAAGTTGCCCCTGCATTTCCTCGTCCTGTAGTTTGTGTTTGTTCTTGAGTAAATTTATCTTTCTTATCAGAAGCTTTAATTTTTTCTTCTGTATCATACTTCGTTTTATTTGTAGAATCAGCTAATTCCTTTAATAGATCTGAATCAGTTACTTTATATACAATAAATTTAACATTCTCCAATTCCTTAGACTTATCCCCAAATATCTCTGTATAATCTTGAGGTTTAATTTCTCCACCATTGTAACCCTTTTGCTTTGCTTTTTCACTCACATCTTCCAATCTTTCTTGGTGCATTTTGTGTACTACTACTTTTGTTTTCCCACTATCTACTGCCTCAGCCGCAAAAGCCTCAAACGGTGCGAATACACTTAGCATCATTACAAGAGCAAGTAGCGATGCCATAATTTTGTTTTTGTTCATCATGTCTCTCCTTAAGTGTTTTAAAATTTTTAATATACGTATTATATGTAGTAATTTAAATTACTACATATAATTCTCTTTTGTTGTTTTAATTTTTTTCAATTTTTATCTTTAGTATTGCTTGTTTTAGCTTTGATGAGAAAATTTTTAATCTTCTCCCATCAAAGCCCTTTATTCTCTCTTCAAAAATGACTTTCTGCAAAGTGGGGGTAACTTTTTAATTTGTCCCACCCCCTTTGTTATCATACTTCCTCTTTCTAAGCTCATACCAAGCAAGAGCCATCAAACTAACCCCCGCTCCAACAAACGGAACAGTCCCCATTCCACCTGTTAATGGATAAACAGGTTTAGTTTTGGTGTTTACTATCTTATGAATAGTTCCATCACTTTCTGTTAGTTGTATCCCATTATAAGTTTTTACTTTTTTTATTTCACCTATATCATTTACTGTAAATGTTGCTACTTCTAATTCACTTCCTATTTCAGGATATCCGGCCGGTGCTTTTGTTTCGTAGAGTTGATAATCTCCCGGCGATAATTTTTCAAAAATAAATTCATTAGTCGAAGTATTGCCAATAGAATTTATTTCCTTAACGACATCATTTATTTTCTTTAATTTGAATTCTGCTCCCTTTAAGGCTTCTCCATTTTCATTTACTTTGTAAAATTTAATTTTATTTGGATAGTTTATAACTGTCTTTTCTGTTGGTGTAATTGGAGCTTTTTTATTTGTTACTGTTATTTCATTTTTGGAGCCATCGACAATAGACAATAAATCATCTGAAGCACCAGATTTTTTTATAACATTTATTATATTTCCCTTATCATCAACGGTTATTTGAACTTTCCATGGTGACGATGGTTTCTGATATCCGCTTGGAGTTATAACTTCTTCTAGGATGTAGTCTCCTGCCTTTATCTTTGTGAAGTATAGTGTACCCTTACTAATATTGTTTTGAGAATCCTGGCCTGTTTTAGCATATTGAAGGTATTTTTCTTCTCCTTCTACGCTTGTAAGTTTAAAGACAGCACCATCAATAGCTGTATTATCTTCACTATCTTTTTTAACCAATTTTATGGCCTTGCTATAATTTATAGTTGCACTTGGTTTAGCTTGGATAATTTCGTCGTTAAATCCTATTACTTCACCATTGCCTCTTCTCATAGAAGCAAATAATCTTATTGGAATATCTCCCGTTTCATATGGTGCTTTTATCCTTATAACGTACCCATATTGTTTTGGATTATTTCCTTCTCCGCCACCATTTATTGTTAATACTTTTGCTTGTCCATAAGTTGCAGGCCTATCTTCTACCGAATAATCTGTGCTTACTGTTAATTTTTGCTCAGTTTGTAATGAAGCTTCTGTCAACCCAAAACTTTCCGGCATTATATCAGGGTTTAGCTTTTCTGTATTAATAAGAGACTCAAATGGATGCTTTACTTTATAGATACTAATATCCGTTTCACTATTAAATAAATCAATAGCAGAAAAGCGATAATAAGGGTACAATTGATTACCAGTATTAGTATATAATCCCACTGTTATTTTATCTTGAGGCAATTTTTCACCATAAAGATAAACATAACTTATTGTATAAGGACTTGGATTTTCTTTTTTTATTGGCTCACCTTTAGAGTCCAACTTTGGTCTACCTGTTGCTAGATCAAGTTCAATCTTATCCGTATTGTAGTAGATAGCAGACCCTATATTATCATTACTTCTTTTGGCTCTTATAGAAAATCCACTATAATCAACACTAATTTGATTTTCATATACTTTTTCAACTGCAGTTTGTGCTAGTTCATTATCCTTACCCTTTGAAGGAATTGTATTTTTTATAGTAAGTAAAGCATTTTCTTTAACCTTATCCCTATTTACATAAAGTGGTGCTTCTATTTCTATCTCAAAATCTTGTTTATTGTTAACTGCACTAGTCAAGGTATACTTGTAAGTGTTGTCTCCATTTTTATTAGTAACTTTTATTAATTCTTCTCCCAAATATGATTTTATTGGAAGTATTTCGTCTTCTATCATCTTGTTACCTAGTCTATTTAAATTTTCATCATAGGTAATATAGAAATAGTCTCCTTCTTTAGCTTGTGCCGGTAAATTTATTTTAAATTTAACCTTGAGATATTCACCCTTATTCGGATAGACTGTGGCTTGATTATTGTCATTGCTTGATACTAGTTCATAGTCACTTACTTCAAGTTTTTTTATTAATTGACCGTCAAATACATTTTTATCTCTTTCTTTTTCTTTGTCTCCTTCACCAACTATAGTGCTTGTTGTATTAAATAATTCGTCAGGATCACCATCTTCTTTCAATTCTTCTCTATCTAATATATCAAATACTTTTCTATCTATTACTTGAGTATTGCCACTTTGATGAACTATTACCACATAATCATCACTTGCCTTGTAACCATCAGGAGATTTTGTTTCTTTAAGTATATAAAGCCCTGGTAACAGTCCAGTAAACTCTATACCATTTACATCTTCTATCTTTTTCTTTACAGATTCAAAGCTTTCAGGTAATTTTTCATTTTCTTTTTTAGACAAGGTAAACTCAGAACCAAGTATAAATTGTTGGTTTTCATTATTTTTCTTTAATCTAAACTTGCCTTTCCCTGAAAATTTTGTGTTTATAACTTTATGAATATCTTCATTAGATTGAACCAATTTTATACCATTATAAATCATTACATTGGTTATAGTTCCATCTTCTTTAACAGTGAAACTTGCTGCAGTTTGATCTGCAGGTGCTGAGAAGTCTTCTGGAGTTTGTGTTTCCTTCACTAAATAATTCCCTGATGAAAGTTTTTCATATTTTATAATGCTTCCAGATTTTTCAGAATTTTCAACCTCAATGTCACCTTTAAATAATTTAAATTTTGCACCATTTAAAGAATTTCCTTGGGCATCAACCTTGTAGAAAGTGATTTCGTTTTTGTAGTTTCTAAATAGTACTTCTGGCGATACATAAGGGCCTTTTTTATTTTTAATAGTTACAAAATTATCTTTAATTTCTACACTATCATCTGCATTTGTATAGTAGTTACTTACTGTCACATTCTGATTGTCAACATCAATATAAAGTTTCCAAGACTCTGACTTCAGTTTCTCATATCCCTTTGGCGGACTAATTTCTGTTAAAACATACTGGTTATTGCCTTGTTTCAAGCCTGTAAATACAAGTTCCCCTTTTGAATTGGTAGTCCTTGTTTGACTATAATTAGGATTCCCAGAAGTCCCTCCTTGTGTCAAAGTAAATGTTGCTCCTGGTAAGAAATTCTTCCCACTCTCATCTGTCTTTTTGATGATTATTTTTGGAATTTTCTTGATTTCTGCTTGACTTGATCCTTTATCTACACCAATTCCATAAACAAATGATAATGGTCGCAAATATCCGTAATAATCATAATTTTGTATGCTTGATGTTACACTTATATCTTGCTGTTTTTGTAATATTTTTGCTCCTGTTATCTTAACATTATATCTATTAGAATTACGATCCCCAGGTAAAGTTATATCTATACCTCCCTTAGTTTTATCTACTTTATCTGAGTTTACAAGATTTGAAAAATCCATAATCCCCGGTCCAAAGGATGCCGGCCTTTCCTTACTTTCTCCAATGTACCCATAACCATCTTTTTTTGAGATCACTATGTCAGCATTTGTAAAGTCAAGATTACCAGCTTCTATTGTTAGAATAGGATTCGCTATTCCATAGGTGGATGCTTGTACATAGATATCAACCTCTTGAGCTTTAGGATATATAAACGGCACATGGCCTACTTCAATATAATGAGTACTGCTCTTATATTGACCATAATAAATATTATCAAACTTAAAAGAGTCCTGTTTTTTTCCTGCTATGGTATTGATGAACGTTTTAGAAATATCGTCATTTGTCCAAATTTTATTTCTGTCTATATAGAGCGGTCTTGTTCCAGATAGAATTAATTTTTCACCTTGTTTAAATTTATCTGTTACTTTATAAATGAATTGATATGATTCATCAATGTAAGATGTTCCTATATGTTCCGCTACAGTTTCCCCTTTCTCATCAATAAACGGCTCTTGAGTCCTATCTTCAAGAGAAACCCCTCTCATATTTAAATTTTTATCTAATTTAATTGTAAATGTATCTCCTGGCATTGTATCCTCAGGAAATTCTAAATTAAAATCCATCCAGAAAACTCTTCTGTGCGCATCGAATCCACTTTCACTAATATTTTTATACATTTTATATCCAGTTATGTCAATTCTACCATCAAGGTTCATTGGTGTTGTTCTTGACTTTGATTCATCTATATCAATATTTGGTTTTGTAATATCGCCTTCTATTGGATATTTTTCTGGCGTATATTTATCAGCATCTACAATGAATGTGTTTCCATTTTTTTGTACTACAACTACAAACTTTCTAACATCTTTAACATATCCATCAGGCGACTTTGTTTCTTCAAGGTCATAAGTTCCCGGTGGAAGATTGTCAAAGTCGACCTTTCCATTTTTTTGCGTTGTCTTTGTTTGAGCTTGGAAATCCTCCTTTACTTGATGTGTTTCCGGCAATGGAGTTTTACTATCTCCATAGCTCATCTTTTTAGAAAGTTTAAAAGTAGCCTCTACTAATAAGTTTTCACCACTTTCATCCGTCTTATGAATTATAAACTTTCCATATTTGATATCTTCTTTTTCGTTTTTAATCTCTAGTTCTATCTTATTTGACGTATAAGTTGAACCAGTTCCCAATGAAGAGCTATCATAAGTAGCTATTCCTGAAATCATACTAACTCTACTTGATGGATTATTATTTACCAAGCTAGCAACTTGCGCCAAGTAGGTTCCTTGAATTTGTCCTTGTGGATAAATCATATTGCTATCAACAACTACAACATATTTGTCAGTACCGATATTATCAAATTGAACTGTAGCCTTTCCATAGTCAATTTTTATTTTATCTTTAAATTGGTCAGTTACGTCCTCCAGCTTATCTTTCTCATAGATAACTGCATTTGATAGACTTTGTCCAGATTTTACTTTGTAGACTTTTATTGCTGTTGCAATTGGTGAAATATTTGCTTTTATATAGCCATTTTTGTAATTACTATCTACATAAGGTGTAATTTCCAAATGTGTTGGAACTGTAATATTACTTCCCTTTTGGTTTACATATATAACTTGACTATACTTACCGTTTTGGTCATTGGTATAATCAAATGAAGCATTCATATTTAAACCATCATTACTTGACTCTCCTTCACTATATGAAACTTGCTTATTAATTGTGCCGACTGTATTTCCAACACTGGCTTTAAAGTCATAGCTTCCATTATTTTTAGCACCATATACATCTACTGAATAATCAAGTTTAAAAGAAAATTTTACACTTTGTAAGTCTTTTACAAAGGTATATCTGATTATTTTTTCGCCACCTAGAGAACTTTTTAAAAGTGTAGGCACCGCAATCTTTTCCCCAGCAATATCTGTAATAGTAGGTTGGTTTGGCTTGTCAGGTTGGAGCATGTTATAGTGAATGGTCTCTGAAATCTTTAGGTCAAAATAATCTCCGGCTTTTACATCTGTTGCTGTAAAATCGCCTTCAATTAAGATACCGTTTGAGTCTTTCCCAATTTCTAATGGACCATTTGGTGCTTTAGGTGTGGATAATGTTATGGTTCCGTTAAGTTTATTTGATATATCTTCCCCTTTTACTTCTTGTGGAGTTACATTATCCTTTTTCTCATTGACAAATATTGAACCCGTTGGTGAAACATATACGTTCCACTCTGTTTCTATCTTCTTGTATTTATCAGGAGCTTTGGTCTCTTTTAATATATATTCTCCCGGTGGTATATTATCAAATGTTGCTATACCATTTGTTGTCGATTCAGCTGTAAGGGTTTTTGTGCCATCTTTTTTAGTAAGAGTAAATTCTGCTCCTTGCAATTCTTTGTTATCAGCTTTATCTGTTTTCTTTATAATTAACTTAGCAAAGATTTCATTTGAAATAGTTGCTGTAGCTACAGTAACTTGGTGTTTGGTTATATGAGTACCTATATCGGCTGATGTAACATTTCCATTTTTATCAAGACCAGTTATATATTCCTTGACATAAAAATCTCTATTTTCATCAAACATTGATTTTGAAATTATACTATTAAAACCTAAGTTTGTTATCTTTAATTTATTATACCTATTTATCAAGGAATTATTTACATTCCCTAGCCAAGATTCACTATACGTGTAATTGAAAACTTTATTAATATTTGTACTAGATAGTTCTCTTAAAGCTCTATCAGCATTACTCCCATAATAGCTACCTTCAAATAATGTTATAAGAATATTTTCGGTATTTGGACTGTCTCCAAAAATTTGAGCTGTCTTTGTAAATGCTTGATCCATCCAGCCTTCAGCATTATTGTTATCTGGAAATTTGAAGTCTCCGCCTATATTAAAGGTCACTACATTTGTATTTTTTGGAGTAGTCCCTGCTAAAATAATACTTACTTTTCCTTTTAGCCCTGGTGTGTTTTTAAATGCATCATATATACTTGCTGCCGTTGTTCTATAATGGCTATATCTTTCGGTAGTTCCCTTTGGATATCTGTTCTCCACGGCTATAACTATATTAAGTTCTTTGCCATCATATGATAAAAGTGTTTTTTTGTCATTTTCAACAGATATATCTTTAGAAAGATTTGTGTCTGATTTAATGCTTGTATTTCCAGCATTATCAACAGTAATTGTTGCGGTTTCTTCAGTTTTAGTATAGCCATCAGGTGCTTCTGTTTCTTTTAATGTATAGATACCAGGTGACAAATTATCGATTGTCAAACCCTCTTCGTTATCCTTTAATTCTATAGTTCTACTTGTTCCATTTCCTTCTAATGAGAACTTAGCACCTTTTAGTGGTCTTCCATTTTTATCAGTCTTTTTAAGAATAAATTTACCCAAAGGGCCATCTGGATTTTTAGGGTTTTCTACAACAAAAACGTCTACTCCGTAATTATTTGATGTGGAGTCTTTTTTTATCAATTCTCCATCTATATTTATTTGTCCATCATTATCCACTCTAACTTTTGCAATTTTATCTGTTTTTTGATAGCCAATTGGCGCCTCTTCTTCTTTTAGTGTGTATTCTCCTTGAGGTATATTTGAAAAAGTTATTTCTCCTTCATAATTTCCTACTTGTTCTTTATTAAAAGTTCCAGAACTATTTTTCAAACTAAATTTAGCTCCAGGTAATCTATTATTTGTTCCTTCTTCAAGTTTAAGTAGTTTAAATTGTGCACCCACACTATAAGGAATTATTTTCTTTTCAATTTTATAACTAATAAGATTTTGGAACGTTTCGTTATTTACAGGTTTAAATACACGTATTTCAACTCTATTATAGTCTTGTGGTTGAACGTTTTGAGACTTCTCATATATCTCATTCATAGCTTCAATCAGTTTTCCTTGATCTTGTGTATTGGTAATATGCTTCTTTATTGCAACGTAAGTATCATCACCATCTGTATATCTCCAAATCACACCTTGAATCATATGATAAAAAGTTTGTTCTTTATTCCCACCTGTTAAGTTTACGTCTTTCAGCAGACTTTCTTTATTTGTATCGGCATAATAAATAGCCTGCTTAATCTTTTTTATTAGTTCTTCATTATTAGTATAATTTTTATTCGTTATTAACGAGCTAATGTTATCTATACTAGTTTCTTCAAAAGGATATTTTGTACCAAAACTAGGGAATGTTTTATTTGTGTTTATGCATAGAGCTTTTTCCCATTTACCATCTTTATCCTCAACACTTAAATAACTACCTCTTGCAGAAATAAAACCTCTATAATTTCCTTCTTGTCCACCTTGGGTTTTCAAAGATATTGTTCTTGATTGTTTCTCGCCAATAGATGAATTATTATATGACAATGTCATAGTTTGTTCTTGAGACACTGAATTTATTTTTGTAACAATCTTATATTCTCCACTTGAGTTATTAGGTGTCAATGTAAAATTATATTTCGACTTATTAACCAAATTACTTTTTAATTCTGGACCTGATATAGTGTTAGCTTCTGTTACATTTTGTCCATTACCTAATGTGATTTCAATTTTTGCATTCTTTGAAACATCCGTTGCCTTGATAGTCCATGTGATTGTATTTCCTTCAAGCTCTCCTCTAGCTTCTATTTGTCCATTACCTATTATTATTGGTACAGCACTATCCCATATATTTGTATTTATAGTTCTAAAATTATTTAGTTTTTGGCTTATACTCAGTTCGTCAGTTCTTAATTCAATTTTTAGAAATAGAATTGCCATTTTACTTTTCTCTTCTATTTCTAATAAAATA
>NZ_JH165061.1:656554-659287 GCF_000227315.1 Peptoniphilus indolicus ATCC 29427 | reverse complement strand
ATTTATATCCTACTTCTAAATCTTCTGATAACAGCACCGGATTTGTAACCTTTTCTGCATTTCCTGAAACTCTGTATTTTAAATTGTCTACAGTGATATCTTTTTCATCAAATCCGTTAGTTTTTACTATTCTATCTACTTTTATATTGTCCGATGTTTTTGTCAGCGAGTTTATAAAGCTTAATTTTACTTCTTTAATATCAGACATTTTTTTCACATCTAGTGTGACTGTATATATAGATTTATTTTCGTCTAAATTAAGTCCCCAATGAGATACATCTATATTATTTTTATCTCCTATCGAAGTTATTTTTGAGTAGTCTTGAACAAGTGTTATTGGAACATATAATTTTTGATAGTCCTTATAAGCTATACTTATATGTGTTTCTACCGGTTTGGCTATTTTTTTTGTTCGCTCTAATTCTTCTTTTAAATTTCCCTTTTCTCTCTCCAACTCATTTTTGTCAATTGTTACATCTTTTTCTATATCCTTATATGTAACAATTTTTGATTTTGAGTTTTCATCTTTTATAAAAAATACATAATCTTTTAAATTTAATTCGTCTGTTACTGACAAGTTAAGTTTATCTACTGATAAAAGACTTATTATCTTTTCTTTTTTACTTGCAAGATAGTCTCTTATCTCCTTAGTTTCAGTTATAGAAAGTTTTCCATCAGGAACTGTATGTTCCGCCTTGGGGTCTACTATCTCTGTTTTAAGTTCTGCTATAGCTATCTCGCCGGGTGCAAGTTCAATTGTCTCTACTGTGTTTGACTTAAAGTTTTCTTTTAATTCTTCTGCACGATTTAATCTTTCCACTATTACATCTGTAGGGATTGTGCTTATTGTTTCTGGTTTTGGTTCTACTTTTTCTTTTGGTTCTGTGTTAGTTTCTGTTGTGTCTTCTACTTTTGGTGATGAGTTCTCTTCTATTGTCGTTTCTGTCTCTTGTCTTTTAGGTACTCCATTTTCAGCTTCAAGGCCTTCAGCTGCTATGCTTGCTGCCAGTGTTGTGCTTGCTGTTGCCGTCGGTGCCGTCTTTACTATTTGTGGTACTTCTTCTGTATTTTCTGTTTGTTCTTTTGATTTTGTTTGTTGTTCTTCCGGTTGTTCTATTTCTTGTGATTGGTTTATTTCCGGTTGATCTGTTGTTTTATTTTCTTGAGTTATTTTTTCTTCCTCAACTGTTTTTTGAGCAAGTTTAAACATGCCAAAAGTTGTCATTTCGTTTTTGGACTCTATTTCTTTCTCAACTTTTTGTACTTGATTTATCTTTGCCGATTCTTCTGATAATGATTCTATCTCTCTTACTTCTTTTTCAGCTAAGACTTCTTCATATCCTTTTTCTGTAAGTTTGTATTTTTTTATTTGTATTGGGTTTGTTATTTTTTGTGATTTATCAGGTGTAAGGTCTATTGTGACATTTTGTAGTTCATCTGTTGTATTTACAACTGTCTTTAGCCAGTTTATTGTGTTTTCTCTTTGAATTCCATTGGTTAGAACGGCATTGTATGTGATTGTGTTATCTGTGTTTATTGTAAATGTCTTATAAGAATTTTTGATTTCTCGTCCTATTTTTGTTTCTGTTCTGATTGTCAGTGTATATGAATTTTGTTGTGCTAGTATAGGTGTTTTTACTATTGTTTGCGTCACTTTGTTCGGTACTAGACTGTTTACTTCTGATGTTTCTTGTATTGGACTTGAGATATTTCCTGTTGTTATTCTCTGTATTTGGTTTTGTATATCTCTGTAAGTTATGTTTGTGTATGGGTTGTATGTGTTTTCGCCTTCTGTTGTGTCAAATTTTCTTGTCTCTATTAGCGGGTAGTTTAGCCCTGCATCTCTTATTGTGATGAAGTTATTTGTCTGTTCTAGGGCTTCTCCTTCTGTTTTTGTTTTGTACACCCATGTTATGCTTTCTGCTTTTCCTGTTTCGTCTTTGTTTATTATTGCTTCTATTTTATTTGTTAGTGTTGTGTTGCCTATTACTTCCGGCGTCTCTAGATAGTTTGTGCTTCCTTCTATTAGGTTTTCTTCTATTGTTGGTTCTTTTCCTAAGTAGTTTTCTATGTTGTTCCAGTCTAAGCCGTAGTTGTTGTTTTTTATTATTTCTCTCAGTGCATCGCCCTGTGGTTGGTTTTGAATTTTTTTCATGTCAAAAATCATAGGTTGGGTTTCAGCTTGTGTGTTCACTTCACCTATGTTTTCTTTTTCTTGTATGTTTTTTACTGTTTTCGACTTATTGTTTTCTTCTGCAGTTTCTTTTGCAGATTCCAATATTATCTCAGTTTCGCTATTTTTATTTTTTCTTCGGAATACTGTTGGTCATTACTTTCTACAAGACTTCCCGTTGTGTCACCAACCAAATTAGCTGCTCTATCGTCCATCCCTGCTGCTATTACTTCTATAGGAAGAGCTCCTATCATTGTTATTATAGCTAATAAAAATATTCCTATTCTCTTACTCAATTTTAAATCCTCCACAAATTTTTAATACAATCTAATTTAAACTTCAAATATTATATACTATATTTATATTTTTTTAAACCCTTATTTGAAAAGTTCTCAGTATTTATCTAAGATTTATTATTTTTTAATTTTTTCTGAATTTTTCAATGATTTATCGAATTATTATTTTCAGCTTTCCTTCATTGATTTTATAGGGTTTTATTTAACTATTTTTGTCTCTTTAATATTTTGCCAAGATTTTTTATTTAAAAGTGAGTTTTTATT
>NZ_JH165061.1:652446-654970 GCF_000227315.1 Peptoniphilus indolicus ATCC 29427 | reverse complement strand
TTTGTTATTTATTATTTTTATTTGTTTAATTTTGTTTTGATTTTTTATTTTTCTTGCAGTCACGTCGCCCCTACGGTTATTGGTTATATTCTTATTTTTTATTTTCCGGGTTATATTGTCTGTATATTCTATCTAAGTCATTAGATCTGGTTTCTAAATATTCTACCAATTTATCTATTATTTCATCTTCTTTTCCAACGCCTAAAATAACATCTAAGTCTTTTCTTACATTTCCACCGTTTAAGATAAGTCTTTTAATTTTCTCTTGATCCTCTAAACTTACATCTTTATCTCCGTTTCTCAGCATATCCATTGTTCTATTTGATCTTTCGCTAAATTCCCCTATGGCTGTATGGATTCTATCTAGATTGCTTGGAGATAAGTTTTCTCTGCGATCAACTTCAGGTAAATTAAATCTAATTCTTTCATAAATACTTTCAGGAGCTGTCTCAATCACTTGGGATGCTCTTTTATCATCTACTTCTACTTGAGTTTGTTCAGCATCTGTATGTTGTTCTTCTAAAACTTGAACTTCTTTTACTTCTACAGCTTGCGTATCTTCGCTTACTTTTTGTCCCATGCCGGAAGCTGACACCGGGCTGATTATTGAGTGTGGAGGTTTTTCTTTTCCTTGTTGTTCTATCCTTAAAGCCTGTTGAGCCGCCTCAGATTTTTCTACTATCTTTACTTCAGAAGCTTGCTCGCTTGCCACAGCGCCTGTTTCTTCAGTCTTAGCTTCAATTTCTATATTTTGTTCCATTACTTTAAAATCTTCAGCTTTTGAAATAGTTCCTTGTAAGACAAGATGACTTCCTTCATTTTCTACTTTAGCTATAGGTGCAGCAGCTTCTGTCTTCTTCACATCTTCATAGTGTTCTTTTTCGGTGTTTTGTTCAATTCTGTCTCTATCCTCTATTCCGGTAGCTTTTGGCAATACTGTACCTGTGTCTTCATTGTTTCCCTCTTCAAGTTTAGCAATTATTTCTTTAATTTTCGATTCATCATTAAAATCTATATTGTCAAAATTTATGCCTAATTTGTTTAATCTCTCTATTTGAGCTTTTGTCAACATAGTTATTTTATCTAATGAATCATCATCTTCAGCATCTACATCCATATTCCATTTAGGAGAATTGTTAGGAACTTCTTTAATGATTTCTAACGGTTTTATTTCCATTCCGGCAGATGCTTCTTCTACTTGTTGTTCAATCTGTTGTTTTAATGTGTTTAAATAACTTATTCTTTTGTCATCAGTGTCTTTAATTTTTTCATAATCTCGTTCATCTAATCCCTTAAGGTCTTTAGGTCTAACTTTGCCTATAGCTTTAAAGAAGTCATTTAATGCTCCGTCTAAATTATCTTTAGCTTCTCTTGCCATTCTCAAATTTACTATTCCATTGAGCCATAATCTATCCCTGGCATTATATAAATCATTATCTGTTATATAGTTATAATAATCTTCTTTTACTTCCCCACCTGCTATACCTAGAGATAAATTCTTTTCTATTTCTAACATCTCTCTAGCTTCTTTTGCATCTAACGCATAATCAGATTTTAAAATAGCCATTATTTGATTATGCTTATTATAAATTTCTCGCATTATATCATTGTACTCTTTAAATTTAGAATCTCTACGATAGTACATTCTCCATAATCTATCGTCATCTGTATTATAAATATCTATATATCTTCCTAGATCTTCTTTTTTAATATTTTCTCTATCTATCTCTTTAATAAAATCTTTCATTGCCTTATTTATTTGAGACTTTACGTATTCAAACATTCCTACATCTAATTGATCTAAACCAGCTGTCAGGTATTCGTTAGCTATTTTTGCATTATTTTTTTCTTTTAAAGGCATATCTTTATTCCCTACTATTTTCCTATATTTTTGTATAAAATCAGTCTTTTGTTCGATGCTCTTCTTCTGCATAATCTTAAGAAAATTTGTATATGCCCCTATTTCATCTACATATCTATTTAAAGCCTCTAGATATTCCGGTTGATCATATTCTCTTTGATTGGCTAAATTATTAGCTTGAAAAATTAAATTATCCAATTCTTTAAAAGCTTGTCTAGCCCAATGATCTTTATCTATACGACCTCCCCTAGAATAATTTTTCACTTCCGCTTCAACATCTCTATATGTTCTATTTACTATTGCACTTACATTTGTTGAAGATAATATCATAACCCACAGAGATATTATCGCCACTGTCTTTCTCAATTTTCTGCTATTAAAATTTATTTTCATCTCTTCTCCTATTTCAATTTATTTTTGCTTATATTTAAGCCACTTATTGTTACATAATTTAGTACACTTTCGTTTTGTAAATATACCCTATGATTTTTAATTTCGCAATAGATTTCAACTAATCATACTGTTTTTTAAATGTTTCCGCTTATATTTTTTAAATACTTTTCTTCGTATTTATTTTCAAACTAATTTCTTAAAATTTTCTTGACTTATGTTCCATATTAAAAAAGTGTACTTTCCAAAACAAAAAAGTCCTCAAATGTAGTA
>NZ_JH165061.1:628890-652394 GCF_000227315.1 Peptoniphilus indolicus ATCC 29427 | reverse complement strand
CACCCTATGTGATATTTTTATTTAATACCATCTGTAGTGATGATACAGGTGGTATTTTTATATCCTAATTTACTTTAATAGTGTTAGGATGGCTATTATAAGTGTTGTTATCTTTATCACTAATGATAAGATTTCATAATCACTCATAATACACCTCCCAATTTTGATATTGGGTGACCATCTGTATGTCCTCATCTTTATTATAGTCATTTATTTTTTATTTTCAATTTATTGGTCCTTTTTTGGTTGACGGGCGGACCTCGCTTCTCTCGTACCGCCCCTACGGTGTAATAATTTTATTTTATGCATGGTCTTAATAACTAATAATCTCCAACAAGTTTCTGATCGCTTCTTTTAATTTTTCTTCTTTTAATCCACCAAAACCTATTATCAAATCTCTTTCGTATTTTCCTTGCGAGCTATAATCGGCAACTGTATTTAGTTTGATTGAATTTTTTGACAACTTCTCTTTTAAATTTTTCAAGTTCCAGATTTTTTCGTCAACTCTCATTACAAAGTATGTGCCGGCATCGGCTCCCAATATTTCAATGCCTTCTCTTTTCAATTCTTTTATTATCACACTTCTCTTTTTTCTGTAATGTGCATTCATTCTATTGATATGTTTTTCAAATGCTCCGGTTGCCATAAATCTTTCCAAAATATTTTGCTGAATAATTGAAGCTCCTGAGGTTGTGATTTGAATTTTATCGTATTTTTCTTTTAGCTTTTGTGGTAATACCAAGTATGAAACTCCTAAAAATTTGCCTACTATTTTTGAAAATGAGCCGGATAATATAACTTTGTCGTCTTTATCCAAACTCTTTAGGGCAGGTATTGGATTTCCGGCGTATTTGAAATCGCTGTCGTAGTCATCTTCAACTATGTATCTACAATTTTTATCTGCCCATTCGAGCAATCTCTGCCTACGTCTTAAAACCATAATTGTACCTGTTGGAAATTGATGGTTCGGTGTGACTATTGCTATATTTGCATTTGTCTTCTCCAAGTCTGCAACTGAAAAACCATATTTATCAAGGGGGATTCTATTTATTTTTTCGCTTAAACCATTTATTAAGTCCATTGTCTTGTTGTACCCCGGGTCTTCTACTGCAAATACGGGTTTGTCTATTAAAGACATGAGTATAAAAATATGTTCTCCATATCCACCTGTTATAATTATATTCTCCGGCGATACCACCACTCCTCTATGTTCTTTTAAATATTTTGCTATCTCAATTCTAAGCGTCCAAATCCCACCTTTTGGCAATGAAAAGTTTTTTAGGGAGTTTTCAATTGCTTCATTTGAGCATTTTTTAAGTATTGAAATTGGAAGTTTATCGGCATCTATTAAACTATGGGAAAAATTATATTTATATTCTGTAGCTGTTCTTTCTTCAAATACTATTTCAGGCTCGGGCATTTTCAATCTTTCTGCGTACAATTTATCTACAAAAAAACCTCGTCTTTGGTCTGAAACAATATAACCTTCTTCGGTGAGTTGGTCGTATGCAGTTTTGACTGTGTTAAGACTCACTCCCAAGTGTTGCGCCAATGAACGCCTTGATGGAAGTTTATCTTTCCATTTTAAATTTCCATTTTTTATTTCGTCTCTAAAGTATGTATAGATTTGTTCGTATAAATTTTTATTTTCTTCAAAGTGTATTGTAATCATATCTGGGTCCTTTATTTTTTATTCTTTTGAATCTTTCTACAGTTTCATTTTACCATTATAATCGTCTTATATAAACATGGAGGTATGAAATGACTAAATATTCTAGAGAAGAAATACATAATCAATTAGCCGGCGGAGTTATCATGGATGTAACTAATCCTGAACAAGCTAAGATTGCTGAAGCTGCGGGTGCTGTTGCCGTAATGGCGCTTGAAAGAGTGCCTGCTGATATAAGGGCTGCCGGTGGTGTGAGCCGTATGAGTGATCCTCAAATAATTCTCGATATAATGAATGCAGTTTCAATCCCGGTTATGGCTAAGGCGAGGATCGGACATTTTGTGGAGGCACAAATTCTTGAGTCTTTGGGGATTGACTATATAGACGAATCTGAAGTTCTTTCTCCCGCAGACCATGAACACCACATATACAAGAGAGTTTTTAACACTCCTTTCGTTTGCGGTTGTAGAAATTTGGGTGAGGCTCTTAGAAGAATTTCCGAGGGTGCCGCAATGATTCGTACAAAGGGTGAAGCCGGGACCGGAGACGTTGTACAAGCTGTTACTCACATGAGAACTATCCAAAGGGAAATGGCTGAGGTTGCTGCGCTTCGTCCTGATGAGTTGTATCACAGAGCCAAGTTACTTCAAGTGCCTGTTGATTTACTTGAATATGTGCACAAAAACAGAAAGTTACCTGTTTTAAATTTCTCTGCCGGCGGAGTTGCTACTCCTGCTGATGCTGCTCTTATGAGACAACTTGGTGCTGAGGGTGTGTTTGTTGGAAGCGGTATTTTCAAGAGCGGTAATCCTGAAAAGCGTGCTCAGGCAATTGTTAAGGCTGTTGCCAATTTTGATAATCCATCTGTTATTGCTGAGGTTTCTAAAAATCTTGGTGAAGCTATGGTTGGTATTAATGAAGATGAAATTGAAATTTTGATGGCTGAAAGATAATTTTATTGTGTTGGTTTTATGGGCGGTTGTTCCGCCCATTTTTTATTGGTTTTTATTTGGTTGGCGGGCGGGCCTATGCTTTTTTACTATCTATTATTTTCTTGCAGATACGTGCCGCCCCTACGTTTGTTGGTTATATTTATATTTTTTATATTTTGTTTTATTGCACAAAAAGAGACTCAAATTTGAGCCTCTTTAATTTGACACAGACTATTTAATTTTATCTAAGACCTCTTGAATAATAGTTTCCATAAATTGTTCTTCCATAGTTATCTCTAACTTCAAGAACACTCCAATCTCCATTAGAAAGTCTTGTTCCAATGACCTCTACTAAATCTCCTCTATTAATTGCCCTACCATTATCATAAGTTGTTTGAAGTGTAAATGAGTCATTGTTTCGTATATAGTTATTATCTGAATCTTTTACAGTTAAGTAGTAAGTTGTTCCGGCTTGATTAAATGTCGGGTCAATCCTGACATCATCTACTATGGCTCTTACTCGGAAATTAGAACCTCTTTCCAAAATCTCAACCAGCTTAGCATAGTTGCCACGCTCTCTAACTACGCTAACTTCTCTTCCTTGAAGGTCTCTTGGTGATAATTGCGTTCTTCCAATTCCATTTTCTCTGTAGTCTGTATTTCTACTTGTGTAAACTGTTTCAATATTTCCATTAAATGTTCTCACGTCAATTTTGTAACCATCGTAATCTTGGCGAACATCCACTATAGTACCTGTTAAGTTTTGTCCATTTACATAACCATTCCCAACGTTTGTTACTATTTTATAGTTTGTTGATAGTGTTATTCTTTCGCCTCTTCGAAGGTTGTCAAATAATCTTGTGTTTGTGTAGAATGGATTGTTTCTATTCAATTCACTTCCGTAGAATGTATAAGTTTTACCGTCTTGAAGTTTTATTTTTATATATTCTCTTGTTGTTGAGGACCCGTAATAAACGTCTGTTATTTCTCCTGTTACTCTTCCATTTTTAGGATATGCTACAACTTCTGAAACTTTTCCTGAGTTATCTGTTTTAAATTCCACTAAATCATCAAGTTGCAATTGAGATACTCTTGTTTCAACTCCCAGCGAATAAACTTTTGCCTTATTAGCTAAAGTAAATGTTGCTGTATCTGTTGTTGAAATTTGAGTTGCTGTTGTTGTATCTACTTTGCTGTCATCTACTCTGTACTTAGCTGTGAAACCGTCTTGCGCTCTATTTGTAATATAACCGACTAAATTCTTAGCTGAGTTTGTAACTTCCAATGTTGTGATTACATTGTTTGTGCTTTCATCTCCGGATTTTTGATATGTTACTTTAACTTCTTGATCCGGTTTCAAGTCTGTAAATTTCCAAGTTGTTCCATTGCTTGTAATCTTAGTGTTTGAATTTGTCTTTAATTGAATTGTAGATTTATTGCTTTGCTCAATAATAACTGTATCTACATTACTGATATTTGTAGCAACTACTATTTTCCCTGTAATCGTTGTAAGTTCAGGTGCTTTTTTCTTATTAGTCTTTAGATAGTCATAGGAAAGTTTAGTGATTTTTGCCATCTCACTTCTTCTTATACTTCTCGTTCCTTCGAACTTACCGTCTGAACCTGTTGATGAGAAAACTCCTTCTTTTACTAAATTAGCTAGGTATCCTCTTGTTGAACTTGGTATTGAGTTTTTATCTTCGTGTCTTAGGTATGATTCATCTCCTGTAGAAGATAATTTAAGGGCTCTTGCAAAGTAAACTGCGATAGTGTTTCTGTCAGGAACTATTTTACCTTTTTCTTCGCCTATAAATCCTTTTGTTGCTGCTTCTTTAACTGTTGCTTCTGAAAATACATTGTTTTCAATTGCAATTGCAAACGCATCTCTCGCCCATTCCGGAACTTTCGCTTCTTCTAATAAAGATTTATACTTAGCTCTTGCAGATGAAATTTCTGAACTGCTTGGACTCAAAAGACCTTTTATAAGTTCAACCGTCTCTTCTAAACTAACTGAATTATCCGGCTTAAATTCTCCGCTTGGATAGCCATTTATAATCCCTCTATCGCTAAGTTCGTCTATATACCCGTAAGCCCAACTATAAGGACCGTTTTTGGCAACGTCTTTGAATTCTTTAGCACTAACTAAACTTGGAGCAAGCACAACAGCACATAATCCAATTGAAAGTGCTTTTGTAATCTTATTTATTCGCATTTAAAAAACCTCCCTTGTTTTTTGTTATTATACCACATGTACATATAATTAATGTTACAAGATTGTTTCAATAAATTTAAAATAGTGCTAATATAGTTTTAAGATAGATATTTACTGTCAATTCGGTTATGAATATGAAAGAGGTGATCTTATGAGATATTTACCAATTAGTTATAATACTAAAGATAAAAATCTTCTTGTTTTGGGTGGAGGGTTATTAGCTTTGTCCAAAATAAAAAAAATGCTAGAAACTGAATTTAAGATTTACGTTATTGCTGAAAGTTTTGTAAATGAAATTTTAAATCTTCAAACTCAATATCCTGAACGGTTATTCCTAAAAGAAATGCAAATCAGTAATGATTTTGTCTTCTTTTCTTATGATTTTCTCTTGATTGCGACTACTAATTTCGAGCTCAACAATGCACTTGAAAATAGAGCAATAAAGACTAAAATTTTATATGAAAGATGTGATGTTGTTTCAAGTTCTTCGGCATTATTAAATGATTTTGTTTCCAGAGAGGATATTGTGGTTGGAATTTCAGATGAAAAGTTGAATCCTGCAATAGCTGAAATCATTAAAGATGATATTATCGAGCTTCTTTCTACTTACAATATGGATAAGATTAAAATTTTAAATAAAATAAGAGCTGAGTTAGTCAGAAAGAATGCACCTGATGTAGACGAAACTATCAAAAAATTATTTGATGAGGAAAAGATAAAGGCTGAGGACTTTTTAAACAATCTTCAACATCAAGATGCTCTTGAAGAAACTCATATTGAAGCTCCGATTGAATTTTCAGAAGAAAAGTCCGGCGATATAACAGATTCTCTTGAGCAAATTTCCAATGAAAGTATAGATTCTACAGAATCTAAACAATATGAAAGTGTTGAGCACCCGGAAATTTCGGAAAAAGAAAAACCTATTGTCGAGGAACTTGAAAGTGAAGTTATAAATGAGCCAAAGCTTGAAACTATCCAAGATTTTGAAGTTCAATTCGAAAGAAAACATACTTCAAGCTCACCTTATGATACAAGCAAAGTTGAAAAAATCAATGATGAATTAAATAGCTCTGAAAATTTTTCAAAAGAAGAGACTAAAAATACTGAAACTTTTCAAACCAAATTAAAATCAGGTTGGAATAAATTTTCTAAGTTTGATTTCTTTAGAAAAAAATAAATTTTAAAATTAAAAGCCCTTTAAGTTTAGGATAAAATTTTATCTTTTCACTTAAAGGGCTTTTTTTATTCGTAATAATCGTCTTCACTCACGTGTGTAAAGTAAACTTCACACTCGCTATATCCTAAATTTTTAACTTCTGTCTGTATTAATTCTGCCATTTTCTTTTCTAAGCTGAGACCTCTGTCAAATTGAATCACTTCAATTAGAGGGTACATTTCAAATTCTTTACCGTTCGAAAAATATTCTGTCATAGGTCGTTCAATTGTAAAATAGTCTATTGGCGTTCCTGTCATCTCAGATAACTTTTCAGGAAGTTTGGAACTTAACTCAATAGTGTCTTCTCTCTTAACTCCCTTAAATATCAACTGCGGCATAAATACCTCCTATTATTTCTACTGTTTTAGATAATTGTACTATGTCTTTATCACACAAAACTACATAATTTGAATTTTTTGTAACTTATAATCTCTGTGAAAGATCTATTATTTATCTTTATTCAGATTATTTTTTCATCTTTCTGCTGTATAAAAGAATGAAATTATAAATTAATCTCACTCTTATATAAATATTATTTATTTTCATCTATGAATTTAAAAACTTCATTCCAATATTCTTCACCTAGAGAATATTTTGCTTCTGTATGTCCGGCATTTTTTGCAACCAGTTTTTTCTTAGCTCCCATCTGTTTTGCATTATACAATTCATCAAGCATTCTAAATGGTACAAAGTTGTCATTCTCGGCGTGAATAAACATGACTGGCTTAGTTGATTTTGCAATTTGCTCAACTGCTGATGCCCCTTTAAAAGCATAGCCCGCCTTTATTTTGCTTATCATTCCGGCAACATTTAAAATCGGAAAGCTTGGCAAATTAAATCTAACTTTTAACTCGGATTTGAAAATATCATAAACGGAAGTATATCCGGCATCTTCTATAAATACTTTAACATTATCCGGAGTTTTTTCTCCTGCCAACATCATAGTCGTAGCTGCCCCCATAGAAAGACCGTGTACTACAATTTCCGGATTTTCATTATTTTTAACTATCCAATTCGCCCACGACCCACTGTCGTATTTATCTAAATACCCCATTCCTATATACTCGCCCTCTGAATTTCCGGATCCTCTTAAATCCGGCATCAACACGTTATATCCTTTTTCAAAATATCTTTGAGCATATGCATACATATCTTCGTGAGTATTTCTGTAACCGTGTATTATCAGCGCCCACTTTTCAGAGTCATTATTCAAATAGCAATATCCTTTTAAATTAAGTCCATCAAAGCTCTTTATGTTTATTTCTTGTGGTGTGTTTTTGTCCAAAAACTCGCTATTTTTCTTTTCTTGAAGTGTTTTATTTTCTTTTACAATTGGATTTTCTATCTTTTTTAGAGGTTTTACTTTTCTGTTTCCCCCATCACCTTGTCTTGCAAGTGCATAATTTACAAGATAATTTCCTGTTAATATGCTTCCCACTATAATCAAAAATAAGAAAACTCCAACTATTTTTTTTAGTATGTTTTTCTTTTTCATGCTACCCCCAAAGCACTGTATGAATATATTAAATTTAAATTATTTTTCATTTAATATTTTATAGCGTTTTATTCTAGTTCGCAAATTTTTTTGATATTGTAGTTGGTTGGGTTTGTTTTTATTAAATCAATTTTCGCGGGCGGGCCTTTACTGTTTTATTATTTATATTTTTTATTTGTTTATTTCTTTTTTAATTCTTTATTTTCTTGCAAATACGTGCCGCCCCTACGTTTTTTCAACCAAATCAACATAGTTTCAAAAAAGTATTAAAAACTTAGCAATATTACATACGAAAACCAGCCCAAAAGCGTTTTGAGGGTGTAGGGGGAGGGTGCTCGAGGGAGGGCGTGAGGGAGAATCGAAAGGTGAATTTTTTCGACAGAAAAAAGAGAGGTTGCCCTGGGGTACAACGCCCTTAGCCCTCCCTCGAAATAATATAATTATATAATAACCTAAAATATACAATAAATAAGTTTAATCAGTATTTTTATATTCTTAATTTCTCATTCAGATAGTCTATTGCTTCCAAATATCCTGTTAATCCTCTTCCCTGAATTGTATTCTCTGCAAAGAGCCTAATGTATGAAATTTTTCTAAAGTCTTCTCTTTTTGATGTATCTGTTATGTGAACTTCAACTGTCGGTATGGCAACTGCCTTTAACGCATCTAGTATTGCCACTGATGTGTGCGTGTATGCCGCCGGATTAATTACTATTCCATCATAATTTCCATAAGCTCTTTGAATTTCATCTACAATCTCTCCTTCGTGGTTCGATTGAAAAAATGAAACTTCAATTTGCTCTTTTCTACAAAATTCACTTATCATGTTCAACAAATCTTGGTATGTCTGTGTTCCGTATATCTCTTTTTCTCTTATCCCAAGCATGTTTATATTCGGTCCGTTAATAACTAATATTTTCATTAAAATCCTCTATAATTTCTTCAGCTGCTTTTTTTACACTTGTATTTTCTATTGTCTTGTCTGCAAATCTTAAGTATTGTTTCTCTCTTTTTTGCCAAAGTTGTTCAGCTGTCCCATATTCTTTTGAAAGCGGTCGATTTTCAAGATGTAATTCGTTCAATTCTCTTTTTAAGAGATAAATTTTTCCATTTTGTTTTAGTGGTTGATAGTTTTCTTCTCTGATCACAACTCCGCCACCTGTTGAGATTACCAATCCATTTAGCTTTCCAAATTTTTTACAAACTTCTGTCTCCATCTCTCTAAATTTAGCTTCACCGTATTTTTTAAATATATCATCTATTTTTTCGCCACTAAATTTTTCAATTTCCAAATCTAAATCTACAAACTCTCTACTCATTTTCTCAGCTATCAAAGGAGCAATACTACTCTTTCCGGAGTCGGGCATCCCAACTAAAACAATATTTTCTTGTTTCATCATCTCACTTGTGATTTCACGTATGTTTTCGATTTTAGTTTCTGTAAATATTTCAGCTGCCTTAACGGCCTGCGCTACCAACATCATAAGTCCATTTGAGTGTGGAATGCCCATCTCTCTTGCCTCAAATAAAAGCGATGTTATCAATGGATTATACACTACGTCTATCACACCTTTTAAATTTTTAAAATTTTTGATTGATATCAAGTTTTCTCCATTGTTTGGATACATTCCAATCGGCGTTGTATTCACAATGAGTTCAACGTTTAAAAATTCTTCTATCTGAGAATAATAAGGAGTTTTTTTTCGAGATATCTTCTGAAATTCAATTTTCTTATCTTCAAGAACTGTCGCTACCGTCTTAGATGTAGCCCCATCTCCAAGTATTATCGCCGAAGATATTTCCTCTTTCAAACTCTCCAATGTGTATTTAAATCCAAAGTAGTCTGTGTTGTCTCCTATCCACTTCCCATCTTTCTTGTATACAGTATTTACACACCCTATCTTTTTTGCAATTGGACTTATTTCGTCTAAATATTTCATAATTTCTATTTTATATGGAATGGTGACATTAAATCCGTATATGCCACTCTTCAAAAAATCTTCTATCTCATCTATTTTCTTTTCATATAAATCATATTGGTATTTTCCTATTAAATTGTGTATTTCTTTTGAAAAACTGTGTCCCAATTTTTCTCCGAGCAATCCGTATTCCATTTAATTCTCCATAAAATCTAAGATAGTCAATGCACAAACGGACTCTATAACCGGCAGTATCCTAATACCTATGCAAGGGTCATGTCTTCCCTTTATTTCCAAATCTTTCTCGACATTTTCCGATATTGAAAATGAGCGTTGGCTCAAACCTATGGAAGCTGTCGGCTTTATTGCCGTTTTAAAAACTATGGGCATTCCGTTGGTTATCCCCCCGACAACTCCACCCGCATTATTTGTGGTGGTCTTAACTCCATCATTCAATTCATATTCATCGTTGTGTTCTCTTCCGGTCATGGAGACTGCATCAAAACCGGCTCCGAATGAAAAACCTCTCACTGCCGGCACTGAGAACACAAGTTTGGCAAGCACTGCATCAAAACTGTCATAGTTCGGTTCTCCAAGGCCTATTGGCACTCCTGTTGCAAAACATTCTATTTCTGCTCCTATTGAGTTTTCTTCTTTTCGTATTTTTTCTATGCACTGTTTAATTTTTTCTGAAACTTCTTCTGAAATTACAGGAATCTCTTTTTTCTCGCATTCTTTTAAGGCTTTCATATCCGGCTTCGCATAGTCAATCTCAACATCTCTTATTCCCCCTATGGAACTTATATGAGACTGCACTTCTATTCCTTTTTTCTCCAATATTTGTTTTGCAATTCCACCAGCTATACAGAGCGGTGCTGTAAGCCTGCCTGAAAATGAACCTGAGCCTCTCATATCCATTTCAGTTCCATATTTTACATATGCAACATAATCTGCGTGAGAAGGTCGCGGAGTGTCTTTAAACTGCTCATAATCTGATGACCTTTGATCACTGTTTTCTATAATTGCACATATTGTATTTGCAACTATCTTTCCATCTTGAACTCCTGCTACAAATTTTGGTAAATCTCTCTCTTTTCGTTTAGTTCCAAATCTGTTTTTCCCGGGTGCTCTTCTCGACATAAACTCATTTAATTTTTCCATGTCAATTTGTGTTCCAATTGGCAACCCATCTATGACCACTCCTATATAATGACCATGAGACTCCCCAAATATTGTAACCACTATATTCTTTCCAAAACTAGAGCTCATATTTACCTCCCAATTTTTTAAAATCTTCATAGAACTTGGGATAAGATTTGTTTACTGCACTTGCTCCACTTAAGTATATCTCTCCGCCACTTATAATTGAAGCAATGCTACTTGCCATGGCTATTCTATGGTCATTATATGAGTCGACTTCTCCACCTGAGAGTCCGTTTGTTCCATAGACTAACAGCTCACTTTCTCTCTCTTCAACTTTCCCGCCCAAGTTCCTAATCATTTCAGCAGTTGAACTCAATCTGTCACTCTCTTTTAATCTAAGCCTTCCTCCGTTATAAAATTTAGACACTCCTCCATCTACTGAAGTTGCCAAAACCGACAAAATTGGAAGTAAATCTGGTACATCTTTCAAATCTACTTCTATATTTTTTCTAAATTTCGGTTCTATTGTGACTCGGTTTCCCATCTCAACTTCAGCCCCAAAATCTCTCAGTATATCTAAAATCTTTCTATCGCCCTGAAGACTTTCTGCATTCAAATCTGACATTGAAATCTTTCCTCCCAATGCTCCGGCAACTAAAAAGAACGCCGCATTTGACCAATCCCCTTCAACTCTATATTCTCGTGATTTATATCCGGTTGGCAAAATTTTATATGCATCATCTTTGAAACTTACTTTTGCGCCAAATTCTTTCATAACTTGCAAAGTCATATCGACGTAGTTTTTAGATTCTAAACTCGATGTCAATTTCAATTCTGATTTCTCGTTCATTATGCTCGCCGCCATCAAAATCCCTGAGATGTATTGCGAACTCACATTCCCAACAAGTTCATATTTCCCGGCTTTGAACTTTCCATGTGTCCTGAATGGAAGCCTATCTCTGTCAAATTCAACTCCATTTGCTTTTAAGACTTCAATCAATTCGGCAATCGGTCTGTCGGGAAGTCTACCCTCTCCGATAAATTCAATACTTTCGTATAAAACTGTGCTGACCGGCAACAAAAATCTAAATGTCGATCCACTTTCTCGCACGTTAATTTTGGGGAATTCCCCTAAGTTTATTCCCCTGATCTCCACTCTATTTAAATATCTCTTAACACTTGCCCCAAGCTCTTCAAGACAAGATATAGTTGCCTCTATATCTTCCGAGGTCTTGTCAAAATATATTGTGGATACTCCCTGCGCCAATGCTGCACATATCAAAGCTCTGTGTGCATAAGATTTAGAAGGAACGGCCTTCACTTCGCCTTCCAATATTTTTGAACTTATCTTCATTTCATTCCCTTTTTTATCAATTCTTTTAACTCTCCAAAACTAAACTTCTTCAAGTTGCAACTTCCTATGTCTTCAATTAATATTTCATTTATATATGAGCCCCTGCGTTTTTTATCTCTCTCTATTAGTTCAAATAGCTCATCTATGTTAAATTTGGTTTTTGTCGGCAAATTATTTTTCTCAAGGCAATTTTCTATATCGCTTATATCGCCCTTGAAAATTCCAATTTTATTACAAGCTCGTGCCATTATTGCCATCCCTATTGCAACTGCTCTCCCGTGAGTTATTTCATATTCGGATTTAATCTCTATAGCGTGAGCAATAGTGTGTCCTAAATTCAAAAGTTGTCTCTTGCCATTGTCGTATTCATCTGCCTCTACGACGTCTCTCTTCAACTCAACACATCTCTTTACTATATTGCTCAAATCTTGATTTTTATCTATTCCCCTGCTGAGTTCTTCAAATAGATTTTTATCGAATAGGACTCCATATTTTATTGCTTCTCCAACTCCTGAGCTAAAATCTCTATCTTCAAGTGTCTTAAAATATTCCGGATCACAATAGACGGCTATCGGTTGTTTAAAAAGACCCACTAAATTTTTACCTTCATTCAAGTTTACTGCCGTCTTTCCACCAACTGATGAATCCACTTGTGAGAGCAGTGTCGTAGGAAGTTGTATATAGTCTATTCCCCTGCGATAAACTCCCGCTGCAAAGCCGCCAAAATCTCCTATTACTCCTCCGCCAAATGCTATTAAAACATCATTTGCATTTATATCTTTTTGAGCCATAAACTCTAAAAACTTCTGCAATTCTTCAAATGATTTGGAATTTTCTCCGGGTTTTAATACATATTTTATAAGGTTGTATTTTGATAGAGATTCAAACAGTTTTCTGCCATACAACTTGTCTACATTTTCATCAGTTAGCACTATATACTTACAGTCTTCTCTCTTAGGCAAAATCTCTCTAAGTTTTAAACGAATACCCTTTTCTATTAAAATTTCATATTCACTTGAAGTGGATACTTTAATCTTTTGCAAATCAAATCCTCCAACTGCTATTCCTTAATCTTCATTCAAAACTTCTCTGAGTTTAAAGACCGTTTTCGCCGTTCTGTCAAATTCATCAGGTCTTAACGATTGAGCCCCATCACATAGCGCATTTTCAGGGTCGTTGTGGACTTCAATTATAAGTCCATCTGCTCCTGCTCCAACAGCCCCAAGAGAAAGCGGCCTTACCATTCTCGCCATTCCCGCCGCATGGGAAGGGTCGATTATAATTGGCAAATGTGTCTTTTCATGGAGAACCGGCACGGAAGATATATCCAATGTATTTCTTGTAAATGTCTCAAATGTTCTTATACCACGCTCACAAAGTATAACCTTTTGATTTCCTCCACTTAATATATATTCTGCCGCTGACAACAATTCATTATAAGTTGCAGATAGTCCTCTCTTTAAAAGAATTGGCTTGTCTATTTTCCCAAGTTCTTTCAAGAGTTCAAAATTCTGCATATTTCTTGCACCAACTTGTAGAATGTCTACATCTTCATAGTGTTCGATAAGATTTATATTCATTATTTCAGAAACTATCGGCAATCCTGTTTCGACCTTTGCCTTTGACAAAATTTTAAGTCCGTCCATTCCTATTCCTTGAAAATCATACGGGGATGTACGAGGTTTAAAAGCTCCGCCTCTTAGTACATTTGCCCCTGATTTTTTAACGCTCTTTGCAATTTCAATAACCTGCTCTTCCGACTCGACTGAGCAAGGTCCTGCTATCAATACAAAGTTCCCCCCGCCTATTTTAGTTCCGTTGTCAAGAGTTATTACAGTGTCTTGTGGTTTGTACTGTCTGCTTGATTTCTTTGCATTTTCTTGCTTTCTAAATACTTCGTCCACACAATCCATCTTTAAAATTTCGCTCAAGTCAACTTTTTCAGTATTGCCAATTATCTCAACTAATTGTATTGCATTTCCCTTAGAACATTCTACAGATAAACCTCTTTTTTCTATTCTATCTATTAATTCTTTTAATTGGTTTTCCTGCACATTAGTTCTCAATTTTATAATCATATATTTCCCCCAAACCGACCAAATTTTATCTAAATCAATTTATAATTATAAATGCTCCACGTGGAGCATTTTTTATATTCTGATTTAAAAATCTAAATTTTGTTTCGATTATTCAATTTCTCTCGTTAGAATTTATGTTGTCACTCTTAATTTTATACATATTCGACTTTAAATAGTCTAATCTTCAAATTATTTTGCATAGCTATTATAATTCAACAGCTCAAATTAATCTAACTGATATAACTCAGCCCTAATAAATTTTATATTAATTTGAAAACCCTGTCGAAAAAAGAGTTGTATTTTGTATTGTTATCTTTAATTTGCTTTATTTCATCCGGATTATCACTTATAAGTCCTGTAACTAATGTATTTAGATAGTATTCTATTCTGCTCTTTTCATTAACAGTCCATATATAAAGCTCTTTCTTATTTAAGATAGCTTGTAAAACCAATATTTCTCTATATGAAAAATCTTCTATTACCCAAAAATCTACACCATCATCAGAAAATTGTCCAAATTGTATTGGAATTACATATCCAACTTTCATTTGAGGTGCAAGTTTTTTTATTTTCTGCATCAAATCTAAATTAAGAGACATATACTTATATTCTTTGTCTATGCCCAGCCTTTTCATCTCCTCAACTATCAATTCAGCATAGTTATTCGGCTCATATCCATGTGGTTTTAATTCAACTAATAGTTTTATATTTAGTTCTTTTGCCTTTTGTACATATTCTTCAAATGTCGGAATCTTTGTGGTGAATGAATCTTGAGTTATATTGAGTTGTTTGATTTCATCTAAATTCATATCCCGCACATTCTTGTTTAAATTAGACAATCTCTTTAAGTTATAATCATGCATGACAATAAATTTTTTATCTTTTGTAAGCATTAAATCCATCTCAGAAAAATCTGCTCCTGTTTCCGCTGCGCCTTCTAACGCTTCTATGGAATTTTCAACACCTTTTTTGGCAAATCCTCTGTGCGCTACAATTTCTATTTTGGAATTTGGCTGTAATATATAGATTTTCATTCCATTATAAAGTACTCCTAAAATAAAAATTGTCATACTCAAAATAACTACCAACTTTTTATTTTTAAAGATATTCTTTTTATTTTTTATATTCTCAATAGGTTTATATTCTCTATACTCTATCAGTTCCAAAAGTATGAGTACTATTCCAAGTTTTGTAAGCGTTACAAATAAAATATTTACAGTCTTAATAATGGTAAGTACTACAGCTTCTATCCATAGTGAATCCGTAAATGTGGTTGCTATACTGAGGAATTTTAATAAAAAATATATCAATATGGCCCTTGAAAAATATATCACAATTTCAAACAATGATAATTTTAATATCATCTTCTTTCCATATTTTTTTGGTAAGTTCTAAACTCTCTCTTATGTTTTTAAAAAAACTTTGATTTTTTATAACCGCCAAAACCAATATATAAATCAATCTAAAGTTTATATAAACTAGAGCCAAAATAAATACAGATGTAAAAAACGCTCCAAAATCTGTTTTAAATAATTCATCTGTAATAAATTGAGGAATATATATGCCTTTTGTCAACGATATACTAAATCCAATTTCTGCCAATGGAATTATTAAAATAATGTATATAAAAAATAAAATAGCATCTAGTAAAGAGCTGTTGGATATTCTATTTTTAAAGTTTAAAAATTCTCTTTTAAATTCAAAATTACTTCCCGACAACTGATTAGTACATAATTTAATTATCAAATATAGTTCAAAATATGCCACTATTGAAATTAAAATCAAATAAACTCCAAACCCCAAAATCAAAATAGGATTAGATAGAAGCTCTTTAAAATTAGAAAAATTTATATTTACTTCCCCTGATAATCCTATTATGTAGTTTAAAACCTCTACTGCTATTCCTCTTATTACATAAGACATAAATATATTCAATATAACTGCATAGAGTATATGTTTAAATTTTATATTGAAGTACTTAAAAATATTCTTACTCACATTCCCAACCTCTAAAATTAATATTTATATCTAAAGTATATTAAATTAATTTAACTAATACACTATTATTTATAAATTTTATTTGGACTTTTTTAAAAACCATCTCGTATATCTCTGTATTTTTTAAACTCTTCAAAACTCCCGGCCTTCATAAATGGATTTATATCAAGTTCCATTCCGATAGTTGACGGCAAAGATGGCCTACCCTCTTTCTCTAAAGTTTCTACAAGTTTCATCGCCGAACTCACTGCTTCAGATGGCATTACACTATCTGCAAACTTTAAATTTGTCTTAGAGTATTCATGCGCTGCAAACACTTTTGTATCTCCATTCAATTCTTTAAATTTTTGAATAGTATTGTACTGTGCTTCATAGTCACCTGTAAATACTCTTCCACACCCGGCTAAAAATAATGCATCTCCACAAAATAAATTATTTTCTATCAAGTATGAGACATGCTCTTCCGTATGACCTGAGGTCTTAATCACTTCTACTTTCTCATCCAAAATTTCAAAAATATCTCCATCTCGTACAACAATATCTGCTAGATTTTCTATTTCTTTCGGTCCATAAACTTTTAAATCAAATTTATTTTTTAAAGTTCTCACTCCACCTACATGGTCTGAATGTTTATGAGTTAACAAAATTCCTACCAGGTTGAGTTCATTTTCTTTTTTGTATTTTAATACAGGTTCAGCCTCTCCCGGATCAACTACTACTGCATTATTCCCTTTTATTAAAGTCCATATATAATTATCTTCAAATGCTCTTATCGGTATTATTTTCATCCTATCACCTCTTTTTAAATTTACCCATTTATATGATTATTTTAAAATTAAGGGTAAATATTTAATAAAAAGGATGATTCTATGTTTATTATAAAATTTATACAAAAAGAAAATAGCAAAAACTTTGGAATTTTTGAAACTGAAAAAGAAGCTATAGATTTTATTGAAAAAATTCCAAATGTAATAATTGAAAATTATGAATACTACAATAGTTATTTTATAGAAGAGAATAAGATGCGCCCAATTGAAAAAATATCTATTGGAAACAATGAAATACTCCTGAGCAAATTTATGTTTGAGCAAGATTCAACAATTGAAATAGAAATTGAAGAACTTCCATTACTTTCAAAAAATGAATGGAGAGATTTTACAACTAAAGTAGATGCTTACTCGGTAAATAATGATGAGCTTGAAAAATACATTACACTCCGTGAGCAAAATTATATTGAATTAAAAAAAGAGTGGGAATCTAAAGGCTATAAAGTTACAAGAGAGTATAGAGACTCCATTGACGGCGAGGCAATAACTTTAGAAAAAGACGGAGAAACACAATTTTACACACATATGGACCCAAGCTTTGTATATGAAAAATAACAAAATGTTTTAATAATTTTTTCTAGGGTATATTTATCTCTAGATAGAGATAAGTTAGGTGATGTTAATGAAAAATCTTGAGTTGAACAATTTTATTGCTTTACACAGAACAGTTATAAAAATGGATAGAACTCTTTCTAAAATTTTTGATAGCCACGGTTTAACTACCGGTCAATTCGCAGTATTGGAAGCTCTCTATCACAAAGGAGATCTTACAATTGGTCAAGTTCAACAGAAAATCCTCTCCACTAGCGGCACAATGCCCCTGATTATAAAAAATCTTGAGAGTAGAAAGCTATTGGAGAGATGTCCTGACCCAAACGATGGTAGGAGATGTATATTGCATATAACTGATGACGGAAAAACTTTGATGTCAAAAGTTTTTCCGGTAGTTAAAGATAAAATTATCCAAATGTTTAGTCCCATACCATTGAATAAAAAACAAGAATTGTTGGATATTTTAAAGTTATTTAGGGAGGAATTATAATATGAACAGAGAAGTTGTTAAAAAAGTTACGGGCTTTAGAACAAAGGACGGAGCCGGCGTAAGTTTAGTCAGAGTACTAGGTCATGAAACTACCGACACTTATGACCCAATATTGATGTTAGATAGTTTTGACTCCACAGACCCCGACGATTACACAGCAGGGTTCCCTATGCACCCACACAGAGGTATCGAAACAATATCATACGTATATAGAGGAAACATGGTTCACAAAGACTCTCTTGGAAATGAAGATCAAATTTCAGATGGAGAAGTACAATGGATGACAGCAGGTTCAGGAATTATGCACGAAGAAGTATTGCCGGCTTCAGAAAGAATGCTAGGCGTGCAGTTGTGGTTGAATCTGCCTAAAAAAGACAAAATGGTCAGACCGGAATATCATGCAATAAAAAATAAAGACATTGAAGAAATAAAAATTGACGGTGGCTATTTAAGGCTTTTAGCCGGAAACTACAAAGACCACAAAGGTCATGTTGGAAAATATCTGCCACTTGATTACTATGACATTCACATAGAACCGGGAAAAGAAGTTTCAATTGACACTGCTGACAACAAATCTGTAACAGTTTTTACTTTAATTGGAGATGTTGAAATAGAAAATAAAGTTGTAGAGGAAAAAACCTCCGCAAAACTTGGTGAAGGAAATAAAGTCGTTATTAAAAACCACGGACAAGAAGAAGCTTTAGTTCTGTTCCTATCTTCAGAGCAACTAAACGAACCCATTGCTTGGGGCGGACCTATTGTAATGAATACTAGAAGAGAACTTGAACAAGCTTTTGCAGATTTGCAGAATGGAAATTTTATAAAAGATAAATTAATTTTTGATAGAGGAGAATGATATGTTTAAAGGATTGGAAAAGAGAAGAAGTTATTATAATATTGGTAAAAATATCCCAATAAGCGATGAAGAATTAATACAATTAGTTGAAGACGTTACATTGGCAGTTCCGGATGCATTTAATATACAAAGTCAAAGAGTTGTCGTTGTGCTTGGCGCAGAACAAGACCGCCTTTGGGATGGAATCTACGATGCATTTGAGGGAAAAGTTACAAGAGAGAAAATCGATTCATTTAAATCCGGTCATGGAACCATACTTTACTTTACAGACAGAAATACTGTAAAAGAAATTCAAAAAAATTTGCCTAACTATGCCGAAAACTTTGATACGTGGAGTCAACACTCTATAGCAATGCTTCAAATTTCACTTTGGACTGAACTTAGAGACAAAGAAATAGGCGCATCTCTACAACACTACAATCCGGTTATTGACGATGTAGTAAAAGAAATTTGCCACATCCCTGACAGTTGGGAACTGGTTGCTCAAATGCCTTTTGGTGAAATACTTGAAGAACCGGAAATCAAAGAAAAACTGGCCATCAAACAAAGAGTAAAAGTAGTTAGATAAAATTTAACCCGCTGCAAATCAATCTTGCAACGGGTTTTCTTGTGTTTATATTTAATTTTATCAATTTTGCTTATAAATTTTGTATCCTCTCCAATTTTACTATTCAACATAACTCTTTATTACATCGAGCAATACATTCGCTCCGTTTTCCAGATCTGCACTTTCTGTAAATTCTTTTGGGTTATGGCTTATTCCATTTTTGCTTGGGACAAATATCATTGCAGTTGGGCAAATTCTACTCATCATTTGAGCATCTTGTCCGGCTCCTGATGTTATCTCCATGTGACTAAAGCCATTTCTCTCTGCTGATTCTCTTACTCTGTCTAGGATTTCTTCATCAAATTTTACCGGCTCAAAGCTTGCTATCTCTCTTACTTCTATTTTAAGGTCCTCTTGTTCTTCTATTTTTTTTAAATATTCAAAAAATTTCTTTTCTTGTTCTAACAAGACTTCTTTGTTTGAATTTCTTATATCCACTGTAAATTTTGCATACCCGGGAACGATATTTATTGCATTTGGTTTTATTTCAACTTCACCTATAGTAGTTCTGGAATTTGATTGTTCTGCTAACTCTCTTAAAAATACATTTATCTTCGCAAGAGCAAGTCCTGCATCTCTACGCATTGAAGTCGGTGTTGTTCCGGCATGATTTGCCTCACCTATTATTGTGACTTCTTTCCAAAATATTCCCTGTAGATCACTTACAACTCCAACAGAAATTCCCTCGTGGTCTAAAATTGGTCCTTGTTCTATATGTGCTTCTATAAATTTTTCAGGAACTATAAAGCCCATTTCATTTTCTCCAAGGTAATCTATTCTCTTTAATTCTTCCCTTAAAGTTGTTCCGTCTATGCCAACTGTGTCAAGTGCATCATCTAATTCACAACCACCTACATATGCAAGAGAACCCATCATTGATGGATGGTACCTTACTCCTTCTTCATTTGTAAAAGCAGCAAGCACCAATGGTCTTTTTATTTCCACATTATTTTCTTTTAGCGTTCTGATTACTTCAAGACCTGCCATCACTCCATAACATCCGTCATATATCCCGGCATCTATTACTGAATCTATATGTGAACCTGTCATGATTGGCTTTTTATCTTTGTTTTCTTCTGTACTCCATATTCCAAATATATTCCCTATCTTGTCTATTTTAATTTCGAGGTCAAGTTCTTTCATCCACTCTACTAATTTATCTCTTCCGGCTTTGTCCTGGTCACTCCCGGCAAGTCTTACCATTCTGCCATCTTGATCTCGTCCTATTTCCCCCAATGTTTTTAAGTAATTTAAAAGTCTCTCTCCGTTTACTTTCACTTTAATCCCCCACTAAATATTTTGCTTTTATTATCTCTCTATTCGTATACCAATTGCAAATAATTTTAGTAATGAGTGGATTGAACCTTAACCTTATTCTGCTTTCACATTTTTGTTTTGCGGGTGTGCCTCGTTTCTCTCGTGCCTCTCCTATGTTGAACTGTTAAACCAAAAATCCGACTCTTTCGAATCGGACTTCTATTACATTTCTGATTTATATTCTTCAAAATCTTTCTTTATTTTTGCTATATTGTCATTTTCTTTTAAGTCAAGTACCGTTGCAGCCAATATTTTTGCCGCATTGATTACACACTCGTGTGCTTCTTTTGACTTTCCATAATCCAAGAAAGTTTGTGAATGTGATACGGTGCCATCGGGAACAAAATGTACTCTTATACAAGCACCCGGCAAAATATATGTTACATTCCCAAAATCGCTCGAACCTGTTTTTTCTCTTGCAGGTTTTATATTTTTAGCTTCTATTAATTTTGCATTTTCCATCAATAAATCATTCAATTTATATGCCGGTATTTTGCTTTCCAATCTCTTTAATTCTTCTGTTTCTACAGTTGTCTCTGTCATCATAGCTGCTCCGTTTACTACTTTTTTAAATCTTTCTACTATTTCATCTAAGTATTTAGAGTTGTAGCTTCTAAGTGAAAATTCTGCAACTGCTCTTTCAGGTACAACATTAGCCGGTCCTGGAGTTTCCAAGATTGTGTAGTGCATTTTTGTATCTTCTTTTACGTGTTCTCGTAAAAATTCTATTCCTTGAAATGCTAAGAGCAACGCATCTAATGCACTTCTTCCGGCTTCCGGTTTTAATGCTGAATGTGCACTTTTACCATGGAATATAACTTTTTGAGATGACATTGCCATTGATTTTACATCTACTTGTGTGGCAGGACCTCCATGCATCATAAGTGCTATATCAAGTTCTTTCATAAATCCTTCTTTTAAGAGCTTGATTTTCCCACCACCGCCTTCTTCTGCCGGTGTTCCATAGACTATCAGATTAAATGGCAAATCTTCTTCTTTTAATGCCACTGCTGCTCCAACTATAGCTGGACCTTGCATTTGATGCCCACATCCGTGTCCCATCGGCAATGCATCGTATTCGCATAATAGCCCTACATTATATGCGTTTTCTTTTTCTTCTCCAATTGTTGCTTTAAATGCAGTTTTTAAACTACCAAGTCCTCTTTGTACTTTAAATCCATTTTCTTCAAGATAATCTTCTAAAAGTTTACTTGAAAAGTTTTCATTAAAACACAATTCAGGATTGTCGAATATTGAGTCTGACATATCTGTCAAACTTTGTTTCTGGTTCTCTACTTTATCAAAAATTTTTTCTTTCAAACTTACTCCTTATATATATCCTATGGCTTCAGCCGCTATCATCAGTATACTTCCGACTACTACCCAAACACCAAAGATTTTACCCATAAATATCATCCATTTATCATAAGGTATATCTGTAGCTCCTAAAACTCCCATAAGCGCTGTTGATGTTGGTAAGATATAGTTACAGAATCCATCACCAAAGTTAAATGCCAATACTGCTGTTTGTCTTGAAATGCCAACTGTATCTGCCAATGGTGCAAAGATAGGCATAATTGCCGCCGCTTGTCCTGATCCTGATGTTATAAATATATTTACTATTAAATTAACTATGAACATAATTGGCGCTTTTAAAATTTGTGGGAATATATTTATTCCTTGAGTCATTGCATGAATTGAAGTATCCATTATATTTCCGGCTGATAGCACTCCTGATACTGTTCTTGCAAATCCAATTATAAGTGCTGCCCCTATCATATTTTTACAACCTTCTACAAAATATTTTGCAATTGTTGAAGGTGAATATCCTGCTATAACTCCAGCTACTATTGAAAGCCAGATAAAAACTGCCGCCGTTTCATCTAACTTCCATTTTAATTTTATTCCGCCGTATACTATAATTCCAAGAGCCAAAAATAATGATGATATTATAAGCCATTTTTGTGTATTCATCGGTTTATTAAATTCATCATTTCCTTCTTTTTCATAGCTGCGATCCTTATCTAGTTCATACATAGGACTGAGTTCAGGATTTTTCTTTATTTTCATTGCATATTTGATAAGCATAAAGTTTGTAATTATATAGAATACTACAAAGCAAACTGCTCTAAAACCAATACCTGAGTAAGGTGCAAGTCCTGCTATCTCTTGTGCAACTATAGTTGTATTTACATTTAATGTCCCTGTTGAAAACCCTACTGCTCCGCCTAATAACAAAATTGCCGCTCCGACAATTGAGTCAAATCCAAGTGCAATTGCTATCATTACCATTATAGGAGCGAACCCTATAAATGTATTAACTCCTTGTGTTGTACATATCAATCCAAAAATCAACGTCAGTATTGGTATAAATAAGTACTCTTTGCTCTTTGTCTTTCTCGATACCATCCCAATTAAAGACTGCAATGCACCACTCTTAGTTATTATGTTAAAAGCTGCTCCTGAAAAAAGGATTACTGTGATAAGCACTGCACTCTTTTCAAAACCTTCAATTGCCAGGTTGAATACCTTAAGTGGATTTACCGGTGTCTTTTCTATGTAATTGAAAGTGTTTGGGTCTATTACTTTTACTCCCTGTGCATTTTCTACCCTTGTGTACTCTGCTGATGGTATAACCCATGTAAGTATAACTGCGAAAATTATTATTCCCATCAATATTACCAATGTATGTGGCATTTTTTTCTTTTTAGCTTCCATATATACTCCCCCTTTATTTAATTAAAGTATAACATCGTTTTCATTATTAGTGAAATTCATATTTTTCATAGTTTTTATTACTCTATGTTATAATTATTTTGGTGATATTAATGGATACGAG
>NZ_JH165061.1:625485-628840 GCF_000227315.1 Peptoniphilus indolicus ATCC 29427 | reverse complement strand
ATTGCAAATACAGGTAACTTCTCTAAAGCAGCTGAGTTGTTATATGTTTCACAACCAACGCTTTCAAAATTTATAAGTTCTATGGAAAATAAACTGGGTGTAAAATTTTTTGAGAAAATTAATGGAAAATTTGTTCCAACCCCTTATGGTAAAGCTTATATTGAATATGGTCAAAAGATTCTGCAACTTGAATCTGAGCTAAAAAATAGCATAAATGATATATCTAATTTACGAAAAGGGACTCTATCTCTTGCAATTACACCTACTCGAGATTTATATATCTTGCCTTTAATTCTTCCTGAATTTAGAAAAGTCTATCCTAATTTTAATATAGATATTTTAGAGGAGAGTATAGACAAAATAGAGTCGTCTATTTTGGAAAATAAATCTAAAATTGGAATTTACATAGCTGATGAGCAAAATAAACATTTGCATTATGAAATTTTAGATGAGGAAGAAGTTGTAATCTGTGTTTGCAAGGATTTTAAATATATTGAGTTTGCAGAGAAGAAAGATGGTTTTAAATTTCCGTGGATTGACTTGAAACTTTTAAAAGACGAAACTTTTTTTATAAGCAATCCGAATACTGCTAAGCTCGGTAAGCTTTCAAAATTATATTTTTCAGAATGCAATATAGAGCCTAAAACTGTTGTAATAAAGAATATGGAAACTCGTCTTAGACTTGCCTCCATAGGTGAAGGTATTGCTTTTACATATGATATAGGTGAAAAGTTTTTTAAAAGTTTTGAGAAAACTCCGGTGTTTCTATCTATTGGAAATGTGAAACGTTGTAATAAATTTGTGGTTTCTTCTTTGAAAAATGTACATCTGGACAAGGCTCATTCTGATTTTATAAAAATAACTAAAGAGTTGTTAGGTTGTTATAAATAGCATTTTATTTGTTAGCAGACTTTACTACTATCGTGCCAACCCTACATTTTTATAGCTGCTTTGTTTTTACATTTTCGTTAGACGGGCGGGCCTCGCTTCTCTCGTGCCGCCCCTACATTCTTCCTTACCACATTTTATTTTAATATCTTTGTTACGCTGGTGGGTCTCGTTTCTCTCGTATTTCCTCTACGGTATACTGTTAAAACAAAAAATCCGATTCTTTCGAATCGGACTTTCTATTATATTTATTCTTACATCATACCCATTCCCGGGTTCATTGGCATTTGCGGTTCTTCTTTTGGTATTGAAGCAACTGCAGCTTCTGTTGTAAGAATCATTGATGCAACTGACGCTGCATTTTGCAGTGCTGATCTTGTTACTTTAGTTGGATCAACTATCCCTGCAGCTACCATATCCATATATTCTCCTGTGTAGGCATTATATCCTATGCCCGGTTTTTCAGCTTTTACTTTATCAGCTATAACTGAACCTTCAAGTCCTGCATTTTCTGCAATTTGTCTAACCGGTGCTTCTAAAGCTTTTAGAATTATTCCAACGCCTGTCTTTTCATCACCTTCAGATTCTTCGTAAAGTTTTTCTATAACTCCGATACAGTCCACAAGAACTGTTCCACCTCCGGCTACTATTCCTTCTTCTACTGCTGCTCTTGTAGCTGAAAGGGCATCTTCTATTCTAAGTTTTCTCTCTTTAAGTTCAACTTCTGTTGCCGCACCTACTTGTACTACTGCAACTCCACCTGAAAGTTTGGCAAGTCTTTCTTGTAATTTTTCTTTATCAAATTCTGAAGTTGTATCTTCTGCTTGAGCTTTTATTTGTTGTACTCTTGCAGCAAGGTCTTCTTTATTTCCTGCCCCGTCAACAATTACTGTCAAATCTTTTTCAACTCTAACTTTTTGAGCTTGCCCTAAAACTTCTATTGTCGCATCTTTTAAATCTTCTCCAAGATCTGAAGATACTACTTTACCACCTGTTAAAATGGCAATATCTTGTAGCATTTCCTTTCTTCTATCTCCATATCCGGGAGCTTTTACTCCCACTATGTTAAGAGTTCCTCTTAACTTATTTAATACTAAAGTAGCTAAGGCTTCACCTTCTATATCTTCAGCTATTACAAGTAATGGTTTTGATTGTTGAAGAACTTGTTCAAGAAGTGGAAGTAAATCTTGAATGTTTGTTATCTTTTTATCTGTAATAAGAATGTATGGATTTTCCATTTCAGCAACCATTTTTTCATTGTCTGTTACCATGTATGGAGATACATATCCTCTGTCAAATTGCATACCTTCTACAACTTCAAGGCTTGTTCCCATTGACTTAGATTCTTCAATAGTGATTACACCATCTTTACCAACTTTTTCCATTGCTTCAGCAATTAGTCTTCCAACTTCTTCATCTGCTGATGAATTTGCTGCAACTTGTGCTATAGCTTCTTTTGTCTCTACTGATCTTGAGAACTTTTTGATTTCTTCTACTGTTGTTTCAACTGCTTTTTTAATTCCCTTTTGTAGAACCATAGGATTTGCTCCGGCAGCTAAGTTTCTCATACCTTCTATTGTGATTGCTTGAGCTAAAAGTGTCGCTGTTGTAGTTCCGTCTCCGGCTACATCATTTGTCTTTGTAGCAACTTCCTTTAAAAGTTGTGCCCCCATATTTTCAAATTTATCTTCAAATTCAATTTCTCTGGCAATTGTAACCCCGTCATTTGTGATAAGCGGTGCACCATATTCTTTGTCAAGTATTACATTTCTTCCCTTTGGTCCAAGTGTAACTTTTACTGTATTTGAAAGCTTATTGATACCGTCAATAAGTCCTTTTCTAGCATCTTCTGAAAATTTAATTTCCTTTGCCATATTTCCTCCTTATTATGCTTTATTCAATTACCGCTAAAATATCTGTGTATTTTAGTATTGTGTATTTAACCTTTTCCAGCTCTACTTCTGTACCTGCATACTTAGAGAATATAACTTTATCTCCAACTTTTAATTCATCTTTTGTCTCTTCATCACTTGTAACTTTTTTTCCTATTGCCACAACTTCAGCTAAATTCGATTCTTCCTTTGCTGAATTTGGTAATACTATTCCCGATGCTGTTGTCTCTTCTTTTTCTACTTTTTTGATTACTATTTTGTCATCTAATGGTTTTAAAGTCATAATTACCTCCTTAATATTAGCACTCTTCCAGATCGAGTGCTTATATTCATATAATAATACAACAAATTTTGTTTTTCAAGTCCAAATTTTACCTTTTTTTACCTTTGATTTTATAATAATTTTTCTCTATATCATATATTATTTTTCTTTTATCACATAACCTTATTAGAAAATGTTTGACTTTTTCTTTTTTCTTTTTATAATTAATTTAATTAATACACTTGTTGGTGATATTTTAAAGGGGTGAGTCCAATGTACTAATTTTAATGCTATTTAAGGTATGTTATTTTCA
>NZ_JH165061.1:620256-625349 GCF_000227315.1 Peptoniphilus indolicus ATCC 29427 | reverse complement strand
CACTACTTCATATAATATTGGAATAATTAAAGCAGGTATCATATTGCCTGTCTGTATTTTTTATATTCATTATATTAAGTCCTATTGCTATAATACCCGCCGACTCCTGATAAATTTGCAATCATAATTGGTGTAAATAGGTCTTTTAATACTGTAGCAAGCAATACAATAAGCCTTTGATATAAAAATATGACAACTGATGAGAATGCAACTCCTATCATACTTTACCAACCTTATTTTCTCTTCCATAGTAAAAAAGATATTGTTGAGCAAATCCCGCATTTTCTCCAAATATTCTTCTGCCTTCATCTGCTATTTTATTCTTTGGGGTGGCTTTCCCAAGATATAGTTCTTCCATAACTCTTTTTATCCAAACATCTACAGGAAAAGACTCGCTTCTTTTAAATGCAAACAATAAAATGCAATCGCAAACCTTAGGGCCAACTCCCGGTAATTTCATAAGTTCTTTTCTGGCTGTTTCTATATCTGCCGTTCTCAACAGCTCCATATCTAACATGCCATTGCTAATCATCTGTGCCGACTCGACAATATATCTATCTCTATAACCAACTCTTGCCTTTTCTCTTAAGTCTTCTACACTTGCCTTTGCAAGCTCCTCCGGTGTGGGAAATCTTGAGTGTGTTTCATCTATTTTTTCTCCATATTTATCTGCAATAAAATTCACCGCTTTTTTTATGCGTGTTATGTTGGAATTTTGAGAAATTATAAATGATATTATAGTTTCAAATGGGTCTTGATTTAAAATTCTTATTCCTCTTCCATATTCCACGGCATCTTTTAAAGTCTCCTCAAAAGATAACTCCTCTATCATAGATAGATAGTCTCTGTCTAAATCAAAATAATCTCTCCAAATTTTTTCAAATTCTTCTATTGTAGTATTTAGTTCCACAACTCCATCCACTACCTTGACATTCAGCACTCTGCCAAATGCCACTGTAGTATATGAGCCATCTTCTTCAGCTTCCCATCTAAATGCTTGACCACACTCAAAAATTTGCTTAGGCATAAAATTTGTAACGCCCCTAAGTAATACTTTTCCTTCCAAGCTCTCTATTTTCATTTTTCTCCTCATATTAAAATATATTAAAAAAACCGGTTCTACCGGTTTAATAATTGTTCTTTAAATAATAAGATAATTTAAAAAGTGAATCATTTATCCTTATATTTTCTATAACCGGACCTTCAACTGCCACATCAACGGGAGCAAAATTCCAAATTCCCTTTATTCCAAGTGATGCCAATTTATAAATTACATCCACAGCAGCATTTTTAGGTACTGTTATAACAGCAACTTCAACTTTATTAGTTTTTATAAACTCTTCTAAGTTTTTTATATCTAAAATTGAAACTCCACTTACATCTTTTCCTATTTTTTCTTTATCGTTATCAAATAGTGCAATAATCTTAAAGCCACTATTTTTTATACCTTCGTAGTCTGCTATTGCCATTCCAAGTCTTCCTGCGCCTACAACAACCGTATTATATGCATGATTCATCCCAAGAATTTCTGAAATTTCTTGTTTAAGCGCCTCAGTGTTGTATCCATAGCCCTGCTGACCGAAACCACCAAAATTATTTAAATCCTGTCTTATTTGGCTTGCCGTAAATCCTGTGAGTCTACTAAGTTCCTGAGATGATATTCTCTCTATCCCCTTGCTAACTACATCCGAAATCATTCTGTGATATATCGGCAATCTTCTTATGACAGTTTCTGATACTTTGTTCTTAGCTGCCACTTTTAACCCTCCCATTATGTATATGTCAATTATATCAATCTTTAAATTAAAAGTAAAATTTGATAGAATGAAAAATGAGGTTAAATAAATGATTTTAAATATAAAAAACTTATCAAAGTCATATGTAGTTGACCCTATTTTAGAGTCTGTAAATATGATTGTAGAAGATAGAGACAAAGTCGGCTTAATCGGAAACAACGGGAGTGGAAAAACCACTCTTCTAAAAATTATATCAAATGATATTTCTAAAGATGCCGGAGACATCATAATTCCCAAAGATATAAAAATAGGATATCTAAAACAAGAACATGATTTTGAAGATGGACTTTCTATATATGGTGCTTGTGAACAAGAATTCAAAAACTTAATAAAGATGGACTTAGAGCTAAAATCATTAGAGGCTAAGCTATCAGAGCCAAACAATCCTAACTTAGAAAATGACATAGAGCGTTACGGACACTTACAAGAGAAATTTATAGAACTTGGAGGATTCTCATATCCCTCTATGATCCGTGGCACTTTAATAGGTCTTGGATTTTCAGAGGAAGATTTTAATCGTAATGTAAACACACTATCAGGTGGTCAAAAATCCCGAGTGGGTCTTGCAAAACTATTATTGTCTAAACCTGATTTAATGCTTCTTGACGAACCTACTAACCATTTAGATGTGGATGCCATTTCTTGGCTTGAAAAATATTTAAAAGACTATCTTGGCGCTTGTATAATAATATCTCACGACAGATATTTTTTAAACAATGTCGTAAATAAGATAGTCTTGTTGGAAAACCATAGCTTGACAACATTCGTGGGAAACTATGATGTCTATGTTAAAGAACGTAAAAAACAAATAGAACAACTTACAAAACAATATGAAAACCAACAAAAAGAAATAAAAAGACAAGAGCAAATTATCGAAAGATATATGAGTTTAGGGCGTGATAGATTTATAAGACAGGGAAAATCTCGACAAAAACTCTTAGAAAAAATGAAGAGACTTCCGCCCCCTAATGAGAGTAAAAAAACTAAGTTGTCTTTTACTCCTCTCTACGAATCCGGTAAGGACGTACTACAAGTAAAGGAACTTTCCAAATCATTTTCTAATAAGAAAATTTTTGAGAATATTACTTTTAATATCTATAAAAATGAAAAATGCGGAATAATCGGCGACAATGGAGTTGGAAAATCTACTCTGTTTAAAATATTGACTGAAGAACTTGAAAAAACTTCAGGCTCAATCCAATACGGTTCAAAATTAAAAATAGCTTATTTTGACCAAGAAATGGAACATCTAAATCCTGACAATACAGTCATCGATGAGATATGGGATGAATATCCAAAATTAACTCACTATGAAATTCGTTCATATCTTGCAAAATTTCTATTCATCGGAGACGATGTTTTTAAAATAATCGGTGATTTATCCGGTGGAGAAAAAGGACGTGTATCCATTTTAAAATTGATGTTAAAGGGTGCCAACACTCTATTCTTGGACGAACCTACAAACCATTTAGATATAGATTCCAAAGAAGTATTTGAAGAAGCAATACGCTCGTTTGATGGAACAGTTATATCAATCTCTCACGATAGATATTTTTTAAATTCCACTTGCGATAAAATTTTGAAAATGAACTCCGATGGTATGTATGAATTTCTGGGAAATTATGACTACTATCTTCAAAAGACAAAAGGCGATGATGAAGATGATGAAGTTGTCCTATCTAAAACAATGATACAAAATCAAAAGAAACAAGAAAAACAACTTAGAGATGAGCAAAAAAATTAAAGACACAAAAGAAAAACTTGGAACTACAAATATCAAATTTAGAACAAGCAATTCTAGAAATAGATACAGAACTCTCCAATCCCGATATTTATTCAGATATAGAAAAAGTTAAAGACCTTAGTAATAAAAGACAAAACTTATCAGATGAATTATCTACAGTTTATGAAGCTTGGATAGAACTTGAAGAACTATAGTGTGGAGAAATTAAAAAACACCAAAACTTATCCACAAATTTATATGGCTTAATTTAGAGATTCTCAATTAACATATATATTATTTCTTGATTTATAGCTAAATTAAGCCATTTTATTTTACACACTTATATTCACAATCAAAAACTCCCCTATCCCTTTTATTTACTTAATCCACAAATTTATCCACATTGTCCACACGTTTATATACAAATGTTCTATTATTTTTTGTTAATTCTTATCCACATATTGTGAATTTCATGTGTAAAACTGTACTTTAAAGAGTTATTTTAGCAGTTTATTTAACTGCTTTATGAATTCAGCTTAAATTTTTAAACCCCTCTACTCAATTCTAATATTTCACTTATGTATTTAGTTGTTTATTAAACTTTTAGTTTATAATTAAGTAATTGAGATATTTTCAAAGAATGATAAACTATAATTAGATTTTAGCGTTTTGCGGTGGTTACCGTTTGGTAGTTTTTATCTGATGCCTAAATATTGATGAAGAGCCTGAAGAAGTCCTGATGTGGAATTTTTAAAGGCTAAAAAAATACCTAGAAGCTCAGAGTTTTTACAAGAAAAAATCCAAAAAATAAAAAAGCATCAACACCATCATTAGATTGCAAAGTACGAGGGATTTCCTTACGACCGTAGCTATCTTTTTTTGGTTGTAAAGATTTACCCTCTTCTTAAAAAACGAGGAGGTGTAAAAATGCTAAATTCACTATTAAATTTTTTCAACCTTTCTAAAAAGGGTTTTGTACGTATTATCATAGGTTCATGCATAATGGCTTTTACTCTTGTAAATATCCATATGCAATCAAACATAACTGAAGGTGGTGTCTTAGGACTGACAATGCTCCTATATAAATTACTTGATTTTGATCCCGCCATTATAAGTCCTTTACTTGACTTTGCTTGTTTTAGTTTAGGAGTTTCATTATTTGGAAAAAAATTTTTAAAAAGAACTGCTATAGCTTGTTTTAGTTTTGCTATTTTTTATAAAATATTCCTAATTACAGGCGCAGTTGTTCCCAGTCTATATGACTTTCCAATTTTATCTGCTATAATTGGCGGAATTGGCATTGGAGTAGGTTGTGGTCTAGTAGTTTCACAAGCTTGTGCTGCAGGTGGAGACGACGCATTAGCTCTCGTATTATCTAAAAAATTAAATTTAAATATCAGCAAAGTTTATTTTTTAACTGATGCAATTGTGCTAACTATGTCTTTAATGTATATACCAATGGGAAGAATTATATTTTCTCTTTTAACAACTATTGTATCTTCTTTAATCATTGGACAATTTGAAATGCCTGTTACAATCCATACTAAATCTGGCGTGAGAGTTTAATCGAGATT
>NZ_JH165061.1:604654-619219 GCF_000227315.1 Peptoniphilus indolicus ATCC 29427 | reverse complement strand
TTTTATCTATTAATTATTTCAAATTTATTTTCTTTTATCTTATATTTTAGTGATAAGAAAAAGCTATCAAAAACAAAATAGAATCTCTGAATTCAATCTTCTTTTATCATCTTTTTTATTTGGAAGTCTAGGTTCTATTTTAGCTATGTTGATTTTTCATCACAAGACTAAAAATTAATTAATTTTGTGCCTATCTTTTTTGTAATTCACTGCTTAATTTTATTCTATTTCTTAAAAATTTCATTCTTACAAATTTTGTTTGAACTCAATCCTATTTACATTATAATAATTTATTACGTAAAAAAGACTTCTCGTTCTTGAGAAGTCTTTCATCATATTACATTCTGTTAAGTTGAACCATTTCGTTAAATGTTTCAAGTTGAGTTTTAACTTGTCCGAAGTCAGACATTTGTTGATCATATCCCATTTTAATAAGAGGTATGCCAGCTGCTTCGTAAGCTTGTTTAAGTGATGGATACTCCATTTCTTCCGTATCATTGAAGTTCATCATGAAAAGTAGACATCCATCTGCATCGTTATCTTTTGCAAGTTTAACTACAAACTCCGGTCTCTTCCAGATATCTGGATCATAAAGAATTGGATCTTCATCCATTCTTGCAAATTGGTCTGAAAGTGCCATCATCGGGTCTGCTATTGATGTATCAACATCAATTCTAAATCCTCTTGATTCACTTGCAACATCATCTGCTACTATGTTTATCTTATAATCATCGAATACTTTTAATAAACCTTCATTATCAGTGATAACACCGCTTGTAACTACTCTTGGTCCATCCCATTCTTCTACTGGAAGTTCTTTAAGTTTAGAATTTAATTCTCTGAGAAGTTCGTTGTGTTCTTCTTTTAACATATGCCATGATGCTTTAAGTACAAGGCATCTTTCAGAAGCTTTTACAGTTTGTCTGTGGTCTGCTGCTAACTTTATAAATTCTCTCTTTAATGCTCTGTTTTCATTATAGATTTCAAAAGTCTTAGCAAAGTTTTCATCCGGAATTTCTACTCCACAGATCTTTTCAAGTTCTTTTCTTGCTTTATCAAAAATCTTTGCGTTATAGATTTTTCCAAATTCTTCTTTTCTGTGTTGTCCGTGGTTTAAGAACACCATAGGTATTTTTCTGCCGGCAGATACTTTATAGTTTTGTGAGAATGGTCTTAATGTATCGTCAAGTGTTGTTACCATTGATGCACTAAGTCCATCAAGTGTTCCATCTAAAGCCATTTCTAAACATCTTAATGCCAATGAATAGTAGAAAGTTGGGAAGTAATTTTTAGCTTTATCAATTGGACCTTGTCCACCCCAAATTCCTATTGGAACTAATCCACCTGCATGAGCTATCTCTTCAGGTGCATAATATGGGAATATCCCCACTACTTTTTTACCTTCTGCAAGGTATTTGTCTATTTGTTCTCTTTGATTATTTGCGATATGCGTTAATTTATCTAATATTTCTCTAATTTCCATGCTACACCTCAATCAATAGTTGGCTTTGACCAGTCAGTCTCTTTAGTGTTTTCAAAGTTTGTATAAACTTCTTCACCTTTAGCTTCTCTTTCTTCTTTTCTTTCGTCCATTATTTCAACAAGACCTTGAACTCTTGTCTTATATTGTTCTTCAGAGAAGTTTCTTTCGTCAGCTTGGTCTCCATCGAAGTGAACTACCGGAATATCTAAATCTTCTTTCCAACGTCTTTCGATTTCAGGCATTGCTCCTGACCAAGGTTTACATGATCTGTTGTAGTTTACAAGAGCTCCACTGATTCCGTTTTCTTTAGCCATTGTTTCTCTCCACTCAACACCATCTTCTATACATACTGAACATGGTGCCTTTGAGTAAGCTGCTGCCATTTCTCTGATTCCGTTATATTGGAATCCAAATGCCGGTGCATATACAACTGCTGTTACGTTAACTCCTGCATTCTTTAATGGTTCAAATAATGGTCTAAGCGCCGGCCAACAAGGAATTCCTTCAAATAGTATTCTGTGTTCTTCTGGGTATTCCCAAGTTGAAGTACCTTCTCTTACTGATTGTTCAAATTCTTCTGATAAAAGTTCAAAACCTTCAGCAGCTCTTACATCACATCTTGCAGCCACGATATCTGCCATGTGATTGAATAGGTCAAATCCACTTAGCGGAGATGGTTTATACGCCATGTATGAACAAGCTTTCAACCAAGCTGCAGCTGTTCTGTTAGCTATGTTACAAGCTTCTTCAAATTTCTTTTGGTCGAATTTTTTACCTGTTAATTCTTCAAGTTGTTTTATAGCATGTTCAAATTGTCCTACCATGTAGTCAATTTTTTCTTCAGATACTTCTTTTGTATTTTGGAATGGAAAGTCTACCATTATCATAGGTATGTTGTGAATTCTTGCAATATTTTCATACCATTTTGTCATCATGTTACAGATATTGTTACAGCAAAGTACGAAGTCAGGTTGAGGCATCTTTCTTGAATCAGTAGGTTCCCCTGCCGCAAATGCTAAAGATATTCTTGCATATCCGCAAATATCATTATCATATCCCATATCCTCTGCTGCATTACACAATCTAAGTCCATCTTTCTTTGCTGCTGTTGTAGCTGCATGGTTTTCTGGATATACAACTTGTAAATCAAATGCTTTTGCAAGTTCAATTGGGAACTTAGATGAACTCCATCCTACCAGTTCTCCTCTTTGCTTTGCATCCCATGCATCTCCATAAACGGCGTCTACCACGCCTCTAAGTACTGCTGCTGCCGGTTTGTGTCCTTCAACCGGTCTTGGTTTGATTCCCGGTATTTTTTCTAAAACTTTTTTAGCCATAATTCCTCCTCCAAAAAAAGGCTTTTGTTATTTATTAGCGTCTCTCTGTTGCTTCTTTAAATTATTTTGGTATTTTTGATATCCAAACAATGCTGCTCCTAGAGCACCATTTAATTGACATAGCTCAGAAGTATGAATCTTATGACCGATATTTCTTTCAAGTGCTCTTACCATACCTTTATTCAGTGCCACACCGCCTGTCATTACAACATCATCTTGAATTCCTACACGTTTAGCTAAAGAACCTACACGACTTGCTATTGCAACGTGTATCCCCTTTATTATGTCTTCAATCTTAGTTCCCTGTGCCAGTTGAGAAATTACCTCTGATTCTGCAAAAACTGTACAAGTTGATGAAATTGCGATATCTTTTTCACTCTTCTCGTCAAGTTCTTCAAGTTGGGATACATTTACTTCCAAAACTTTTGCTATTACATCTAAGAATCTTCCTGTTCCTGCGGCACACTTGTCATTCATAACAAAGTTATCTAGAACTCCTCCATCTCCTATTTTAAGCGCCTTGGCATCTTGTCCTCCTATGTCTATAATAGTGTGAACTCTTGGAAATAAGAAATAAGCCCCCTTTGCATGGCAAGATAACTCAGACATTTGGAAATCTGCTTCCTCAAGCGCATTTCTACCATATCCGGTTGCCATTACAAATTGTATGTCATCTCTTGTCATATTAGCCGCTTCTAATACATTCTTAATTGCTCTCTTAGGTCCGCTTGTTCCTGCCCCAACATCTATAACAGTCTTAGCGATTATTTCCCTACCATTTTTTAAAATTACACCCTTTGTTGCGGTAGAACCAATGTCTATCCCCATTGTGTAAATAGATTCTGTCATACTTTCCCTTCCATACTTAAATTAATTATATTAAATTTATATTTGTTAAACATAATTGTACTACTTAGCAAACTTTATGTCAAAAACACCAAGTATGTAAAAAGCAGGCTTTGCAGCCTGCCTATTAATTACTTCCTATAAAGATTATCGAAATCTCTAATGATTCTTGGAAGAAGCATTTGATGAACAGGGCACACATGCTCAGGGTTTTGATAAGATGCTTCCGTGAAAGCAATCATGTAATTTCTGATTGCATTCAAGTTTACAATTTCATCAACCATTCCTGTCTTTGCACAGAATGCTGGTCTTGATTTTGTATTGTAATCTTCAATTAAAGCATTCATTTTGTCAATTGTTGGCTGAAGATCTTTTCCCGCTTTCTTATCTTTAGCAAGACGTCTTGAGTACATAGCTACTGCTGCTGTTTCTCCATTCATTACATTGATTTCTGTAGCTGCTGTTCCTATTGAGAATGCATTTGTTGAATTCCCTTGTGGACCACCTAGTACATAGTGAGCTGCTGCTGTACCTTTTCTCAAAGTGATTTCCATTTGCGGAATTTCAGAATTTTGGATTGAGTAGATTAGTGATTGTCCAAGACCTAGTAATTCAGCCCTTTCTGCATCATCACCTACATCAATTCCCGATGTATCTTGAATCCAGATAATAGGAAGTTTATCTCTAGAACAAAGTGTTACAAATTCATTCATCTTTATAAGACCTTGTCTATATAACTTACCTCCAATTCCAATAGCTTTTTCTTTGTATTCCGGATAGTTCATAAGGAACCCTTGAGCATTTGCAACAATACCCACTGGAAGACCGGCTATTTTTGCAACACCTGTTACCATTTCAGGGCCATAGCTCTTCTTATATTCCATAAATTCTGAACCATCTACAAGTCTGGCGATTACGTCGTAAATGTCATAAACTTTTTTAGGGTTCATCGGAACTATTGAGTATAGATCATTTACATCAAATGCCGGATTCTTAGGATCATCTACTCTGAAGAATTCCGGGTCGTATGATGGAAGCATATCTACATATTTTTTAATTCCTTCAAGTACGCCTTCTTCTTCAACATATACTTCTCTGAAGAAACCTGTTTGAGCAAAGTGAACTCCAACAGATCCCGGAGGAGCAACTTTCTTTGCATTAGTTGTTGCATCTGCAATTTGGTTTGCACTTTCTTCATCTATATATCCCTTAGGATTCATACCGCCAAGGATCCCGGCTCCACCAACCGCCATGTTGGCATCTTTGTGAGCTATAAGGATTGTAGGGGATATAGAGTGATATCCGCCACCTGCCGGATTAGTTCCGTAAATACCTACTATTACAGGTATGCCCAATTGATTAAGTTCAGCATTTCTATAGAATGGAGTACCTCCACCAATTCTATTTGGATATACTTGTTCTTGAACGTCAAGTTTTACACCTGAGCAGTTTAATACATATACTAGAGGCACTCTAAGTCTCTTGGCTGTATCAGATGCTCTGACAAGATTTTCTGCTTGATGTGGTACCCAAGCTCCTGCTAATTTCTTGTTATCTGAAGCTATTATCATAGCCCATTTCCCATTTATACGTCCAAGTCCTTTGATTATACCTGTTGAACCAGTGTCGTTGTCAGCCGGATCAAATAGCGAGTTTAATGGACACCAAGTTCCTTCGTCAACTAATTCTGCAAGTCTTTGAAGCGCTGTCCATTCTCCCTTTTCATTTATTTTATCATCCGGTTTTCCGGCAGCTTGAGCAGTTTGGATAGCATTTTGAATTTCAATTTCAACTTGTCTTACAAGGTCAAAATTTTCTTGGTTAGCCGCTTTTAAAGGGTTACCAATTGCTTGCATATGTTTAAAATATGGATTTAATGAATAATTACTCATGAATCTCCTCTCAATATTTATTCTTCTACAGGCACTTTAATAAACGCTTCGCCTGGATCAATTTCTTCTCTTATTAGCTTGATTACTGATTCATCCGGTGCTTCAAGTAATACTGCACGAGAAACATCTATATCAAATCCTGTATTTTCAAGCACATCTTCAGGACTTGATGTTGGATAATATCCGGCTAAATACATTTTCTTAGTTTCTTCATCAAACTTCAAAATACCCCTGTCAGTTACAACCATTTGAGGTCCTACATTTTCAGGAATTCCTGCACGAGTTCTTCCACCGGGACCATCCATCCAACCCGGAGATGTAATGTAATCTATTTTTTCCATAAATCTTCTTTTTTCATGTTGCATCATAATTACAGTGTTTACATATGAAGCAATACCGTTAGCTCCACCTGACCCTGTAAATCTGGTCTTAGGATTGTTATAATCCCCGATTACTGTGGAGTTTACATTTCCATATGGGTCGATTTGAGCTCCCCCGATAAAAGCTATCATTCTTTCTTTGTTGTGCAACCATTCACAAGCTTCAAACCCTATGAATCTAACATTTGGCCATTGAACAGCACATTGTGCCATAAATCTGTTATCCCCTACTGATCTTGGTACTTCGATTGGAGAACAGTCCATAAGACCGCTTTCTACTATTATTTGACATTCCGGAGCGAATGCTCTTTTAGCTACAGAAGCCCCTATTAGAGGAAGTCCTGTACCAACTATAACGATTTGGTCGTTTTTAATTTGTCTAGCGATTGTTACCGCTTGCATTTCTTTGTTTGTATAGTTATCATATCTTGCCATTATTTAACCTCCTTTAGGACATTTGTAGCATATCCAAAGCCTTGAACAGGATGTAAGTTAATTAATCTTGTCGCACCTAATTTATCTAAGTATTGATCATGTTCTTCAATGTCGTAAACCCATTCTTTCATGTATGCATTGAAGTCTTCTTCTGTCTTACTTACTTTGTCATACATTTTGTAGAATGCCGGATCATAATCATAGTAATCATAACATTGTGATGGGTGAGCACCGTATGGTACGTGAACTACTGCATCCACACAGAATCCCGGGATTGAGTTAAGAGTTGGGTCACGTCTGATTTGTTCGTTACTTACAAGTTCTTCACAAGTTACAATTGTTTTTCTCGCTGCTACAGCTATGTCAATGTCGTGGAATTCATCTCCGATAATTCTGCAAGTTCCGTCCGGTGATGCAACTTGTACGTGAATAACTGCTGTATCAATTACAGGTACCGGTACTGCAACAACTTTTTTGTCATCTGTGAACGGATTTTCTACATATACAAACTTGTCATTTGGAAGTTTGTCAATTTTTTGTCTTTCTTCTTTAGAAATACCCCACTTATCAACTAAGTCTGTACCCATCATAAGTTTTACCGGAAGATATGGAAGACCAAGTGATGCTGCGTGCAGTCTTAACATTTCAACATCTTGAGAATAATCTTCGAATAGTAATTCACCTTTTTCAATAGCTTTTCTAAATCTTCTTGATACATTTGTATAACCGGAGTTAGCAGTGTAGCAGTTGATATAAGCTTTTACTCTTCCTTCTCCTATAAGCATGTCCCAATCTCCACCAGCCGGACCTGCTTCAGCTATAAATTCTTTTTGTCCTTGTCTTAAAATTTCATAAACAGCTGCGTAAGGTTTTCTGTTTGTTGTAAATCCACCAAAGCTGATTACATCGCCGTCTTCTACATATTTGCTAACGGCATCTTTTAAACTCATTACTTTACTCAATGTAAATTCCTCCTTTTTTATTTACACATCAATTGAGAACCTTAAAATAAGGTCCTCAAAAATTCTTAACCAAATACTAATAAGAATAGTCCGGCAGCTACTGCTGAACCGATTACTCCGGCAACATTAGGACCCATTGCGTGCATCAATAGGAAATTTGTAGGATTATATTTTCTACCTTCAACTTGTGATACTCTAGCTGCCATTGGTACTGCAGATACTCCCGCTGAACCAATAAGAGGATTTATCTTTCCTCCTGTTGCATAGTATAACACTTTTCCAAAAAGCACACCGGCAACTGTCGCTGCTGAGAAAGCTATTAACCCTAGAGCTATAATTTGAAGAGTTCTAACATTTAGGAAAGCTTCTCCACTTGCAGTTGCACCAACTGTAGTTCCAAGCATTATAGTTACTATATTCATCAATGCGTTTTGAGCAGTGTCAGAAAGTCTTGCTGTTACGCCTGATTCTTTAAATAAATTACCTAACATCAACATACCTAAAAGAGGTGCTACCGATGGTAGTAAAAGCGCTGTAAATAATACCACCACTACAGGGAATATTACTTTTTCAGCTTTTGATACTTTTCTAAGAGCAACCATTTTAGTTTCTCTTTCTTTTTTAGTTGTAAGTGCCTTCATGATTGGCGGTTGAATTATAGGAATTAACGCCATGTATGAATATGCAGCTACAGCTATTGGAGCTAATAATTTCGGTGCTAATTGTGATGTTGTAAAGATTGCTGTCGGACCGTCTGCTCCACCTATGATACCGATTGATGCTGCTTCTTGAGGCGAAAAACCTAGAGCAATAGCTATCATGAATGCAACGTAAATACCGATTTGTGCTGCCGATCCCAATAATAATGAAACCGGATTAGCAATTAATGGCGAGAAGTCAGTCATCGCTCCAACACCCATAAATATTAGACATGGGAATAGGTTTGATTTAACCCCTCCGTAAATTATTCTCAATACCCCTGAATTATACCAGTGATCTGTCGCTTCTCTCATAAGACCCGCATCAGGTAAGTTTGTAAGCATCATACCGAATGCAATAGGTAAAAGAAGAAGTGGCTCAAATTGTTTTTTGATAGCAAGATACAATAGTATAAAGGATACTAAAAACATTACACCTTCTTGCCAAGTCATTGACGCAAATCCTGATTGGCCTAAGATGCCTTGTAATACTGAAAAGAAATTCAATTTAGTTTCCTCCTATTTATCTTACTTTATTTCTGCCAATAGTTGATCAGTATCAACTGTTTCTCCTTGTTTAACTTTTAATGAAACTGTACCTGAAGTTGTTGCAACAATTTCATTTTCCATTTTCATAGCTTCAAGAATTATTATAACATCTCCTGCGTTTACAGAAGCTCCATCATTAACGTTTACTTTAAGGATTGTTCCCGGCATTGGTGATGTAACTGCATCTCCGCCTGTTGATGCTGCCGGTGCTGCTTTAGCTTCCGGAGCCGGTGCTGCTGCGGGTGCGGGTGCCGCCGGAGCTGCAGGAGCTGCAACAGGTGCTGTTGGAGCTTGAGGAGCTCCGAAATCGGCCATGCTTAGTGATCTTGGTCCGCCGCCTACTTTTTCTACTTCTACTTCAAATGTTTTTCCATCTACCTTTACTTGATACTTCATCTTAAATTTGCCTCCTAATTATTTCTTTTCTTCAATAGACACTATTTTAAATTTATCTACTGATAATTTAGTTTCTTCTGATACTGCTGCAATTATAGCTGCAACAACGCTTAAATCTTGTTTCGGTTCAACCGGCTTGGATTGAACTGCTGCGGGTTTTGTAACAGATTCTTCTTTTACCACTGCGCCAACGACAGCTGAGATAATCTTTACAAATAATGCTATAGAAATAAGAGCCAAAAATACAACCGCTATTGCTGTTATAGAATAAATGGCAGCTTCTCCCAACGTCATAGTTTCGCTAGTCCACATAAACACACCTCCCGATTCCATATACTGGAACTAATCCCATCTTTATGTAATTATAACAAATAAAATCTACATTATCAACAAAGCCCTACCCAAATAAGGTTTTCTAACTATAGATTTTTCTTATTAGCCTACTGTTACAATACAAGTAACTATATCGTTCCCCATCTATTATAGCCCAAGTAGTTATACTATAAAAGTTAGAAATTGTTTTTATTTCTATTATGCTCAATTTCATATATGGTATAATCTAAAGTGATATATTATGAACAAGGAGGTACTTATGAAAAAGATAATTTTATCAGCTCTACTTGCAGTTTCTCTTTCAAGTGTAGTTTATGCACAAGAAGCTTCCGTAACAGATCAAGTTGTTTTGTTAGATGGCAATAAAGTTGAAGTTCAAGGTTATAATATTGACGGCAGCAATTATTTTAAACTTAGAGATATTGCCGCCATTTTAAAAGATACTAAAGTTAGCTTTGATGTAAATTTTAATGAAGACACTAATGACATATTGATTAAGAGATTTTCAAAATATGAACCGCTTCCAACAGATTTGCAAAAGTCTGATGTAAAAGACCTTGAAATTCAGCCGGCTTTTCAAAAAGCTCGTGTTGACAATGATAAAGTAAAATACAGCGGTTACTTAATTAACGGAAACAACTACTTTAAGCTTAGAGACTTGGGCAAAAATTTAGGATTTGTTGTAGATTACAATGAAGCTGAGCGTAAAGTCCTGATAAGGTCTGAAAAAATAGAACCCAAGGACCTAACTTCTCGTGAAGAAATAAAATTAGTTAACCTAACTGCAGCTGTTTCCTCTAACACAAAAGATTTAACTCCAGAAAAAGATGTTATCAGCATTTATGATTTTACTGACAAAGCAAATATCATAGGTCGAACTGACAATGGACAGCAACACGCTTTAGAGGTTGAATACCTGTCAGAGGAAAATGTGCTTTTACTTACGCCTATTCAACTTAAATTTAAAGGTAGCCTGAAAATTACTCCTATTGTAAAAGTTGAACAAGACGGTAAGAGTGAATTTTTTGTTTTGAAATCAAAAAATATTGAATTAAACAACTTGCCGGCGGGTATAGATAAAAATGCTAACTATGTTCTTACTCTTGGATACTATGAAGGTGAATCTACTTTTAAAGGTCTAAGTGTGATAAATGTTAAAGGAGGACTGAAATGACAGTTACTAAAGATACTATTATAGGAGAAATCCTTAAAGATAAACCCGAAGCTATTGGAACTCTTATGAGTTTTGGAATGGGTTGTATAATGTGCCCTGCTTCTCAAATGGAATCACTTGAAGAAGCAGCCATGGTTCACGGCATTGATGTTGATGCACTTGTTACTGCTATCAACAAATTAGAATCTAATTAAATATAAAAGCGAGGGTGGACTCACTCTCGCTCTTTGTTATTTTATATAAAAATAGTGTATATGAAAACTCCTTATAAAATAATAGTAATCATGAGGAATTTTTCCTTATTCTAATCAGGAAGTTCCATACGCAAAATTTTATAAAGTTTTAATACTGGTACATAAAAATGTATCAACCATTATCCTTATATCATGATTTAGGTTTATACACAAAATTATTTACAGACCCTATTATTTTTTAATATCCTCCTATTATAGTTAAAACACTAGACTCATCTTTCTTAAGATTTATAGTTACATTACTCCCCTTTCCAAAATTTCGTTTTTCCTTGTTCCCTTCTTCATACCATAATAAAGAAGTATTTTCTACTCCTCCAATTTTAAAATTAACTTTAGGTACGGTTATAGTTTCTCCTTGTTTACAAAATTTTTCTATTATACTTTTTCCATTTTCGGCAAATTCATTTTTTTCAGATACTCCACCATTTTGTAACTTAAATATTACTTTTACTTTTTGTTGTTGTTCAGGCGGTTGTGGTTCATCCGAAGATGGTGGATTAGGACTACTTGTTCCATTTTCTATAACAATCTCAAATTCTAATGTTTCATAACCTTTAGCACTAGCTTTTGCCTTATATGTTTTTCCAACTTCCAAATCTTTATTAAATTCAAATTTTCCATTACTGTTCAATTTAACTTTACCATATAATTCTGCATCTAACGTAGTTTGATCATTATTATCTAATGTATAAAGCACATTGTCCATTGGATTGGAACTTGGAGTAACTTTTAACTCAATGATGTATTTAGAGTCTATTTCTTGCAATTTAGATTTATCTATAATAATCTTTTTATTTTCTTCAAAAGTATAGCCTTCACCATTAGAAATTATAAGTGTGCCTTTTTTTTCTGTTAAAGTCACTTCTTTATCTAAATTGCTATTTAATGTTGAGCCAACTATAATTTGATTTTTACTAATATAGCCTTCTTTAGATACACTTAATTGATAATTTTTTTGTTTATCTAATATATATTTTTTACCTTCTACTGGTGTAATAGGTTTATCTTTTCCTGTTTCCGTGATTTTTACTATCGCATCCTCCGGTGTAGTTTTTACCGTGTATTCAATTCTATTTTCTTCTTTTATTTTTTCTATTCGTTTTTTTATTTCTTCATTTTTTGTCTTTAAACTCTCTACGGCTTTATCAACTTCATCAGGAGTTGTAGCTTTATCAAAAGCTTTTAAAACTTCTTCTTGTGTTAAATACTCTAAAGCTGGAAAATCAAACTTTGCACTAGTTATTTTTTCTATAAGAGTTTTTGCATCTTTTTGAATCTTTTCAAATACAGATTTTACTGATGTAGTTTTTTCTGTTTTATCTATTTCATTTTTAAAGAATTCTTTTTATTTTTCTGACAAATCAAGTTTATCAATTTTATCTTTTTCTGCTTCTATTTGTTTGTTTAGTTCTTTTTCTTTTGCTATCGCTTTTTCCAATTTTGATATTGCTTCTTTTACTTGTTCTAACGATTCACCGTTTACTGAAACTTTATTTGCTTCTTCATAAGCTTTTTTGAAGTCATTACTTACATTTTCATCTTGGTATAGCGGAAGTGATCCTTCTAATAGTTTATTTAATTTTTCTGTTTCTGTTGCTATGTCTAAATATTTTCTTCTAGCATCGTTTAATGTTGTTATTTCGTTTGTCTTTGCTTCTACGTTTCCTTCTCTTAGAATTTTTTCCGCTTTTGCTATTGCTGTTTTTAATTCTTCTGCTGCTTTTGCCGGCTCGTTGTTATTTTCTTCTAAGGCTTTTTTTGCTTTTTCTATTGTTTCTTTTAATTGAGCGCTTGCTTCTGCTTCTATTTGTTTGTTTAGTTCTTTTTCTTTTGCTATCGCTTTTTCTAATTTTGATATTGCTTCTTTTACTTGTTCTAGCGATTCACCCTTTACTGAAACTTTATTTGCTTCTTCATAAGCTTTTTTGAAGTCATTACTTACATTTTCATCTTGGTATAGCGGAAGTGATTCTTCTAATAGTTTATTTAATTTTTTTGTTTCTGTTGCTATGTTTAAATATTTTATTCTAGCATCGTTTAATGTTGTTATTTCGTTTGTCTTTGCTTCTACGTTTCCTTCGCTTAGAACTTTTTCTACTTTTGCTATTGCTGTTTTTAATTCTTCTGCTGCTTTTGCCGGCTCGTTGTTATTTTCTTCTAAGGCTTTTTTTGCTTTTTCTATTGTTTCTTTTAATTGTGTGTTTGCTGCTTCTTCTATTTGTTTGTTTAGTTCTTTTTCTTTTGCTATCGCTTTTTCCAATTTTGATATTGCTTCTTTTACTTCTTCCAGCGATTCACCGTTTACTGAAACTTTATTTGCTTCTTCATAGGCTTTTTTAAACTCATCGCTTGCATTTTTATATTGGTATAGCGGAAGTGATTCTTCTAATAGTTTATTTAATTTTTCTGTTTCTGTTGTTATGTTTAAATATTTTATTCTAGCATCGTTTAATGTTGTTATTTCGTTTGTCTTTGCTTCTACGTTTCCTTCGCTTAGAACTTTTTCTGCTTTTGCTATTGCTTTCTTTAATTCTTCTGCTGCTTTTTGCGGTTCATTTTTGTTTTCTTCTAATGCGTTCTTTGCTTTTTCTATTGTTTCTTTTAATTGAGCGTTTGCTTCTGCTTCTATTTGTTTGTCTAATTCACCTGGTTTTGGTTCTACTGGTTTTGGTTCTACTGGTTTTGGGTCCACCGGCTTTGGTTCTACAGGCTTTGGTTCTACAGGCTTTGGTTCCACAGGCTTTGGTTCTACAGGCTTTGGTTCTGCAGGCTTTGGTTCTACAGGCTTTGGTTCTGCAGGCTTTGGTTCTGCAGGCTTTGGTTCTGCAGGCTTTGGTTCTACTGGTTTTGGTTCTACAGGCTTTGGTTCTACTGGTTTTGGTTCTACTGGCTTTATTTTAGCCATATCAGTACTATATTTTGCAATTAAATCTATGTCTCTATAAACTCTATCATTAAATTCAAAATATTTGCCGGTATCTCTATCCATCCATCCTTCAAATTTATAGCCATCTACTTCCGGGGCATTTATACTTGAAACTCTATCTCCTTCATATACATACTTAGTGTATAGTTGAGCTTTGTTTATATCATAAAATCTTACTGCATATTCTCTATTAGCTAAATAACCATTATTCCACCACCAATTTATAGCGCTTGGTTTAGTGCTTTCTTTAACGCTTAGTTGCTTTTCAGCATTTTTAACAGTAAGTCTTATCTTTTCTTGACATAAATTGTATATCATCTCAAAAACATCTTGTCTAGTAGCGTTTTTATCATTTTTGCCGTCTAAATTTTTAATGTCTTTTAAGATATTATTTGTCTTTGCAAAATTTACTTCTGCTGTTGGCCATATTTTGCCCTCTGTTAAAGATGTTTTCCATTCAGGATGTAATTTAGAAAGTATCGTAATAATTTCAGCATTTGTTATTGGGTTTTCCGGTTTAAATGTCTTATCGGGATATCCGTTAACGTAACCTTTAGTAGTTGCTACATTAATATATCCGTTAGCCCAATGTTCTACATTTACATCAGTAAAACTACCTTGAGTCCCTTTAGCATTATCGGCTTCTTTTTCATAGTTTGAAATTAAAGCTGCCATTTTTGCAACTTCGGCTCTTGTTATTGTCTTGTCTAAATCCAGACCATTCCCTCTTCCTTTAACCCATCCTTTATTGATGAGCCACTGTACCTTTTCAGGAATTTGTTCTTTTGATGTTTCTGTTGCTAATACAGGGTTGGCAATTGAAATCATCATTACTAAGGTTAAAAATAAAGTAAATATTTTCTTTTTCATTTCATCCTCCTATTCTTTAATTTAAACCTT
>NZ_JH165061.1:596322-604604 GCF_000227315.1 Peptoniphilus indolicus ATCC 29427 | reverse complement strand
AAATTCTTATTTAGTCTTACTTTTATTTTACAGAATCTTTGCCGCCTATAATTCCTACTGAAGTTGCTTTTTCAGACTTATCAGCTTTTTCAAGACTTTCTTTTTCTTTCTTTGCAAATTCAGCTATCATAGCTTCTTCTTTTGCTTTAAGAGCTTTTGCCAATTCTTCATCTGATGTGTTATAGATATCTATCATATAGAAAGGTGCCATTTCTGCATTGAACTTAACTTTATATCCTAAGTTTTCAGATAAGAATCTCAAAGGTACCATTGTACGTCCATTTTCTATTACTGCCGGTACATCAAGAGTAACTTCTTTACCGTCTACAGTTGCTTTGTTTGAACCTATTTTAAGAACGATAGATTTATCAGCTTTAGTTGCTGTAACTGTTTGATTCTTTTCGTTCCATTCAACTTTCGCCCCTAATTTTTCAAGAAGTGCTCTGAATGGTACTAAAGTTCTTCCTTCAACTATTGTAGGTTGTTGGTCTGAAAATTCTAATTCTTCTGCATTGACTCTTACGTTTATTATAGGTGTTTGATCTATATGGAAAATTAAGTCCATATATTCTGCTGAAGTTAGTTTTTTAACTGATTTAGGTATCATAACTTTTACTGAATCATCTTTTACCGCTTCAGATTTCATAGTCATAGCCATATTGAACATATCTTTAACTTTTAGGTCTAATACCACTTCTTGTAGGTATCTTCCTTCTTTAAAATCTATTGATGATTTTAAGCTTGAACCCTTTATTGTTTCTTTTGCTTTATTAACTGACTTAGCAAAGTTGTCTTTCTTAAATTCTTTAACTGCTCCTTTGATAGTAGCTTCGTCTACGCCGGCTTCCATCTTGTTTGCTAATTTATAAATATCGCCTGAAACTTTATCCCAGTTTGCTACGATAGTTGTAACTGAATTTATAATTTCTTGTGCCATTTGGTCAGATGTAGCTTCGTAAGTGAATTTGTTTCCTTCAACTTTCATATCACCTAACGGTTTATATCCTTCAAGAGCCTTATTTAAAATGCTCATCACATCAGCGTTGAATTCAGCAGAGTTTACATATTCCATAACTGCTTTTTGCGGCATTATTGCAACTGAATTTTCTTCATCTGTTGCTAAAAGTACATAGTCTTCTTTGATATTTGCCAAAGCTTCTTTGTTACCCATTGCCATAGCATTAAAGTAGTCTTTATTAATATAAACTTTTGTGCCGTCTACAAACATATGCATTTCAAATTTATCAGGAATCATCTTCATAGCTTCTTCATCGTTTTCTGCAGGAGCCATTTTCTTAATAGCTGTCATATCCATGGATACTTTAACTTCTGCTTTTTCTTTTCCCTCTGAAACGCCTGATACTGTCATAGGCATTTTAACTTCTTGTGTTTTCCCTTGATCGTCTTTAAAAGATACTTTAACTTCTGCTTGTCCTGATATTTTAGAGCCTTTCCAGTTTTGTACCTCTTTAGTTTTTTCTAAATATGCTGTAATGTTTGGGGTACATCCTACTAAACTCATAACCATTGCAAGCATCATTACAATGCTTATTATTCTCTTCTTCATACTAATGCCTCCTTTTTTGATGAGTTCATTATATCATAAAAGCGATTCCTATTATATTACATTTATATTTCACTATTTTATAAGGGGAACAAAAAAACCGGATAAAAAATCCGGTCTATAATATATTTATTTTTAATTGTTCAAATTTTCTTCAGTAGTCAATAGCTTATCTAAACGATATTGCTTAAAACCTTAGTCTTCAATTGCTATTCTCTCTACTTTTTTAACTAAATCTACTAAGTCGTACATTGGTATCACTCCTTAATATTTTGTTATTTTTAATATACCCAAACTTTAGAACTATAATCATTTTTTTAATTTTTATGATATAATTTTTTAATTAACTTATTTGGAGGTATCATGAAAAGCAATTTAAAACTTGGAATTATAATATTTATATCTTTGTTAATTCCGTTGGGGATACAAACTTTTTTTAAAAATCAATCTGCTATTGAAGGTTCGGTCTTTATGCATATGTTTTGGATATTTGCAAATTTCTTATTTTTATCGACAATCGATGAATTGTTTGCAGAGTATTCCAAGCTTACAAGACTAAAATCTCTAAAGATTAACTCTTTAAATTACATAGTTAAAATTTTAGTTTATGTTATATTTTTGATCTTTTTAAATTTATACATTGTAAGAACTATGTATTTACCTGAACACAAGCTACTCACAACTGTAACTAATCCAGCAGTGGTTGCTCTAATACTTTTGATATTCTTAGTAAATTTACTTTCAGGTCTGTTTGAAAACAAAGAAGAAAGTAAGGAAACAAATGTATACACTTTCAGCAATAAAAATTCTTTCAGAACAGGAAGAGATACTTTTAATGTAGCTGGCGGTACTTATGCTGATGGGTTTGTACTTGGAAATCTTGTGCTTCCCTATTCTTCGATCAAGTCAATTTATACAGACAAAGAAAATAGACTTGTTATAAAGGGCAAAAAAGAAGATGGTAACTATAGAATTTCTATAGACTCTGAAAAAACTATCTCATTTTTCAAAAATCTATTAAATAAAGCAATTTCTGATTCCAAAATAGATTCCAAAATAGTTAAAACTAGGTAGCTCATACACTGCCTAGTTTTTTATTTATAATCTCATTTCAAAGCCTTGTTTTGCTATGGATTTCAAAACATCTCTTCTGATTTCATTTGTCGATAAAAACTTTTTAACAACTTGATCCGTAAAACAATCTGACCTCTGTCCGTTGTCCCTGGTATCATAATAAGTTGTCATAGTTTCATCATAACCTTTAAATGCTTCTAAATAATTTTCATACTCTTTATATTCATTTTCAAATACTTTTAATTCAATCGGCATCTTAGGTTTTACCTGAGGTTTTTCAGCAGGATATCCAAAACCTAAACCAACTACAGGAAATGTATACTTAGGTAGTTTTAATAACTCAACCATTCTGTCATAGTCATTTAATATCGATCCAAAATAAACAGCTCCCATTCCCAACGACTCAATTGCAACCACCATATTTTGAGCGCCTATAATAGAATCTGTGAAGCCTTGGAAAAATTTATCCATGTGTTTATATGCGTCTTCTACATATCCTTTTTCTTCAGCTATTCTATAATTTCTGTATAAATCCACAATAAATATCAATAGTTCCGGAACATCTTCCAAATATTCTTGATTAGACACTTTCATTATCTCATGTTTTATCTTTGGGTCTGTAACTCTTATTATAGATGCTTGTTGCATTCCGGTTGAACTTGCTGAATGATTATATACATCAAATAGTTTATTCAACGTTTTGTTATCTACTTCTCTATCTTCAAATTTTCTTATAGTTCTATGTTCCAATTGATTTTCTATAGTATTCACGTTAATCACCTCTGTATATTTCTACCCAAACATTATATTATTAGATACTGCAGTAATATAAATTTATATCTTTTCCACTTTTAATTTAAAAATAAAAACCTTTTACCTAATTTGCTTTCTTTTTTCAATCTTACATAGTATCATTAAGATGATGTGAGGTGAACGATGATTAACTTTATTATTATATCCGCAATAGTGGCTGCAATTGCCATCGGATACAAAACAAAACTTAACGTTGGATTAATAGCGCTATCTTTTTCATACTTAATAGGATGTTTCTTACTTAAGATGAATCCAAAAGAAGTCATTAACCTTTGGCCAATGAGTATATTCTTTGCTATTTTTTCAGTTAGTATGTTCTATAATTTTGCCGTAGTTAATGGCACAATGGATAAACTTGCTAACCATATACTCTACAAAACCAAAAATTTCCCCGAAATGTTATACATAATTATCTATTTAATTTCTGTGCTACTATCTGCAATGGGTGCAGGATTTTTTACTGTTATGGCAGTATTTTGCCCTATTGCCATAGCATTGTGTAAAAAGAGTGGAAAAAATATACTTATTGGCGCACAAGCTGTAAACTGGGGAGCTTCCGGTGGAGCTAACTTGATGACAAGCGGTTCTGGCATTGTATTCCAAGGCCTTATGAAAGATGCCGGATTTGAAAACGAAGCATTCCAAATGGGAATTCCAATCTTTTCATTTACTGTTATCTATCCACTTATAGTACTTATAGTATTATTCTTAGTGAATCGTTTTAAAAATGGAAATATTTCAAAGACCTTGGAAGTAGAAAGACCTTTGCCTTTTAATGCCAAACAAAAGATAAATCTATTTCTAATCGCACTTACATTTGTCTTGGTTTTAATATTCCCTGTAATGAATATCCTAAACCCTGAAGTACAATGGATTGCAAATATTAACTCTATGCTCAACATAGGTCTTGTCTGTATAACTATGTCAGTTATCTCTCTTTTACTTCATTTAGCAGACCAAAAAGAAGTATTAATTCGCATTCCATGGACTACTATCATCATGTTGTGTGGTATGGGTATACTAATTCAAATTGCAGTTAAAGCCGGAGTTATAAGTCGGATAGGAACATTTATGGACTCAAATGTGCCGGAATTTTTAATACCTACAGCCTTCTGCTTAGTTGCCGGAGCTATGTCATTCTTCAGTTCCACACTATCAGTAGTTACTCCATCGCTTTTCCCTATAATAGGTGCTATGGTTGCTGCAAACCCCAACTTAAATGCGACTCTTCTATTTACTGCAACAGTTGCCGGTTCGCTCTCAACTAACATATCTCCATTCTCATCTGCCGGATCATTGATGCAGATGTCAGCGCCAACCGAAGATGACAGAGAGTGGATGTTTGACAAGCAGATGTTTGTAGGCCTACCCATAACTTATGGTTTGGCAATAGTCAGCGTTTTAATCTTAACTTTTGTAATGACATAAAATTAAGCTCAGTGATTTCTCGCTGAGCTTTTTTATCTTAAATTAAATTTTTTATTAATTTGAAAGTTCCATAATCCTATCAAGTTTTTCTTTAAGTTCAACTATTGGCACAAACCTTGCCATTCTAAAAAATTCTTTCCCCTCAACATACATTATTAACACAGGAAAAGTAAATAATTGAAACTGCCCTCTAATTTCACTTATATCATCAACCCAAATAAATTTTTCTTTTATCATCGGATATTCACTTAAAAGCTTTTGAACTTGCGGTTTAAGCCCATGACATACAGAACAAGTCTCAGTTCCAAAATAGAGTAGGACATATTTATTTTCTAATATAAAACTTTCTATTTTTTGTAAATTCCTCATTCTTAAATAACTCCCATAAGTAAAATCATTTATACTAATTTATCCTATTAAACATTCTACTAACAATCAAAATTTCTCAACACCTATTTTATAAAGAATTCATAGACTATAAAAATAATCCCAACAACTAACATTAGGAGTGCTAATTTTTTATTTATCTTATACACTTCAACTACATCATTAATCCAAACTAATCCCCACAATATTAAAGCCAAAAAGATTAAAACAATTGCACACAAAGACAGTATTGTAAACCACGGATTAGGATATGCTACATCAAAAATCACTAATAAAACTAATAATAGTACTCCTATTGAACTTAAAATTATATTTACCCTTACCAGTTTCTTAAAAAAATCTCGTTTCTTTTTTCTTCCCATATAAATCTCCTTATTACTTAATTTTAGTATATTTAAAGACTATGTTCAAAAGCTCATATATCCAATTAATGAATCGTCTTCATATTCAACTGTAGAATTTTTAAAGATGTCCATTAGTTATTTTGGATATCAGCCTGAAATCATACAAACAGATAATGAATTTGAGTTTACTCATTTTAAAGAGGCAAAAAGGATACACTTCTTGATGTACTATGTAGTGAATTAGGTATAGAACATCAAATAACAAGATCTAGGACACCAAGACATAATGGAAAAATCGAAATAAGTCATAAGAATGATAATGAAAGATTTTATAAATATTTATCTTTCTATAGTTACTACGATCTAAATCTTCAAATGAAAAGATAATTGTATAAATCTAATAGGCTTGAAGTACAGACTTTAAATTGGTTTAGTCTATCGAAAAGCAAAATCTATTATTGGGGTTATCCCCAATAATAGATTAACATATGTGATATTTATTTTTTGTTTTTAGTATCTCGTCATTTACAAATTGACAATTTTTAACGTCTCCCATTCTAATATAAATTAGATAATTTCCACATCTATGATTTTCATATATTTTTAAATTTTACTTGTTTCCTTGTCAATGAACTTATTTAAAACAGCTTTTTTAAAACTTAAGTCTATTTTATCTATATCTATCACTTTACATACTGTGCTTTTAAATTTTTCAACATCTCCTGTTGCATAAAATTCAACACTGCTATTTCGAGCTATATCATCATACTGCATAACTGATTTTAACTTTTCAATAGTTTTTTCAGCAGGATCTACTATATTTACTTTCTTATTTTGTTCACTGAAAATTTTTTTAAACATCTTTATTGCTAAAGGAAAATGGGTGCATCCTAGTATTAGAGTATCATATTCAAAATCACCTAATTCCATTAAGTATTCTTCTATAACTTTTTTAACCATACAATCATCTATATGACCATTTTCAATAGCTAACACAAGATCCGGACATCCGACTCCAAAAAGTTCAACCTCTTGAGAAATCGATTTCATTGTGTTATCATAAATTTTACTATTTACCGTTCCCTGAGTTGCAAATAAAGCCACTTTATTGTTATTTGTAATTTCAACTGCAGATTCACATGCAGGTTCAACAACACCAAAAATTTTAAAATCAAATTTATCCCTTGCACTCTTCAATCCATAAGCAGTTGCTGTATTACAAGCTATTATACAAGAATCAATTCCTATTTCTCCAATATAATCTATACATTCTAATGTAAATTGTTCTACTTCACTAGAAGTTTTTACTCCATAGGGCATTCTATCTGTGTCCCCTATGTATATAAAAGAATATCCTGATAATTTATTTAATGCTTCTTTAAGTACAGAGAGTCCTCCGACACCACTGTCGAAGAACCCTATTTTTTTTGAATAGTCACTGTATCACCCTTTTTATATAAATGCTAAAAACATAGAAATGATAAATACATTTACAAAATCTATAAACATTCCTCCCACAATAGGAAGTACAAAGAATGCAGTTTTTGAATATACAAATTTTTCACAAATAGATTCCATATTTGCTACACCATTTGGAGTGGCTCCCATACCAAATCCACAATGTCCACCAGCTAATACGGCTGCATCATAATTGCCTCCCATTAATCTAAATGTTACAAAGTATGCATAAATAGCCATTAACAATGTTTGTGCTAATAGAAGTACTATTAAAGGAATAGCTAAATCTATAAGTTCCCATAATTTTAATGTCATAAGAGCCATACCTAAGAATAAATTAAGCCCAACATTTCCAACTACTTCCACTTCTTCAACCGGAACAATGTCCGCTCCTTTGTCAGAAATATATCTAGCTATAATAGCTAACAACATAGGTCCAATATAAGAAGGGAACTTTGCTATAGGACTAATTCTTTGAATTAAAACGTTTAAAAAATTTGATATATAGCTACCTAAGAACATAGCTATAAGTATCACAAAAAAAGCTTTTAAAATTCTATCTCCATCAAGCACTCTTGCTTCTGTTTTTAATAACGATTCATCTAAATCATCATCTTCATCTATTTCTTTTCTGTTTAGCAATAAATTCTTGCCAGTAACTAATTTATTAGCTAGCGGTCCGCCCATAAGAGAGCCCATCACTAATCCAAATGTTGCGGCTGAATATGCTACAGTCTCAGCTCCTTTTACTCCAGATGCTTCAACTAAAGGTGCAATACCACCTGAGGTTCCATGACCCCCTGTCATAGGAGTTGAACCTGTCATAAGTGCAAGCCCTTTATCAATTCCTACAACTCCAGAAAGTCCTAAAGCAACTGTATTTTGAATTACACATAAAAATCCAGCTATTAACAAAAATAAGAAAACTTTAGGTCCTGCCGCTCTCAAAATTTTAATACTCGCTCCAAATCCTATACTTGTAAAGAAAATTACCATGAAGAAAGATTGTAATGTAGTATCAAAATTTATCTCCAAACCACTTTGTCTTAAAAATAAATTAACTATTGCAAATGAGAAACCTCCAATAACCGGAGCCGGTATTGCAAATGTTTGGAAAAATTTTACCTTGCTGCGTATTAATCTACCAAATAAAAGTAATACTACAGCAAAACCTATGGTTCTAACCATATCAAATTCTACTACCATTTTTTCAC
>NZ_JH165061.1:585748-593555 GCF_000227315.1 Peptoniphilus indolicus ATCC 29427 | reverse complement strand
TTATTACGATTTCATCGGGTATTAATCACCGTTTCCGGTGGCTATCCCCGTGTCAAAGGCAGGTTACTCACGTGTTACTCACCCGTCCGCCGCTAATCCGACTTAACTTCTTCCCGAAGGTGTCTGTTATGTCTTCATCGCTCGACTTGCATGTGTTAGGCGCGCCGCCAGCGTTCGTCCTGAGCCAGGATCAAACTCTCGATTTTAATATCTTATTTGACCTTAGCTACTCAGTTTTTTCACTGACTTTCCGCTAAGCTTTTTTTGCTTTGCTTATAGTTTATTCTTTTCTACACTATTTAATTATCATTGTTCTTTGCTCTCTCTTTTTAAGAGACAGCTTATTTAGTATAACTCTTTCAGTTTGCTTTGTCAAGAACTTTTTTAATTCTTTTTAAAGTTTTTTCAAGAGCGTTGCTCTCACGAGGCAACTTGTACATTATGCCAAAATTCCACACACCTGTCAATACTTTTTTTAGTAAATTTTCAATTGTTTGAAACCCTGTGTTTTACCGCCTTACAGACATTTTATTTATAAGATTCTAAAAATTTTTTTATATTTTTTCAAAAATCCATATAACTAATAAATACAAAAGCGGCTGGTGCAAAACATAGATGGCTAAACTTCTTTTACCTATTTCAGATAGAATATTACCTTTCCCATATTTTCCATAAAAGTTATTCTCTATTAATTTTCTTCCAATAAAAAAACCAAATAGATATATAAATATCCATGGTATAAATCCAAAATAATCTTCAGAAGTAAAATTTAAAGAAGGAAGTCCTAGAGGAAATAAATTTAAATTATATAGTTCTTCAGTAATTTCTATCTTTCCGAATAGTACTGTTCCACTTTGAATATTATAAGTACATATATATAGAATTAACATTAAAGTTGACCATATATTTGTGTTCAAATTTTTTATTTTATCCTGAATCAATCCTGTTATTAACATGCACATTCCAAGTCCATTCATAACTCCGAATATTATCATTATCTCTCTTGCAAAAAAATAAGTTACCAGAGTTATTAGCAGACCAATTATATTTAAAATTATCCCCCTCTTTATATTCTTTCTTCTATCTAATAAGCTCGAAGTAACTCCTGATATTATAAAAAAAGACGCTGCAATTGATATTTGCCAGACACTATTTATTATAAAGTTTTCATACCAAGGTATTTGTTTAAATAAATTTATATCGTAAAACAGATGAAATAATATCATGGAAATTACTGTAAATCCTCTATACGAATCCAATATGTGATTTCTTTTCACTCTCTCATACTCCTAAGCAATTCAATTTCTATCTTGTGCCCTTCATTATCCAAAGGAGTTTCCAAATAAAAAGGTAGTGCGCGAAGTTTCTCATGATTTATTATTCTTCTTATTGCCTCAAGTCCTATGTGCCCCTTGCCTATTTCCTCATGTCTATCCTTGTGTGCTCCAATTGGATTTTTTGAATCATTTAAATGTATTGCTTTTAATCTTTCTAATCCTATTATTTTATCAAACTCTTCTAACACTCCATCTAAATCATTTACAATATCATACCCGCCTTCGTGAATATGACAAGTGTCCATACATATTCCAAGTTTATCTTTTAAGTTTACTCGCTCAATAATCATTGCGAGTTCTTCAAAATTCCTTCCTATTTCCGTTCCCTTGCCAGCCATGGTTTCAAGTAGGACTGTTGTATGCATATCTTCATGTAATATTTCATTTAACAAATCAGATATTATATTTATTCCAACTTCTGTGCCCTGTCCAAGATGAGATCCCGGATGAAAATTGTAAAGATGTTTGCCAAAGTACTCTAATCTTTCTATATCTTCTCTTAACACATCTCTTGCAAATTCTTTTACATAGTCCTTATCCGAACAAGGATTTAGCGTGTACGGAGCGTGCACCAACATAATCGGCACTTCGCCCTGCATATTTTCTATGAGCTTATCCGCATCTTCTCGGTCAAACTCCTTTCTCTTTGACCCACGAGGGTTTCTCATAAAAAATTGAAAAGTGTTTCCGTTTTGTTCTTTCATACTTTTATACAAACCGTTAAATCCTTTTGTAAAAGATTGATGTGAACCTATAATAAATTTATCCATGTTGATATTATACACAATTTTAAAAGTTTTTATTTATCTGATATAATGCAAATTAGGAGGCGCTTATGTTTGGAAAAATTTTAATAGTGGATGATGAACATTCAATCGCAGATATAATAGAGTACAACTTAAAAAAAGACGGATATGAAACTAAAACTGCCTATGATGGTAAAGAGTGTCTTGAAAGAGTTGCAGAAGAAACTTTCGACCTTATAATACTTGACATAATGATGCCTATAATGGACGGATTTTCAGTTTTAACTGAACTCAGAAAAACATCAAATATCCCCGTTATTATACTCACCGCAAAAGAAGAAGAAGTTGATAAAATACTCGGCTTAGAACTTGGAGCAGACGACTATGTTGTAAAACCCTTCTCAATGAGAGAGTTGACCGCTAGAGTGAAAGCTATTTTGAGACGTAGAAATATAGAGGTTCAAACCGAAACAGCACATATCAATTCAGAAAGTCTTGAAATCAACATAGATAAATACGAAATAAAAAAAGACGGAGAAATTATAGACCTCACACTTCGTGAATTTGAACTTTTAAAGTTCTTGGCTAAAAATCCAGGACAAGTTTTTTCACGTGAAGAACTATTAGATAAAGTCTGGGACTATGAATATTACGGAGATATAAGGACTGTTGATGTAACTGTCAGACGTCTTAGAGAAAAAATAGAAGATGGCAAAGACTACAAATATATCCTTACTAAACGTGGAGTAGGATACTACTTCGGAGGATAAAATGCTTAGCAGTATAAAATATAGATTTATGACAATTTACTTCCTACTAGTATTAGTATGTATGTCAATTGTCGGGGCATTTATCATAAATAGACTTGAAAGTGCTCAACTTCAAAACGTCACTGAAAATATGGACTCAACACTGAACTCAATTGTAACAACTTCAAATTATCTGACTACTGAAGATTGGCTCTTAAATCAAGACCAAATAATCAACACATTTATAAGTTGGAGATTTCCTTCAAATCAATCCATGTATGCAATAACATCTGAAGAAAATCCACTCATAATTGCTGCATCAAAGAATGTGAATTTAATGTCACTTGCCATAGCCAACGAGACTATAGAGCCTGACTTAGTCATAAACTCAATTTCAGGTTCAGAGGGCCAACGAGTTATATTCGATGAAAATTCAAACTTGCACGAAAAGCACATAGCAAGACCTATCTTTTCATCAGAAGGTAAAGTTATGGGCATTTTATACATGACAGAAAATCTAAACGGTGTATACGATGTAATAGATAACGCCCGTAGCATTCTTACTTATGCAACCGGAATCGGTCTCATAATAACCATAACTCTAGGATACTTCTTAGCAAATTCAATCACAGGCCCTATAAGTGACCTGACTAAAAAGGCAAAGTTGATGGCAAAAGGGGACTTCAACCAAAAAGTAGATATAAAATCAAATGATGAAATCGGTAATTTAGGTTCTATGTTTAACTATTTGACGCAGGAGCTAAAAATTACAATCGAGCAAATGGAAATTGAAAAAGGTAAACTGAATACAATCTTTAACTATATGCAAGAGGGCGTAATTGCAATAGACAAAAATGGATTTCTAATCCATGCAAACCCAACCGCAAGAAGAATATTGAATTTAAACAATAGCAATGGCGAAAAAATCGACTTAGCTAATTTGAACATTTCAAATATAGACTACAATAACTTTTCAACATTAGTCGGCGACGGTGAAATTGAAATTCTCGACAGATTTTATAAACTTAAATACGCTCCTTTTAGAAGGGAGAAAAGTAACCAAGGTCTTATAGTAGTATTCCAAGATATGACAAAAGAACACAACCTTGAAATCATGCGTAAAGAGTTTGTTGCAAATGTCAGTCACGAACTTAAAACGCCTATAACAACTGTAAAAAGTTATTCAGAGACAATCTTGGACTCAGAAATGGACTATGAAGACATAAAACATTTTGTCGGAACAATAAACCGTGAAAGTAACAGAATGGGAAGATTGGTATCAGACTTGTTGCAACTTTCAAATATAGACTACGGCGCAAACAATTTTATATTTGAACCAATAGATACCTACGATTTAATAAGCCAAGTCCTAGAGAGTCTGGACGTTATGATAAAAGAAAAGTCTCACAACATAACCTTAGATATTCCAATGAATATAAACGATATTTACTCAGATGTTCACTCAACTGAACAAATTGTGATGAATATAATATCCAATGCAATAAAATACACTAAACCTAATGAAAAAATTAAAATAAGTTGTCAAAACTTAGATGGTTTCTTAAAAATCACTGTTAAAGACAATGGAATAGGAATTCCAAAAGAAGATTTGAATAGAATATTCGAAAGATTTTACAGAGTTGAAAAAGGTAGAAGTCGGGCTATGGGTGGAACCGGACTTGGACTTTCTATAGCTAAGGAACTAATTGAAACTATGGGTGGGAGTATAGAGATAAGTTCAAAATATAACTTCGGAACAGAAGTTGTCTTAAAGTTTAAGAGTGTGGTGCACAATGAATAGAGAACATGAATATATACTAAATATAATACTGATCGCATTGGCCGGTTTGACACTGTTCCTATCAAACATACTGTGGGTTGACTTAAAAAAATCCCACATACCCACCACAAAAATAGAAGACACTGATTATGCGACCAATGATTTATTTAAAGAACTTTTAAAGCCACAAAAAATGGTCGCTAACTACAACGGCCAACACCATGCCGTATATGACTTTGACGATATATACAACACTTATCGCCAATCAATATACGAAATTTTTTCCAATTCAAACACTAAAAATGGACAAGTCATTTCATTGCAAGAATATTTAAAACTACAAGACCTCCCATCTTTAGTTTTCTTCTACTCTTCACCGGTAGACTTATCCATAATTGTTAACTTAATTGGAAAATCCGATTCAAACGACTCTCCTATTCTCATAAAAGAAATCTATCTGTCCAGAGAATTTATAATAGTTAGTGATGGAACTAATCACTATAGATTTGACAAAAATACTACAATAGACTTTACACTTTCAGCACTTGCCGGGGAGTCTTTGCCTGAATATAAAAATTTAAACGAATTATACAATGTTGAAAAAAATATTTATCTTCCGAATCAAAATAGCTACCTATTAAAGACTGTTAAATATTCAAATGATCTTAAAAGTTTGATATCAGATGAATCATATGTCAATAATTTAGCGACAAGATTTCTAAATCAAAATGATGAACACATTAGAGATATAGTCCAAGACAACAGCAGAAGTCTTATCTATGGAAATGAATACCTAACTCTTTACACCAACGGAATAATAGAATATAAAAACTTAAATGTACCGGAGTCTAAGACACGAAATCTGCATACTTCTCTTAAAAATTCTATTTCCTTTATTTCAAACAAAGTTGGCAATGCAGGAATATATATTTCTCAAATAACACCTATAGAAAATAATGGCGATCTTGGATTTAGATTTTCTTTCAATCTCTATGAAGATTCCATCCCGGTTATAATTAATGACACCAAAAACCCCTACTATATAGAAATTGAATCTTACGGCGATACCATTACTTATTTCAAACAAAACTACCGAAAATCTATAAGTGAATCGCCATTGCCGGAAAAGGTCAAGTTCGCCGGTTTAGAGCGTATAATAAAAACTTCCTTAACAGTTTTTAACGAGCCTTTTGAAGAAGTTTTAAAAAATATATCTGATATAGGAGTTGCTTATATAGACAACACTTCCCATGATCAGACAGAACTTAAACATTCAATCTTTATCAAATATAACAACAGAAGGTTGTTCTTTTCTATGGAATCTGGACGACTTTTAATGGAGAAATAGTATGGATTGGTATAAAGCAAAAAAAATATTGATGATAGCGTTGATAATAACTGATATCCTTCTCTTTGGAATGATAATTCGCCGTTCATTCATAATTCAAGATAGAACTACATCGTATACCTTTATCAAACAAGTAAAGTCAAGGCTACTTAAAAATGGAATAAGTATACATGCGAAAATTCCACGGACAAGAATCAGCTTGCCGTCCTTGAGAGTGGAATTTGATTCCTACTCTAAACTTGATTTAAACGAAAGATTTTTTGCCAGTAGAGGAAAGTTTCAAGACCCGAACAGCAGCTTTACCCAAATAACTTATGCCGATGAGGTTTTAAGTGTATTAAACACACGTAGACTAATTTACGAAAATGTAAATCCCAAAATATCTACTAAGTCCAAATTTAAAGCTGAAGACGTTGCAAAAAAATTTTTATTGGATAGAAACTTTGACGTTTCAAATATGTTGTTAGTGTATTCAAACTCTTCTAAAGGCCAAACAGAACTTAAATTTGCAAAAGAATTTGAAGGTGTAATACTAGAGAGATCATTTGCCAACTTTATAATAAAAGGAGATACTGTCGTATCAATGGATAGACTTTGGCTAAATGTAATAGACAAATCAACCAGTATAGTCCATATGCACTCAGCTCCAAGAGCCTTGCTCACTCTCCTGTCCGAACCAGAAATATCTTCAAAAACTATCACTCGAATAGAAGAATGTTACTACTTCGATCCTGAAGAACAGGGTTATGTTGAAGATATAACCAAAGCCACAAAAGGAAAAGCAATAGCTGCTTGGAGAATTCAATTCTCAGATGGAGAAAGTATAGAAATAGAATCAAAATAAGTGTTGTCAAAAATAAATGACAACACTTATTATATTCAATATTTAATTTGTTAATACTTTTCTTTTACTTACAAACATATAACCACTCGCCGCTATAAATATTAGCGCTATTATAACTAATATATAAGTTGGAAAATCAGAACCTAAACTTACCAGCTTAAATCTTATTGCAACAAGCGCCCACGCTACCGGTAACATATATACTGAATTTTTTAATTTAAATCCTACAGTTAAAATTATCAAACTAAAAATCGAAACCAACACTAAACCACCAACTATATCATCTACACCCATTCTATCCGCAACTCTTATCATTACAGCAGCTAAATTTGGTGCATTTGCTATACTAAGCCATCCCCCATAAATTCCAAAAGTTATTGGATATAATAATTTAACTCCTTTTAAATTAATTTTTTTAAGTTCAAATAAAATCTTAATCAATGTAACTGCAAGTCCAAAAATCATAATCATTGAAACTTCTATCCAAACCATGGAAAATGAAAATATCCATAGTATATTAAAAATACAACTCACCCAAAACGTAGAACTTATCTTATCAGCTACTTCTCTATATTCTGATTTTTCAGCATTTATAAACAAAACTACCATGCTCACAAATAAAAGAGTGTATATAAGACCCCAAATACTAAAGGCATATCCCGCCGGAGTTACAATTGTTGTGTACATTTCAGATACATCTTTTTGAGCTAATCCATTAATCATTCCCTTAGCTCCCATGTAATTTATAATAACCATCACTACATAAAATAGTAAATTTATCAACGACTTCTTCTTTAAATTATTCATAACACACCTCTTAAATTCGGAAATAAATCCCAAATATATCATTCATTAAAATTTCATTCGTTGATAAATGTATACCCAATAAAATTTTTATTTCCCTTTTCTATATTTCTTCAAAATTCTAAATTAAATTTAATCTCCAATTTTATATGAACTAATAATTTCTGACGTATCTACATTATAAAAATTAAAAATTCCA
>NZ_JH165061.1:577029-585698 GCF_000227315.1 Peptoniphilus indolicus ATCC 29427 | reverse complement strand
AAATTAAAAATTCCATCTTCATATATAACCACAGACTTACTGTCATCTTTGGGAAGGGTTGGACTTCCAGGACACATATATATTATTCCTTTCATCTTTTCAAATACTTTTATATGCGTGTGCCCAACTACTACAATATCAGCTCCTAACTTTTTGGCATTTTCTACTCTCTCTTCAATACTTTCTCTGTATCCATGCAGTGCAAATATCTTTAAATCTCCCCACTCTAAAAACACCTCAACATTATCTAAAAATTTTCTATCCATTACCTGTTCATCTACATCAGCATCACAATTGCCCTTTACCATAAAAATATCATCTCTTCCAGCAAATACCTCAGCCAATTCTTTGGCGTCATACCCTGGATGAATTCCATTTCTCGGTCCTGGTGCAAGTACATCTCCCAAGTGTAAAATCCTATCACAGCCATCCAAAATGCCAAGAGCTTTCTTGGTATCTTCTAAATATCCGTGTGTGTCTGAAATAAAACCTATCTTCATAAAATCTCCTCTAAATAAAATACTCGTTTGACTTTAGTATACCCTAAGAGTATTCTTAAAATAAACAACTAAAGGAGGCAATTATGAATATCAGTGAACGACTTATAGAATATTTAAAAATAGATACTAAATCAGACCCAGAATCTAAAACATTTCCAAGTACTAAAAAACAATTTGACCTTGCAAACCTATTGGTAAAACAATGTAACGAAATGGGTCTATCAGATGTCGACTTGGATAAATATGGATATGTCACAGCAACTCTTGAATCAAACACAGATAAAGAAATTCCAACCTTAGGGTTACTTGCCCATATGGACACAGCCCCAGCAATGACAGGCACAAATGTAAATCCTAGGATAATAACTGATTATGATGGAAAAGATATAATTTTAAATGAAAAAGAAAATATAATTTTAAGCCCTGAAAAATTTCCGGCTTTAAATAATGTAACAGGATTAGATTTAATTGTAACTGATGGTACAACTCTTCTTGGAGCAGACGACAAAGCCGGAATAGCTATAATTATGGATAGCATATTGCACCTTAAAAACCACCCTGAAATCCCCCACGGAAAAATTAGAATAGCTTTCACACCTGATGAAGAAATCGGACAAGGTGTAGATAAATTTGATATAGAGAAATTCGGAGCCGACTTTGCACTTACAATCGATGGCGGTAGATTAGGTGAAATTCAATACGAATGTTTTAATGCGATAAGTGCTAAAATATCTATTAGCGGCGAAAGTGTACATCCAGGAACTGCAAAAAATAAGATGATAAATGCACTTAGCCTCGCAATGGAACTAGACGATATGCTCCCAGCAAACCAAAGACCACAATTCACAGAAGGATACGAAGCTTTTTACCACTTAGACGAATTGACAGGCACAGTAGAAAAAGCTGAAATAGATTATATTTTAAGAAGCTTTGACTATGAAGAAATTCAAAATATGAAAAATATACTATCCTATGCAGTTGAATTCTTAAATAAAAAATACGGAGAAAGAATAGCTGTTACATTCAAAGAATCTTATAGAAATATGAGAGAGAAGATAGAACCTCACATGGACATCGTCGACCTTGCAATAAACACTTTAGAATCAATTGATGTAACTCCTATTGTAGAACCAATTCGTGGTGGTACAGACGGAAGTAGATTATCTTGGATGGGACTTCCAACACCTAATATCTTCACAGGGGGAATGAACTTCCACGGTAAGTACGAATACATTCCAATACAACACATGGAAAAGTCAAAAGAATTTTTGATTACATTTATAAAAAATGTTGCAAATAAATAACACTAAAAAAGGTAGTACTTCAAATCGAAATACTACCTTTAAACTTATTTATCAGCCGGTTCCCACTTGCAACGAACAGGAGATACAATTGCCTCTTCCTTTTTAAGAGCCTTAAATGCCTTATCAACATCAGCTTTTTCAAGACCGGTTGCCTTTGAAACCTCTGTTGCATTCATAGGCTTTCCAGCTTGTCTCATAGCTTGTAAAATTTGTTCTTTAATTTCCATCTTTACCACTCACTTTCTCAAAATACGGTATATTTTTACCCAAGAGCAACATCTAAAATCATCATCAATATAAAACCGGCAGCAAAAGAAATAGTTCCCTTGTTGGAATGTTCACCCTCAGACATCTCGGGTATCAATTCCTCAACCACAACATACATCATAGCTCCCGCTGCAAAAGCCAAAAAATATGGTAAAACAGGAACTACCATGCTAGCCGCAAGTATCGTGAAAATAGAAGCTATTGGCTCAACTACTCCTGAGAGCACTCCGTATATAAAAGTCTTCCACTTTGACATTCCCTCAGCTCTTAACGGCATTGAAACCACTGCACCCTCAGGGAAATTTTGAATAGCTATCCCAAGCGCCAAAGTAAGAGCCGCCGCCCTACTCACCCCAGTACTACCAGCCATCCAACCGGCATATACTACTCCAACCGCCATACCTTCCGGAATGTTGTGTAATGTTACAGCTAAAATCAACTTAGTAGTTCTCTTTAATTTACTCTCTACTCCCTCTTCATCGTTATTAAAGTGCATATGAGGAGTTATTTCATCCAACAAAAGTAAAAATCCGACACCTACCGCAAAACCAACTGCCGCCGGTAAAAATGCAAGCTTTCCTAATTGCCCCGAAGAATCTATTGCCGGTAACAATAAACTCCAAAAAGATGCCGCCACCATAACTCCGGCAGCAAACCCCGTCAAAATCTTTTGCACTCCAAAAGATATTTTATTTCTCATAAAAAATACCATTGCCGCACCCAAACTCGTGCCTAAAAATGGTATTAAAATTCCCTGCAAAACTTCTAAATTCATATATACTCCACAAATTAGTAAACTAAAATTTTATAAATTATACCCATTTATTTTAATTCTTAATAGATTAAATAAATTAGATAAAATTATGTTACTAACAGTTATAATTATAAGCATCTCTTTTGTTTACACCTTTTTCATAATAAATCCATAAAAAATAAAGATTTATACTAAAAACGCCTTGTATATTATATCCCCCTCTTCTGATTAAGACAAAAACTAATCTATAGAAACTTCTATTCCAAAATTTACTAAAGATACAACTGAACAAAATATATAAAATACTAATCCAACTTAATCACCTAAAAATGTTCATAAATATGAAAGATTCATTTAAATATATTTAAGCTGCTAATAACAGAATATCCAAGTAAATTAATTAGAAAAGTGCTTATACATTATCCGAACTATTTTTGAAGTACATAAAATAAGTTTTATTATACATCTAAATAAAAGCGTGTATAATATAATTAAAATTATATTTATAATAATTTTTTAAATAAACGATTAAAAATATTAAGGAGAAAAATATGTTAAAAAGCAAGGATGTATTAAATAAAGACGGAAAGCAATTTCATTTAAACTGTACCTCAAAAGATATTGGTGAATATGTTTTATTACCCGGTGATCCGGAAAGAACAAATTTAATTGCTCAAAAACTTGATAATTCTAAGCTTATAGGTCAAAATAGAGAACTTCGTGTTTGGACAGGAATGCTAAATGATAAAAAAGTATCCGTTGTAAGTACAGGTATGGGAGGCCCATCGACTGCCATCGCCGTTGAAGAATTAATTCATTGCGGAGCGCATACTTTTATTAGAGTCGGAACGAGCGGAAGAGTCGGAGAAAAAAGCCAAGATAAGAAATACATAGGTGCAATTTTTACAAGTGCTATACGTGACGAAGGAACTTCTAAATCATATGTCCCAGCTGAATATCCAGCAGTTGCCAACATAGACGTTATCAACGCTTTGATAAAAGCATCCCAAAAACTGAAATGTAATTTTCTACCGGGAATTGGACATTCAAAAGAATCATTTTACGGCGAAGTTGATCCGGAAAGTATGCCTATCGACGAAGAATTAAAGTCAAAATGGCGCGTTTGGCAAAGAGCAAATGCCGTTGCAACAGAAATGGAATCATCCACCCTATTTGTAGTTTCTTCTATTCGCGGTGTAAGAGCAGGTTCTATTTGTGCATATGATTTTATGAATGAAGAAACAATTAACGTTGCAATAGAAGCAATAAAAAATCTTATTATCCTTGACAACGCAAATACAATTTAAATAATCGCTAAAAAGTTTTGGTTTTAAGAAATCTAGAAATCATAAATTAAAATATGATGTTCAATAATCTAAAAATTTTCTCGGCTGAGTATGCATTTAGTTTATTATCTTTAATATAGTATCTTGACAATAGTCTAGTATAGATTTTCCTTTTATGAGGAATCTCCTTATTAGACTATTGTGTTCTTCATTAATTCCTTTTTCTTTTTTAATCCTGTTAAACCGACAAATTTCAATCCATTATCACTTGTTATACTCTTGAGTATTTTTGCATAATACCTAGTTTTGGTATTAGTTTTTCTAAGTTTTCATTAACTGGCTTAAAATTTTTAGAGTTATCTTTAAAATAACCTATAACCCAATTTCTCGCTCTGTATTTTACGTGCTGTATACCCCTTATTATATCGCGGCTAAACTTCACATCTTTCAAAGTTGTTTAGATATTTATTTTCCCTTGAGTTTCATTATAGTATTGTTATATTCATTAACTTTCTAATTTGATTTTATTTTATGGCGAATCAATTGTACCGGATGTAATTTATATAAAATTTTTTAGTTCATTTTCATTTTACAATTAACGACCCATACTTTTTATGAAATATACTGAAAAATTTTATTGACAAATAAATCCAATTGTTATAAATTATAATTGACATATGTCAGAAATGAGGTGTTTGAAATGCCAAGGCCTAAAAGATGTAGGCAAATCTGTCAATATCCAGATTACTGGAGTTTTGCTCCTTTAAGTGATGCAAAAGAAGAGGTAGTTGAGTTAGCTTTAGACGAACTTGAAACCATACGCTTGATAGATTACTTCTCGCTAAGTCAAGTTGACTGCGCTGAACAAATGGGTGTTTCCAGAACTACCGTTACTTCTATGTACAATAGAGCAAGAAAAAAAATTGCCGAATCAATTATTGGAGGCAAAAAATTAGAAATCAACGGTGGAAATTGTAAAGTAAAAAAATCCTCCGTTTATACATTATGTAACAAGAAAGGAAAAAATATTATGAGAGTAGCAATCCCTTACGAAAATGGTGAAGTTTTCCAACACTTTGGTCATACTGAAAAATTTAAAGTTTATGACGTAGAAAATGGAGTGATAAATAACTCAACTATAATTGAAACTCAAGGCGAAGGACATGGTGCCATTGCAGGTTTTCTACAAACAAACGAAGTTAATGTTTTAATCTGTGGCGGAATTGGTGATGGAGCTGTAAAAGCATTACTAGCAGCTAATATTGATATATATGCAGGAGCACTTGGCTTAGCTGATGATTTTGCAAATGCATTTGCTGAAGGTAAATTAGTATCTGCATCTGAACCAACTTGTAATTGTAGCGGACATCATGATCACAACCAAGAAGGAAACTGTGAACACGACCATGTAAACTCACATGGATGCAGTTGTCACGGAGATGATGGAGGGTGTTGTCACTAATAAAAACCTCCTTTCACATATATGCTGACCCCAAAAGATAAAATAATGGAGGTCAGTTTTTAGTACCATAAATAGTGTAAGAGAGAGTAAATTCTTACTTGCACTATTTATGGTACTAAAGGGGAGACTCGAAATTAACGAGTCTCCCCAATATTTGACATAGAGCCAATTTTTATCTATCTTCATCTAACACACAGAATACATAAGGTATATTTCTGTATCTGTCTTTAAAATCAAGTCCATATCCAACTAAAAATTTGTCTTCTATTTCCATTCCTATATAGTCGGCTGTGATTTCTGCTTTTCTTCTTTCTTGTTTGTTGAACATTACACAAGTTTTTATCGTTTTTGGATTTTTCTTTTTTAAGTGGTCTATTAAGAATTCCATTGTTATTCCAGTATCTAGTATATCGTCCACAACTAAAACATCGTATTCGTCTAGGTCGTAGTCTATGTCTTTTATTATCTTAACACTACCTGTGTTGATTTCGCCGTCGCCGTAGCTTGATGTCATCATGAAATCTATTTTAGTAACTGGTTTAATATTTTTTGTAAGTTCTGCTGTAAAGAATAGCGCTCCTTTTAAAATAGAGATTACTAAAAGATTTTTGTCTTTATAGTCTTCTGATAGTTTTGCTCCTACTTCTTTTGCTATTTGCTCTAATTTTTCTTCGCTACACAATACTTCCCATTTTTTCTTTTCTATATCCATTTTATCTCCTCAAGCATCATTGTTTATATTTACGATATGTATTTTTATAATTTACATTATACCTTTTTATTGTTGTTTTCTCCATAGTCTATATTTTGGGTTCACAAGCGTTTATTTTGCATTTTTCTCATCGTTTTCTTGTTCTTCTCAACTCTTGTATATCTTATCTGCCCTATAAAATCTTCTATTATTTTATTATATCTTCTAAAACTTTCTGTACTTTTTCCTTATCCATTTGATGGTAGAATTTACCGTTTATCATAATGTTTGGACCAAATTTACATTTTTTAAAACAATTTTGGCTCCTAAGGCTTATCTTTCCATCTTCAGTTGTTTCGTTAAAATCAATCCCTATGATGTTTTTAACTGCTTTTAAAACTTCCATAGAGCCATTTTTCGCACATCTTGCCCCTGTGCAACAGATTACTTCATATTCTACTTTTGATTCTTTAACTGACGGCATAAATTTTATTATAGTCTTTATGATTTTTTCGTCTAACTCAAATGCCTCTGCAATTTGCTTTTGGTGGCTTATTGATACACAGCCCAAGTCTTCTTGGCATTTTTTAATTGCAAATTTAACGCCTTCTTGGCTTCCCTCTCCAAAGTTTTCCACCACTTCTTCTAACATATCTTTAAAAATCAGTTCTTCGTTTCTTTCTTCACACATATTATCACCTTATAACTTAATCCTTATTCAAATTTATTTTACACGTTCTATCTTGGTTTGTGTTTTTAAAACTGTACTTTACAATTAATTTCAGTTTCTAAATTAAAATCTTAAAATTCAATAATTTTCTTCTATATAATTATTATATCAATTTTACCATTGATTTTCGAATTCAAAAGCTCTTCATTATTATCTCTTCTTCTACTTTTTTAATTTGACAATTCAAGACATAAAAAAAGCATCCACTTTCGCAGATGCTATATCTTAATTAAAATTAAATAAGTCGTTTAAATTTTCTCCCATAGTTGGATGTGTGAAAACTTGGTCGCGAATATACATATATGGAATATTATTATCCATTGCCATTTTAATCAAATTGATTAATTCTTCGGAGTTTTTACCAAGTAAAGTTGCTCCTAAGATAAGATTTGTATTTTTATCAACTACTGCTTTGAATATCCCACGAGTGTCTCCATTTACAACACCACGTGGCATATTTGCAACCGGCAATTCTTTTGTAAGAACTTCATATCCCGCTTCAAGCGCTTCTTTTTCAGTTAGTCCTACGCGGGAAAGAGTTGGCGATATGAAAATTGTATAAGGAACATTCTTTCTATCTTTTTGAGAATAAGATTTATCGCCCAATAAATAGCTAACCAATATTCTGTAATCGTCCAGAGAAGTGTACGTGAACTGCAATCCTCCGTTTACATCTCCAGCTGCAAAGACATTTTTTACAGATGTTTCTAAATGCTCATCAACATTTATAGCTCCACGTTCGCTTAATTCCACATTAGTATTTTCTAGTCCCAAATTTTGCACATTAGGCTTACGCCCTGTCGCGTGTAGTAGGACATCAAACTCAAATGTTCCATGCTCTTTTGTATGAACGACTACTTTTTCTCCGTTGTTAGAAATTTCTGAAGTTTCAGTTCCAAGGATAAATTTCACCCCTTGCTCTTCTAAATATTCTTTTGCAAGATTTGCCACAACCACCTCTTCACGTCCGAGAATATTTTGCGTCGAGTCCAAGACTGTCACATTTGATCCAAATTTAGCATATAACGATGCAAATTCCAACCCTATATTTCCGGCTCCCAAGATCCCCAAATTTTTAGGTAGTGTTTCTAATTTTTGTAATTCTGTACTATCCACAACATTTTTTGACGTCTCTAAGCCCGGTATATTTAATACATTCGCAACCGCTCCAGTATTAATTACCACAATTTCAGCTGTGAGTTTTTCAGTTTCTCCACTAGCAGATATTTCTACCACTTTATCTTCTATAAATTTAGCTTTAGCTGTATATACATCGACTTGAGGATTATTATTTAACCCTGCAAAATTTTTTGCTCTAAGTTTTTCTACAACATTATCACGATTTTGTTTTGCAACTTCGTACTTATCGCCTTTTTCACTAGAAACGATAAGCGTTTTTGTAGGTATACATCCTATATTGATACAAGTTCCACCATACATAGTGTTGCTTTCTTCAACAAGTGCTACTTTTTTACCTAAGCTAGCAAATTTTGCAGCCAATGTCTTTCCAGCTTTACCAAAGCCAATCACTAATAAATCATAATTTTTCAATGTATTACCCCCTTGTCTTGGTAACTTTATTTTTATGATTTTGTAATTATACCCAAAATTTCAATTAAATTTTTATAATATCTTTTATACTATTTAAATTTTCACATTTTCATTTTTCTATACT
>NZ_JH165061.1:572379-575081 GCF_000227315.1 Peptoniphilus indolicus ATCC 29427 | reverse complement strand
TTCTCCGTCTATAAATTTTTGTTTGTTTATTAAATAGTCATCCATACCAAATAGAAGTGGTGCAACTTTGTTATCTTCTATTTTAATTTTTGGATAAGTGTGTTCATAACCAGAGGAGTATAAAGCTCCCCCACTTTTATAACCCTTATGTTTTTCTATTTCATCAATATACTTTTTGTCAATTCCATACTCACTATCTAAGTACATATATCTAAAATATTTTGGACTTGCTATATTATAGTCCGTTACAATTACATCAGAAATCCCCTTTTCTAGATCAATATTACCGGTATAAGTTAAAACGCTGTTTAAAATAACAGCAGATAGACTAATAGAAAGAACTATCGATATAAATCTAAATTTATTGGAAAATACTTGTCTTCTAGCAAGCTTGCCTAGAGAAATATTCTCGCTTTTATATTTCTTTTTTATCGTGGTTTCATTGTATCTGCTGGCATCTATTGGAGAAACTTTTGCTGCATATCTTGCAGGTTTCATCACCGATAGAAATACTGTAAGCAAAGTAAAGACTGTCGAAAATAAGATAATTAAGATTATTACAGTGAATGATAATTTTACATCCGTTAACATCTCATTATTGGCAAATATTTTATTTAAAATGATTTTTCCGATAGAAATTCCTACTAAATCTCCAACTACTATTGACGGAAGTGCTACTGCTAAAGACTCAAAATGAATAAGCCTTTTGATTTGTGGCTTTGTCATTCCAATTTTTTTAAAAGTCCCAGAAGTTTAATATCTTCATTTACGGATATCTTGAAAATATTATTTATTATTAAGTATCCTGCGACCATTACCAAAATTAAAAAAGCTAAGTATGGTAGAAATGTATTAAAATCAAAACTATTATCACCAGATAAAAGATAGGCAAAATTAACACCAATCCTTATTTCATTGTCGGATAAATTTCCAGGGTCCTCTACAACTTTATAACCATTTCTCTCTGCAATTTTTAAAAGCTTATTCCTTATCATAAAGGAATTCTTTAGCATTACTTCCAAATCTTTATTATTTTCTGGAAGTGATAATTTATCTACATAAGCTTTTGATAAATAGATTTGTCCTACACCAACATTGGAGTCAATAGGACTTTGAAAAGTTCCAGATATAATAAATTTATCACTTTTCTTTTCAATAATCTCTCCTGTGTAAGGTTTTTCTGTTTTAAAAGGAACTTCTATCTCTTCTCCGATTTCACCCTTATAACCCAATTTTTTAGCAGTAGCTATATCTATAAATACTTGGTTTTCTTTTTCTGGAAACTTCCCCTTAACTTTTTCTATTAGAGACCATTCAAATCCTTTCTTATCCATATAAGATAGTTCTGCCATAACTTTTTCATCATCAAGAATTCCAACTTTTTCTCTTACTGAAAAATCCCTTATATCCTTATCATGGGTTAATATTTCTACATCTTCATCACAAATATCTTTAAAAGAACCATGGCTGATTGTACCAATAGTTTTCATCGTTTGGGTTTCCATGCTTTTTCCTAAACCTAAGGCTACGGAAAACAGACTTGTAAATAGTATAGAAGTCAAAGCAATTGCTAATAAGAGAATGTTTCTCCTACTTTTATTTGCATTTAAAATACTTTTTGCAAGACGCCTTATATAAGATTTATTTTTGACTTTCATTATTTTCCACCAGCCTTCCATCTTCTATCCTTAGAGTTTTTACTGCAGCTTGAGCGACGGCATCATCGTGAGTAATCATAAGAATAGTATTTCCAAGCTCTTTATTAATCTTTTTTAGTAGGTAAACAACTTGGGAAGAAGATTTTGAATCTAAATTTCCTGTAGGTTCGTCAGCTAGAATTAAAGAGGGTTTGGTAACCAAGGCTCTTGCTATGGCAACTCTTTGTTGCTGTCCGCCAGATAATTCATTTGGCATTTTATTTTTTTGATCACTTATCTCAAGTATATCAATTACAGAATCAACATATTTTTTATCTACCTTGTCTCCATCAAGACCAAAGGGAATAATTATATTCTCATATACATTTAGCATGGGTAAAAGATTATATGCTTGAAAGACAAAACCAATATTTCTTCTTCTAAAAATGGTTCTCTCATCATCTTTCAATGCATAAATGTCAGTATCATCAATTAAAACTTTTCCGCTTGTAGGATAATCAAGTCCTCCTAGGAGATGTAATAGGGTTGATTTACCGGATCCAGATGCTCCTATTATAGAAATAAATTCTCCTTTTTCCACATCGAAAGATACTCCATCAAGAGCTCTTACTTCCACGTCATTTGTTTTATAATATCTTTTTAAATTTTCTACTTTTAACATATTTATCACCTCTTTACATTTAATATAACATTCATATCTTACAAAGTACTTACAAGACTTCTTACAGTTTTGTAAGAAAAAAGACTTCTCACAAAGGGAAGTCTACTGAAAATTTTATTCTATTTTCATCCAAAAACGCTCTTATATTTCCGCCATGTTTTTCTATAATTTCTCTGGATATAAAAAGACCTAAACCCAAACCATCCTTTGAAACGGAATTTTTTCCTCTGTAAAATCTTTCAAATATCTTTGGCAAAGTTTCTTCTGATAAGTCTTTGCACTCATTTTCTATATCTAGATTATAATTTAGGTAAGATTTATAAATTGAAATATTAATAGTAGATCCCTTTGGCGAGTATTTTATAGCATTATCTACTAAATTG
>NZ_JH165061.1:560743-570376 GCF_000227315.1 Peptoniphilus indolicus ATCC 29427 | reverse complement strand
ATATTATTCCTACTATGAGCTCATTTCCAAAAAAATCATATTTGCAAGATATATCTTCTGATATATAATTGAAACCTATTGTTTCATCACAGATTAAATCCCTAATCATTATGAGTCTATTCCCTTCCATATTTTTTAATATCAAAGGTATTTTATTTAAAGAATTTTTAAGATTCTGTATATTTATATTACTATTTTGATTTATCACGTTATTTATAAATTTATTTTTAAATTCTAAAAAGCTCATTATTATCCTTTAGTTAATACATAATTTACCAGTTATTTAGTTTTGTAAAATTTAAACTAAATCTCATTTTGACATCAATACGACACTCTCCACATGTGTTGTCTATTGGATAGGAACACAATTTATTGACCTCGTTGCCTGATTGAGGATACAATTTATTGCTGTCATTTTCCTCAACAGCTTTTGCATTTTTTCTTCTACTCTTAAATAATCGTCCATCTTGAGAGTCTTTTTTTCCTGTTTTATATATGATAGTAATCATTGCCGGATCAATTTCACCATCATCATTTGTCCCGCCAATTATAATTTTGTCTACTATACTTTCAAATACTGTCCTATCAAACTCTTCAAGATATTTATTAGACTCCAGTAACTTCTTAAACCCCTCCAGCCTTTTCTTCAATGCTTTTTCATCAGTCAAAGTTATCTCTAATGCTCTTTTTTCTTCAAGCAATTTTTCCTTACTTATAGATATTTCATTATATTTCTCTTGATATATGTCCATACTGATTGATTCATTAAGCCTTAATTCAACAAGGTCTTTTTCTTTCTTCAGTATTTTATCAAGTTGATTACTAATTTTCTTCAAGTCCTTTGCTAAGCTATTATCTTTTAGTTCTTCTTCCACAGTTTTTAAGAACTCATTTGTAATTTCTACATTATTGTGGCATACCTGACGATAACTTTCCATAAAAGCTTTTTCAATAGCTTCTTCCTCAATGCCTTTGCTTTGTGGGCAATGCTTCTTCCCGTTTTTAGTGGCATTGACGCATTGCCAAATTACTTTCTTATATTCAGAACTTGAGTGCCAATTTCTTCTTGAAAGCATATGACCGCAAAAGCCGCATTCCAGCATACTGCTGAAAGCATATTTTCTTGAATACTTTTCTCTTTTTCCACCATTATTAGCAACTGTATTTCTATTCTTCGCCCTTCTTAACCTAATTCCCTGAGCCTTTTCAAAATCTTCTTCTGAAATAATAGGCTCATGATGGTTTTCAATGTAGAATTTATCTTGTTCCCCAAAGTTATCCAATCTTCTTTTTGAAATAGGATCAACAGTGAATGTTTTACCCATCAGAAGATCGCCCTTGTATTTTTCATTCTTAATAATTCCCAAAACCGTAGTTTCAGTCCATTTTTTATATCCTCTTGGCGATAAATAACCTTGTTCTTCAAGCTCTCTGGAAATAACCATTCCGCCAACACCCTCAAGGTATCTTCTGAAAATATATCGTACAATCTCAGCTTCTTTTTCATTTATGGAAATACTCTTAGTTTCCGGATCATAGTCATAACCCAAGCAACCTTGAAACCCAACCATTTCTCCTCTTTCCATCTTCATTCTCAAGCCTTTTTTAACATTGGCTGAAATATTTTCTACTTCTTGCTGGGCAACTGAACTTAGAATAGTTAAAAGTAACTCTCCATCCATCGTTAAAGTATTGATGTTTTCTTCTTCAAAAAATACCGCAACATTATATTCCTTTAGCTTTCTAACATATTTCAAAGTATCTAAAGTATTTCTTGCAAATCTTGATATAGATTTTGTAATTACCATGTCTATATCGCCATTCATACAATCATTGATTAGTCTTTTAAAATCAATTCTTCTGTCAACCTGTGTACCGGTTATCGCTTCATCGGCATATATTCCTGCAAGTGTCCACTCATTGTTTTGCTTTATAAAATCTGTATAGTGTTCTACTTGAGAATTATAGCTGTTAATTTGATCTTCGGTATCCGTACTTACTCTGCAATAAGCTGCCACTCTCTTTATTGAGCGCTCTACACAGCCTGATGCAGTTCTTTTCAGTGTGGTATCACCTTTAATAACTTTAACATCCTTTTTCACTGCACCGCCTCCTTTTTGTATCTTTCTATGCAGTTCTATTATACCACACTTGCAAAACATTATAAATATAATTCTGTGGAGATATTATACTTTTTCATCAGCTTTAGTTTTATCTTTTTATATTCAATATCACTGAGCAAGTGCTTAGAAAGTAACATAGACAGCATAGATAATTGGAGGCTATATCTTAATAGTTCATTATTCATTCTAAATCCTCCTCATATAATTTTATCTAAAGTTTTATGACATTAACGGGTGCTTAGGATAAGCAACATTGGAATCTCACCACCGCCTCTGTTAAGATGAGCCGGCTTTCACTAAAGAAGTATCATTATCATTACTTAGATCATCACTTGCAAAGTTATCCTCGCTCTTTGCTTTAAGAAAATTTATTTATCGCTCGTTTCCTTATATCCTTGTCTTTGACAGTATTCATTTAAACCGAATTTCTTCAGCAGAAAAATTATGGCGTAAAATTTCTTTTGCTCACTAAGTAATTAAAAGTCCCGTCATGGTCTATTCAGTTGTCAAAGAGCAATATTTGAAAGGGATTGTTTTCTTTACATTTTCCTATTTGCCATAAGCAGGCACATCTCTTACTCAAGAAAGTAAAGGAGGTCAAACTCCCCTTCACTTTACATAAGGAAAATTTGACCCCTTTGGTTACCAAAGTTTTAAAGTTCTTCGATAAATTTTTTCAACTTTTCAAGAATTTTGTTTCTTCTTTTGATTAAAGCCGGATGTGTAATACTTTTGAGCTTTGCCACTGAACGAACCGTTTCATCATTGAAATACAGTCTTTCAATAATATCTCTTTCTTCTGCATTAAGTCTTGATATAGCATTTCTAACTGCTTCAATCATCATCTGTGTTTCCACAATCTTTTCTACATCAACGCTTTCATCAACAATATTATCTACAAAGTGTCCATCATGATCCAATGATGAAAAAAAGAGCAAGTGGTTTTTCTTGTCCACCTGCTCTAAATACTTTTCGTGTTCTTTTTCTCGCCAGTAGACTTTATATATCTGCTCGCTGACTTTAACCTTTTGCCCGTTGACATAAAGGTAATATTCCTTTGGCATTTTATTTCCTCCATTTCTTTTTTTGTCTGCGTTTTTAGACAAAAAAAGGAGGACTTCTGCACATAGGCATAATAAGTCCTCTAAAATGAAAGAAACTTGCTCTTTCCCTGTATTTTAAATTTAATTTTTTATGATAATTACCAGTATCAAAAAGGGCTATTGTTTTTTTCTATATGAATAACAGACCCTAAATAATACATAGCAATTACCTCCATTATTTAATCCATTTTTCTTCACCCTCGCCTTTAAAAATATGCATTAAATCACTCCTACTTTTTCAGAATTCTTTTTTCTACTTATTGTTTTATGCACACTTATTGCAAATGGTATTGTTATAAGCGTTGTTATAAAATCCGAAACAGCTTGAGAGTATATAACACCGTTTAATCCGATAAACTGGGGCAAAACCAGAATTATAGGAATAAATACGATTCCTTGTCTACAAATATTCAAAAAGCCACCCTCAAGAGCTTTGCCCATTGAAAGATACAATGTAGAGTAAGTAAATTGAAATCCAAATGTAACAAACATTATTACACCTGCCCTTAATGCAGGAACCGCAATTTTTAGAACATCCTCACCAGTTCCAAATATTGATAATATGCTTGGTGCAAAAATATAAATAATAACAGTCCAAGCTACGCAAAAAATATTAGTCCATTTTATACAGCATTTAATTGCCTCATCTAATCTTGTATAATTTTTCGCTCCGTAATTAAAACCTGCTAACGGTTGCAATCCTTTCATATATCCAAACACTACATTTGTTCCTAATGTAACAATTCTGAGAACTATTCCCATAGCCGCAATTGCTTCTTCTCCATATAATGATGCAGACGAAGATATTTTACTGATAGATATACTTGAAAACACCTGTAGTAGAAACATAGAAATTCCTACTTTTAGAATTTCTTTATAGATACCGGATGTAGGCTTAAAATTAATTAGTCTTATTTCAAGAAAACTTTTCCCTCCTTTGAAATAAAACAGATACATTAAACCTGTTACCAATTGGGAAATTAAAGTTGCAATGGCAGCTCCTTTTACACCTAAATCAAACTTATAAATAAAAACTGGATCTAAAATCATATTAAGTACGGAACCTACAATCATTGCTTTCAAAGAAACTTTAGCCGCTCCTTGTGATACTGCTATATTTCCTGAAGTTACATTTATTGTGCTAAATATTGCACTTGCGATAAATATACCGGCATATATCTTTGCCATATCCATAATCGAAGGAATAGCACCCATGAATTTTAGAACTTCAGTTAAAAACAGAAGTAAAATCAATCCTACTGTTAAACCAATAACAGCACTTGAAAATATTGACACTGTTGCAACAGTATCTGCTTCTTTCTTATTTTTTCCTCCTAACAAACGAGAAATATATGAACCTGCTCCCGCACCAAAAGTTAAACCTATTCCGGAAAATATTAATGAAATAGGAAACGCAACGGATACAGCGGCAACTGCTTGTTTTCCTAAACCAGATACAAAATATGTATCCACGACATTATATAATGCCATCACCAACATACTTATAACCATTGGCATCCCAAGTTTAAAAAGTGCCTTTGTTATATTTTCTTCACTCATAATTTTTACTTTATCGTTCACTTTATACTCCCTTCATCAGTCTTTTTTTGATTCTATTTGTTTTGTTATCATCTTGTAATAATGACCCTTTTTCTCAAATAATTCTGCATGATTTCCAATCTCTTCTATCTTTCCTTTATTCAGCAAAATGATTTGATCTGCATTTTTTATCGTATGAAGTCTATGTGCGATAACAAACACTGTTTTCCCTTTTATTAAATGCTCAAAGGCTTTGTTAATCTTCATTTCATTATCCGCATCTAATGATGCAGTAAATTCATCCAATAGTAATATTGGAGCATTTTTCAAAATAGCTCTGGCAATACTAATTCTTTGCTTTTCACCTCCAGAAAGAGAGGTTCCTCCTTCAGCGACTTTCGTATTATATCCCTCCGGTAATGAAGCGATAAAATCATGACAACAGGCTATTTTTGAAGCCTCTACTACATCGTCATAACTTGCATTCGGATTTCCTATCAGAATATTGTTAAATATAGTATCTGATAACAAAATATTTTCTTGGAACACAGCTCCAACTGAAGCTAATAAACTATCAGGATTGATATTTTTAATATTCTTATCGCCAATTAAAATTTCTCCATTTGTTACATCCCAAAATCTTGCAACTAAATTCATTATTGTACTTTTCCCTGCCCCAGATTCACCAATTAGAGCCGTTACACTTCCTTCATTTGCCGTAAAACTTATATTATGCAATACTTCTTTATTATCATCGTATGAGAAAGAAACATCTTTAAATTCCACAGAATAGCTATATATTTCATTTTGCTTATTATCGAAGTCAAATGTTTTATACTTCATAACTTCACTCAAATTATTGGAAGCAATTTTCAGACTTTTTAGCATAATATAGTATCTTTCAAATGAGCTTAAAATCCCTGATAAAGCAATTCCCATAACCATAAAAGCGATAAGTGATTCTCCTTTAAAATCTCCTGCTAAAAATAAATAGCCCCCACCCAACAGAGTCATTGGAATTATGAAATTCACTAATGAAGCATATAGTGCTGTCGGTATTGCCAACTTCATTTCAGTGCCAATACCATTTTTTCTCACTAAATCCATATTGTTTTTTAATCTCTCGAAATTTGATGCCTGCATATTATATGCTCTAAAAACCTTAATACCTCCTATATATTCCAGTACATTGGAAATCATAGTTTCATTTATCCTTCGTTTATCTATTTCCAGTGTTTTGGCTGTTTTTTCTCCAAAGATTAAGATAGGAATGGAAATAAAAATCATAAAGCATTCTGCAAGAGCCAGTTTATAATTGATAAAAAATGTACCAATTATCAAAAATATACACATCGTTGCCATTTTTATTAAGAATGGCAATGTGTGTGAAAGTAGTCCTTCAAAACTTGTCAAATCATTTGTTAAAGTATTGATTAAATATCCTTTGTTATTTTTATTAAAGTATCCTAAACTTAATTTTCTAAAATGATTAGCTAATTTAATTCTCAATTCTCCTGTAATCTCAAAAGAATTTTCAAAAGACATTAAGTAACTTTTTCTATATGCTAAAATTCTCAGTATCACAGCCGCCAGACATACAACAGTATATTTGACTACGCCGTTCATATTTAATGTTCCGTTGAAAATATCAATAATCGTCAAATACAAAATAAAATATGTCACCATACTTCCTAAGCTGTCTAAGCACATAAGAAATATAGGGAAATATAGTTTTCCAAAATTTTTTCCTATCAATTTTTTTATATCCTTAACCATACTATCCCCCTACTCAACATAATTTTGTATATAAATATTCCACATATCTGCATAATGTCCGCCTAAATCAATAAGCTCATTATGTGTCCCTTGTTCAACAATTTTCCCTTTTTCAAAAACCACAATTTTATCAGCCTTCTTTATTGTGTGCAGTCTGTGAGCAATCATAATCACTGTTTTATTCTTTAATAAGTTCCCTAATGCAATTTGAATCTTATGTTCATTTTCAATATCGGAATAAGATGTCGCTTCATCAAAAATAATAATCGGGGCATCCTTTAAGATCGCTCTTGCAATGCTGATTCTCTGCTTTTGACCTCCAGATAATTTAAAACCTTTATCACCAATTTTAGTTTTATATCCATCAGGCAAGCCAGAAATAAAATCGTGAATTTGAGCATTTTGGGCAGCATAATATACTTCTTCTTCATTGACATTTAAGCCCATTCTGATATTTTCAAATAATGTATCCTCCATAATAAATACATCTTGAAAAACAAAAGAAATTGATGCCATAAGCGAGTCCGTACTTAATTCATTAATTGGAATACCGGATATTCTAATTTCGCCACTGTCAATATTCCAATACCTTCCTATCAGTGTCGCAGCAGTCGTTTTACCTGCTCCCGATTCGCCAACAAATGCAGTAAATGATTTAGGCTCTATCTTCATTGAAATATTTTTCAATACAAAGTTGTTTTCATCATATCCAAAATTCACATTTTCAAATTCTATTTCTAACGATTCTGATTTAACCCTTTTTTCGCTGTTTTTTTCAACAGGAGCAGAAAATAATTTCTTTATATTTACAAGCCCGCTATTTAGCTCTATTCTTCCCATAGCGATATTGAACAAATTAAAAAATGTTCTATAAAAACACATCGTCAATAACATAAATACAAGTAATTCTTGTGATGAAATCAATTTATTTAAATATAAATAGCCTCCAATAGGTAAAGTAAATAGCACTCCTGAATCTAAGATTACAATCGTGAATGCGAGTGGATAACAAGAGCATTTAGCCATATCTTTAAGACATTCAGTATATTTTTTTGATGATTTGCTTAAGCCGACAAACTTATCTGCTGTCAGTCCGAACATTTTTATTATGGACATACAGTTCACATATTCATTCGTTACTCCCATCACCTCCGAAAATGTATTGGTATACTTCATTGTTAAATCCGGATATTTTCTCATCATGAATGTAGGCAAAAAAACACCCACAATAACGGGTATTATCATAACCAATGTCATCCAAAGGTTTATATTAAACATTAATACAATCGCTATAACAGGAATTACTATTGCCTGAATTATCTCAACTAAATTATGTGCTATAAAGACCTCAAGTTTTTCTATATCGTCAAATAACGCTGCTTTTAGTTCTCCTGTTGATTTATTGTTGAAAAATCCCAAATTTACTTTTGATAGATATTCCAATGCTTCCATTTTTAAACGGTGCATTATGTTGTAGGCTGCGACATGAGTACATATCATTGTTGCCGACATCAAAATATTTTGTAAGATGGTCGATATAACCATAACCAATGACCACATCAATACTGTATGAATGTTTAGAGTCTTACCTATTAAAGATAAAATCATCTGATACAAGATAACATAGGGTGTAAATGATAAAACTCCACTGAATATCCCTAACAATACACCTATAAAAATTTTGATTTTTTCATATTTCAACAATGAAAATATACTTATGTTTTTTTCATCAAGTCTTTCCATGTTCTCTCACCTCTTTATCGTTTATTATCACTAATAGGGTATGCTAAAGAAAAAAATAAATCAACATATTGAATTTCATAAATAATCTGGTCTAAATATAGATATGGCCCTTTATTTAAGCTATTTTTATCATTTTTACTGTTCAATAAATAAAAATATCGTGATATAAATTTGGTTGATTGTGATATTAAATTATGGTAGAATGATATAATGATAAGGAGGTGTGTTTCATGAAAAAAACAGTCATTGAATATTACGAAGAGCTTCCACAAAATTTGCATTTTTATAAAATAGAAGAAGAGTCAACATTAGGTAATAATTTCTACCGAATGAATGCCGAATATGGTTGTGGTAGTGTGCAAGTAATGAATTTCCACAATCAATTTCTAATTATTATTGCCGACTTTATCCCAAGTAACAATTTTGAAAAGGTATCTGAAATAGAAGAAGAATATTTTGAAATCAGTCAATTTGAAACAGATTCCAGTTATTTCAAAGTAGACGGAAAAAAAGTGAAACAAGTAGATAAGGGAATTTGTTGTTATGCAAATACAAGAAAAAGTGCCTATGCTTTTTGTGAGTCAAACAAATCAACCTGTTTTACAAAAGTAATCATAACAAAGAAATACTTTGATTCATTTTTAGAAGAAAGATTTGGTAATGCCTATGAAACCTCAAAAGATGCTTTAGACTTTCTTGTAGAAAACCCCAACTCTCCGGAATTAAATTTTGTTTTTCAGCAAATAAAAGATTGTCCTGCTGTTGGAAATACCAGAAATTTATATATGGAAGGAAAGGTAATTGAAATACTTTCGCTTATAACAAACACGATAGAAATGAAAAAAAATCGTCCTCATATTTCTGTAAAATTAGATCGTAAAGACAAGCGTTCATTGAATAAAGTTATTACATTCATGAAACATAATCTTTCATCCTATCCTTCTATTGAAGAATTGTCTAAAATAGCTAATATGAGCTGTTCTCGTTTCCAAATGGCTTTTAGACAAGTATACGGGACAACTGTTTACGAGTATCTAAAAGTAATGCGGATGAATTATGCTCTTCTTTTATTACAGGATACGGATGATAAGATTTATCATATCGCTCTAAAAGTCGGATACAAAAATGCAGGGCATTTCGCAAAAATTTTTAAATCAACATTTAAGATGAGTCCTATGGAATATCGTAATATTCACCATATATAGCATATATGGCATCATGATATTTTTTATATATATCACAATATTTTAATTTATTGTTCTTGTACCTCTTCTTAAATCCTTATTTTCAGCGGTTAAACAGGGGCTTTTATCGTTTTTTTAATGAAACTAATCGCCCTTGTTTATAAG
>NZ_JH165061.1:555136-560254 GCF_000227315.1 Peptoniphilus indolicus ATCC 29427 | reverse complement strand
AGTTAGTTAAGTTAGGCTAACTCACATTTTTTTAGTTAAGGAGGGATTATTTTGAGAATCATAAATAAATTTTTCAGATTGGTTTTAGTGCTATTTATGATCAGTATAATATCCTTTTTTCTGGCAAATATATCCTCCATTGACTCTGCTGAAACAATAGGACATCATCTGTATGGTAATCCAAGCAAAGAACAAATTGAAAATATTCGTATAGAGAAAGGATTGGATAAACCCGTACCTATTCAATATATAAAATGGTTGCAACACGCATTGATTGGTGATTTAGGAATATCCTATCAAACATCAAATCCTGTATTAAGTGATATTAAAGATAAACTTTTTGCCACTGTTAAACTGGTAATTGTATCTCTTTTTTTATTGCGGTGATTACTATTCCTCTTAGTTTAGTTTCAGCGTACAAAAAAGATACTTTGATAGATAAATCTATTCAAGTTATAACCATATTAGGTATTTCTGTACCTTCATTTTGGCTTGGATATGTACTTTTATCTATATTTGCAATTAAACTTCCCATTTTTAAAGTTATCGAATACGGAAACTTTAGGAGTTTGATTCTTCCGTCAATAACTCTGGCAGCACCTGTTATTTCTTCATCTGTAAAGATATTAAGAACCACTCTATTAGAAAATTCCGAGCAGGAATATGTTACCTACGCCAGAGCAAGAGGATTATCTTACAAAAGAATATTATACGCACACATTCTAAAAAACTCTCTTCCCCCAATGATTACTTTATTTTTTCAAAATATAGGAATGATGATTGCGGGAAGTGTAATTGTGGAGAATGTATTCTCATGGCCGGGACTCGGATCATATTTTATGTCAGCCATTGTAAATCGAGATACTCCAGCAATTACCGGTTGTATGTTAATACTTGGTATAATCTTCGTCATATCAAACTATGTATCCGAAAGTATCAATCATTTTTTAAATCCTCATATTTTTACTGTAAAGGAGGATAATTAAATGTTTCGCAAAATACTTGCCAACAAACAACTATTATTCGGTTTATCGCTGATAATAATTTTTATTATTATAGCTATATTTGCACCATTGATTGCACCAAACAGCCCTTATGAAGTCGACATTAGTCAGAAGTTTCTGACTCCATCTCACAATTTTCCTTTAGGTACAGATCAATTAGGGCGTTGTGTTTTATCAAGGCTTATTTATGGAGCCCGATATTCACTTAGCATTGCATTTCCAAGTATTTTCATTTTAGCCTTGATTAGTACCATTGTCGGAACTATAAGTGCTTGGTTTGAAGGTTTTTTAGATAAACTAATTTTGCTACTGTGTGATGTTTTTATGGCATTTCCACCTATTGTCATTGTTCTATCTCTTTTAGGAATACTTGGTCAAGGCAGCATAAATTTAATTATTTCCATAGTTTTATCTATGTGGATATGGTTTGTAAAAGTAATTAGAAGTTATGTTCTAATTGAGAAAAGAAAGAACTATATCATTGCAGCTAAAATTTCAGGATGCAACTCCATAGAAATTATAGTTAAACATATATTTCCTAATATTGCTCCTCTCATAGTTGTGTATTTTAGTACAGGAATTGCAGCTATTATTCTGATGATTTCAGGATATTCCTTTTTAGGTGTCGGACTATCTGAAAACATACCAGAATGGGGAATTATGTTGTCAAACTCAAAACAATACCTATACTCAAATCCAACACTTATTATTTATCCCGGATTATGTATTCTTCTAACTTCTGCCGGATTTAATATTTTTGGAGAATCTTTAAGAGATGTACTTTCCCCGAAGGAGGATTAGATATGGATACACTACTTCAAGTTAGAAATTTAAGTGTGATACACAGAAAAACAAAACAGAAATTGGTCAATAATGTAAATTTCAGTCTTAATAAGGGCGATATTTTAGGTATTATCGGTGAAAGTGGAAGTGGCAAAACATTAACTTGTCGTTGTATCCTTGATCTGTTGAGTAAAAAAACATTTGATATAAGCGGTGAAATTATATTTGAGAATAACAACATCATTTCTTTACCTGAAGAAAAATTGAATTTAATTCGTGGAAATAAAATAGCACTAATAATGCAAAATCCTATTGTTGCCTTTGATCCTATGACAAGAATAGGCAAGCAAATGATTGAATCAATACAAATACACAAAAACTTACACAAAAATGAGATTCTATCTATGTTAGAGAAAATGCTAATCGAATTTGGAATGAAAGATGTCCACAGAATTTTTCGCAGTTTTCCTTCTCAGCTAAGCGGAGGAATGTTGCAAAGATTGATGATTATATTAGCTTTGTCATTATCTCCCGACATAATAATTGCAGATGAAGCTACGACTGCCCTTGATATAAAAACTCAATCTACTGTTTTAGAGGAGTTTAAAAAGATAAAGGAAATGGGAATTTCACTTATAATCGTTACTCATGATTTTGGCGTAATCGCAAAACTTGCTGATAATGTAGTTGTTATGAAAGATGGGAATTTTATTGAAAGTGGAACCGTATACGACATATTTGATTCTCCAAAAAACAGCTATACCAAAGAACTTCTACTTTCCAATCTTTTGAAAGGAGGTAAAAAAAATGATTGTTGCAAATAGTTTGAGTAGAAAATATCAGTGTGATTCATCGGGTAATAAGGAGTTTATATCTGTAGATAATGTTTCATTTACTTTACTTCCCAACTCATCTTATTCACTGGTTGGTGAAAGCGGATCTGGAAAAAGTACACTTTCTCTAATGCTATCTGCCATTCTTCCCCCCAGTGAAGGCACAATTTATTTTAATGATAAAGACATATGGAAAATGAATAAAAAAGAACTTCTCGCTATGAGAAAAGATATTCAACTGGTATTGCAAGACAGCTCTGGAGCTTTGAATCCCAGAAAAAAGATTTACGAAAGTCTGTATGAACCTATCAGCAAATTATGCCACTTAGATAAAGCAGAAATCAACTCATTGATTTTATCAACATTACAAAAAGTGGAACTTCCTGAAACGGTTTTATCGAAATATCCCCATGAGTTATCTGGCGGACAACAAAGTCGAGTTTGTATAGCAAGGGCAATATGTGTAAACCCTAAATATATTATTTTCGATGAGTCTGTCAGTGGATTAGATTCAACTGTACGCAAGAAAATTTTAGACCTTCTCATAGATATAAGAATACAAAACAATATTACCTACTTATTTATTACTCATGATATTGATGTTGCTCTATATATGGCAAATCACATATTCGTTATGAAAGGAGGAAAAATAGTAGAAGAAATACCTAATGCTGTTTCGTATGATTCATTTCATGGAGAATATTCAAGGGAGCTCATCAATGCCCTACCTCCTAAATCTCCATATGACAGATGATTTACGAAACTACTTAAAGTTAATGATGGGCAAAAACAAAAAATATAGTTTAAAGAAAGGATGTGTTTTTATGAAAAATACAAAAAAATTTTTAGGAGTATTACTTGTATTCGTTATGATACTATCTATTACAACGGGTTGCAGTTCAAAAAACGGAAATGAAAACTCACAAAAAACAAAAGAGTTAACATTCTGTGAAAGTTGGAATTTTGATGGAGGTTTCTCTGTCTTTCAAGAACCTTTAATGGCAAATGGAACTTTCGGATTGTTATACTACATTCCCAACTTCTATGAAACGCTTGTAAAATATGAAGATGGAAAATTTACCCCGGGACTTGCTGACAAATGGGAAGTCAGCAAAGACAATATGACTTATACTTTCAATCTAAAAAAGAATATTAAATTCTCTGATGGGGAAGAATTAACTGCTGAAGTGGTAAAGAAAAACTTTGAAAATGTTGGTAAAAATTTAGGAACATACAATGGTTTCTTTGGTTTAACAAGCACGCTTATAGAAAAAGTTACTGTTATTGACAAGCATACTGTATCTGTAAAGTTATCAAGCCCATATTATGGAGCTCTTACGGATTTTACACTTCCTTTGCCAATGGGAATTATGTCACCAAAAGCATTTAATGAAGATGGTTCTCTATCCGACTCAATTAAAAATGCTACAATGGGAACCGGTCCGTATATGTATGATGGTAAGAAAGAAAATGATACTTATACATTTGTGAAAAATCCAAATTACGACCGTAAAAAAGTTGATGTAGAAACTTTTAAGATAAAAGTTATTCCGGATAATGATGCAAAATTACTTGCTCTGAGAAACAATGAAATAGATATGATTCTCGGCACTAACAACCTAAGCTATGATTCTTATAACACTTTGCAGAAAGATAAGAATTTTACAGGAAAAACATCAGAAACAGTTATACAGACCAGATATGTTGGAATCAATTCGGACATCGCTCCATTTAATGATATTTCAGTTAGAAAAGCTATAAATCATGCCATAAATACCGAGTCCATAAGAAAAAATATTTTAGGCGATGTAGAAAAAGAAGCAACTTCTATATTAGATAAAAATTTGCCATATTGTAATGTTGACACCGAATCATACTCTTATTCTGAGCAAAAAGCGAAAGACTTACTTGAAAAAGCTGGATGGAAAGATGAAGATGGAGATGGCATTCGTGAAAAAGATGGGGTTAAACTTTCTGTTAATATCTCTTGTGCCAGTGAACAAGCTATGCTAAAAGATATTTCTGAAGCCATTGCAACAGATCTAAAGAAAGTAGGATTTGAAACGAAAACTTCCAGTTCTGAAACAATGAATCATTATAAAAATATTTCTGAAGGAAAATATCAAATGGCGATTGGAATAACATATAATATTCCTATGGATCCTTACAGACTGGTTGCATCATTTTCCAAAAATCCTGTCATGGATAATATGACATCGAAAGCATTAACCAGCATGAATAATTCAGATGAAGCAATTAGAAGTTTAAACGCAATGACTGATGAAAAAGAAATACAAAAAGTATACAATAGTATTATAACTGCACTACATGACGATGCTGTATTGATTCCTATTTCAAGAACAGTAGGAATGACTACTTTTAACTCCAGCAAAATAGCTGATTATACATTCAGTTTTGAACCTGATTATTTAGATGTATCAAATATAAAAACAAAATAAATTCAACTTGCTTAATGCTTGCTACAAATCGTTCTTTTG
>NZ_JH165061.1:538261-551989 GCF_000227315.1 Peptoniphilus indolicus ATCC 29427 | reverse complement strand
TAACCTTATCCGCTCTTTCAGATAATCCTTTTAGGATATCTTTTTGTTCCTCGCTCGGCAAGGTTTTAATCACTTCATAGTGTGCTTCAGGTGTTGGAAGATTTAGCATATCCGCTGTTTGAATATCTGCTACTTCCTTAAACATTGACATTAGTTCAGGCAGATTGTAGAACTTTGAAAATCTTGTCTTCACCCTGTACCCTGTTCCTTCAGGAGCAAGTTCAAAGGCGGACTGAGTTTCTCCGAAAGTGGAAGCCCAAGCGTCAAAATGCTCCAAGTGATTTTTCTTTAAGTTTTCATACTGAAGATAACGCTGCATGGTGTAAAGCTCCGTCATAGAGTTACTTACAGGTGTTCCTGTGGCAAAGACTATTCCTTTCCCGTTTGTCATCTCGTCCATATAGCGACACTTCATAAACATATCAGAGGACTTAAAGGCTTCCGATTGCCCGATTCCTGCAACATTACGCATTTTTGTATGAAGATACAAATTCTTAAATCCATGTGCTTCATCGACAAAGAGCTTATCTACACCAAGTTCCTCGAAGGTTATGACATCGTCTTTCTTAAAATCATCGTTTAGTTTCTCAAGCCTTGCTTCCAGTTTTTTCTTGGTCTTTTCAAGTTGCTTAACCGTAAAATTTTGGTTTCTGTCGTGCTTGTATTCCTCAATATAGTTCAAAATTTCATCAATCTGATCCTGAATATGTTTCTCTTGGTATTCTTTTGACATCGGGATTTTTTCAAATTGCGTATGCCCGATCACAACCGCATCATATTCGCCGGTAGCAATCTTTCCAATAAACCTCTTTCTGTTTCTTGGCTCAAAGTCTTTCTTATCCGCCACCATAATATTAGCCGACGGATATAGCTGCATAAACTCTCTGCCTATCTGACCTGTTAAGTGATTTGGTACGACAAAGAGCGATTTACTGCACATCCCAAGCCTTTTACTTTCCATTGCGGAAGTGACCATCTCAAAGGTCTTTCCGCTTCCTACCACATGAGCAAGTAAGGTATTTCCTCCATACAAACTTCTTGCAATGGCGTTTCTTTGATGAGGTCTAAGCTCTATTTCCGTATTCATTCCCTCAAAAGAGAGGTTACTTCCGTCATATTCACGATTCCTGATAGAGTTAAAACGCTCATTATACAGTTTTACGAGTCTGTTTCTTCTTTCCTGATCGCTAAATATCCAGTTCTTAAATTCTTCTTTTAGAAGCTCCTGCTTTTGTCCTGCGAGCAGGGTTTCTTTCTTATTTAAGACAGAACTTTTTGAGCCGTCCGGATTTTCAATCTGGTCAAAGACTTTTGTTTCTTTAAGGTTTAAGGCATCTTCAATCAGCTTATAGGCACTTACTCTGCTTGTACCATAAGTCATTTCAGCAAGGTCATTTCCTCTGTCTTTGCTCTTTCCTTCAATATTCCATTCACTTGTCAGGTTTGAGAATTTGACCTTAATATCCCATTTGGCATAACCCGGAGTTTTAAGTGTTTCAAAGATGAATTTCTCTATATCCTTAATCGGTAGCCAAGTTGCACCAAGACGAACACTAATCTCACTTGCTTCAAGCTCTTTTGGTAATACTTTGGTAAGTTCTGCTTTTTGATATTCCAAGCGGTTCATCTCATAGCTTATTAGCTCTTTTTCTTTGCCATCTTCCGTATACCCCAGATGAGGAAGTTCTCTTTCGGTCTGTCTTAGCTTTGAAAGATAGCTGTCAACAATGGCGATTTTATCCCTGATATTTCCTGATAAATATTCATCTTTTGTTACATAGCCATATTTATATGAATTGCTGCCATTTGCACAGGCGAAAGGTAAATCTCCATCTTCCAAGTTAAAGGATAGAGGTTTGTAAAAGTTTTGTTCTTCTCTGATACTTAGATAAATCTCTCCTCTAAGCTCCTCAATCAAAGTAGGTCGCTCTTTTCCTGTCAGGCTTTCCATATAGTCAAAGTCCACATAACCCTTTTCGGACATAGATAACACAAGAGCTTCTAAAGAAGTATCTACATGGTCGATAGTCTTTGCCTTTGTAATTGTTCTTTTTGAAAAAATATCACTTTTTTCCTTAAAGTTTTCTTCTTCATCAAGGATTTCAATGGAGGAAACAAGAGGGAAGTTACTATCTTCTTTTAAAGCTCTGGTATTGGAAAGGTTATTTACAAAGCCATGTTTCTTTGAAAAACCGTCATAGACTTCATTGAGCTTTTCTTGAGCTTTCTTTACCTCATCATCGGAATAGTCCTCTTTCTGCTTGTAGATAACATCTTTAAGGGCAGTATTCAGTTCAAGATAGTCCTTAATCTTCTCCTTATTCTTATCCGTTATCTCTTTCTTTACAAAAAGGGAGTTTTCCCTGTAATACACCTCGTCATCAATGATAGTATATGAAAAATTTTTGACATCATCTGTGGCAGGGATAGATGTCATTTCATCATCAAGCAGCTCTATTTCTTCATAATTAGCATCTTTAGAAATTTCTTCGCTTGCTTTTGTAAGAAGTTCCTTTATGTCTGTATTTTCTTTTGGCAAACAAGCAAGAGTATTTCCAAATCTGCCTGATACTTCTTCCATAGATCCAAGTATCATGTGAGGATTCTCTACAAAGTATTTATTGTAAGTAAGTCCATTTTCGTCTTCCGCAAGGTGTATCCAGTCCTCCTCACGCTCTCTGATACTGTCCCTTTTCTTGAGGAAGATAATATCCGAGGTTACTTCTGTTCCGGCAACGCCCTTAAAGGTATCGTTCGGAAGTCTGATTGCTCCTAAAAACTCCGCTCTTGCCGCAAGGTAGCGTCTGACGCTTTCATCCTTTTTATCCATTGTGCCACTTGATGTGATAAAAGCGATAACACCGCCATTTCTGACTTTATCAATGGATTTCGCAAAAAAGTAATCGTGGATAAGGAAATTATTTTTGTTATACTCCCTGTCATTTACTTTGTATTCTCCAAAGGGAACATTACCGATAACTGCATCAAAAAAGTTATTGGAAAAGGAAGTTTCTTCAAGTCCTTTAATCTGTATATCACTTTCAGGATATAACAGCTTTCCGATTCGACCGCTTATACTGTCAAGCTCTACACCATAAAACTTTGACCTACGCATTTCATCAGGAAGATTACCGATAAAGTTTCCGATGCCCATTGATGGCTCAAGGATATTTCCGCTCTTAAATCCCATATCGGAAAGTGTCTTATATACGCCGTCAATAATAGTTTTCGGTGTGTAAAAGCTCGTTAGGGTAGATTCTCTTGCTGCTTCATACTCAGATTGTGATAAGTTTTCCTTTAGAAATCTCCTCGCTTCTTTCCATTGTCCTTCCTTGCTTTCATCAAAGACATCAGAAAGTCCACCCCAGCCTACATATTTCGCTAAAATTTCCTGAGCTGTAATATCAAGCTCTCTTTGTCCACTTTCAATGCGACTCAGCATAGAGATGGCTTCAAGGTTATTATTTAACCTTTCACTTGGAGATAACTTGTCCGGGAGCGTTTCTTCCGTAATCTTGAAGTTATGAGCTTCTGCTTTCTTTAGTTCACTTTCTTTAACAATAGTTTCAGGCTTTTTATATGTCAGATTTTCAAATACCCTCTCAAGGTCGATTTCAAGATGATAAGGAATTACATCAGAGCCTGTTATCATGCCGCCAAGATATTCCGTATTGTCCTTAACCGTTACTGTCTTTAGTTTATTTCCCATATCATCAAAGCGTGTGATGATATAGGCTTTGTCCTTGTATATAACTTCATCTCCAACGATAAAGTTTGGTCTTTCAATGCTTATCTGCTTTAATAAACCCTCATTATCATCAAATGCTACAATCGGTATTTGATGGTTTCCACTTCTTACCGGATCAAGCCATAAATCATTTCTTCCTGTGATTTGGTTTTTAGCAATCTCCCTTACAGTATATTCTTCATGATTAAAATAGACGGTATCGCCCTCTTTAACTGTAAATTCATCTGAAAGCCTTTCCTTTTCTTCCTTAAGCTCTACTTCTTCCTTTTCCTTCAGATAATCAAATAGTGTTTCCTGAACAGGTGTTGCAGGTACTCTTTCTTCCACTTCTTCAGATATTTCAAGTTCTTCTTTATCTTCAAAGCTGAGTTCTCCGTTAAAGACTGATTGAAGCTCCTGTTCATCCATCTGCTTTGCAAGTTCTGTATCTTTAAGCTCTCTAAAGGTCTTTGGAAAATCTTCTAAAATAAGCCTTTGAGCATTTAATTCTTTCAATTCTTCAAGATTGAAATATCCCCATTCAGGCTCAAATCCTAACACAAGTCCAAAGGCATCACCGCTTTCCCTATCATATTCCGTCATATACCAAGTCCAGTTAGAACGGAAAGGAATAATATATGCTGCATGAACCTCTTTATCCGCTAAAGCTACATCTTCCTGTGCGTAAAGTTCAGGTACTCTTTCAAGCATTTCATCAGTCATTAAGTTTTCAGGATTATCTTTAGAATAATATTGCGGTGCTTTTGCTTCTTCTATCTCTGACTTACTTTCTATTTTCTTTTCTTCAAGATAAAGATTTTTAGAAAGCAGCTCGTCAATATGCTTTGCCACACTTGACCAAGTAAGAAAAACATCATTACAATTATTCTTCTGTAATTTAAGTCCCTTTGCATCATGCCATTCATCACTTCCCATTGCCCCCGATACTGCATGACTTCTACCACCTATGCCATATTCGTCTTTTAAGAAATTAGCTTTTTCCTGCAAGGTATGATTTTCTTTGAAAAACTTTGTAATTCGCTCTTTTCCTCTATCGACGCCACTTCCTCTTGAAAGACTTTCAAGGACTTCATCTTCTGTAATAAAGAGCTTTACCTTCGGATGTTCTGTCAGATTGGTACTGTACTCCTTTCGTGGCAGTTCAAATTCCTTGAGTCTCTGATAAAGGCTGTCAACCTTGTGATAATGAAACCTTAGTACATCTCTGTTTTCTTTGTATCCTTCTAAAAATCTTTCGTATTCCCTGATTGTTTCTCTCAGATATTGAGGATTTTTTAATGCTTCAGATAATCTTTTCGTTTCTTCCGGAAAGCCACCACCTCTTTCAAAAGAGTTGAAATATCCTTGCTCTATTCCTTCTTCGCTTAAATCGTGCGTTAGATACCATAAGGATTCTGAAATTCTATCCCTTTCATAGTCCTGTGCCTTTAAAAGTTCTACATTTGTAGCAAACTCACCTCTGTCAAGAAGTTCATTTATCCTACTTGCTGCATCACGCCAGCTTAAAATTTGTGTATTATCCTCTCTTGCCGATGTTCCATAAGCTAAATGAATACCTTTATCCGAATACCAGGAAGATACTTCTCTTTCATCAATGTAAAATCCGTTTCCTCCTCTAAAGGTATCTTTGAGGTATTCTCCCAATTCTTCATTACTTTTTCCTTTAGAAAACTCTGCGATAACAGGAAGCCTACTGCCATCGTGATTTCCTCCGTTAATAAGGACAATATCTATATCTTTTGGGCTTAAGGGAATGGTAAGCCTCATCTGTCCATATGAATTTTCAGGCAAAGAAAAAGAAGCCTTTTCAGCTTCTATTATCTCTTTATCCGTATTGTCTTTTAAATCTCCACTACTTCCTTGATGGTCATTTCTTTGAGAGCTGAAATCATCGCCCCATACTGCGGATTGTTCTCGTCCTCTATCTTCCAAGCTGCCATCAACTTCGGCTTCTCTGCTCTCATAAACTCTACTGCCTGTTTCTGAATATCCATCAGGTGTCCTGTCAGCTTCTTCTCCTTGTATAGATCCAAAAGCATCTCGAAGTGGCTCTGCTCCTCGCTCTGTGAAAGGTAATTCAGCCTCATCACTGCGTAGGTCGGATTCGGATACTTCCTTATAAAGTCCGTCTGTTCCTCCAAGCTGTTTAGCGTATTCTCCCTGATTTTTTCTATTATCTCGTCCGTACTCTCCATTTCGGAGAACTCGCTCGTTTTCATTTCTTTCCTGATCATCTCGTCGAAGTACATTTTCTTCTACCTCCTTTAATTCTTCTTTAATTTTATTATATCCCGCTTCTTTTCCTATTAAAACTTCTTTTTGAAGCTCAAGCTCTTTGCTTTTTTGAATGGTTTCATCAATAATCTTTCCGCTAATATCCGATACACTTTCACCAAGGCTCATTAAGGATATGCTGTCAAATCTTTGAAAATTTTCTCTTAAAAGCTCATAATCCATCGGATAATCTAACTTAAATCTTGAAGCTACCGCATAGCTTACCGAGTCCCTTACAAACTTGGTAAATGATATTCTATCCTCATCCGCTACTCTAAGTTCATTCATTAAGGTATCTATTTTTTCATCACCGTAGAGTCTGCTTAAAGAAAAGATGTTTTCAAGTGTGCTTTCGCTTTCCTCATATCCCTCGCTTTTTATCATTTCCTTTAAGACATCTTGATGGGCTTCTTTATCGAATCTCCAAAGATTGACCTCGTTGACATCCCTGTTTTTTGAAACTGTCTGGCTTATATCAAAGATATAGTCCACCTTTTTATATGTGCCGTAATCCTCTAAAATTGGTATCCCTTTCTGCCCTCGCATAACCGTTCGGTTAAAGCGTTCCCTCCAGTAGTCGAACTTGGCACAGGCTGTCGCTTCAGGATTTCTATCATAGATACTTAATTGACTTCTAAAGTCGTATCTTTGATTGTTTCCGACAACTTTTAGGAGCTTCAGATATTCTGCTTCACTTTGCAAAATATCCTGTTTTACAAGCTCCAAAATGTTATGAAAATCATTTATTCGCATTTTTACCTCCTTCTTTTTTCAAACAAAAAAGGCGGTTAGATTTTACTCTAATCACCTTCGCTATATACCAAATATTATTACTCTATTTCAATTTTTTAATTGATTCACTTTCAGATAGTATCTTCATTTGTTCAATAGCTATTGCATTTAATTTTTCCAATCTTTCAGATTGGCTCATGCCTTCATTTATAAATACCGCATTAAGATTCTCAAGATTAGAAAGGCAGACAAGCTGTGATATATCCGCATAATCTCTAATATTGCCTTTTAAATCCGGATTTTCATCACGCCACTCCTTAGCTGTTATTCCAAATAGAGAAACATTAAGAATATCCGCTTCACTTGCATAAATAAAATTGATTTTTTCTTTTGAAAGTTTATCCGGTACAAGTTTGTTTTTAATGGCATCTGTGTGAATTCTATAATTGATTTTTGCCAAATTTCTCTTAATATCCCATCCTAACTTCTTTTGTTCTTCTTCCTTTAGGCGTTCAAATTCCTTGATTAAATATAATTTAAAATATGGCGATACCCAAGAAGCAAACTCAAACGCTATATCTTTATGAGCATAAGTTCCACCATATCTTCCTGCTCTCGCAACGATACCGATAGAATTAGTTTTTTCCACCCATTGCTTGACCGATAATATAAAACGGTTAAATCCTGCTTCATTTTTAATTCCCTCGAATTCGGGGGAATTAAAATTCGTGTTATACATTTCTTCCCAAATACCTAAAAACTCTATTGTATTCTTGTTTCTGAGCCACTTTTCAATCAAAGCAGAACCGTTCTCAATATTTCTAACCATATCCGTTAAAGAAATATAATCTCTATTGTCTATGGCAATAATGCTGATTTCTGAACCTTCAACATTTATTTTAGACATATAATCACCTCTCAATCATTAAATTGATTACTTTGCATTATAGCATTTTTAGAGCATTTTTTCCACGCTGAAATTAGTGCTGTCTTACTTGCGATATGTCAAAACCGCTTCTTTTATCTCATTTTCAATCGCATCTAAAAATTCTTTCTTAGAAGATTTACCTTGAGCTATATCGGATAATTCCATTTCCCACTTTGCTGTCGTTTCTGCCGACTTAAAGTTATAGGATACAATCGTTACAAGACTAATTCCTTTATGTGTAGCTATAAGATTTTTCTTATCTCTTTCTACAAATCCTTTAAAGATTAGATTTTCGATAATTCCTGCCCTTGTTGCCGGAGTGCCAAGACCTTTTCTTTCCACTTCTACACCTTTTTCTAATACATCATTTCCTGCAATTTCCATAGACTTAAGAAGAGTATCTTCAGTAAAGTGTTTCGGAGGTTGGGTAAATTTTTCTTTAATCTCTTTATCTTCGATACTTATAACATCTCCAATGCTTACATTAGGAAGTTCTGCATCCTCATTCTTCTTGGACTTATACTCTTTAAGATATTTTGTAAAGCCTTCATCCTTAATTACTTTTCCTGAACTGATAAATTCAAAACCGTCAAATGAAACTACAATCTTCGTTGTGCTTTCCACTAATGGATAACCTACGCTTGCATGGAGCTTATTAGAAATAAGCCTATATACCTTTGCTTCACTCTCAGGGATACTCGATAAATCTTCACTTAACGAGCTTACTGTCGGAATAATAGCGTGATGATCTGTAACCTTTTTAGGGTCAAATACTACCTTGATACGCTCTGTATCAAAGTCATTTTCACCCAAAATATTATTGACCGTACTTACAATCATATCCTCTGTTAAACACCTACTATCTGTTCTTGGATAGGTAATCAGTTTCTTTTCATACAGGCTTTGTGCATAGGCAAGCGTCTGCTTGGCACTATATCCAAAATATTTATTGCACTCCCTTTGAAGTGTTGTCAGGTCAAATGGCAAGTCTGGTTTTGTTATTTTCTCTTTCTGAATGACATCGGTAATTTCAATCTTGTCACCTACTAAATTGATTAGCTGTTCAGCAGCAACCTCATCATCAATTCTATCGGTCGATAGTGTAAATCCATTTGTAAATAGTTCTACTGTATAGTATTTCTCTTTCCTGAAATTAGCTATCTCATCATCTCTTTTTACAATCATGGCAAGAGTCGGTGTCTGCACTCTGCCAACCGAATAATTTTGCTTATATAGGCAAGAATAGAGCCTACTGATGTTCATACCGACTAACCAGTCTGCAATGGCTCTTGCCTGTGCCGATTCAAAGAGATTGTCATAGTCTTTTCCGTCTTTTAGATTACCAAAGCCATCTCTAATGGCACTATCTTCCATAGAAGAAATCCAAAGGCGTTTCATCTTCTTTTTGCATTTAGCTTCGTTATATACAAGTCTGAAAATGCTTTCTCCTTCACGACCTGCATCGCAAGCATTGATAATTGTATCAATCTCTTTATCGTTCATCAGCTTTTTAAGGATAGCAAATTGCTTCTTAGTTGACTTTGCTACCTCATACTTATAGTCCTTTGGAATAATCGGTAAATCAGCCATATTCCACTTGGCATACTTCTCATGGTAAGCGTCCGGATTTGCCATTTGAATTAAGTGTCCAACACACCAAGATACTTTGTATCCATTCCCTTCATAATATCCGTCTTTCTTTTTATTTGCTCCAATAACCTTTGCAATGGAGATTGCAACACTTGGCTTTTCTGCAATAACTAACTTCATTTCTGTACTTCCTCCTGTTTTTCAATATAAAAGGGCGAAAGATTTTATTCTCCCGCCCTTGATTTTGCACCAAATACTGTATTTTTTTGGTGCAGCATTACTGCTCATCTTCTGCTTCTACTTCATCTGTATCATTTGTTTCTTCTTCGCTTTCAGCTTCAGAAAAGAAATCATCATCTTCTTCCTCTAAGGCTTCAAGCTCCTTATCTTCTTTCTTTTTTACAACCTTAAAGTAGTATCCTGCTCCCAATGCTCCGCCTACAACAAGTAAAAGAATAATATATGCTCCTAAATTACTCTTTTCTTCTTTTTTCTCAGACTTTACTTCTTCCTTTACAGGTTCTTCTTTTACTACTTCCTGTTTTGAAGTTTCTTTTTTCTCTACCATGTTAAGTAAATCATCTTCGGATACTTCTGTAAGAAGCATCACATTTTCACTATCTTCATCATGATTGATAATTAAATGAAATGTCTTACCGTTTTTCGTTTGAAAGGTAATAAACTGCCTTGCATCGGCTGAATACATATCCGTTTCTTTGTTATCGCTGCTATCTCCATGATGAATTGGATAATCATTATTCGCATTATCCTTATTTTCCGTAACAGTTCCTCTTGCCTTTGACGGAGCGGAAGCTACACCCTTATTGGTATTTACGCTTTTACTTGTACCGTCCATAGATGAATCCTGACTGTTGTTATTAGCAGGTGCTTTTGCTGTCAGCTTATTGGGATAACGAACATCCTTTTCTTTCTCCTTTACTTCTGTTTTGCTTGTATCCTTTGTAGTATTCCCTGAGCTTACTGCATTAGATGAGCCTTTGCCGGTACTACTTACAGAAGTCTGTGGTGTTTGAGGAGAAATGCCTGAGCTTGTCTTAATGCCGGAAATAGGACTAATCGGTGTAATTGACTGCGATGTTACAGGAGCTTTGTTTGTTTCAGTCGCCTTTTTCTCAAGCTCTTTCACCTTTTCCGTCAGCTTATCTATTTCCTTTTTCATGTCTTCTGATAAGTCCTTATTTCCCTTATCTTTCTTCATTTTTTCTTTCAGACTTTCAATCTCATCTTCAAGGTCTTTGATTTTTTCTTTCTGCTTATCACTCAACTTATCCTTGTCTTTAATCTCACCATTTAACTTATCAAATTTTTCCTGAAGCTCTTTAGCCTCTTTTTCCATCTTAGAAATATCGTCTTTAGAAAGCTCTGTCTGTGTGCCTTTATCTTCAGTCTTTGAATTTTCTGTCTGTGTGCTTTCGTCCTGCTTTGGTTTTTCTTCTTCCGTTTGCGTTTGTTTATCCTTAAGCTCAGTCTTTGCTACCTTACGGATAATTTCATCATTTCCATCTCCCTTTACTTCATAAAACAGAAACTCATCAATAAATTTCATATTATCAGGGAGCATTGGAAGATCGCCACTATCAAGAAGCTGTCCTTTCTCTGCCTTAATCTTTTCTTCCTTAAATACCTTTTCATCTTCAAAGATATATTTTACATTTACTTCAACTTCCGTTTGGACAGCCTTATCACTTGTAGGCGTATCCGATACCTTTTGTTCCTGAGCATACACCACTGTCCAAAGTCCTAAAATACAGCTAATACTTACAATCACCGCAAGTGCTGCTGTCCAAAATTTATTATTCTTTTTCAAACTGGTTTTCATTTGTTCTCTCCTTTTTCAGTTCTGCTTTTTCTTTGTTTACCTTTGCCATCAAATCACTGATTGTGATATTGTTCTTTCTACAAATCGTGATAATTTCCTCATTTTCAAGTTCTTCTTCACGAATAAATAAAGGCTCCAATTCTTCATCAATCAGAGCCTTTTTATCCTTTAACTTCTTTATTCTGTTTTTTACTGCTGTCAGTTCTTTTTTCACATTGTTCCCTCCTTATCTGTTTACATTTGGCGGAAAACCGAAGCCTACCGGATGATGTTTACAAAAAGTCGCAATCCAATCATCTAAGGTAGTTACTCTTATATAACCGATGTTATCAATAACCTTTCCGTCCCCGATATAAATGCCGACATGACCATAGGTAAGTCCTGCTGTGCTTCCGCTACTGCTGCTTTCTACCGCTACAAGCATTCCCACCTTTAACTTTGACCTGTCTGATGTAAAGGTGTAGTTTCTATACATATCATTGGCGTTTCCTCCAATATATCCAAGTCCCGCATTTTGATAGACTTGTGATACCCACATGGCACACCAGCCTGCACCCGGAGATGGCGTAATATATGCAGCATTTACAATCTTCTTTTGTACTTCCGTTGATGCCTCATACTCTTTTCCACCACCTACACCACCATTAGAGCTAATAAGGTCAGAATTACCAAATACTTCTCCCATATTTCCTTGTGCAAGGAATAAGGCTTCATAGTGCTTTAGATTATCGGGATAGTTTGCAAATACCTTTCGGATAATGCTGTCCATCTCTTTTTTATGAAGCGTTACGATGAGTTTTTTATACTCATACGGTTCTTCGTGGCTTTCGGTATATTCATTGCCATCTTCATCGGTATAGGTTTCTGTAACTGTCCTGTATCTGATTTCAATTTCTTCCCTATATTCAAGGTCATACATGGACTCAAACAATTCTTTTAATATGGATTCTACTTCCGATACATTCTTTACCTCTCCGCACCTTGATGTAATGTAGGATAAAAGCTCATGGACATTATGACCGATGTACTCTGTATTATTTAAGATGTATTCATCATATCCGGGATAATTTTCTTCTACATGGTCAACTTCTCTTTGAAGCTCACCCTCCATAGCAGAAAACTTCTGATTGATTTCACTTAGTACATTTGGCTTTGATAAATAGCTTGTTGTAAGAACCGAGCTTGTGGAGTTCATAAAGCCTGTCATTCCCGTTCCTGCAAAGTTAATCACAAAAGTTCCCAAGATAATGATACCTATGAAGATAAGCATAAGTCCTTTGGCTTTTCGGATAATCATATCCTTTGAGCTTTTCAGCGTTCCAATAAGTCCCTCTTTAATCCGATCTCTAAGTCTTGACTTATTCTCACGAGAAATTGCTGCCTTTACCTGATTTTTCTTTTGAAATCTTTTATAGGCACTTGCTCTTTTATACTCATCTGTCTTTTTCAGTTCCTCTTTGGCATCACGAAACTCTAACTTTGATTTACGCTTTCTGATTTTATAGTCCTTATTTGTAAGGTCATATCCTTTTTTAGCTCTTTTCTTATCTGAGTATCTCTTAATACCATGAATGAGCTTGGAACTTGCATCCGCCGTCTTTTCTCCTGCTTCTACGCCTTTATTTTCATCGCTTCCATGAGATAAATAATCTCTTACGGTTTCACTTCCTTTAGCAAGTCCTGACAGGGCAGATACCTTTACCATATCTTTCTTCAGCTTTTTCTTTTGATCTTTCGATAGGCTGATATTTTCTTTTTCACTTACAGCATCCTTCCCTGCCTTGTTGCCCTCAGATTTATTTTCCTTTGGCACATCATCTTTTTTCCTTGTATAGAGGCTTTCGGAATAGTTTTTCCTCTTATACATACTCTTTTGAGCCTTATGATTTTTAGAGGAACTTCCAATAAACTCATCTTTTTTATGAAGATTGTCATCTACATAATAGGTCGACTCAAAGTAGTCGCTGTCCCTAAAGTCATTGTCATACCTGTCTATGATTCCATCATTATCAAGGTCTTGTCCTAAAGGATCATAGATTTTGCCATTTTTAACCTCAGTATCATAGTCAGACGCTCCTGTTTCATTTAAAGAATTTACACTGCCTTTATTAGTAGCTCTATACCTTGCATTTCTTTTGGAAGTCCCCTGTACTTGCTCATTATAAGAGCTTACCTTACTTATCTTTTCATGTACCTTATCCTGAAATCTTTCTTTATCATGGACTATTTTCCCTCTGTAATCATCGCTGTGCTTTAGCTTACTTTCTTCAGGTATAGAGCTTGTTTCATCTTTTAACATTTCTCTTTCAAGACTTGCCTTATGCCTTTCCCTAAAATCTTTTTTCAGCTTCCTATCCATAAGCTACCTCACTTCTTCAGGCTTGGTAGTCATCTTCTGATAAAGAATTGTATCTTTCGGAAACTTATCAAGGAAAGGCACAATGGTATTTCCAAAGAAAAGTAGTCCCTCGCCCTCATTAGAGTTCGTAACATATCTAAGCTGCGGAAGTGAGATTTTAAGTTTCCTTGCAAGTATTTCCCTATCTCCCGAAGCCTGATTTAGCATTAAGACAAAGTCCGTATTATCAAAGATGTTTTCTATCTCCTTACTCATAA
>NZ_JH165061.1:529504-538211 GCF_000227315.1 Peptoniphilus indolicus ATCC 29427 | reverse complement strand
ATCAGGAGTCGGATTTTCAAAATACTTTTCATAAATTTTAGGAAGGCATCTATCTATAACCGACTTTTCTTCTGCTGTAAGTCCACTTCCTCCAACTACAAGTTCAAGCATGGACATAATGAAATTTGCCTTGTCTTTAAGAGGTGCATCTCCATCGCCATAGTTCATGTTTATATCAAGGGGATTTAAGTAGTCTTTTGACTTACTGCTGACCTTTATCACTTCTCCCTTAAACTGTCTTACAAGGTTTCCATACTCTCCCTCCGGATCGCAAATAATCACATCATCGTCCGTTACTAAAATCGCATTTGCCATCTCCCTTTTAGCACTAAAGGATTTACCACTTCCGGGAGTCCCTAAAATTAAGCCGTTTGGGTTCTTTAATTTCTTCCTGTCCGCCATAATCAGGTTATGACTTAAAGCATTTAGTCCATAGTACAGACTGTTACTTGAGTTGATAAAAAGTTCCTCTGTGGTAAATGGCATAAAGACTGCTGTTGATGATGAGGTTAGCCCTCTATCTATTTCAATCTTGTTTACCCCAAGAGGCAGCACGCTCACTAAGCCTTGTTCCTGCGTATGGTCAAGTCTTTTCAATTTACAGTTATGCTTGTTTGCAATGGAGCTTATCTGAGCTATGGTGTTATCGAGCTTTTGCACTGTCCTTGCAAAATTCATAAAGACAATACTTACAACAAACATACGCTCATCTCTTGTCTGTAAATCTTTTAAAAGACTTTTTACATCTTCTCCGTAAGTAATTAAATCACTTGGAAGAATGTCCATGTCATAGCCTGACCTTACAGCTTTCTTGTTTTCCTCAATTCGCATCTTATCAATATCGGTGTTTTTTCGTTTTACCATCTTGATGGCTTCTGACTGGTCAATCGCCTTAATATGAAAAGATATATTGATGTTATCATCAATATCCAAAAACTCTGATAGCATACGGTCTGAAAGCTCACTTGCAAGGATTTGAAAATGACTTGTTGCTCCGATAAACTTCCCAAACTTAAAATACCTTGAAGGTATAAAGTTAAATTCATCAGGCACGATATATGTCTTGGTACTCTCCTTTTTCTTCAGGTCTTTGTAGGAAAACTCAAAGGTCTTATTCGGATTTAATATATCGTGAAGAATCTTTAGTCTTTCCTCTCCTGTAAGACTTTCAGCTCTTACCCCCATGCTTTTGAGATTAGATAATATATCTATCTCCAGTCTTTCAAGTTTTGATGTTGCCTGCTCTAAATTATCAGCTTCCACTGTAAAGGTTACATACTTTGATTTTTTCAGTCCGTTATTTCCCTTTACAATCTGACTTTTTAGCATCTCTCTAAACTCAAGTCGTATATCATCAAAACCGTCCCCTTTATCCGGTATCTGAATTGCCGATTTCATTTCTTCGTTTCGTCCAAGCTGATTGATGTAGGAAAACTCAATGCTGACACTTGGATCAAATGAATTTAGAAAGTTTGCAAACTGATTAAAAATCAAATCTCTATCTTCATCTAAGGCGAGCTGATAGTTAATATCCTGAAAGGCTATGCTTTTACTGAAGTGCTTTTCATCAAGCTGGCATATCCCGCTTTTTAAGAGTCTAAGATAGGGAATGGTATCTTCAACAGTGTATCTTTTCGGCTCTTTCTTAAAAATAAGGTCAAGTATACTACTGTCTTTTTTAATCTTTCCCTTATTTTTCTTTAAGTCCCGCTTTTGACTTCTCAATGCCTTTTCGTTTTGCGTGAGTTTTATTTGCTGAATTTTTCTTTTCTTGTTCAAGGTAAACCTCCTTTCTCACTCTCTTTTGTGGTTGATAGAATTTATGCAAATAGATATGCTTAAAATATTTCTCAAAGGTCAGTCCGTCCTTTTCAAAAAGTGTGATAAAAAAGATTGGAAGTGTGGACACGATAAGGAATATGACAGCTATATCGTTTGGTACTACCTTTCTCATAAATAAATAGACAGGTATTCCAACAAGTCCTGCAATGGTAAATCCTATGAGCTGCCTTTTCGTTAAGTTAAATGCTACCTTTGTCTTAACCTTCTTTAAGTCCTTGGGTATTGGTACATACGCCATAGCTTACCTCCCATCTTCTTTGTCCTTTGAAAACTCCTCAAAGTGTTCATATACAGAGCCGATTTCATCCTGAATAATTGCAAGCTGTTCATCTGTATTCTTGTTATATCTTTGCTGCATCAAGCAAAAATCATTGTGGCAGCGACCAATGTCCTCTGTTCTTTCTTCTAATTCTTCTACCTTGTTATGAAGTCTGATTCTATCAATTACCGCCATAACGCCTGCTCCAATTACTACTGCTGTAAATACTGTTTTTCTTTTATTCATACTATCTTTCCTTTCTTTTTTAGTGTGCATTTAATACGCTTTTGGCCAGTGTTCCGCTCTTTAGCATCATTAACCCCAGCAAAACCGCATAACCAAGTATCGTCATGGTACTTGTGTGTATATCTGTTATTTCAATCGTCTTAACTAATACTGCGTAAATTCCAAGACAAACCATTAAAAAGAGTCCTTGTAGTCCAAGTGCAAATAGTCCCTTGATGTAATTCGTGCCGATTTGCCCCCATTCTTTGTTTCCCATTGTGGCAAAAGGAATGGCTGAAACCGATGAATAAACATAAATCTCAAACATTCTTCCGTAAACCACAAGCATAATTACTATGGAAATTGCCTGTATGGCAACTTTTATGATGGAGGTTTCAAAGAGAATCATGACAAGCTCTCCAAGTCCCTTTTCTTTTAGGGTATCCATCATTGCCACTATCTGATCTCCGGAAACGGTAGCAGAGGTGTTTATAACCCCCGCCGCCTTATTTACCATGTGCTGTGCCACATCAAAGACCGCCATTGAAAACTCAAAGGCATGGGATACTAACCATACAGCAATCCACATCTTGATGATGTACTTGAAAAATTCAAAGGTATCCGTATTATCATGTAGGTTATTTTTCTGTATAACCATATTGATAAGCTCGATACAAAGGACTGCTGTGATAATTAGTCCCGCTATGGGAATAATGACCGAATCGTTAATGCTTTTAATAAAGGCAAATACATCTCCATTCCACCCCATAGGAGTTTTTCCTACATCTGTTGCAACTGCACCAACCTTGTCGTTTATGTCAAGAAACATGGACTCTAAGTTTGCTTGGATACCGCCCAGTAGAAGCTCCTTAAAGAATTCTTCTATTTTGTCGAATATCCCAAACATCTAATCTCTCCTTTTCTTCTTACTTGAGTACATTAGCAAGTAGTGGAATGAGCTTAAGTCCGATAAGGACAATACCTCCACCTGCCATCAGCTGCTTTATTCCCTGCGATTTTGCTCCGGGATTGTCGTTACCGTAACCTTCCATAAGATTGATAACGCCCCATGCTCCAAGTCCTGCACCTACTGCCATAACCAAGATTTTTAATACATTTACTGCCTGTGCGAAAAATTCCATAATTTATTCCTCCTCATTTTCTTCTTTCTTTTCAATTTTGTTGTAGGACTTCACTACAAAGTTTTTGTAAGTCTTTCCCTCTTTTTCACGCTTCTTAAAGTAGCCAAAGATGTGGATTAAATCACCTTTTTCAAAGTCCTTTGCTTTCTCTGCTTTTTCTCCGTAGGCTGCACAATTGATATATTCCTTGCCCTTTCCATACTTTTTTACAAGCGTGAAGTTTGCAACTACCACTTCCTCACCATCATTTTCAAAACTTGAGAAAGTAGGTTCTGCCACTAAATTGGCGTTGATGTTAATCATTTCTTGCTTCATTAAAAATTTCTCCTTTTCTTTTCAATAAAAAAAGCGACTGGAGTTTTTCTTTTCCAATCGCTATGCTCTTACTATTTAGTTTTTCTTTAAGTGGGACTTCTGATCCTTATCATCTTACCTCCTAATTTTCTGAATAAAAAAGCAGCAAATCTATTTTTAGACTTACTGCATTCTTGTAATAACTGTTTCCCTATTCAGTTTTGCTTTTCCTTTTCGCCTCATGTAGCTTTCTATATCAAACAAATTCTTCTTATCATAGTCCTCAAGCAGCTTATAGTTCTTATGCTTTGTAATATCATACTTATCTGAAAGAAACGGTCTGACACCTCTAAGCTGAAATATACATTTTCCACCGTCCATAACCGTAATCTCATCTTGGCTCATCAATTCTTTGCCTGTTTTTTGATAATTAAGTCCAAAGCTCTTTTGATTTGACCTTGTTTCCGATGTGTTGTAAAGGTCGATAGTTTCTTTACCAAGCGTTTCGGACAGCTCTTTTAGTGTTGTTTTTTCCTTTCCACCTAAGAATAAGGTACTATCACAGTTACCTACAATGGTATCTGCATTATCCTTATAGATCGCCTTTAGCTGAGATTGTGCTTGAAGTATGATGCTTGCTGATATTTCTCTTGAACGAATCGTTGCAATTAACTTCTCAAATTTTGGAATTAAACCGATGTTTGCAAACTCATCAAGTAGACATCTTACATGAACAGGAAGCCTGCCACCATACACATCATCCGCCTTATCGCAAAGTAGGTTAAATAGCTGAGAGTACATAATGGATACCACAAAATTAAAGGTATCATCGGTATCGGAGATAATAACAAATAGTGCTGTTTTTCTATCTCCCAGTGTATCAAGCTCAAGTTCATCTTCTTTCATCAAGTCCCTAAGTTCATGAATATCAAATGGAGCAAGCCTTGCACCACAAGATATAAGAATAGATTTTGCTGTTTTTCCCGCAGCCAATTTATATTTTTTGTATTGCTTTACTGCAAAGTGTGTAGGTTCTTTCTTTTCAAGTGCTTCAAAGAGCCTATCTATCGGATTCATATAGGTTTCGTCATCTTCTCTGACTTCGGAAGCATCTATCATATCAAGTAGAGTTGCAAAGTTCTTTTCTTCTCTTGGAGCTTCATAGAAGATATATCCGATAAGTGCTGTATAGTAGAGCTTCTCCGCTTTAACCCAAAAATCTTCACCCGCTTTTTCTCCCTCTCCTTTCGTATTTGCAATAATTGTCTGTACCAATTTCAGAATATCTTTCTCAGAACGAATATAGGCAAAAGGATTATATTTCATAGATTTTTTGAAGTTTATGGTGTTTAAGATTTTTATCTCATAGCCATTGTCTTCAAGCATCTTGCCACATTCAATGACTATCGTTCCTTTCGGATCGGTTACGCAATAGCTACTGTGCATCTGCATAAGGTTCGGTTTTACATAAAATCTTGTCTTACCACTTCCTGATCCACCGATTACAAGTACATTCTTGTTACGAGCATACTTTGGATTAGCCGGTCTACCATTCATAGTTAGGCGTTCTGTCTGAGTAAGCAAGATATTGTTTTGAAACTTTTCATCCATGTATGGCTCAATATCTTTCTTATTTCCCCAGAGAGCGTTTTGTCAAGTACCTTTTTATATTTATGGACGCTTGTCCTGTATGGAAATTTAACTTTTAGGGAAAGAAAAACAGTAAACCTTTTTTGATTTACTGTTCCTGTATCGGTTTTATTAAGTTATCAATCATGATACAAACCATTATCTATAATTATCTTCTTTTAGCAAATACTTCTCCATTTGTTATCCAAGTTTTTCCATTATCAAAAGATGTTTTATTTTCCCAATGGAATTTTGAAGGAGAAATATCATCAAAGACCCATAAATTTATGCCTTTATCATTGCTTATATTTATAAGTACAATTTTATCTTCTACTTTTTCAGCTTCTAAATATACCATTTTACCTAAACAAGTATAGCAAATATCCCATTTTTGTTTGTTAGGATTGTACATTCTTATTGTTGTACCATACTCTGCGTCAGGCTGAGGATTGGATACTCGTTCTTCCCTTGATGGACAAATAAAAATATCTTGTATTCCATCACCATTTAGTATCTCTGAAAATATCCATTCTCCAATTACATGTCTTTCCTTTTCAGTACCTTTTCCATCAACCCATTCAATATCCCACTCCCCAATCAAATCGCTGAATATATTTTTCTTTTGCTTTTTTTCTCCAACTAACGCTTTATAAAATTCCAAACTTCCACCTCCTAAAACCGAAATTTATCGAACTATCCCTCCATGATAATAGCACTCATAGACTAATTTCCCTTGAAAAGTTATTGATTCATATCCTTGAAACCATTCAAAATCCCCTATCGTTTCACACATATATTTATAATCACCATTAGAATATTCATCAGGTCCTCTAAACGGATTTTCACTATTAACCAAAAGCAATGCTTCTTTTAAAAATCCGTACTCAAATTCTTTGTCAAGTTTTCGACCTGCATAGTTCATCGACCAAATTATTTCTCCGTTTGACCAAAGAGCCTCCTCTCCAATGAACGGATCTGTTCCAAAATAAGAATCATAGTATTCAAAATTATCTTCAAAATACTTTAAATCATGTGAACACGGTCTTGATGAATTGGTTGTATTTCCATCGCCAGCATAAGTTGCTTTTTTTGCCTTAATTAAAAATTCAATGATACCTTTTATTTTCAAATCATGCACAATGTTCATCTCCTTAAATCAAAATTGTATTTGTTTATTATTATACCATATTTCCAATTAGTTTTATAGGTCTAACTCGTTCCTCTTTACCTGTGTTAGTTCTCTATTTCCTTGTAGTAATTTCTCTATACAGTTTCTAACACTTTCAGCTTGTTCAACCTCTTTTCTCATATCTAAGATTTGAGAATATAGGGTGTCTTTTTCTTTCTTCAATGCTGTTGCTTCTAACTTCCACTTGGATATAGCTAATGTCTTACTTTCTCCTAAATGCTCTTTTAGATATTTTCTTGCACTCTCAAATAAAATAATTTCTGCTGTATGTTCGTTATAAAAATCTTCTTGCTTGCTTTTCTTCAACTTGACATAGGTTTTGTATGTGTCTCTATGTTTCAAATACTTTTCTGATTGGTCTATAAGCTCTACTTTGTCATTGGTTTTCTTTTCGGTATCTTTGATAGCTCTTGTAGTCTTGTAGTTCTTATCTCTTAATGCTGATATACATTCTTTCAATTCGGGTATTGATGTAATATTTTTCTCTTTAAGAAATTGATAGCTTTCAATATATTTTTCTAAGTTTATATTACTATTATCTGCATTTTCTTTTATGAGATTAGAGAGTATATCTGTTAAATCATTTTGTTTTAGTGGGGTGGTGGATTGTAAAGATATATCCTCTTGGTTCTCTATTAGATTATCTTTGTTCTTGTTTGTTGTTAAACTTCTTATCCATCTCATTAAGGCTTTTATTCGTCTTGCAATTTCTCTTAATATCTTGTTTTGATGTCTGATTTCTCTGTTGATATTTCCTCTGTTGGTAACAATACCTTTTTTCTCCATTTGACTTGCCGATATTCCTAAATGAATGGTCGGTATTTGTTCTATGCCTTGTCTTTCATAGGAGCGGTGGTCAACTTTTTCTTGTATGCTGTTTTCTTCAAGATAGTTGTTTGTAATATCTGCCCACGACTTTCGCCACTGCTCTGCTTTATCTTGCTCGTTCCAATCTACTGTATCTATTTTTCTTGTTTTGTAATTACCATTTTTGAGTTTTACTTTCTCGCCATTTTTATCAAGGATATATTCCTTTTTTGATTTTGCTCCCCATGTTTTATCTTCGTTTAACGGTCGCATAGTAAGTAAGATATGAGCGTGTGGGTTTCCATAATTTTTATCGTGTAGGGCAATATCGGCACACATACCAACTTTCACAAAATTTTCTTTTACATATTCCCTTACAAGTTCTATCTGTTTTTCCCTGTCTAATTCTTTAGGTAATGCAATTTCTATTTCTCTTGCAAGCTGTGAATTTTTACTTTTTTCTATTTTCTCCACGCTATTCCATAAGGCAGAACGGTTTGAAAATTCTTCAGGTGCATTTTGCGGTAATAGAATTTCGGTATGGGCTATTCCACCTTTTCTTGTAAAGTCATGGACTACTCCGTCATATTCGTTTTTTATTTTTTCGCCACTACGATAAGCGGAAGCTGCTACTGCACTTTTATTTTTTCCTCTTGAGATAATCTTTATACTGAGATGATATATCGCCATAAGAAAAAACCTCCTTTCCATTTTTGATATTGGTGTGGTGGCGATGATAAAGACTTCCTAAAAAAATCGGATTGCTTTTTATCCGATTTCTTTTGGGAAGTACACAAGGGGTAGGAAATTTATTTCCGTAGGGGAGTGTAGCTCCCCTGTATCAGCGTTAGCTGATATGCCCTCTGCAAGAGCCTTCGGAGAACGCACGCACCCTTTAGGGTGTATAAGTGCGCCCTTGTAAACAAGGGACTATTCCTCTATGTCCATTACTTCCTCTTGATTTTCCATATTTTGATTTTCTCTTTCTTCTCGCCTTTCTATGATTTTTAAGATTTTTTGATTGACTGCTTCTTTTATATTCGGGAATGTAATTAGTTGATAAAATTCATCTTTGGTTAATTCTTTGCTCTCGGTAAAGATACTTTCAAATACACCGCCTTTTTCATAAAGCCGTCTATCTCTCTTTTTTCTCTCTTCCTGTTTCTGTTGGCTGATGAGCTTTTTTCTTTTGTTTTGTAATTGCTTGATTTCTTCTTCTGCCATTAAGATTTTTTCATCTATATTTTTCATTTTCTGTTTCCTCTCTTTCTGTTTTTGGGCAAAGAAAAAACAGTAAACCGATTTGATTTACTGTTTCAT
>NZ_JH165061.1:515501-529454 GCF_000227315.1 Peptoniphilus indolicus ATCC 29427 | reverse complement strand
GATTTACTGTTTCATAAGTTACTATATTATTATTTTTTTTTATTTAATTATTTCATTTTGACAAACTAAGATTTATATATCTTTATTAAAGGAATTCATAAGTTCCCCAAAATACTCAACTTTTCCAGAAGAAAAATAGTTATACCATGCTTCAACAGTTTGATGAGAATATAGTTTTAAGTTTTCAAAGATATATCTTGCCCAAAGTAAAGAACCTGCTGAGCTTGCGGTAATTAGATTTTTATCCATAACCGCAAGTGTATCTTTATAGTATTTCTCTCCTTGGTATTTATCACTTCCTTGTAAGAAAAACAATGCATTACTTGTATGATAGTACGAATTTAAAATTCCTTTATTTGCTAAACCTAAAGTAGCACCACAAATAGCAGCTACTAATATATTCTTTTCAAGAAACGAATTAGCCACTTCAAGTATCGGTTGATTTGACTTTTCCTGCCAAGTATCTCCTCCAATCAATAATAATGCTCCTGCTTGCATTTCATCAATTTCCTCTAAAGTAATATCCGGAACAACGGTAATTCCACCAGCAGTTTTAATTGCTCTCTTAGATACTGAAACAGTTTGTAATTCATATTTTAACGCTCCTGCCATTTTTTGTAAGGTCAAGCCTTGTAAGAAATATCCATTCTCCCAATCTGCCATTGTATCTAGTACATACATATATATTTTTTTCATAATAACTCCTCTAATTTAAAATTTACAACTTCTAATCTATCTTTCTAAATATTTAGTATATTATACCATTTTCAAGACTATTTTTCTACTGTCAGATTCTCTACTTACTTTCAAGGCTTTCATTGTAACAAATAGAAAAAAAAGCTGAAAGGTTTTATACAAAGTGTTCCATTTTTCTTTATTCTTTCTTTTCAGTTTGTACTACCTTGAACAGCTTATCTTGAAATGTTTCTTTGCTGTTTTTATTAAAATATATCTCCGTTACAAAAGTTTTTCCTCTAATCTTTTTTATCATGATATTGTTAGGTTTTTGGGGTATGGTCTGTTCTTTTACTGTCTGTATTTCATCGTTCTGTGTTTCTTGTTTTTCAGTCATTCAATCCTCCTTTTACTTGCACAAAAAAAGATTTCCTGTGATTTAGGAAACCTCTTTTCGTCTTGGTTGATTTTGGTTTTAGGTTGTCGCTTGTAGCTTCTTTCTTGCCCTGTATTCTCGTGCTTTTATCCGTTCGTACTCTCTAAACTTTTCAAGATTTTTAGCTCGGTATTCTTTGGAATATGCCCTGTGATATGCTCTTGATTTTTCTTTCTTGGCTTCTTCGATTTCTTCTCTCATCTGTATCATTTCCTGTTCTGTCGGCTCTATTTCTTTTGTCAGTTCATTTTCAAATCTGCCGATATAGTTGAAATACACTTCTATTCTCTGAACGGCATATTTTGCTCTTTTGACATCTCGCTCATGCACTACAATTTTACTGATAAATTCATTGATAGCGGTAGGGGTAAGTTCTTCAAAGTCTGAATAGCTTTCTGCCAGTTTTATAAAGTTCTTTGCTCTTTGGTTGGCGTTTTCAAATTCGGATAAGCGTTCTTCTATTTGCTCCTGTTCCGATTTTAAGCTGTAATATTCTTCTGCATATTTTCCCGATAGCTGTTCATATCGTTTCGGCTCAATATTTCCCAGTGCATTATCTTCATAGAGTTTGTTCATCACTCTTTCTATCTGTTCCAGCCTGTCTGTGATTTGTGGGATACGCTTTTTCTGTTTTTTGATTTCTTCTGTCTGTTCTTTGGCAAGACTGCTTTTTACCAATGCTTCAAACTCTGATTTGTCTGTGAATGAAAACTTGCCTATCTTTCGTAAAATCTCTTTGAGCGTTTCCATGACATCATCGACATCAATGCGATGTGGGGAATGGCATTTTGGATGTTTTGCTTTGCCTTTGGCATATTCACTGCAATAGGTTACATGCTGTACTTTTCCGTTCTTGTGTATGGTGCGAATGTGCATTTTCGTTCCACAATCTTTACAGTACATCAGTCCCGATAATGGGTGGATTTCTCCATCTCCGTTTGGTCTTTTTACAGGTGCGTTTTTCAATATCCGCTGTACATTTTCATAGGTGGCTCGGTCGATAATTGGTTCATGCACATTTTCTATAATCTGCCACTTATCTTTATCGACATAGTGGTTTCGCTTATCTTTGTAATGCTTTTCGGTTTTGAAGTTGACTACATCGCCACAATACTCCTGCCTTTGCAGTATGCGTGTTAGGGTTGCTTTGTTCCAGTTATAGCGATTTTCTTCATTCAGCTTTTTGTTTTTTGCCGTTCCTCTGTCTTGCTGTTTCATATAAAAGGTCGGGGTTAGTATTTCTTTCTCTTTTAAGTAAACGGCTATCTGATTTCTGTTTTTCCCCTCCATAAAGAGCGTAAAAATGAGTTTTACAACTTCGGCAGCTTCTTTATCGACTACCCAAAAATCTTTGTTGTTAGGGTCTTTTATATAGCCGTAGGGGGCTTCTGTTGCTACGGGCTTTCCACTTGCTCCTTTGGTCTTAATTCCCGTTTTAACTTTCTTGCTGATGTCCCTTGCATACCACTCCGACATGATATTGATAAATGGGGCAAATTCTAATGTGTTTTGGTCTTGGCTGTCTATACCGTTATTGATAGCGATAAAGCGGACATTGTTTCGTCTGAATATCTCCATAGCGTTTCCTACTTGAAGATAATCTCGTCCCCACCTTGTCATATCTTTCATAATGACAATGCCGATTTTTCCGCTTTCTACATCGCTTATCATCTGTGTATAGGCGGAGCGGTCAAAGAACCTACCGCTTTCATCATCGTCGATATAGTGGCGAATGTTCATCAGCCTGTGCTGTCTTGCATATCTCTCTAAAAATGCCTTTTGATTTACAATACTGTTGCTTTCGCCACCGTCCCTATCCTCATCACCAACTGAAAGGCGGGAGTATAGCGCTGTGATTTTATTTGTGTATTCTATCATGGCGTTATCCTCCTTTTTGTGTGTCTATATATCACTCCTGTTCAGTTAATATTATGCAACCCATCTTGCTGAGCCATACTCTTTCCCCTGTCTAAACTTTTTAGCATTTTTACCTTTGGTATAGACAATAAATTTAATCAGTACAGCCACTCCGACTCCTATGATTACATCCACCGGATGAATGCTTGGAAGAAAACTCATGGTATTAAGTTCTAATATTCCCTGAAAGATTTTATCTATGACATCACCACCGGTATAGCTTCTCACATGATGGGCAAAGATGTTTCCTAAATAGAAAAATGCAAGATAGGGAATGTTTTGCTTTAGAAACTTTGCCTTATCCTGCACCTTAAATAAGCCTTTGATGTCCTTTAATATTTTATCTATCATAGGCTCTGCTCCTTTTGTTTATTCTTGACTTTATCTTTGGAAACAGAGTTCTTAGCCATTTCCTTAAACTTCTCAATATTCTTGTGAATGGATTCCTTCCTTTCCGTTTTCTTTTCAGACTGTGCTAATGCGTGCTTAAAGGCTTTATCCATAACCTTCATATCTTTGGCTTGAAAAAATACTGAATATTTTCCTGTTTCCTTATCCTTCATCACTGAAAACTTTACGCCATACCGATTAAGTTCTTTTTTCAGTTCCTTAAGCTCCGCTTCTTCAACAGGAATTTCTTCAAGCTGACCTTTCTTTACCATATCTTTGAGCTTTACTTCATTTCCGTTGCTATTTACAAGTTTTTCAAGTCCCCCAAGTTTTTCTGCTTCTTTCATCAATTTCTTTAACAAGTTCAGAATTAGCTTTCCTGTTACTTTAGCAGCTTTAACTTCCATATTCAGCGTTTTTCTTGCTATTTCTTCATTGATCAAGTTCTCTCACCTCCATTCAGTAACTTATCTTTATTTCGATTCAACTTATCCCTTTGAATAATCTTTCTAAAATCCTCTCCTACAACCATAACAGGAATACACATCTCTATAATCCTTGAATAGATTCTCTGATATTCCACGCTGTCTTTACAGTTTTGGATTGTGTCGTAGGAAAGGTTAGTGGTAAAGATAGTCGGTTTCTGTTTTAAGTACCTGTTGTTGACAATGTTATATACCTGCTCTTTAGCATAGCTTGTATCTCTTTCTATTCCCAAGTCATCCAAGATAAGAACGGAAGTATTTACAAGGGATTCAATATATGCGTTCTTGTCAAAATCAAATCCTCCCTTTTGCAGCTCATTGATAATCTGTGCAAAATTTCTTATTTTAACACCTATTTGATACTGTTCAATAAGGCTATTTGCAATGGAGCAGGCAAGATAGGTTTTTCCACTTCCTACTGAGCCGTAAAATAGAAGCCCGATATTTTCCTTTTTCATCTCCTCATAGTCTTTGACAAAGTTTTTAGCAATGATAAGGCTTTGATTTTCTTCTCCCTGATAATTTTCAAAGGTGTATGACCACTGAATAATCGAGTTAAAGCAACTACTCTTTAATCGTTCAATTTCCATCTGCTTTTGTCTTTCTTTTTCTCTTGCCTCTCTATCTCTATCGCATTTGCAAGAAATCTTAAATATCATCTTGTTATCAAAGAACTCCATCACTTTTCCGTCTTTTCTTTCATGGCAGACTTTACAAAAGGCGTGTCCGTCTTTGATATATTCTTTTTCAGGATCGTAAGAATACTCTACATCCTCTATCATTACTTTTTCTAATTCTTTCATCATAGGTGTTCTCCTTTATCATATTCTTCCCATGTAGGGATATTTGATATTTTCACTTCTTTGCTTCTTCCCTGATCTTTATAAAACCAAGAAAGGATTGTTGCCTTATGGTCTTTATAGGTCTTTCCGGTACTTTTGATATATGCCGACAAGCGTTCAATGTAATTCTCAAGCTGTGAGTTCATTATGATTTGTAAGTCTGATATATCTTCAGCAGCTAAAAACACATTTTGAAATGTTCCAAGCCCGTTTTCACTAAAACTATATTCTCTCTTACTATACTTACTCTTATTATTCTCTATATAGTTAGAGTCAAGGTTCTTAACCTCTTGAAGTTCATTTTCTTTACTTCTGAGGTCAACATCTTTTACTTCTGAAGTAAAGTTTTTTAACTTCTGAAAGTCATTTTCTTTAACCTGAAATACACTCATAAAATCTTTGACATAAATGATATTTGGTTTTCCAAGTCCAAGCCTTACTCTTTCAATAAGTCCAATTCCTTTTTTTACATCAAGTTCATCTAAAGTCTTTATGGCAGTTGGCTTTGAGATATTTCTTCTTTTCATAATTTCTTCAACTGTGAAATAGATAAATACCCTGCCTTCCTTGTCTATCCAGTTATTCTTAAAAGACATTCCTGTCCGTTTAAGAAGCATAGAGTATAGGATAATCGCTTCGGCAGATAATCCACGAAATTCTTCTCCATCAACCAATATCTCCGGTACTTTTAAGAAATTAAATCTTTCCACTTCTCTGTTATAGAAATAGTCAAAGTCCATCGCTTCACCTCCCTTCCTTAAAAATTGGCGAAGAAAAAGACGATAGTTTTTATCTATCGCCTTTGGTAACCATTTTTATGAATTTTTTTAGATTGATTTTATTGCTTCATTGATTCCTTGAAGAAATGCTATAACGGCTGCTCCAACCATCGGTATTCCGTATGGACTAACTAAAAATCCAATAATCAATGCTTCGATTCCAATGGTAACTTCTTTTTGCAAAAAAGATGCTATTGCTCCAAATATACAAAACATCATCAGCAAGTATAACAATGCTGTTCCTATGCTGAGCAGGAATGTTAGAAATGCAGTGAGAATACTAAGCAGCAAGCTGATTGGAAACAATATTATTTTTATTATCCACCTAATCATTTCTTATTCCTCACTTTCCAATCCATTCCTTGTATCTCCACACACCATATCAATACAAACATTCACATCAATATAATTTTTTAGGACTTTTTTTCGTCCTCCATCGCCATCTTCATTAAAGACATAATGCTTGTAAAACTGCTTAAAATGCAGGATTTTCACGATTTCACTCTTTGTATCAACGCTATAGTCTCAACTTGCTTATCATTGTCCAAACTTATATTTAGATCCTCATCAATGATAGGTAGCTTAAAAGTAATGGATTTTAGCCATTGTCCATTTGGCTGCTTCTCTTCATAAATTTGAATTTCAGAAATGAGTGCTTCTATTAACTGTCTGCGTTCAACATCGTTCATGACTTTATAAAGTTTGTCAAAATAAATCAAAACCTTATATATATTATCGCCAGTAAGTTTTTCAGCTTCTATTGTTTCTTTCTTTGCCTTAGCTTCTATTAACTGACCTTCTAATTCTTCAATTTTATCGTACATACGATAAAGTCTATCATCTAAGTCCTGTTTTCTTCGTTTGTAGTGCTTATCATCAACATCTAAATTATCTATTTCCTCAATGAGCTTAAACTTTGTAGAATGACTTTTCCTTAGCTCTTTTTGATAATTATCTATCTCATTTTCAATCGCTGATGTATCAACTTTCATGTTGATTTTTTCCTGCATCATAGATGCAAATTTAGGATTGCTAACTAACTTGATTATTACCTCAGCAACAGCATCATCTAACAATTCTTCTCTAATTTGCTTACTGAATGTACACTTATGACCTCTTATCATCTGCCTATGTTTACAACCATAATAATAAAAATCTTTATACTTTGTGCCATCTTTCTTTTTCTTGCTACACTTGTTTCCAAACATTCCCACTCCACATATCGGGCATTTTACAATTCCAGAAAGCAAGTGTGTGCGTGTATCTTTTCCTTTATTCACATGCTCATATTTCTTTGCTTGAGATTTTAGCTTAACCTGAGCAGCTTGCCAAACTTCATCGGAAACTATAGCTTCATGTATCCCTTCAGATATTAGATACTCATCTTGTTCAACCTGCTTATATTCATTTCTTGTACCATGAACTTTTTCTAAAGTTCTTCTTCCAAATGCTATTTTTCCATTATATACAGGATTCTTTAATATCTTTCTTATAAGACCTGCGTCAAACAATGGATTTTTCCCATTTTGCCTTGGTATTTTCCTTATACCATGATTTTCTAAATATTTTGAAATACCATTAGCTCCAATACTTGTATTTACATACTGATCAAAAATAGTTCTTATTGCAATTGCTTCTTCTTCATTTATTAACAACTTTCCATCAATCAGTTGATAGCCATACGGAGCAAAACCACCATTCCATTTACCCTCTCTTGCCTTTTGAATACGACCTTCCATTGTTTGGACACGAATGTTTTCTCTTTCGATTTCAGCCACTGCTGATAAAACAGAAATCATCAATTTACCTGCATCTTTAGATGAATCAATTCCATCTTCAACACAAATAAGATTCACACCAAAATCTTGCATTATTTGCAAAGTCGAAAGTACATCAGCAGCATTTCTTGCAAATCTCGATAATTTAAATACAAGAACAAAAGACACTCCATCCTTTCCGGATTTTATATCTTCCATCATACGAGTAAACTGGACTCTGCCTTCTATAGATTTTCCAGACTTACCTGCATCTTCATATTCACCAACAATCTCATAATCGTTATAGAGAGCAAAAGCCTTCATTCTTGATTTTTGTGCCTCTAAAGAATAACCGTCTATCTGTATTGAAGTAGATACTCTTGTATAGAGGTATACTTTTATTTTTTCTTTTGACATAGCATTAACCTCAATATCCTTTTCTATATCTTTATATTTTTACCAATTATGGTTTGGACTTATATATCAAGTATATTATAGCACTTTTATTACTTTTTCTCAATCTGTGTTTTTGCTATGTCAAATTTATTTTTATCTTCTATATTTTTTACCGGAGTTGGATTTGGAAGATTATCTAAATCTAAAACTCCAGCGTACTTTGTAATCAAATTTGCAATTAAATCAGCCAATCCATTCCAGTCGTTATCCACTAACACACCTCCTCCGCTTTAAATTTTCCTTAATTAACTATTATTTATCTTACTAAGTTTTATGACATTGGTAGGTGCTTGGCAGCAACATAGGAATCTCACCTCCGCCCCTTATTAAGACGAGCCGGCTTAAACTATTGAAGTATCATTATCACTACTTGTATCACCGAACAGATTGCCACCTCTGTTTTTTATGTATTCTTATTTATCGCTCACTTTCTTGTATCCTTGGCTAACCCAGTATTCATAGAACCGAAATTGCTTTCAGCAGAAAGGTCATGGCGTAAGTCATAATCCTCCACAAGTAGATAAAGTCCTACCTTGGTCTATTCAGTTGTCAAAGATCAATATTTGAAAGGGATTATTTTCTTTACATTTTCCTATTTGCCATAAGCAGGCTTCTCTCTTATTGAATAAAGTAAAGGAGGTCAAACTCCCCTTCACTTTAAATAAGGAAAATTTGACCCCTTTGGTTACCGAAGTTCTAAAGTTCTTCGATGAATTTTTTTAGCTTTTCAAGTATTTTGTTTCTTCTTTTGATTAAAGCCGGATGAGTAATACTTTTGAGCTTTGCCACTGAACGAACCGTTTCATCATTGAAATATAAGCGTTCAACAATATCTCTTTCTTCTGCATTGAGCCTTGATATAGCATTTCTGACTGCTTCAATCATCATCTGTGTTTCCACAATCTTTTCTACATCAACACTTTTGTCAATAATGCTATCAACAAAATGTCCGTCATGATCCAATGATGAAAAAAAGAGCAAGTGGTTTTTCTTGTCCACCTGCTCTAAATACTTTTCGTGTTCTTTTTCTCGCCAGTAGACTTTGTATATCTGCTCGCTGACTTTGACCTTTTGTCCATTGACATAAAGGTAATATTCTTTTGGCATTTTATTTCCTCCATTTCTTTTTTTGTCTGCGTTTTTAGGCAAAAAAGGAGGACTTCTGCACATAGGCATAAAAAGTCCTCTGAAATGAAAGAATCCAGCTCTTTCTCTATACTTTAAATTTGATTTTTTATGGTAATTACTAATATCAAAAAGGTCTGTGATTTTTTTCTATATAAGCATTAGACCTAAAATAATACATAGTAATTTCCTCCAACTATTCAACCTGTCGCTAATTCATATAATGTATATTCCCCTCGTTTTTTAGTTCATTTTTTATTTTATAAACAACAATAACAGCTAAAACAAATGACAAAATATCCGCTATTGGTTGGAGCAAATATATCCCAAACTTCTCATATAAATTAGTAAGTAAATATAAAAGAGGGATGTAGAAAATACCTTGCCTTGAAATCGAAATTATCAACGACCAAAAATATTTACCTATGTTTTGCATCAACATACTACTTATCGCATAATAGGCTAAGAACGGAATTGTCATACATTGCATTCTAAGTATTTGCACTCCTATAGAAATAACTTCACTATCTTTAGACATTGCAATAACAAAATGTTCCGAAAAAATATATAGCACCACTGCTGATATAATCAAAAATATAGTTCCAACAACAACTGTCAAATTAAATGCTGATCTAACTCTGCCATATTTTTTTGCACCATAATTCATTGCACAAATAGGTTGAAACCCTTGCCCCCATCCAATCATAATCATATAAGCTATGGCAACTATTCTTGAACTAACGGTTAAAGCTGCAATAATACTGTCCCCAAAGTTTGCTGCAACTCTATTCAATAAAATGAGAGAAACACTTGTAATTGCTTGCCTTGAAAAGTTAGGCATTCCTCCTACAAGAATATGGTATATGCGTTCTTTACTACATTTGACATTTTTCAAAGAAACAGGAATATTACCATTTCCTTTTGCCAACATAGTAAGTGCAATACACGCAATTATTTGACCTGTCAAAGTTGCATATCCAGCTCCAACAAACCCAAACTTGAATATAAACATAAATACAGGATCAAGAATCATATTGCTAAACATTCCTAAAAGTAAACCTATCATTCCATCTTTTACATTTCCACAAAGTCGTAATTGATTATAAATAGTAATTGAATACAGACTAAATGGAACGCTTATTATAATCACCTTTAAATACTGAGTAGTAAATTTAAATAAGTTAACAGAAGCATTCCCACCAATGAACTTTGTCAAGTCAGATATAAAAATCCATGACATTATAGCTATTAAAAATCCACTTATAATAGAAAATACTATTCCGATTGAAGAAATAATTATTGCCTCTTCCTCATCTTGTTCTCCAAGTTTTTTAGACATAATATTCCCACTGCCATATCCAAACCAAAAACCAATAGCCTGAATAATACTCACGAAGCTAAAAACAACACCAATAGCAGCTGTCATCGATTTATCATTTAAAAGTCCGACAAAAAATGTGTCTGTCAAATTATAAATAACCATAATTAGCATACCAACAATTGTTGGAACAGACATTTTTACTATCAAAGGTAAAAGTGGTTCACTTAAAATCTTTTGCCTTCTCAATTCTTTTTGATCTATTTGATTTTTTGATTTCATATCAGCAACCTTTGACCTCGCCGGTATTACCATCTACTTGTATGGTATCTCCATCTTTGAATTTGGTAGTTGCAAAACCAACTCCAAGAACTGCCGGTATATTATATTCTCTTGCAACAATTGCAGCATGGCTTAAAGCAGAACCTGTATCTGCCACAACAGCACTTGCCAGCTTAAATAATGGAGTCCACTCAGGATCTGTAAGATGACAAACTAATATATCTCCTTTTTTCATTTTATAAAATTCTTTGGGACTATTTATCAGGCACACCTTTCCAACTGCAATACCAGTGCTTCCGCTTACTCCTTTTAAGGCATCACCATCCGTTTTAAAAATCAATAACTTTGAAGCTTCCCATACTTTCACTGCTAAAGGAAATTTTTCGTTTCTCCTATTTATTTTTTCCTTATCTGATTCATTTAAATTACCTCTGTTAATTGCTTTAAGTAATTCTTTATGAAAAAGATTAGCCACTCCTATTTCTATGTTTTCATCACCCAAGAGTATAAAGTTAATTCTTTTAACACACTTTCTGACATAATAAAATAATGTTTCCCACAAATATTGACTTTCTTCACGAACCACATGAAAATATCTAAAATATTTTATCTGTTTTTCTATATCCTGATACTTTTTACCATAGATTCCCTCTATACTCTCCATAAGCTTAGAAAAATCTTTTATATCTTTACTTTCATTACTATTTTCGTTTAATATAGGTCGTAATATATTTGTCAGCCTATCAGGATCTTCGAGAAATGTTTTTGCAGATAAACAATAACAGTTATAATCAGATTTAAAGCCATTATCTTTCATAAACTCATCTGTTATGTTCTTAAAATCATTATAATTTTTATATAATTCCTTAAAATTATCTCCGGAAATTATCGCTCTTTTTAAAGCTTCATTTTTTCTTATCTCACAAGCCATTGTATAGACATCATTTGTAATCACCGATGTTTTATTATCTAAGTCCCAATAAAAATCAAACGATGAATAATTGCTATTTACTTTTTTTATTATTTTGGTAAATTTCTTACTATTTAATACTGATGGAAATAAGGCATACTTAAATCTATCATAAGCAAGCTTTTGCAAAAGAGCATAACTTTCTTCTAAAAAATTTCCACACTCCGTTAATGTCATATTTTCAAAATTTAAGTGCTTGATTTCTTCTATTTCAGTTTCATATATATTCATAAAATCTTTGCACTTCTTATAACAGAACTCAAAATCTTTCATGTTCTTTAAGATATTAAAAAATTTGAAAATATTCTTTCCAATTCGCTTTCCTTCATCAGAAAAAGTTTGTATACCATCATCATCTATAATTGGATTTCTTGGTAAAATAATCCCACCTTCTGATAAAATGTTTACTTTCTGATCATTGATTGCCATCAAATAATCGAAATCAAGGACTCTATGTGCAGAAGGCATTTTTTCTAAAAAGAATGACATTACTTCTCGTGTATCCTTTTTGATTTTTTTACCCTTTGTATACTTCTCTATTAAATCATTGCAAGTTATATCATTTTCAGAATTTTTTAATGTGGTAATCGCTCTCGCCTGTAAAATATATACAATATCATTTTTGATTGCCCATTCAATATCCATAGGCATGCGATAGTGTTTTTCAATCTCTAAACCACACTTCATAAGTTCAAGTATTTCTCTATCATTTAATGCACGAGTTTTTCTTTTATCAGAGCTTACTGCTACTTCAACAGTTTCCTTATCCCCATATATAATCTGTGTTTCCTTGCTTCCAATATTTACTTGGGCTATTTTCCCTGATTTGTCAATAATGTAGCTATCAGCTGTAACTCTTCCGCTTACAACGCTTTCTCCTAATCCAAAGCTTGCATTTATTTGCATTTCATTTTCTTTTTTGTTTACTGGATTTACGGTAAATAAAACTCCTGATTTTTCACTCTCTATCATTTCTTGAATAACAACTGCAATAGAAACTGAAGTTTGATCATAACCTTGATGAAACCTATAACTTACAGCTCTATTCCCCCAAAGCGAAGCATAACAATTACGCACTGCATTCAATACACTTTCAATACCTTGAACATTTAAATAAGTTTCTTGTTGCCCTGCAAAACTGGCATCTGGCAAATCTTCCGCCGTTGCTGAAGAACGCACTGCAACTCTTGTATTATTTCCAAGATTAAAATATTTTTCTCTTATTGCATTCTCTAACATTTCAGGAAATTTTCCAGACTTTATCTTTCCTCTAAAATGCTCAGCTTCATTTAGAAGTTTTCTTTCATCATCTACTGATTTTTTAATTCCATTTTCAATGAGAATATCAATCCCATTTACTTTTAAAAAATCTCTATATGTGTCTGCTGTTATAACAAATCCACTTGGAACATTTATTTTAGCAGAAGTCATTTCTCCAAGATTAGCACCCTTACCTCCAGCAACTAATACATCTTCCTTTTTTATCTCATTAAAATCCAGAATCATTGCTATCACCTTCCCTTATACAATTAAATTTCTATGTATTTAAAAACAATGCTTTGTATATAAATATTAAGCACTTCTTCAAAGGTATCTTTATTAAAATGGAAATAATTTGAACATAGAACGAAGCTGCCAACAAAGGCATTTGATAAGCCTTGCTTATCTACGCTTTTTACTACATTATTTTCGTACCAATAATCTATTAACCTATCCAAAAAATCACCATATAGATTTTCTACTCTATTCACTTTCTTTGAATCTTGACTTGCAAATATTCTAAATGCCTCTTGATAAATTGGCTGAGTTTTAATTTTCTCAGTCATATCTATCGAATACTTATAAATTACATCTGAAAGGAATTTTTTAGGATTCGTGAGTGAATTTGAAAATTCTCTTTCAATGTTTTCCAATTTTTGTATTGACCTATATGCCATTAAATCGATGATAAGAGATTCTTTGTCTTTCCAAAAATTATAGAAACTTCCTTGTGCTATCCCTACTCTTTTTGTCAATTCCGAAATACTAAGTGATTTCGTACCTTTATCATGAAATAAATCAAGAGCAGTTTCCATAATATCTTCTTTGATTTTTATCTTTTCTTCTTCTGTAAATGCCTTTGCCATTTTTAACCTCCAAACTTCTCAAACCAACCTATGAATTTTTCGTTTTTTATTCATAGATATTATAACACCCACAAATTTAAAAGTCAATGAATATTTTATTTTATATTCACAGGTAGTCTCGAATTGAATAAATCATTATAATTTGGTATAATATAATCATAAATTTAAAACTTGCTTAACGCTTGCTACTCTAATTATTCTTTTGTAGCAAGCACAGTAAGTGTACGGACACTTACGAAAAAATTGATGAAGCAGCCCTTTGGGATCTGCTTCTTTTTTTATCAATTTTTAACTTGTTAGGGTGTACCCTAAGACCCGAAATACATTCAAAGGAGGATTTATCTATGACAAATAGAATGCGAAATGAAAGACTTGAAATTAAATTAACTGAAGAA
>NZ_JH165061.1:489523-512748 GCF_000227315.1 Peptoniphilus indolicus ATCC 29427 | reverse complement strand
TCAATAATGTAAATATGGTAACTGGCAAGTGCTATCAATCCAACAAGAAAAGCTACCACCAAATCAGGTATCAAAGCGATAAGCTATGCAAAGAAAACAACCTATCTGTGATTGATGAGTTCTACGAGAGCTATAAGAGAAAGTACAAAACAAATGGAAAGTCATGGTATGAAAATGAGCAATCTAAGAAAGGTACTTCTTGGAAAAGCAAACTTCAATTTGACATTGACAGAATAATACAACAGTCTAAAGATTGGGAAGAATTTCTAAAGAAAATGGCGGAACTTGGTTATGAAATAAAGCATGGAAAACATATAGCTTTTAAGCCAAAAGATAAGCAGAGATTTACAAGGGCTAAGACGATTGGTGAGGATTATACCGAAGAAAGATTAAAAGAGCGTATTACAGAAAATCAATCTATTAAAGCCCCGCCTGTCAAAAAACGAATCGGAAATGTTATCAATATGAATACCAATGCCAAAGTAAAAGAGAGCAAAGGCTATGAATATTGGGCAACCAAGCATAACTTAAATACAATGGCTGAGTCAGTTATTTTTATCAGAGAACATGGCATTAACTCCGTCAAGCAGCTTGATGAATACATCAGGAAGTGTGCTGAAGAAAGACAAGCCTTACAAGATAAAATCAAAGAAATTGACAAGGATATGCAGCTACTTTCTGATACGATGGAACAAGTTCATACTGTTAAAAAGTATCGAGCCTACTACAAAGAATATAAAGCGAATCCTTCTGATAAGGCATTTTATGAGGAGCATAAGTCTGAAATCACACGCTACGAAACAGCTCTTGCAAAACTAAAAAAATCCTATTCAAAGCTGCCTGATTCCAAGGATATTTTAGATAAACTTGATAAATTGCAAGAAAAAAAGAATACCCTAATGCAAGAGTATTCTTCTACAAAATCTACTATGGACGAGCTTTATCAAATACGAAAGAACTATGGGATTTACATGGGTAAGGAGATGGAGAGATAGCTTTTCTCTCCATCATTTATTACCAAGTTGATGGTTTGTGTTCAATACCATATTCTATCAAATCTTCTATGTTATCCTTGATGTCATTATAAACATTATCACTTGCTGACCAATTGGACTCAAAACATTTAACATATTTAGACATTGATACTCCGCTTATATTATAGTAATCAAAAGGATTAGAACCTTTACTATCTTGTTCACCCTTTGCGTTTTTCAGTTTGTGAATATAGATTCCTACAATTCCTTTATTTAACTCATATGCTTTTTTTATTTCATAATTTATCCATTTTCTGTTTGCTGTTTTTTCTCCAATCAAAACAACTAAACATGAACGCTTATTTAACTGTTCATCAATCCATTCTTTAATTTTACTTTCAGTTTTTCTTTTACTTCCTCCCAGTCATTATCAGAAAAGGTAGAACTACTGTCTACTTTCCCCATGTTGCGAACCTGTCCTGCCCTCCAATTATCATTATCGTAATGAAAGCTAAAAAATACCTGTCTTTTTGCCATTTAAAGCTCCTCCTTGTTTAATATTTTAACTGCTTGAACTATGTTTTTAACAGACATATCAATATCGCCATCGCATTGTTTATTTGCCTGTTCAATTGCACTTATTGTATTTTTATCTGTAATTTCTCGAGTTATTTTATTGAATATTTCTTTAGCTGACCCACCAGTATGTTCAATTGGTAAACATACTAACCCATGCTTTTTACATAACTCAAATTCATCTATAACTCCACTTGCAATATTTTCTGTTTCTTTGTTTCCAAAAATGAATATAGCGATTCCGCAATTATCAATCATTTGCTCTCTATTTTCTTTATATAACTTATCTAAATCTATTCCCAATGAGCTATTTTGCGGGAAAGGCATAAGCGTCAAAAAATCACTTATTTTGGAATTATGATTCAAGCAATAATCTGCGACACCATTTAATATAAATTCACCTACACCTTTGCCATATCCATTCACAATACGATAACCATTCTTTGATAGTTCAAAAGATAGCTTGTGAATAAAATTTTTACCAGTTTCATGAGAATAACCCGGATAACAATATGCACTACCCGATACAAATATTGTTTTTCTTCGATATCTATCTACAAGTATACTTAATATGTCAGTAATTTCATTATAGTCATCTACCAAATAGGTAAAAATACCATACCTATTTATATCTTCTATTTGCAGCTCTTGTCTTACTTTTTTGTACTCATAATCCTCATCAGTATCTTGAACTCTTTTCATAATACAATAATGTTTTCTTGTATTCTTTTCGTCGAGTAATACCCTTAATCTTCCTATTACATAGTTAAAGTTTGGATCTTCAAAGCTAAATCCTAAAAATAGAAATGTCTTGGTAAGCAAATCGCCCTCTAAAACCTCTCTGAATAATTTTCTTTTGTTATATCCAAATTCTTCATAATCACTTCTTGTAAGTACTGCATCTTCAGGAGATTCTACATCGCCATGCAATTTGTATACTATTGCATCAAAATTATAATTTGTACCTCTTAGTTGTTCATCCTTTGTTTTTACATAAGGCTTTTTCATATTGGTTTCTAAAGCCTTTTCTATTAACTTATCATAATTTGTTGTCCAAAAAGTTGAAATGGGTAACTGTGATAATAATTTATGATTTTCAGTGGGTTTTACTAATTGAGAAAATTGACCTTTGATAAGATCATCTATTGATGTTCTCTTTTTCGAATTAGAATAATACTGAGCCAAATTAACCAAATCATTTTCTTTTTCAACATCTAATCCAATCTCTTCTGCTGGTTCTCTGAGAAGTTCTTTCCAACTACAAAACCCAGCAGGAATTGATAATCCTGCTCCAATAAATGCTCCTAATTCATCACTTTTAATAGCTTTTTCAATTTCTCTAATCAAATCTTTTTTGGATACTTCACCTTTAATAAAAAACACCTCCCTCATTATTTTCTCGGTCCTAAGAATTTATCCCCATTTAGATGAATCATATGGTCCGGCATATCCGCAATCCATACTTCCGTTTCCCACGCTAAAGACTCTGAAAATTTCTTAAATGTTTTAAAGTCTAAAAATGCTGTTACATATATTTTCCCAGCTGAAACATTTTCCGTCATTTCTTCAATTTCTTTTATTCTTTTTGGCTCCATTGCACCTACAGAAGTTACAGACTCAACAAAGTAAATCCAGTTCTTATCTTCTGAATATAAAACAACATCCGGCATTTTGTCATGGAGTGTTATCTCAAAGCCTAATTCTTTTAGTTTCTCCTCATTCTTCACCAAATCCTTTTGAATTGTATCACCAACATACAAACATTCAGAGTTCTCAGCAAATCGTGGAGCAAATTCTTCAATAATAAATTTCTGTAATTGATTGTGTTTACCGGGAGAAAATGTGAACTCGTCCCCGTTTATTTTAACAGGCATTTTTCTTACTGCTTTTTTAGAACTATATAGATCAATTAAGTTCTGATGAGATTTTAAGAAAATATTCTTCTGTTCTTCCCACAGACTTGATTGAAATGTTTTTACTAATAACAACATTTCATCAGTTAATCGATACCTGTAATTAGGGCTATTTGTTGCTTTCCCATTATCTTCAATAAATGCTGCATTCCTAAAATGATGCATCGCCTGTTTACGGAATGTTTCTCTACTATTCTCTGCATATGAAACCTCATAAAACTCTCTAATAAAGGCAATAACATCATGTATTCTTATCCATTTATTAGTTGCATTAGCCCATTCATCATTCTTTTTAATATCTGCCATTGCCAAAATAACATATCCACATAGATCTGACTGCTGTTTTGGTGGAACCTTAAGCTCACTTAAAATATTCTTTGCTTCTTCTAATTTAGACATATATAAATCTCCCTAATATTTCATCACAATTTTCTTCAGACATATCCTTTAATTTAATCAGTTCCTTTCCCATATTCTCAATACAGGTTAGTGGCGGAATTGGCATCGAGTTAATTTCAGTAGCATTCACTTGAGTTGATCCATTTAAAATTCTGTAATAATTATCATAAAGCGTAGAGTTCATTACAACATACAAACCATAAACCAAACAATCTGATAATCCTTGTAAGCCTGTAATAAAATTTATCTTATTCTGTGTGCTAATTGCCTTATATGTTGAAAAATTTTTAGCTAAATAAATTCCACATTGTAATCTACGCTTTTCTTCCTTTGCCGTAAATCTTTTCACAAATAAATAATTAGTGTTCTCCTGCAATAATCCTTTTTGCTCCGTTAATAGATACTCATTTTCTTTTCCAACAGGAAAAATCACTTTACCATCTTTTATATGTTGCGAATAAAATAAAGGAACTGCTTTTTCCTCTGCATCATTTCTTAGAGACTCTCGATTTCTAAAATCAACTGTCAAACCAGTTTTCATTTTCAAGCCAAGAGTTGGCAAGGTATCATTCCATTCATTTACCTTTTTAATCGTATCAGCTTCTTCTTTATCAGTTATCAAAAAAACATATTTGTGTTCTCCAGAAACAACCATATCGTAAGGAGCTTCAAAAACAGTCTTGCTGTCGAAATCAAAATTAGCGTTCGTTGTAGTTATAGTAATATTTTTAGGCTTGTTAGATTCTTTCTTAACCTTAATAATTATTGTTTCTTGCAAAACAGCTTCCTTATCGAAAACTTTATCTCTGCTCACAAATAAATGAATATGCCTCAAAACTACTTCTCTTAAAAATTTCTCGCGAAACTTTCTGAAATAAGCTCCAGAAGTCCATGATCTCGGAACGATAAATACTAATTCGCCATTATCGACTAAATTAAAACTTGCCATCTCCATAAAAAGAAAATACAAGTTTGGTGCTCCATAACAGATGTCAGGCATAGATAAAGCTTCATTAGCCGTTTTCCCAATCTTTAAATAAGGCGGATTTCCTATAATCACATCGTATTTTTCAGGTTCAGTACACGCACCCAGCATGTTGTTGTATTCAAGCGTTTGACTCGTTATATAATTATCTTTGACTATTTTGTATTCAATTTTTAATGGTGAATTGTCTCTTATCCACAACAAATTTTTATTTAAAAGTTCTAAAATATTACCATCAGTTTCATAACAAGTTATTTTTATCGTTTTAATCTTATCTGTATCAATTATTCTTTGGACAAGTGCCGCAGTAAGTATCCCTGAACCCGCTCCCGGATCAAGTATAGAAATTTCTTTTGAAAATGATGATAAATCAAATAATGATGCCATAAAAAGAGCTGTTTCTTTGCTTGTAAAAAATTGCCCATTTTTCTTGCGAATTTCTTTTGGCATCTGTTCAATATATTTATTTGTAGATTCAATTACATAATCAATTATTTTCATCATTCACCAACTCCATAATTTCATTTATACCACAGTTCAAACTATCACATATTCTGACAATCACATCAGTAGTGATATTCTCACTATTCTTCATTTTATAAAAAGTACTTCGACTAACTTCCGCTTTTTCCATTAGCTCAGAGTTTTTCATGTCTAAATCTATCATTTTTTTAAATAGCTTTTTATAACTTATTTTTGACACAATTGTCCTCCCCATGCATCTGATTTCTTTTTTATCATTATATCATATTTATTCACTTTTTTCACTACAAACTTCCTTTTACGCAAACATACGCCATTTGTATAAAAAAAAGAGTCGGTGCAGTCCTAAGACCACACCGACCATAAATTTATCTCTCAGCTTCTTTGCTTGCTTCTTTCTTTTCTTTTGGCTTTTCCTTATCTTCCGCCTGATATTTCTTGATAGCTCCAATTACAGATTCTTTCTTTTCTTCTTGTCCTTTCATTTGTTCCTTTGCCTTTAGTAGCTTTGAAGAAAGTATCCTGATGTTGCTATGCTCCTTGCCGTTATCATCAATGGATGTTCTTATTTGTCCAAAGAGCTTAACAAAGTCTCCCTGCTTAAAGTCCTTTGGAATATCGCTTTTTTCTCCATAAGCGGAGCAGTTGCGATATACCTTGTTTCCTTCATCGTCTTTAGATACTACGGAGAAATTAGCTACCTTAAAGGCTTCTCCGTTTTTATTTTCCCTTTCAACTAAATCGACTTCCCCTACAATATTGCCAACGATATTGATAAGATTATCGTTTTCTTCCTGAACATAAGGCAGATCTTTTATCTGTCCCTGTTCCCTTAAATCATCAATCATGTAGTCAAATTCCTCATGTAGCAAATTAAGGCTGTCATTGTCCATATAAGCGTCATAGAGCTTGTCTAAAGCACTTTCATCATTGATACCTTTTTCTACGCTTATAATCGCTTTTACAAAGTCCTTATGATTATCATTTACCATATCTTCTATTTGATTTCTCATTGTTTTGTAATCCATGTTTTTGTCTCCTTTCATGGCAAAAGGGAGGTTACCCTCCCCTTATCTTAAAATTTCCGGTTCTTTTGTTTTTTGCTTTTCTTCTGTTTTACTTTCATTTTGATAGGCTCTTATCTGTCCTAAAATAGATGGCTTATCATCTGATTTTTGTGCGGTTTCTTCTTTGCTATGAAGATTGTCCTCCACATCATAAGTTGACTCAAAATAATCACTGTCCTTAAAGTCATTGTCATATCTGTCAGGAATGCCATCATTATCGAGGTCCTTAGAGAGCGGATCATAGAAGTTACCCTCATCGTCAATATCAAGTCCTGTTGCTGCTCTTAAATCTTCGGAATCAACATAAACCAAATCGCTAAAAGAGGACATTTCTATTTCATTTTTCATGTTTCTTAGAGCTTCATTTTCTCCTTTATTCTCATAGTCAAAACTCTCTGATTTGATAGGCGTATCATCAATATACTGCGTCCAAGTTTTCTCCTCTAAATCAAGCTCATACTGAATACCATATCTTTCATCCGGTATATTGGTATAGGCTATACCGATATGCTTTAAGTCAGGATACAAGGTATTAAATTCATCATAGCTGTGATTTTCTTCGTACTCTCTGTTACAGAAGTCAATGATTGCCCTTTTTACATCTTCTACAAGTGGATTATTATTTCTCTTTTCTTCCACTTCTCCCATATCAAGGAGCTTATTCAGTTCTGCAAGTCTTAATACCTTAGTTTTCAGCTCATCTGCTTTTTCAAAAGGCTTTTTTAATTCTTCTTTGGCATTTTCAAGTTGTTCCTTTGTGCTGATGAGTTTTTCTTCAAGCCTGTTTAATTTCTCAGACATTTTCTCAAGAGCGTTATCCAGTCTTGTGATGTTACCGTCCGCACTAGTTCCAAGCTCTCCTGAATGCTTTGCAGCACCGTTTAGGCTAAAGTTATGTGAATTAGTAAAGAAGTTATAGCTTACCTCTAAATCCATATTTCTATACTTGCCTATAACCTTGCTTTCATTGATTTTAATCTTTGAAATTGCTTCAAGTAGTCTTTCTCCGGCTAATTTCTTGTCGGTAATCTTTTCTCCTGCAATGGTAATGGAAGTAAACTTTTCCTCACCTTCCGCTTTTGGCTCAACCGCTGATATGTCTTTCTTGACAGCTTCAATGAGTTTTTCCGTTCTTGCGATTTCTTCAGGATAATTTTTCGCCACCTTATCCTCTAATCTGTAACGGTTAGACTTATAGTTTGCTTCAAGCATTTTTAGTTTTGTAACCTCATTATCCAAGTCCATCTTTTCTTTAATCTTCGGATCACCTGTGGCAAGAGCTTTAATTTCTGCATAGTTTAATGAACTTTCGTCCACATCTTCTGCAACTCTGACAGGAGTCTTTGAAGTCATAATCTGAGAAATGAACTTCTGCTTATTTTCTATCGTCTGCCATAAATAGGCGTCAAAGGTATTCTCTGTAACATAACGATAAATATTCACTTTCTCATTTTCGTTTCCCTGTCTTACGATTCTTCCTGCCCTTTGCTCTAAGTCAGCGGGACGCCAAGGCACATCGAGGTCATGCAAAGCAATCAGTTTGTTTTGCACATTCGTTCCAGCTCCCATCTTCTGCGTTGAACCCATTAAGATACGAACTTCGCCTTTTCTTACTTTCGCAAAGAGTTCATCCTTTTGCTTATCAGAATTTGCTTCATGGATAAAGGCGATTTCTTCTTTCGGTATTCCCATAGCTACGAGCTTTTCTCTAATATCATCATAGATGTTAAATTCTCCATCTCCTTTTGGAGTAGACATATCGGAGAAAAGTAGCTGTGTAGATTTGTTTTCTTTTGTCTTATCCCAAATGGAAAAGACATTTTTTACACAGACATTGACCTTACTATCAGGATTATCAGGAAGTAGTGGATTGATTAAACGCTGATCTAAGGCAAGTTTCTTTCCATCGTTAGTAATTTTAAGCATATTATCTTCATCAGGCTCTACAACCCTATTTCTGACATCATCCGCTCTTTTAGAAAGGCTCTTTAGGATTTCCTTTTGTTCTTCAGAAGGCTCTGTTTTAATAACTTCATAATTAGCTTCAGGTGTAGGAAGATTTAGCATATCCGCAGTCTGAATATCTGCAACTTCCTTAAACATCGACATCAACTCAGGCAAGTTATAGAACTTTGAAAATCTCGTTTTCACCCTATATCCTGTACCTTCAGGAGATAATTCAAAAGAGCTTTGTGTTTCTCCAAAAGTGGAAGCCCAAGAGTCAAAATGCTCCATTCCATTCTTTTTAAGGCTCTCATACTGAAGATACCTTTGCATGGTATAAAGTTCTGTCATAGAGTTACTTACAGGCGTTCCTGTTGCAAAGACCACGCCTTTTCCGCCTGTCATTTCATCCATATAGCGACACTTCATGAACATATCTGAAGACTTAAAGGCTTCTGACTGCCCGATACCTGCAACATTACGCATTTTTGTATAGAGATAAAGGTTCTTAAAACCATGTGCCTCGTCAACAAAGAGCTTATCAACTCCTAATTCCTCAAAGGTAATCACATCGTCTTTCTTAAAATCATCATTTAATTTCTCAAGCCTTGTTTCCAGTTTTTTCTTTGTCTTTTCAAGCTGTTTTACTGTAAAGTTTTGATTTCTGTCATGCTTGTATTCTTCTACATAGTTTACAATTTCATCAATCTGATCTTGGATGTGCTTCTCCTGATATTCCTTTGACATGGGGATTTTTTCAAACTGCGTATGCCCGATAACAACCGCATCATATTCCCCTGTGGCAATCTTTCCGATAAATCTCTTTCTGTTTTTTGGCTCAAAGTCTTTCTTATCAGCTACCATAATGTTAGCTGACGGATATAGCTGCATAAACTCTCTACCGATTTGCCCTGTTAGGTGATTTGGGACAACAAACAAGGACTTACTGCACATCCCAAGCCTCTTACTTTCCATTGCAGAAGCCACCATTTCAAAGGTCTTTCCACTTCCTACTACATGGGCAAGCAAAGTGTTTCCTCCATAAAGGCTTCTTGCTATGGCATTTCTTTGATGAGGTCTTAAATCAATCTCTGTATTCATTCCCTCAAAAGAGAGATTGCTTCCGTCATATTCTCTGTTACGGATGGAGTTAAAACGCTCGTTATACAGTTTTACAAGACGGTTTCTTCTTTCCTGATCGTTAAATATCCAGTTCTTAAATTCTTCTTTTAATAGCTCCTGCTTTTGTCCTGCAAGCATGGTTTCTTTTTTATTTAAGACAGATGTTTTAGATCCGTCCGGATTTACAATCTGGTCAAATACCTTTGTTTCTTTCAGGTTTAAGGCATCTTCAATCAGCTTATAGGCATTTACCCTTGATGTACCAAAGGTCATTTCAGCAAGGTCATTTCCTCTGTCCCTGCTTTTTCCTTCTACATTCCATTCGCTTGTAAGATTGGAAAATTTAACCTTAATATCCCATTTGGCATACCCCGGAGTTTTTAGCGTTTCAAAGATGAATTTCTCAATATCTTTAATAGGTATCCAAGTTGCACCAAGACGCACATTGATTTCACTTGCTTCAAGTTCCTTTGGAAGAACTTTGGTAAGCTCTGCTTTTTGGTATTCCAAACGGTTCATTTCATAGCTTATCAGCTCTTTTTCTTTCCCATTCTCAGTAAACCCAAGATGAGGAAGCTCTCGTTCCGTTTGTCTTAGCTTTGATAAGTAGCTATCTACTATGGCAATCTTATCCCTGATATTCCCACTTAAATATTCATCCTTTGTTACATAGCCATATTTATAGGAGTTGCTGCCATTTGCACAGGCAAAAGGTAAATCGCCATCCTCTAAGTTAAAGGAAAGCGGTCTGTAAAAGTTTTGTTCCTCTCTAATATTTAGGTAGATTTCCCCTCGAAGCTCCTCAATCAAAGTCGGTCTGTCTTTTCCTGTAAGACTTCCCATATAGTCAAAATCCACATAGCCTTTTTCAGACACCGATAAGACAAGGGCTTCTAAAGAAGTATCCACATGGTCTATAACTTTAGCCTTTGTAATAGTTCTTTTGGAGAAAATATCTCCCTTTGCCTTGAAATTTTCTTCTTCATCAAGGATTTCTATGGAGGAAACAAGAGGGAAGTTACTATCTTCTTTCAAGGCTCTGGTATTGCTTAATTTATTGACAAAGCCATGCTTCTTTGAAAAGTTATCATAGACTTCATTTAGTTTTTCCTGTGAAGCCTTGATTTCTTCTTCGCTAAAATCTTCTTTCTGCTTGTAAATCACATCTTTTAAGGCAGCATTCAGCTCAAGGTAATCCTTGATTTTTTCTTTATTCTTGTCTGATACTTCCTTTCTAATAAAGAGTGAATTTTCTCTGTAATAGACTTCATCATCAATCAAGGTGTATGAGAAGTTCTTTACATCATCGGTTGCAGGGATAGAAGTTATTTCATCATCAAGTAGCTCTATTTCTTCATACTTGGCATCTTTTGAAATTCTTTCTCCTGCAATCTCGATACGATCCTTTAACGAAGCCATATTGTTCTCTTGCCCTAAAAAGGCTATCGGTTCACAAGTTAGAGTTTTCCCAAATCTTCCGCTTACTTCACGCATAGAACCAAGCATCTGCTCAGGATGATCGACAAAGTATTTGTTATATGAAAGTCCATTTTCATCTTCCGCAAGGTGTATCCAATCTTCATCTCGCTCCAATACGCTATCTCTTTTCTTTAGGAAGATAATATCGCTTGTTACCTCAGTTCCTGCAACGCCCTTAAAGGTATCATTTGGAAGCCTGATTGCACCTAAAAATTCGGCTCTTGCTGCAAGATAGCGTCTTACACTTTCATCTTTTTTATCCATTGTTCCTGAAGATGTAATAAAGGCGATAACGCCGCCATTTCTTACCTTGTCAATGGACTTGGCAAAGAAATAATCGTGAATAAGGAAGTTATTGCGATTGTATTCTCTATCATTTACCTTGTACTCTCCAAATGGAACATTTCCGATTGCAACATCAAAGAAGTTGTTGGAAAATCCCGTTTCTTCAAGTCCCTTTACCTGTACTTCACTTTCAGGGTATAAGAGTTTTCCAATACGGCCGCTTACTGAGTCAATCTCTACGCCATAAAATTTTGACTTATCCATTTCATCAGGTAGATTACCGATAAAGTTCCCGATACCCATTGACGGCTCAAGGATATTTCCCTGTTTAAATCCCATACCGGAAAGCGTATTATATATTCCGTCAATGACAGTTTTTGGTGTGTAAAAGCTCGTTAAAGTAGATTCTCTTGCAGCTTCATATTCTGATGACGATAGATTTTTCTTTAAGAAAGCTCTTGCCTCTTTCCACTGCCCATCCTTACTTTCATCAAAAACATCGGAAAGTCCACCCCAGCCGACATATTTTGCTAAAACTTCTTGAGCTGTAATATCAAGCTCTCGTTCTCCGCTTTCCACCCTGTTAAGCATAGAAATTGCTTCAAGGTTATTGTTTAACCTCTCACTTGGAGATAACTTTTGAGGAAGCGTATCTTCTGTAATCTTGAAATTGTGAGCCTCATTTTTCTTTATTTCTATTTCCTCAAAAGTCTTTTCGGGTTTTGCATTGGTAAGATTTTCAAAGATTTTATCAAGCTCACTTTCTTTGTAATAAGGAATTACATCGGAGCCTGTAATCATACCTCCAAGATACTCTGTATTATCCTTGACCGTTACTGTCTTTAGGTTATTTCCCATATCATCAAATCTTGTGATGGTATAGTCTTTTCCTTTGTACTTCACTTCATCGCCGATGATAAATTCAGGTTTTTCGAGACTTACTTGTCTTAATAACTCCTCATCATCTGTAAAGGATATAATCGGTATTTGATGATTACCTTGCCTTACAGGATCAAGCCACAAATCATTTCTTCCTGTGATTTGATTTTTAGAGATCTCCCTTACTTTGTACTCCTCATGATTAAAATAGACGGTATCGCCTTCTTTAACTGCAAACTCATCTGAAAAACTATCCTCTTTTTCATTCAGCTCTACTTCTTCTTTTTCCTTTAGATAATCAAATAAGGAAGCCTGAAAAGGTTCTGCTTGTATGCTTTCTTCCACTTCTTCAGGTGCTTCAAGCTCTGCAATATTGTCCTCAAAGCTAAGCTCTCCATTAAAGACATGATGAAGCTCCTGCTCATCCATCTGCTTTTTAAGCTCACTGTCTTTAAGCTCTCTAAAGGTCTTTGGAAAATCTTCTAAAACAAGCCTTTGGGCATTTAGTTCCTTTAGCTCATCAAGATTAAAATATCCCCATTCCGGTTCGATACCTAAAACAAGTCCAAAAGCGTCTTTGCTTTCTCTATCGTACTCCGTCATATACCAAGTCCAGTTGCTTCTAAATGGAATGATATATGCTGCATGAACCTGTTTATCCGCTAAAGCTACATCCTCTTGTGCATAAAGTTCAGGAACTCGCTCAAGCATTTCATCAGTCATTAGATTATTTGGATCGTCTTTAGAGTAATAGCTTGACTCTTTTTGTTCTTCTATCGCTGTCTTGCTTTCAATTTTATTCTCTTCAAGATAAAGATTTTTAGAAAGCAGCTCGTCTATATGCTTTGCTACATTTGACCATGTAAGAAAAACATCGTTACAATGATTCTTCTGTAATTTAAGTCCCTTTGCATCGTGCCATTCATCACTTCCCATTTCACCTGATACTGCATGACTTCTCCCGCCGATCCCATATTCGTCTTTTAAGAAATTCGCTTTTTCCTGAAGCGTATGACTTTCTTTAAAATATTTTGTAATCCTCTCTTTTCCCTGATCAAAACCGCTTCCTCTTGAAATCGTAGCAAGGACTTCATCTTCTGTAATAAAGCCTTGTACCTTTGGAGGTTCGGTAAGGTTAGAAGTATATTCCTTTCTTGGAAGTTCAAGCTCCTGCAATTTCTGATAAAGGCTATCTACCTTGTGGTAGTGAAACCTTAGTACATCTTTGTTTTTTTTATATTCTTTCAAAAAGCGACTATACTCGGAAATAACATTTTTTAGATAGTCAGGATTTTTAAGAGCTTCCGATAACTGTCTTGTTTCTTCCGGAAACCCACCTCCTCTTTCTATAAAGTCAAAATAACCCTGTGCTTTCCTTTCTTCACTTAAATCGTGATATAGATACCATAGCGATTCTGAAACTCTATCTCTTTCATAGTCCTGTGCTTCTAAAAGCTCTATATTTGTAGCAAACTCTCCTGTTTCTAAAAGCTCACTGATTCTTCTTGCAGCATCACTCCAGCTTAAAATTTGCGTCATATCTTCTCTTGCAGAAGTTCCATAAGCTAAATGAATGCCTTTATCCGAATACCAGGAAGATACTTCTCTTTCATCAATGTAAAATCCGTTTCCACCTCTAAAGGTATCTTTAAGGTATTCTCCTAATTCTTCTACTGCTTTTCCTTTGGAAAATTCATCAATGATAGGAAGTCTTTCGCCCTCATGGTTTCCACCGTTTACAAGAATACTGTCAATATCATTTTGTGTAAGAGGTATTGTAAGTTTAATCTGTCCTGATCTGTTTTCGGGTAAAGAAAAAGAAGCCTTGTCAGCTTCTCTTATCTCTTTATCCGTATTTTCTTTTAGATTTCCACTATCTCCTTGATTGTCATCTCTTTGAGGGCTGAAATCATCGCTTTGTACTGTGGATGGCTCTCGTCCTCTATCTTCCAAGCTGCCATCAGTTTCGGCTTCTCTGCTCTCATAAACTCTATTGCCTGTTTCTGAGTATCCATCAGGTTCTTGGTCAATTTCTTCTCCTTGTATAAATCCACTAACATCTCGAAGTGGCTCTGCTCCTCGCTGTTTGAAAGATAATCCAGCCTCATCACTGCGTATGTCGGATTCGGATATTCCCTCATAAAGTCCGTCTCTTCCTCTAACTGATTCAGTGTATTCTCTTTGATTTTCTCTATTATCTCGTCCGTACTCTCCATTTCGGAAAATTCGCTCGTTTTCACTAATTCTTTCCTGATCATCTCGTCGAAGTACATTTTCTTCTACCTCCTCTAATTCTTCTTTTATTTTATTATATCCTGCTTCTTTACCTCTTAAAACTTCTTTTTGCAGCTCTAACTCTTTACTCTTTTGAATGGTCGCATCAATTATATTTCCACTAATGTCTGATACGATTTCTCCCAAGCTCATAAGGGAAATGCTGTCAAGCATTGCAAAGTTTTCCTTTAAAAGTTCATTATCCATAGGATAGTCTAACTTAAATCTTGAAGCTACTGCATAGCTTACTGAATCCCTAACAAATTTAGTAAAAGATATTCTGTCCTCATCGGATATTCTAAGCTCATTTATCAAGCTATCTATTTTTTCATCTCCGTAGAACCTGCTTAAAGAAAAGATATTTTCTAAGGTGCTTTCGCTTTCTTCATAGCCCTCAGCTTTTATCATTTCTTTTAATACATCTCTATGAGCTTCTTTATCAAATCTCCAAAGATTTACCTCATTGACATCTCGGTTTCTTGAAACAGTCTGACTTATATCAAAGATATAGTCCACTTTTTTGTATGTGCCATAATCCTCTAAAATGGGGATACCTTTTTGTCCACGCATAACCGTTCTGTTAAAGCGTTCTCTCCAGTAATCAAACTTGGCACAAGCTGTCGCTTCAGGATTTTTATCATAAATACTTAACTGACTTCTAAAATCGTACTTCTGATTGTTCCCGACAACTTTTAAGAGCTTCAGATACTCTGCTTCACTCTGCAGAACATCTTGTTTTATAAGCTCCAAAATGTTATGAAAATCATTTATTCGCATATTTACCTCCTTCTTTTTTACAAACAAAAAAGGCGGTTAGATTTTACTCTAATCACCTTTAAATTCTGTGTGCTGCAACTTAATGTTTTATAAATTCCTCAATGCTATTTTTCTACTCATTTTCTTCTTCTGCAATTTCTGTATACTCTTTCAGCTTTCTTTGCAACAGGTTCTTATCTATTAGTTTTAAGGTGTATTCCGATACCATAGTAGGAGAAAGGCTTCTACTAAGTGCAAATTCTACAACCTCATCATCTTTTGAAGCACAAAGAATAACACCGACACTTGGATTTTCAGTTTTCTTTTTTACTTCTCTATCTAATGCTTCTAAATACAAGTTCATTTTGCCTATATATTCCGGTTTAAACTCCCCTATCTTTAGTTCAAATGCAACTAAGCAAGATAACCCTCTATGATAGAATAATAAATCTATATAGTAATCATGATTGCCAACCTGTACCCTGTATTCATTTCCTATGAATGAGAAATCTTTACCAATTTCCAATATGAAATTCTTCAGATTTTCAAGAATTGATTTTTGAAAATCTCTTTCACTTCCAATCTTTGGTGCATCAAGAAATTCCAAGACATAGCTGTCCATAAACAAATTATGTGTTTCTTTCTTTGCCTTTTGTGTGGCAGGCAAGCTCTCACCGCTTGAAAGCATATACCTCTCATAATAACCACTATCCATTTGTCTTTCCAACTCACGCTTTGAATACTTTTCTCTGACTGCCAGTTCAATATAAAATTGTCTTTCTTCCTTGCTTTTTGAACCAGACATTATTTTCAAGTGATTTGTCCAACTCAATTGTGTCACCAGTGGTGACACTTTTTCATCGTCCTTATATAACTCGTAGAATTGCTTCATTCTATAAAGTCCTCTGCGAGTAAACCCTTTTAGATCAGGATAATTTTCAGAGAAAAAATCAGCAACATTTTCCACAAAATTTGATCCATAACTTGCTTCTTTGCTTTTCTCACTTATATACTTTCCCACTTCCTGATACATCAAAATCAGTTCTTCGTTGACTTTTCTATAAGCACGATCCTTTGCACCTTCGATAATCTTAACAATATCATCAAACTGATGATTATCTTTTCCCACATTTGTATTCTGCAATACCATCTTATCTTTATCCATTATTTACCTCTATAAATATACTGTTATTTATCAATATTTTCTTCAATAAAAGTCTTGGAGTTTTGAATTTGCACCTTATCTTTATGAACTACAAAAGTAACATAATCTCCATTTTGTAAGTTCAAGAGTTCTCTTATCCTTTTCGGAATGGTAACTTGCCCCTTTGACATAACTTTTGCAGTATCCATAAATGTATCTTTCATACTCGTTTCCTTTCTCCCTACTTTTCCTACAAAAGATTATAGCATTTTTAGGGCATTTTTTCCACCTTGAAATTAGTGGCATCTTACTTGGTATAAGTGGAAACCACTTCTTTTATCTCATTTTCAATCGCTTCTAAAAAATTTTCCTTTGAAGATTGCCCCTGTGCAATATCCGATAACTCCATTTCCCACTTTGCTGTTGTTTCTGCCGATTTAAAAGTATCAGCTACAATCGTTACAAGGCTGATTCCCTTATGTGTAGCAATAAGGTTCTTTTTATCTCTTTCTACAAATCCCTTGAAAATCAGATTTTCAATAATCCCCGCTCTTGTTGCGGGTGTTCCAAGTCCTTTTCGCTCAACTTCTACACCTTTTTCCAATGCGTCATTTCCTGCAAGCTCCATAGCCTTTAGGAGAAGATCTTCCGTAAAATGTTTAGGCGATGATGTGTATTTTTCTTTTATCTCTTTATCTTTAATATCAAGACTATCACCAATCTTTACATCCGGAAGCACTGTATCTTCATTTTTCTTTTTTACATATTCGTTTAGGTATTTGGTAAAGCCTTCATCTACAATCACCTTGCCACTGCTTGTAAATTCAAATCCATCAAATTCAGCCACAATCTTCGTTGTATTCTCAATTAAAGGATAGCCTACACTTGCATGTAGCTTATTTAAAATAAGTTCATATACCTTCAATTCACTTTCCGGAAGAGAAGTTAAGTCCTCATTCATACTGCTTACTGTCGGTATAATCGCATGATGGTCTGTAACCTTTTTAGAGTTAAATACCGTCTTGATACGCTCTGTATCAAAATTATTCTTCCCTAAAATGTTATTAACCGTACTTACAATCATATCTTCAGTAAGGCATCTGCTGTCTGTTCTTGGATAGGTAATCAGTTTCTTTTCGTAAAGACTTTGAGCATAATCAAGTGTCTGCTTAGCTGAGTATCCAAAATATTTATTGCACTCTCTTTGAAGCGTTGTCAGGTCAAATGGCAGCTCAGGTTTTGTTATCTTTTCCTTTTGAATAACATCGGTAATTTCTATCTTATCGCCTACTAAATTGATTAGCTGTTCAGCAGCAACCTCATCATCAATTCTATCTGTTGATAGTGTAAAGCCATTAAGGCTTAATTCCACTGTATTATATTTTTCTTTCTTAAAATTTGCTATCTCATCATCTCTATTTACAATCATGGCAAGGGTAGGTGTTTGAACTCTGCCAACACTGTAATTTTGCTTGTATAGACACGAATACAGTCTGCTTAAATTCATTCCCACAATCCAATCTGCAATCGCCCTTGCTTGTGCTGATGCAAAGAGATTATCATAAACCTTTCCGTCTTTCAGGTTATCAAAACCATCCTTTATGGCACTATCTTCCATTGATGAAATCCAAAGGCGTTTCATCTTCTTTTTACAATTTGCCTGATTATATACAAGCCTAAAAATGGCTTCTCCTTCACGCCCTGCATCGCAGGCATTTATCACGATGTCTATATCCTTATCATTCATCAGCTTTTTAAGAATCGTAAATTGTTTCTTTGTGGACTTTGCAATCTCATACTTATATTCTTTTGGGATAATCGGTAAATCCGCCATATTCCACTTAGCATACTTTTCATCATAGCTTTCCGGATTTGCCATTTGAATTAGATGTCCTACGCACCAAGAAACCCTATATCCGTTTCCTTCATAATATCCATCCTTCTTCTTTGTTGCTCCGATCACTTTTGCAATAGAAATTGCAACACTTGGCTTTTCAGCAATTACTAAATTCATCTATTTTTTCCTCCTGTTTTTCAAAAAAAGAGGGCGAAAGAAGTTACTCTCCCGCCCTGTCTTTTGCACCAAATATTGTATAGTTTTAGGTGCAAATCTACTCTACCTCATCATCTTCTTTATCTTCTATTTCTGCTTCACCTACTTCATTTTCACTTTCTTCCGCTTCTGAAAAGAAATCATCATCTTCCTCCTCAAAGCCTTCAAGCTCCTTATCTTCCTTTTTCTTAATGACCTTGAAATAATATCCTGCACCTAATGCTCCTGCTACTACAAGAATGAGAATTAAGTAGGTTCCCATATTGCTGCTTTCTTCTTTTTTTACTGGCTTAGGTTCTTCTTTTTCAGGTTCTTCCTTTGTAATTTCCTGTTTTGGAGCTTCTTTCTTTTCAACCATATTAAGAAGATCATCTTCGGATACTTCTGTTAGGAGCATAACATTCTCGCTATCCTCATCGTGATTGATGATTAAATGAAAGGTCTTGCCATTCTTAGTAGTAAAGGTAACAAACTGTCTTGCATCAGCAGAATATTTATCCGTTTCTTTATTATCTTTACTGTCATTATGGTGAATTGGATAATCATTGTTGGCATTATCCTTATTTTCCGTAACAGTTCCTCGTGCCTTTGATGGAGCAGAAGCAACTCCTTTATTGGTATTTACTGTCTTACTTGAACCATCTAATGAAGAATCCTGACTACCATTATTAGCGGGCTGTTTCGGTGTCAGCTTATTGGGATAACGAACTTCCTTTTCTTTCTCATCGGTCTTGCCAACATTTGTGTCCTTTGTAATCTTTCCTGTATTATCCTGTGATGATGAGCCTTTACCCGTATCACTTACAGATGTTTTAGGGAAGTTTCCTGTTCCTGTTTTCATTCCGGAGATAGGGCTGATTGTGGTTACAGTAGGATTATGCGTAACAGGAGCTTTGCCAACCTCATTCGTCTTTTTCTCAAGCTCCTTAATTTTCTCAGTTAGCTTCTCAATCTCCTTTTTCATATCCGCCGATAAATCCTTATCGTCTTTGCCCTTTTCAAGTTTTTCCTTCAGCTTATCTATTTTTTCCTCAAGGTCTTTGATTTTCTCCTTTTGCTTATCGCTTAATTTATCCTTGTCCTTAATCTCCTGATTTAGCTTGTCAAGTTTTTCCTGAAGTTCCTTAGATTCCTTTTCCATTTTTGAAATATCATCTTTGCTAAGCTCTGTTTGAGTTCCCTTATCTTCTGTTTTTGGCTTTTCTGTCTGCGTCTGAGCATTACTTTCTAACTTTTTTACAATTCGGATAATACTATCGCTTCCATCACCTTTTACTGTGTAGTTTACAAAATCGTCATTAAAGCTCATGTTATCAGGAAGCATTTCAAGATCAGAAGCGTCAATCACCTGATTTTTGTCAAAGGAAGCTGAATACTCCTTATATACCTTTCCATCCTGATATTGATATTTGACCTTTACTTCACTTTTTGTCTGACTTTCCTGATCCTTTGTATCCTTATTGTCTGTTTGAGTTGACGCATTCGCTACTCTCTTATATAAATCCTCTAAAGGTAATTCAAGGTATGGGACACCGGTATGAAATCTGTTCCATGTTTCAATAATCAGCTTGTCTTTAACAATCTTGATTTCTTTTACATTGTTGATATTGGGATTTGCTTCCTTTACTCTGCCAATAATAGCGTTCTTTGTTTCCTCTTTAAGCTCTCCCTCATAATCAACCGTTACTTTCTCAATATTTCTATTTAACTGTAGAACAGGGCAGGTATAGACAATGACATTTGCTTTCTTTCCTTTTACAGTTCGTTCTTCTGCATTTTCTGTAATATCTCCAATATAGTAATTATCTTTATCTCTTGGAGAAACGATACTTGTAAAAGCACCTGTCCCTACATTGTGAATTCGATAATATGGATAAGTTTTCTTTGTCATGTATCTTAGATCATCTAACTGATTTTCTTTGTCCATATTCTCATTGGTAAAGGTTTCATTATACTTATCGACAACTACACCTCCCTTTTCTTCAAAGGATTTTGATAAGGAAAATTTAAAGTTCAATGGCTGACCTTCTTTATTTTCTTTTCCGACATAATAAAATCCTCTAAAGGTGTCATCTGAAGTATGATCCTCGAATTTCAGTTCATAATATGTTTCATATTTTTCAGGCGGTTCATTTGACGCAAATACTGTCTTTGCACCAACTTTTAACACCCCTAAAACTCCACCCATTAAGAGGGTAAAAGCTACAACAATAGCTGTAATTCTTTTATTTTTCAAACTGGTTTTCATTTGTCTTCTCCTTTTTCACTTCTGCTTTTTCTCTGTTTACTTTTGCCATTAAATCACTGATTGTAATGTTGTTCTTTCTGCAAATGGCAATAATTTCTTCGTTTTCAAGTTCTTCCTCACGAATGAACAAAGGCTCCAATTCTTCATCAATTAGAGCCTTTTTATCTTTTAATTTCTTTATTCTGTTTTTTACTGCTGTAAGTTCTTTTTTCAAATTGTGTCCTCCTTATCTGTTTACATTTGGCGGAAAGCCGAAACCTACGGGATGGTGCTTGCAGAAAGTTGCTATCCAATCATCTAAGGTAGTTACTCTGATTCGCCCGATATTATCTATTACCTTGCCATCGCCTATATAAATTCCCACATGACCATAGGTAAGTCCTGCTGTACTTCCGCTACTACTACTTTCAACTGCAACAAGCATTCCTACCTTGAGTTTTGATTTATCTGATGTAAAGGTGTAGTTTCGGTACATATCACAAGCATTTCCTCCGATATATCCAAGTCCTGCATTTTGATAGACCTGCGACACCCACATAGCACACCAGCCTGCACCCGGAGATGGCGTAATGTATGCAGCATTTACAATCTTCTTTTGAACTTCCGTAGAAGCCTCATACTCTTTTCCACCTCCGATACCTCCATTGGAAGCAATCAGATCGCTATTGCCAAAGGCTTCTCCCATATTGCCTTGAGCAAGGAATAAGGCTTCATAGTGTTTTAGATTGTCAGGATAGTTCGCAAAGACTTCTCTGATGATACTGTCCATTTCCCTTTTATGAAGGGTTACAATGAGTTTCTTGTACTCGTAAGGTTCTTCATGGCTTTCGGTATATTCATTTCCATCTTCATCGGTATAGGTTTCTGTAACTGTCCTGTATCTGATTTCTACTTCTTCCTTATACTCAAGGTCATACATGGACTTAAAAAGCTCATTTAATACGGAGCTTACTTCCGATACATTCTTTACTTCTCCGCACCTTGATGTAATGTAGGATAAAAGCTCATGGACATTATGACCGATGTACTCTGTGTTATTTAGGATGTACTCGTCATATCCGGGATAATTCTCTTTGACATGATCAACCTCGTTTTGAAGCTCACTTTCCATAGCGGAAAAGTTCTGATTGATTTCATTTAGGACATTTGGCTTTGACAAATAGCTTGTTGTAAGAACAGAACTTGTGGAGTTCATAAAGCCTGTCATTCCCGTTCCTGCAAAGTTGATAAAGAAAGTTCCCAAAATAATAAGACCTATGAAAATAATCATAAGTCCCTTCGCTTTTCTTAATATAACTTCCTTTGAACTTTTAAGACTTCCTATAAGCCCCTCCTTAATGCGATCTCTAAGCCTTGACTTATTCTGCCTTTTAATGGAATCTTTCATCTGCTTTCGCTTTTGAAATCGCTTAAAGTTATTTGCTTTTTGATACTCCTGTGTCTTTTTTAGCTCCTCTTTGGCATCTCGAAATTCAAGTTTGGATTTTCGCTTTCTGATTTTATAGTCCTTATTCGTAAGGTCATATCCTTTTTTTGCTCTTTTCTTATCTGAATAGTTCTTAATGCCATGAATGAGTTTTGAGCTTGTGTCGGCTGTTTTTTCTCCTGCCTCTACCCCTTGATTTTCATCACTTCCATGAGATAAATAATCTCTTACGGTTTCACTTCCTTTAGCAAGTCCTGATAAAGCGGACACTTTAGAAGCCTTATCCCTAAAAGTTCTTTCCTGTTCTTTAGAAAGCCTGTTTTTCTTTTCTCTATCAAGAATGGCTTCTTTTCCGCTTTTTTTATTGTCAGCCTTTTCCTCTTTGGATTCTTTGTCCTTTTTTCTGGTATAGAGCTTATCGGAATAGTTTTTTCTCTTATATTTTTTCTTTTGAGCCTTTTGGCTTTTTGAAAAGCCTTTTGTATCTTCTGCTTTACGATGAAGGTTGTCCTCTACATCATAGGTTGACTCAAAATAGTCGCTGTCCCTAAAGTCATTGTCATATCTATCTATGATTCCGTCATTATCAAGGTCTTTTCCTAAAGGATCATAGATTTTTCCATCCTTAACCTCAGTAATATAATCTGCTTTTCCAATTTCTTTTTGACTTACACCTTCTGTTTCAGCTACAGAAGCTACGCTATCCTTATCGGAAGCTCTATACCTTGCATTTCTTTTAGAAGTTTTTCCGTTTAATTCAGTTTCTGCACTTCTCTTACTGACCTTTTCATGAACCTTATCTTGAAATCTGTCTTTGTCATGGACAATTTTCCCTCTGTAATCATCATTATGCTTTAGTTTATTTTCTTCAGGCTCTATGCTGCTATTACTTTTAAGTGTTTCCTTTTCTATCCTTGCTCTTTGCCTTTCCTTAAAGTCCCTTTTCAGTTTCTGTCCCATAAGCCTACCTCACTTCTTCAGGCTTAGTTGTCATCTTCTGATAAAGGATTGTGTCTTTCGGGAACTTATCAAGGAAAGGAACAATAGTATTTCCAAAAAACAAAAGTCCTTCTCCTGCATTGGAATTGGTTACATATTTTAGCTGTGGCTGTGAGATTTTAAGTTTCCTTGCTAAAATTTCTCTATCGCCTGAAGCCTGATTAAGCATTAGCACAAAGTCCGTATTATCAAAGATATTTTCAATTTCCTTACTCATCA
>NZ_JH165061.1:478510-489473 GCF_000227315.1 Peptoniphilus indolicus ATCC 29427 | reverse complement strand
GTCAGGAGTCGGATTTTCAAAATACTTTTCATAGATTTTAGGAAGGCACCTATCTATAACCGACTTTTCTTCTGCTGTAAGTCCGCTTCCTCCAACTACAAGTTCAAGCATGGACATAATGAAATTTGCCTTGTCTTTAAGAGGTGCATCTCCATCTCCGTAATTCATATTTATATCAAGGGGATTTAAGTAGTCTTTTGACTTACTGCTGACCTTTATCACTTCTCCCTTAAACTGTCTTACAAGGTTTCCATACTCCCCTTCTGGATCGCAGATAATCACATCATCGTCCGTTACTAAAATTGCATTTGCCATTTCTCTTTTAGCACTAAAGGATTTACCACTTCCAGGAGTTCCGAGGATTAGACCGTTTGGATTTTTGAGTTTTTTCCTATCTGCCATAATCAGGTTATGGCTTAAGGCATTTAGTCCGTAATAAAGACTGTTACTTGAATTGATAAAAAGCTCCTCTGTGGTAAAGGGCATAAAAACTGCCGTAGATGATGAGGTTAGTCCTCTATCTATCTCAATCTTGTTTACGCCAAGAGGTAGCACGCTGATAAGTCCTTGTTCTTGCGCATGGTCAAGTCTTTTCAGCTTACAGTTATGCTTATTTGAAATGGAACTTATCTGAGAGATTGTGTTATCAAGCTTTTGCACCGTTTTTGCAAAGTTCATAAAGACGATACTTACCACAAACATTCGCTCATCTCTTGTCTGTAAGTCCTTTAGGAGGCTTTTTACATCTTCTCCATAGGTGATTAAGTCCGATGGAAGAATGTCCATATCATAACCGCTTCTTACCGCTTTCTTATTTTCCTCAATTTTCATCTTGTCAATATCGGTATTTTTTCTCTTTACCATTTTAATAGCTTCCGATTGGTCGATTGCCTTAATATGAAATGAAATATTGATGTTATCATCAATATCCAAAAACTCGGCAAGCATACGGTCTGAAAGCTCGCTGGCAAGAATTTGAAAATGGCTGACTGCACCGATAAACTTCCCAAACTTAAAATACCTTGACGGAGTAAAGTTAAATTCATCAGGAGCAATATATGTCTTTGTGCTTTCTTTTTTCTTTAAGTCCTTGTATGAAAATTCAAAGGTCTTATTGGGATTTAATATATCGTGAAGTATCTTTAATCTTTCTTCTCCTGTAAGACTTTCAGCTCTCACTCCCATGCTTTTTAGATTAGATAATATATCTATCTCCAGTCTTTCAAGTTTTGATGTAGCCTGTTCTAAATTATCAGCTTCCACTGTAAAGGTTATATACTTTGATTTTTTCAGTCCGTTATTTCCCTTTACAATCTGACTTTTTAGCATCTCTCTAAACTCAAGTCGTATACCGTCAAATCCATCCCCTTTATCCGGTATCTGAATTGCCGATTTCATTTCTTCGTTTCGTCCAAGCTGATTGATGTAGGAAAATTCTATGCTGACACTTGGATCAAAGGAATTTAAGAAATTTGCAAACTGATTAAAAATCAAATCCCTATCCTCATCTAAGGCAAGCTGATAGTTGATGTCCTGAAAGGCTATGCTTTTACTGAAGTGCTTTTCATCAAGCTGACATATCCCGCTTTTTAAGAGTCTAAGATAGGGAATGGTATCTTCGACAGTATATCTTTTTGGTTCTTTTCTAAAAATAAGGTCAAGTAGCCCGCCTTTATCTTTTTTAGATTTTCCCTTGTTTTGCTTTAAGTCCTGTCTTTGACTTCTTAACATCTTTTTGTTTTGTTCTAACTTTACCTGCTGAATCTTTCTTTTGTCTTTCAAGGTAAACCTCCTTTCTCACTCTTTTTTGTGGCTGATAAAACTTATGAAGGTAAATATATTTAAAATATTTCTCAAATGTCAGTCCGTCCTTTTCAAAAAGAGTGATGAAAAATATAGGGAGTGTGGACAAAATGAGAAATATGACGGCTATATCATTTGGAACGATCTTTCGCATAAATAAATAGACTGGTAGTCCTACCAGTCCTGCGAGTGTGAAACCTATCATCTGCCTTTTTGTTAAGTTAAAAGCTACCTTTGTTTTTACCTTCTTTAGGTCTTTTGGGATTGGTACATACGCCATAACTTACCTCCCATCTTCTTTTTCCTTTGAAAGCTCTGCCATGTGTTCATAAACAGAGCCGATTTCTTCCTGAATGCTTTCTATCTGTTTATCTGTATTTTTGTTATATCTTTCCTGCAAAATACAAAAGTCATTATGGCAGCGACCGATGTCTTTTGTTCTTTCTTCCAAGTCATTAATCTTGCTAAAAAGTTTGATTCTATCAATCACCGCTATAACACCTGCTCCGATTACTACTGCTGTAAATACTGTTTTTCTTTTGATCATCCTATCCTTCCTTTCTGTTAGTGTGCATTTAATACGCTTTTGGCCAGAGTTCCGCTCTTTAGCATCATTAACCCCAGCAAAACCGCATATCCAAGTATCGTCATGGTACTTGTGTGTATATCTGTTATCTTTATTGTCTTAACTAATACTGCGTATATTCCAAGACAAACCATTAAAAAGAGTCCTTGTAGCCCAAGTGCAAATAGTCCTTTGATATAGTTTGTTCCAATTTGTCCCCACTCTTTGTTTCCCATTGTGGCAAATGGAATGGCTGAAACCGATGAGTAAACATAAATCTCAAACATTCTTCCGTAAACCACAAGCATGATTACAATGGAAATTACCTCTATGGCAACCTTTATGAGTGAGGTTTCAAAGAGAATCATGACAAGCTCTCCAAGCCCCTTTTCTTTTAAGGTATCCATCATTGCCACTATCTGATCTCCGGAAACGGTGGCAGAGGTATTTATCACCCCTGCCGCCTTATTTACCATATGTTGTGCCACATCAAAGACTGCCATTGAAAATTCAAAAGCATGAGATACTAACCATACAGCAATCCACATCTTAATGATGTACTTAAAAAATTCAAAGGTGTCCGTATCATGCATATTGTTCTTTTGCATTACCATATTGATAAGCTCAATACAAAGGACTGCTGTGATGATTAGTCCCGCTATGGGAATAATGACGGAATCGTTAATGCTTTTGATAAAGGCAAATACATCTCCGTTCCACCCCATGGGAGTTTTTCCTACATCTGTTGCAACTGCACCAACTTTATCGTTGATGTCAAGAAACATGGTCTCTAAGTTTGCTTGGATACCGCCCAGTAGAAGTTCCTTAAAAAATTCTTCTATCTTGTCGAATATTCCAAACATCTAAGCTCTCCTTTTCTTCTTACTTGAGTACATTGGCAAGAAGTGGAATGAGCTTTAATCCGATAAGGACAATACCGCCTCCTGCCATAAGCTGCTTAATACCCTGAGATTTTGCACCGGGATTGTCATTCCCATATCCTTCCATCAGGTTAATAACGCCCCATGCTCCAAGTCCTGCACCTACTGCCATAACTAAAATCTTTAATACATTTACTGCCTGTGTAAAAAATTCCATAATTTATTCCTCCTCGTTTTCTTCTTTCTTTTCAATTTTATTGTATGACTTCACAACAAAGTTTTTGTAAGTCTTTCCGTCTTTTTCACGCTTCTTAAAGTAACCAAAGATATGAATCAAATCGCCCTTTTCAAAGGCTTTTGCTGTTTCTGACTTTTCACCATAGGCTGCACAATTGATATATTCCTTACCTTTTCCATACTTTTTTACAAGTGTGAAGTTTGCAACCTCAACAGCTTCTCCCTCTTTGTCAAAACTCGAAAAAGTTGGTTCTGCCAATAAATTGGCATTGATGTTAATCATTTCTTGCTTCATTAAAAATTTCTCCTTTTCTTTTCAATAAAAAAAGCGATCGGAGTTTTTCTTTTCCAATCGCTAATACTCTTGCTATTTAGTTTTCCTTAGTGGGACTTCTTATCCTTATCATATCTTCTCCTTGCAATAAAAAAAGCAGTAAATCTATGTTCTTTAGACTTACTGCACTCTTGTAATAACCGTTTCTCTATTTAATTTTGCTTTCCCTTTTCGCTTGATATATTCCTCAATATCAAAGGCATTTTTCTTATCAAAATCTTCAAGTAACTTGTAATTCTTATGCTTTGTAATATCAAATTTATCTGATAAAAACGGTCTTACACCTCGAAGCTGAAAAATACATTTACTGCCATCCATAACCGTTATCTCATCTTGACTCATCAGCTCTTTTCCTGTCTTTTGGTAATTCAGTCCATAGCTATTGGCATTGGATCGTGTTTCCGATGTGTTATATAGATCTATGGTTTCTTTACCAAGTGTTTCAGATAGCTCCTTTAGTGTGGTCTTTTCCTTTCCACCAAGAAACAAAGTGCTATCGCAGTTGCCTACAATGGTATCTGCATTATCCTTGTAGATTGCCTTTAGCTGAGATTGTGCCTGCAAGATAATACTTGCTGAAATCTCTCTGCTTCGGATTGTTGCAATCAATTTCTCGAATTTTGGAATTAAGCCGATGTTGGCAAACTCGTCAAGCAAGCACCTTACATGAACAGGTAATCTTCCCCCGTATTCATCATCTGCCTTATCGCAAAGTAGGTTAAATAACTGCGAGTACATAATAGACACCACAAAGTTAAAAGTATCATCTGTATCAGAGATAATAACAAAAAGTGCTGTCTTTCTATCTCCGAGTGTATCAAGCTCAAGTTCATCTTCTTTCATCAAGTCCCTAAGCTCTTGAATATCAAAAGGAGCAAGCCTTGCACCACATGAAATAAGAATAGACTTCGCCGTTTTTCCAGCAGCAAGTTTGTACTTTTTATATTGCTTTACCGCAAAGTGCGTAGGCTCTTTCTTTTCCAATGCTTCAAATAGTCTATCAATGGGATTCATATATGTTTCATCATCTTCCCTGACTTCTGAAGCGTCTATCATATCCAGTAGTGTTGCAAAGTTCTTTTCTTCTCTTGGAGCTTCATAGAAGATATATCCAATAAGAGCTGTATAGTAGAGTTTTTCGGCTTTCACCCAAAAGTCCTCACCTGCTTTTTCACCCTCTCCCTTTGTGTTTGCAATAATTGTCTGCACTAATTTGAGTATATCTTTTTCACTTCTAAGGTAGGCGAATGGATTATACTTCATGCTCTTTTTGAAGTTGATGGTATTTAAAATTTTTATCTCATAGCCATTATCTTCAAGCATCTTGCCACACTCAATGACTATCGTTCCTTTAGGATCTGTTACGCAATATGACGAGTGCATCTGCATAAGATTCGGTTTTACATAAAATCTCGTTTTTCCACTTCCTGATCCACCGATTACAAGCACATTTTTGTTACGAGCATATTTAGGATTTGCCGGTCTGCCATTCATGGTTAATCGCTCAGTTTGGGTAAGTAAGATGTTATTTTGGAACTTTTCATCAACATAAGGCTCTATATCTTTTCTCGTTCCCCATCGTGCTGATCCATACTCTTTCCCCTGTCTGAACTTTTTAGCATTTTTCCCTTTGGTATAGACTATAAATTTAATTAAAACTGCTACTCCTACGCCCATTAAAATATCAGTTGGATGAATACTCGGAATAAAGCTCATGGTATTAAGCTCTAATATTCCTTGAAAGATTTTGTCTATCACATCGCCACCAGTATAGGCTCTTACATGGTGAGAAAAGATATTGCCAACATAGAAAAATGCAAGATAGGGAATATTCTGCTTTAGAAACTTTGCCTTATCTTGCACCTTAAATAAGCCTTTGATGTCTTTTAGTATCTTATCTATCATAGGCTCTGCTCCTTTTGTTTATTCTTGACTTTATCTTTAGAAATAGTATTCTTTGCCATCTCCTTGAACTTCTCAATATTTTTGTGAATGGACTCTTTCCTTTCCGTTTTCTTTTCCGATTCTGAAAGAGCGTGTTTAAAGGCTTTATCCATCACTTTCATATCTTTCGCTTGAAAGAACACTGAGTATTTACCTGATTCTTTGTCTTTCATTACCGAAAACTTAACTCCATATCTGTTCAGTTCTTTTTTCAGTTCCTTCAATTCTGTTTCTTCTACTGGTATCTCTTCAAGCTGTCCCTTTTTAACCATATCTTTGAGCTTCACTTCATTTCCTTTGCTACTAACGAGCTTTTCCAGTCCTCCGAGTTTCTCAGCCTCTTTCATTAGTTTCTTGAGTAAAGTCAAAAGAAGTTTTGCTGTTACTTTTCCGGCTTTAACCTCCATATTCAGCGTTTTTCTTGCAATTTCTTCATTGATCAAGTTCTCTCACCTCCAGTCAGTAATCTTTCTTTATTCCTCTTTAATTTTTCTTCCTGAATAACTTTTCTGTAATCTTCTCCAAGTACCATCACAGGAATACACATCTCAATAATCCTTGAGTAAATCCTCTGATATTCCACACTATCCGTACAGTTTTCAATTTGGCTGTATGAAAAATTTGTGGTAAAGATTGTTGGCTTATGCTTTAAATACCTGTTATTCACAATGTTATATACCTGCTCTTTGGCATAGCTTGTATCTCTTTCAATTCCTAAATCATCTAAGATGAGAACGGAAGTGTTTACAAGGGATTCGATATATGCGTTTTTATCAAGGTCAAATCCGCCTTTTTGCAGTTCGTTGATTATCTGTGAAAAGTTTCTAATCTTAACGCTTATCTGATATTGTTCAATCAGTGCATTGGCAATAGAGCAGGCAAGATAGGTCTTTCCGCTACCCACCGAACCATAAAACAAAAGTCCGATGTTTTCTTTTTTCATCAGTTCATAATCTTTTACAAAATTCTTTGCGATAATAAGGCTCTGATTTTCTTTTCCATGATAGTTTTCAAAGGTATATGCCCATTGAATCATGGATGTGAAGCAGATACTTTTTAATCTCTCGATTTCAAGCTGCTTTTGTCTTTCTTTTTCTTTTGTTTCTCTATCTCTATCGCATTTACAAGCTGTCTTAAATATCATCTGTTTTCCGAAAAATTCTAATGCTTTTCCATCTTTTCTTTCATGACACACTTTACAGTAGGCGTGTCCGTCTTTAATGTATTCTTTTTCAGGATTGAAGCTGTACTCCACATCTTCTATCATCACTTTCTCTAATTCTTTAATCATAAATGTACTCCCTTGTTATATTCCTCCCATGTAGGGATATTGGATTTTTTCTTACTTCCCTGATCTTTATAAAACCAAGAAAGGATTGTTGCTTTATGGTCTTTATATGTCTTTCCGGTACTTTGAAGATAGGTTGATAGTCTTTCAATGTAGTTATCAAGCTCTCCTGCCATTTTTATTTGTAATTCTCCTATGTCTTCGTCCTTTAAAAAGACATTTTGAAATGTTCCAAGTCCGCTTTTCCCAAAACTATATTCTCTCTTACTATACTTACTCTTATTATTCTCTATATAGTTAGAGTCAACATTTTGAACTTCCTGAAGTTCATTTTCTTTACTTCTGAGGTTAAAATCTCTTACTTCTGAAGTTAAGTTTTTTGACTTCTGAAAGTCATTTTCTTTTACCGCTATTATGCTCATAAAGTCTTTGACATAAATGACATTCGGCTTACCAAGTCCAAGCCTTACTCTTTCAATCAGTCCTATTCCTTTTTTGCTGTCTAACTCGTCCAATGTTTTTATGGCAGTAGGCTTTGAGATATTTCTTCTTCTCATAATTTCTTCAACAGTAAAATAGATAAATACTCTGCCTTCCTTGTCCACCCAGTTATTCTTAAAGGACATTCCTGTGCGTTTCAAAAGCATGGAGTATAGGATAATGGCTTCAGCAGATAGTCCCTTAAATTCTTCTCCATCTACCAATATTTCAGGTACTTTCAGAAAGTTAAATCTTTCCGCTTCTCTGTTATAGAAATAGTCAAAGTCCATGCAAGATCACCTCCCTCCTTAAAAATTTGCAAAGAAAAAGACGATAGTTTTTTCTTCTATCGCCTTTGGCAACCATTTTTATGAAATTTTTTAGATTGATTTTATCGCTTCATTGATACCTTGTAAAAAAGCTATAACTGTTGCTCCAACCATCGGTATTCCGTATGGACTAACTAAGAATCCAATAATCAATGCTTCGATTCCGATGGTAACTTCTTTTTGCAGAAAAGATGCAATTGCTCCAAATATGCAAAAAATCATCAGCAAATACAGTAGGGCTGTTCCGATACCAAGTAGAAATGTCAGAAATGCTGTGAGGATACTTAATACCAAGCTAATTGGAAATAAGATTATTTTTATTATCCAACTCATAAATACCCTCCATTTCTATTAAATCATTTTAAAATGCCTTAAAGCATCCATGATAGCTTCCTCTTTTTCCGGTGTGCATTGTGGAATAACTTGTTTATCTTTTTTTGACTTATTATAGTGCTCCCTTAATTCAATACCACATTTCCTTTTAATCTGAGCAATATAGAGTGTCGAAACCTTTAAATTGAATTTTTCTAATATATATTCTTTGATTTGTGCATAAGTAGCCTTGCTTTCAGCACTTGTCAAATCAAGCTCATCCAGCTTAATTTCAACATCTATATGCTTATCGACATCAAGTTTGGACAATAACGCTACCGTCTCCACATGAGAAGTTCTTGGGAACTGGTCAAGAGCCTTAATTTGAACTATTTCATATCCACGTTCTACAAATTTTTTTAAATCTCTCGCCTGTGTCACCGGATTACATGAAATATATAAAAACTTCTCTGGTGAAAAGTCTATTATTTTATCTATTGCCTTTGGATTTATTCCCTCTCTTGGTGGATCAAGCACTATTACATCCGGCACATATTCCAAATCTTTTACTGCATTTAAAACGTCGTCTGCTATGAATTTTATATTTGTCATGCCATTTAGTTTGGCATTTTCTCTTGCAGCTTCTACAGCTTCTTCAACTATCTCTATGCCAAGGGCCTCTTTTGTTCCCTGTCCCATTATTTGAGTTATAGTTCCCGTTCCACAATATAGATCTAGCAACACTTTGTCTCCCATATTTCCAAGCATATCTCTCGCCAAGCTATACAACACCTCGGCAGATTTTGTGTTTGTTTGGAAGAATGAATACAAACCAACTTTAAATTTCAATCCTAAAACTTCTTCGTTTAGATAGTCTCTTCCGTAATAAACTTCAACAACTTCCGGAACAATTGCATCGGATAGCGCATCATTCTTAGTGTGTATAATTCCGACTATTTTTCCATCTAGTTCTAATTTTAAAAGTTCTTCAAAATATGTCGTGTAATCAAATTCTTCGCTTGTTGTTACTAAATTTACCAATATTTCTCCAAGAATAGATTTTCTAATCAAAAGGTGTCTTAAATTTCCAACATGTCTCATCTTGTGGTATGGTTTTAAAACTCCGTCAAAATAATCTCTTGTAAAAGCTCTTATTGTGTTGAAATCCTGACTTACTATGTTGCAATCTGTTGTGTTTACAACTTCATAAAATCTATTTTTCATGTGTAGCCCAAGCGCTAATGGACCGTCCTTGTACTCATCTGAAAATGTGTACTCCATTTTATTTCTGTAGTCTTTATAAACGGGCGAAGCGACCATTTCTATATCAAAGTCAAATCCCTCGTCTCTATATAATTTATTTAATAATTCTCTCTTGTATTCTATTTCATTTTCATACGAAAATCTTTGGTATGTACATCCTCCGCACACTTCTAAATGTTCACAATTATTTTCTGTTTCAATCGGTGCCGATTTTAATACATTTATCAGTTTCCCTTTTCTGTGTCCTGCTTTTTTAATTTCTACAACTTGTCCTTTTATTCCGCCCTTTATTTTAAGTTCAAAATTTTCTCCCACAACTGTTGACTTGTTTGGAAATTTTGAATCTATTATAGTTCCTGTAAGTATTTTTTTCATAATTCACTCCTCTTTTGAATTATACCATAGAAGATTGTTTCTTAGGTTTATGTTAAAATGTTTACAACACATTATTTTAATCGGAGGACTTTATGAAAAAGTATATATTTTTAATTCTCATCGTGCTTGGTTTCGGACTTATATATTGGTTTCGAATTAGGACTGTGGGCAAGGGAACTCTGCCAGTGATAACTTACCATGGAATAAGTGATGAAAATCCAACTAATAGTGAATATGTGATTTCAAATGCCAAGTTTGAAGAAACTATAAAAGCTTTGAAGGAAGCTGATTTTACTTTCCTAACTCTATATGATTTAGACAAGCTTGTGAGTGGAGAGATGAAACTTCCAAAAAATCCTATATTTATAACTTTTGATGATGGTTACAGAAATAACTATGAAAATGCATATCCGATACTAAAAAAATATGGTGCTAAAGCTTCTCTCTTCATGGTAGGCTCTCAGCTCGAAAGACCTGATTTTCTAACTCGCCCGCAAATTATAGAAATGGCTGAATCGGGTGTATTTGCCTTTGGCAGTCACACTTATAGTTTAGATGGAACTTTTTTGGATGGTGCAAACAAGGGCAAGACTTTTCTCTCTTCTAAACTCGAAGGGGAAACTGACGCGGAATTTTACGCAAAAATAAAAAATGATCTGGTTTGGAACAATGACGTAGTTTACAATATGTCTTCAACTTTTCCAAATGCAATTGCATATCCAGGTGCAATGGTAAATGAAATTGCCAAAAAAGCGGTTGTTGATGCGGGATTAAAATATGGTTTTGTCGGCGCAAATAAGTTTGCTACAAAACTCAGCAAACTAGACCCTGATAATCCTGAAACCTTGCTTGAAATCCACAGATTCCACGTAAGTCCGTCTACTAACGTAAAAAATTTAGTTAGATTTTTACAATCAAATAACTAGCAAAATATTTTGAACTTTGTACTCAATAGGAGTTAGCTATGGTATTTTCCTTCTTAATTTTATTTTCTGTAACGATAATTTTATATGTGCTTTACAATAATGGTATTGTCTCTTTATCTACTAAGGTTGCTCTACTCTTTTATGAAAAATTTAGTCTTTCAAATGACAATCACTATGCTAAATTTAAATTTTGTACCGGTTTTACAAGGCGTGTTTTAATACTATT
>NZ_JH165061.1:470067-478460 GCF_000227315.1 Peptoniphilus indolicus ATCC 29427 | reverse complement strand
TAAAATTTGAACAAGACAAAATATATGATTTTTATTTAGAAAATAATCTTTCAAGAGGTGAAGTTTGTGTGGAAATTTTAGATTCGAAGAAGAATGTTTTATTTACTTTAAATAGTTTAAATCCTTCGCACAGCCAATATATGCTAACTGATGCAAAATATTTTTTTAAAGTCAATTTTAAAAAGGCTTCCGGTTATTATAAATTTTCCTGGAAATAATAGACAAGCTGAACACTTAAATTGTGTTCAGCTTGTTTCATTTTATTATTTAATTTTCTGCCAACTTTTTATATTTAGCATATCTAAATTTAGAGTCTTCTTCTGCCATTTGATACAATTGTTCTGCAACTTCAGGGAATGTCTTCTTCAATGAAGTGTATCTAACTTCTGAATCTAAAAATTCTTGGAATGATGCTGTCGGTTCTTTAGAGTCCAATGTGAATGGATTCTTTCCTTCTACTATCAATTGAGGATTGTATCTATATAAGTGCCAATATCCTGCTTCTACGGCGCGTTTTTCTTGCGCTATACTCTTGCCCATTCCATTTAGTAGCCCATGGTTTATACATGGTGCGTAGCAAATTACTATTGATGGTCCATCATAGCTTTCTGCTTCTTTTAAAGCTTTCATCAATTGATTCATATTTGAACCCATTGCAACTTGTGCAACATATACATAACCATAAGTCATAAGCATTGCGCCAAGATCTTTCTTTCTAACTCTCTTTCCACCTGCTGCAAATTTTGCCACTGCAGCTCTTGGTGTTGATTTTGAAGATTGACCACCTGTATTTGAATAAACTTCTGTATCGAATACCAAGATGTTAAAGTCTTCTCCACTTGCCATTGTGTGATCAAGTCCGCCGTATCCAATATCATAAGCCCAACCGTCTCCACCAAAGCTCCAAATTGATTGTTTTACAATGTAGTCTTTAAGTTTATATATTTCTTTTAGATTTTCATCGTCTGAATCCTTAGTAAGCTCTACGATTTTAGATTCTAATTCACGAGTTACTTTAGGGTCTTTCATATTTTCAATCCACTCTGTGAAGATTTCTTCTTTTCCGTTTGCTTCCATGTATTGTTCCATATGGAATTTTATAGTATTTCTAAGCTTCTTAACTGCAAGCGCCATACCATATCCATATTCTGCATTGTCTTCGAATAGTGATGATGCCCAAGCTGGTCCATGTCCATGTTTATTTGCACAGTATCCTGCTGATGGATATGAACCTCCCCAAATTGATGAACAACCTGATGCATTTGCTATAAGCATTCTATCTCCAAATAGTTGAGTTACAAGAGTTGCATATGGTGTTTCTCCACAACCCGCACAAGCTCCGTGGAATTCAAGAAGTGGTTGTTTGAATTGTGAACCTTTTACTGTGTTATCTTCCATAACATCTTCTTTAGGTTCAACTTTCATTGCGTATTCCCAATTGCCTGCTTGTGAAAGTTCTGCTTCCAATGGTTCCATTGTAAGAGCTTTTTCTTTTGCCGGACATGTGTCGGCACAGTTTCCACATCCTGTACAGTCAAGCACTGAAACTTGAATTCTATATTGTAAATCTTCAAGCCCTCTACCTTTTGCTTCAAGAGTTTCAAAAGCTTCCGGTTTAGATTCAACTTCTTCTTTGTTTAATAAGAATGGTCTGATTACTGCGTGAGGACAAACGAAAGAACATTGGTTACATTGTATACAGTTTTCTATGTGCCAATGAGGTACATTAACTGCAACTGCTCTCTTTTCATATCTTGCAGTTCCTGTAGGCATTATACCTTCTTCAACTCCAACGAATGCTGACACCGGAGTTTCGTCTCCCTTTTGAGCATTTAGTGGATTTAAGATTGTCTTTACATATTCCGGCAAGTCTTTTTCTGCAAGTGTGTCTTCGCCTTCTAACCAAGAAGCATCAAGTTCAATCTTTTGTAATTTTTCTATACCAGCGTCAACTGCAGCATAGTTCATTTGAACTATCTTGTCGCCTTTTTTGCCGTAAGTTTTCTTTATTGATTCTTTTAATTTAGCTACAGCTTCTTCGATTGGCAATACTTCTGCTAATTTGAAAAATGCTGATTGCATAATCATATTAGTTCTTGAACCAAGTCCTATTTCTTCAGCTATTCCTGTTGCATTTATAGTGTAGAATTCAACTTTCTTTTCAACTAAAGTCTTCTTCATTTGAAGAGGTAAGTTTTGTTTTAACTCTTCTTCTGTCCAAAGTGTATTTAGTAAGAATTTTCCACCGTCTTTGATTCCTTCTAACAAATCATAGTTGTATACATAAGATTGTTTTGAGCAAGATATAAAGTCAGGTTTTGTAATTAAGTATGTTGAGCGTATTGGTTTGTTTCCAAATCTCAAGTGAGAAATTGTAACCCCACCTGATTTTTTAGAGTCGTATGCAAAATATGCTTGTGCATACATTTCTGTTTCATCACCTATTATCTTTATAGCTGATTTATTTGCGCCAACTGTACCATCTGATCCAAATCCCCAGAATTTACACTTAATTATATCTTCAGGTTCTGTTTGAATTTCTTCTTTAACTTCAAGAGATGTATGTGTAATGTCATCGTTTATTGAAATTGTGAACTTGTCCTTTGGTTTTTCTTCTGCCAAGTTGTCATACACACTCTTTATATGTGAAGGTGTTGTGTTTTTAGAAGCTAATCCATATCTTCCCCCAACTATGATTGGCGCATTTTTTCTCCGACAAATGCACTTAGTACATCAAGATGTAGCGGCTCATAAGGAGCTCCCTTTTCCTTAGTTCTATCTAGAACTGCTATCTTCTTAACTGTCTTTGGAACTACGTCTAAAAGATATTTTTTAGAGAATGGTCTATACAATCTAACTTTTATAAGACCTACTTTTTCTCCGTTTTTATTTAAGTAATCTACAGTTTCTTCTATAGTTTCATTTACAGAACCCATTGCTATGATAACTCTTTCGGCATCTTCTGCTCCGTAGTAATCAAATGGTCTATATTTTCTACCTGTTATTTCGCCCATCTTATCCATATAGTAAACTATTGTCTCTACTACATCTTCATACATTTGGTTTGTACTCTCAGCTGCTTGGAAATATACATCTGAGTTTTGAGCTGTACCTTTTGTGTATGGTCTGTTTGGATTCATAGACTTTAGTCTAAATTCATTTATAGCTTCAAAATCTACCAGCTTTTTATAATCTTCATAATCTACCGCTTCTACTTTTTGAATTTCATGCGAAGTTCTAAATCCATCAAAGAAGTGCATAGTAGGTATGCGAGATTTTATTGAAACAAGATGAGATACTGCACCTAATTCCAATATTTCTTGCACTGACGAAGACGCTATAATATTAAATCCGGTTTGTCTTGCTGCCATTACGTCTTGATGGTCTCCAAAAATTGAAAGCGCATGTGTTGAAAGAGCACGAGCTGCAACGTGTAGAACTCCCGGTAAAAGTTCCCCACTCATCTTGTACATATTTGGAATCATGAGCAAAAGTCCTTGTGATGATGTAAAAGATGTAGCTAAAGCTCCAGCTGATAATGCTCCGTGCATTGCTCCAGCTGCTCCACCTTCTGATTGAAGTTCTGAAACTTGAACTTGTTCCCCAAAAATGTTTTCCTTTCCGTTAGCAGCCCATGCATCTATTAACTCTGACATATCACTTGATGGCGTGATAGGATAGATAGGAGCAACTTCAGAGAATGCGTATGCAACATATGCCGCAGCTGTATTCCCATTCATGGTCATCATTTTTTTCATTTAATTTCCCCCTGTTAGTTATGTGAAAAATACTTCTTAACACCTGTATATATACCTATTAACTATATTGAACAAACTTCTTTATTTTGTATAGGTTTATAATTGCTAATTTATAGTTCATACGGTATAAATTTAGCACTCATTTTTTCTTAGCTCTTACATTCTTTAAAAGAACTCACAAGTTAACTCATGAGCTCTTTTATCATATTTTCTGTAGGATCAACAACATTTAATTTCGTCATAGATTTTATCTCATTTGATAGTTTTGAGAAATGTGTACATCCTATCAAGAGTGTATCAATCTTATATTCTCCAGTTATTCCCTCTATATAATTTAAAAAACCTTGTATATTCAAGACATTTAAAACATCCGTGTCCTCTGCTTCTATCTTTTCTACAAACGGCATATTGCCAATACATACTGAAGAATTTATGACATTATTTTCTGCAACTAATCTATCTAGAGAATAAGCTGAAAATCCATTAGCAGCTATAATAGCAAGATTTTTAACTCCTTTTAAATTTTTGTAAGTTTCAAGCGGAGTAATAATTTCTATCTTCTCGCGTTCTCCAATTTCTTGATAATCCACAGATAGACTTAGCGAATTACAATATACAAAAATTTTCTCTGCGCCTAAAGTTTTTGCCTCTTGAACATTTTTTTCAAACATTTTATTCAATTCTTCCCTTGAAAAATATTGCATTCTTGTCTGTTCTTCAGGTGTGTTTGAAAAAGGATATTCAATTGTAGAAATGTCAAATTTGTTTAAAATTTTCACCCCTTCTCTTGTATCTCCCTTTGTTCCTGCAAAAACTGCTACTTTCATAAATCCTCCCTATGCAATAAATTATACTAGTTGGTCCAACGCCGCTTTAAGGTCTGCAATTATATCTTCTGCATCTTCAAGACCTACTGAAAGTCTAACCAAACCTTCTGCTATGTCAGATGCTTTTCTTTCTTCCGGTGTGTATGGAGAGTGCGTCATTGATGCTGGGTGTTGAATAAGTGTTTCACAATCTCCAAGACTTACTGCAAGTGTACACAGTTTAACATTATTCATGAGTTTTATTCCAGCTTCTTTGCCACCTTTTACTTCAAAAGATATCATAGCCCCTGGAAGTCTCATTTGTTTTTTAGCCAATTCGTATTGTGGGAATGATTCAAGTCCCGGATAAGCAATTTTTTCAACTGCCGGATGTAATTCCAAGAATTTTGCAACTTCAACAGCATTTACACAGTGTTGTTTCACTCTAACCGCCAAAGTCTTCATTCCTCTGCCAAGTAAATATGCTTCAAAAGGTCCTATTACCGAACCTGTACAATCTTTTATACCCACAAGTCTAACAGCATCTATTATTTCTTTTGAACCCACTGCAAATCCTGCAACTACATCTCCATGTCCATTTAAATACTTAGTTGCTGAGTGAACTACTACATCTGCTCCCAATTCAATTGGTCTTTGGATATATGGAGTACAATAAGTGTTGTCAACTACCAATATACATCCTTCAACAGAGTGAGCCACCTTTGCCGCCGCTTCTATGTCTGTTAAATACATATTTGGGTTTGCCGGCGTTTCTATATATACTATCTTAGTGTTTTCTCTCATGGCATTTTCAATATTTTTTACATCTCTTGTATCTACAAAATCAACTTCTATGCCAAATTTAGAAAGTCCGTGATTTAATAGTGCAAATGTACATCCATATAGTGTCTTTGCCGCTACAACATGATCTCCCGCTTTTAATTGAGACCAAAATACAGATGAGATGGCTCCCATTCCTGATGAAGTTGCAACTGCTGCATCTGCTCCTTCAAGATTAGCTAATTTCTTTTCTATTACTGTTGTAGTTGGATTGCCCAGTCTTGAATATATGTATCCTTCTTCTTCAAGGGCAAATCTCTTTCCGCCTTGTTCTGCTGAATCAAATACAAATGTTGATGTTTGATAAATAGGTGTAGCTAAAGCACCATATTTATTTGTGTCGCTACCTTCGTGAATTGCTCTTGTTGAAAACCCTCTATTGATCATTTTTTACCCCCTGTTTATTTAAACCAACTTATATTTCTTTAGGTTGCCACTTTTCAAAATCCCAAGGATGTTTCTTTATAAAGCCATCTGCAAAAGGAATAAAAATTGAAAGTATTACAAAGAATGCAAGTGCAAACTGATACCATAACAACGGCATTATTTCAAATGGAGAGACTTTTCCCTCTGTGAATTGTACTGCCATTAATACTTGAGCTCCGTAAGGGATGAACCCTTGCATAATAGCTCCAAAACTATCTAACAAAGATGCTGACCTTCTTGGGTCAACTTTATATTCTTCAACTATATTTCTAACAATCGGTCCGTCGATTATTATAGCAACTGTATTATTGGCTGTTGCCATATCTGTCAATGAAGTTATAAGTGCAATACCTACTTCTGCTGACCTTCTGCTCTTGATAAAACTCTTAATTTTAAGTAGTAGCCAATCTATACCACCACCATAGCTAACAAGACCTGCAAGTCCTCCAGTGAGCATTGACAAAAGGAATATTTCAAACATTCCCGCAAAGCCATCATATACAAAATTTGAATACTCTAATAAGTTAAATACTCCAGTTGACATACCTATAACCCCTGAAAGCAATGTTCCAAGAACAAGTACAACGAATACATTCATTCCTGCTATAGAGGCAACTAGTACAAATATATATGGAATAACTTTTATAAATTCAAAATCATAAACTGCCTTCGTTGGCGCAACTTCCGGTCTTCCAAAAATAACTAACAACACTAAAGTAACGATCATTGCCGGAACTGACATCGCCAAATTGGCTCTGAATTTATCTCTCATAGCAACCCCTTGAGTTCTTGTAGCTGCAATTGTAGTATCTGAAATTACAGATAAGTTATCTCCGAACATAGCCCCACCTATCAATGTTGCAATTATAAGTGACATTGAGATTGTTGTCTTCTCAGCAAATCCTACTGCTATAGGTCCAAGCGCAACTATTGTTCCAACTGATGTTCCTGTTGAAATTGATATAAAACAAGCTATTACAAATATACCAACTGTGATAAGTCCTGGAGGAATAAATGATAATCCAAGATTTACTGTCGCATCAACACCACCCATTTGTTTTGAAACAGTGGAGAATGCCCCTGCAAGTATATAGATTATGCACATTATAATTATGTTTTCGTCTCCACAACCTTTTATAAAGACATCAAATTTTTCATCAATCTTTCCCTCTATTATTAAAAATGCTGCGATTATACCTATGATTACTGCTATTGGAGCTTTAAATCCATAAAATCCCATTGCATCTCCATTAAAAACCAAACTCATTCCTATTACCAAATAGGAAACTATAAATAGTAGAAATGGTATCAATGCTATAAAACTAGGTTTTTTCTTTTCCATACTCTAAACCTCCTACATTTTGTCTAATGAGTATTTTTTAATTCTATTAAGTAATAGAGTGTGAGTAGTGTTTAATTTTTTAGCCGCACTCCTTATAGAATTTGAATTTTTAAGAATACCTTTTATATATTGCTTTTCAAAATCTTCTACAGCTTCTCTCAAACTCTTTCCGTCTTGTTCCATAAACGCTTCTTCATGATCAAATTTTATATGCTTAGGCAAAACTTCTTGGTTATTTGACAAAACAACAGCTCTCTCCAAAACATTTTGAAGCTCGCGTATATTCCCCGGCCAAGAATAATTTTTTAGCATATCTTTTGCAGAATCGGTAAACACTATTGAATTTCTATTATATCTTTTACTCATTCGCTCTAAAAAATAACTTATTAAAATATCCAAGTCTTCCATCCTATCTCTCAAAGGTGGTATTTCGACAGAAAAAGTATTTAACCTGTAGAACAAATCTAAACGAAATTTACCTTCTTCTATAAGTTTTATAAGGTCTCTATTCGTTGCTGATACTATCCTTATATTCAAATCTATTTCTCTATTTGAGCCAAGACGTCTTACTTTTCTCTCTTGGATAACTCTTAAAAGCTTTGCTTGAAGATGATAATTTAATTCTCCTATCTCATCTAGAAAAACTGTTCCACCACTGCATGCTTCAAAGATTCCCATTCTACCGGCTGATTTAGCCCCGGTAAAAGCTCCAGCCTCATAGCCGAACAACTCTGACTCCAAGAGTTCCTCGGGAATTGCAGCACAGTTTATGCCCATAAATTTTTCATTTGGCCTTGAATAAGAGTGAATGGCCCTAGCAAACATCTCCTTGCCTGTCCCACTCTCTCCCAAAAGCAAAATACTGGTGTCAGAATCAGAGAACAATTTTGCCATTTCAACTGCATTTAATAAATTTGCAGATTCTCCAATTATATCATCAAAAGTTATGTAACTCTTGGTTGAAAAATTAAGCTCCCCAAATTCTCTTAAAGTGACCAAATAACCACTAAAAATATTTTCTTCAGAAAATAATTTATCTACATTTAGTAAAAAATTTCTTCCATTTATCATACAGATTTTATTTTTATATTCTTATCAGCTTTATTTATAAGCTCTTCAACTTCTTTTTCTAAGATATAAGATGTTATCTTTTCTCCATCTTCAATATTTACAAAATACTCTCTCGCAAACTTATTTGCATATTCAATTGTTCCTTTCTTG
>NZ_JH165061.1:466482-470017 GCF_000227315.1 Peptoniphilus indolicus ATCC 29427 | reverse complement strand
CATCTTCAATATTTACAAAATACTCTCTCGCAAACTTATTTGCATATTCAATTGTTCCTTTCTTGCTAAGTAACATCACCCCTTCTGTAATCAAGTTGAGAACCGACTTCATTTCAATATCTTTTTCTTCAAAACTCATTACGTCAATTTCTTCAATGTGATCAAATCCATAGACGTTTTCCCATTCTGCATAAACTGACTCATAAACTTTATTTGACATATCAGGCAGTTTCAGATAAATTACATTACTATAGACTTCCATTGAAAGAATCGGTACGTCATGAATTTGTAAAACTTTTAGAATATCGAAGGTCAGATGCGGTCGGTTAATGTTAAATATTATTTTAACCCTTTTGATTTGCATGACTCCTCCTATGTTCTCATTAAATGTATAAGCAAATTTCATGCCAAGTTTTGTTCGCTAAAACTCTGTATAATAAAAAAGTATCCGTTTCTACTTTGGAATAATATTAAACCATCGTAATAAAAAAGTAAATATTAATCTTTTAAATGGATTAATTTTAAACCAACGTGGTAATATTTTATTCCATTTTTGTATTTTAAATTTTTTGAGGTGACTTATGGACGATTTAAGACTTACTATAAATAAAATAATTAGAACTTTTGATGATGAAGATTTGAATTTGGTGTACTCTCTTGTTAAAAGATTGAGTGAATCTTATGAAGAATATGAACCGACACAAACAGACTCTGAAAAACCAAAAGAGCAAATTAAAAATAAAAATGAAGTTATGGAAGACGAAACAGAAAGATTTAGCGTTGATGATGTTCCTTCTAAAAAATTGGACTATGCATCTGATGAACTATTGGAAGACTATGGATTATCTGAAAATGAAGAACTTTTAGAGCGTCTTATGATGTGGAGAAGAGATTAGCTTTTTGAATAAAATTAATCTTTACTACTTTATTTAATTTGTTATATTCTAAAGAGGGTGAGCAAATTGGAAATAAATCATACTCTCTTTAAAAAAATTCTTTTATATTTGATTGTGATAATTTTGCTGTATTTAGTCATAGATGGAGTAAATCTTTATCCTATTAAAAGTGTTGAAGATAATAACAAGAAAATTATTACTCAAAATAATTTTAATTCATATCAAAGTGAATTAACTAATAAATCCGGTAATACAATCGTTTATGTCTACAGAAAAAATGGCAACGTACTATTTTTAAACTATCTAAAAAGCAATGTTTTTAATAAATATAAATTAAGCTCACAATTTGTCACTAAAGATAAATCTTTAATTGGTACTGTCGCAACCGAGCAATTTTTAGTCAAATTAATTCATGTTTCAAAAGAAGATATTTTAATTAAAACTGTCGGTAAAACTGAAACCATAAAATTCTTTTTCTATAGTATTATAATTAAATTAGCAATTGCACTTTATAAAATGATTAGAAAAAAACTCCAACGCTGATATTAACCAAATTACTTGAAATATCAATGTTGGCGTTTCTATTTTAATCTAAATTGTGTAGTTCGTATCTTTCTATTATTGAAATAATTTTTTCGGCATACCTTGGGTCCGTTGCATATCCAGACTTTTGTAGTGCTCTGCAAGCTTCTTCATAGCTTCCGGCCTCTTTTACACTCTTATACCTCTTAGCTCCGGTTATCAGCCTTGCATAGTCCTCAAAACTTTCAGTCTTGGTATTATAACTTCTAAATGAAGCGCTTAAAGTTTCTTCTTTCCCGTCTATATATTCAGTGGTTTTGTAATCTACATAATCTTTACTATTTCCTCTTTTAATTCCAAAATAGTTGTTGTTTGTGTTGGACAACTCGCTATTTCCAAAGTTTGATTCGAGTGCTGATTGCGCCAACACCACTGATGGAAATAATCCAAAATTATTTGCCGTCTGCACCGCAAGATAAGTTGTATTATCCAAATATTCTCTTTTCCTATCTACAGTTTCTCTATCTGCTTCTCTTGAAATTACCATAAATATTATGAGAATAAATAAAAAACTGCTAAAAAAGAAGAATCCTCCACGTCGTCTCCTACGTCGTCTTCTCATACCTTCTCCTAACTTGTGATGAGGCTATTCCCAATTCATCACGATATTTTTGAACTGTTCTTCTCTTTATCTCAATTCCATCTTCTTCTAAAATAGCAACTATTTTGCTATCTGAAAGAGGTTTTGAGTTATCTTCAGCCATTATCAACTCTCTTATCTTCTTTTTAATATAATCTTTTGACACTGTATTACTTAAAGTTGCTCCTGCAAATAAACTTTTTAAAGCAATCGCACCCTTTTTATACTCTAAATATTTCCCATTTATCGCCCTTGAAACAGTTGAAATAGATATGCTCAAATCATTTGCAACATCTCTTTGTCTCAATGGTTTAAGCGGCAAATCATATATGAAAAAATCTCGTTGATGATTTATTACATACTCCATAACTTCTTTCAAAGTCTTATTTCTCATCTCTACAGACTTCATCAAAAGCACAGTTCTATTTAACTTGTTTTTTAAAAATTCCTTAGTTTCTTCATCTATTTCAGTTGATAACATATTTAAATAACTTTCATTTAGATGAATATTGTTTACTAAGTCCATCTTTATTAAGACATCCCTATTATCCACTTCAACAAATACATCCGGAATTACATATTCCACTCTTTTTTGAGTTTGGTAAGCTTGCCCCGGCTTAGGATTTAACTTTTTCAACGAAGAAATTAAAAGCGTAACCTCTTGTTCAGTTACCCCTAAGCTCTCTGCAATTTTTGATATTTTATTTTTTGCAACATCTTCCAAATGAAATTCTATTAATTCTCTTAACTTAGTTTCAGATTTTGGAACCTGACTTATAAGACATTCAGATAAATTTCTTGCTCCAATCCCCAATGGTTCGAATTTTAACAACATAGAATGAGCATTTTTAACTTGTTCTATACTTTGCGATAAAGTTTTAGCAACTTCTTCCAATTTAATTTTTAAATATCCCGACTCATCTAAATTTAAAATCAAATAGTGAACTATCTTTGCAATATCTTTATCTATCTCACACTCTCTAAGTTGTTCAAGTAGATATTCTGTCAAATCAATCTCTTGAAAAGCCAATTCTTCTATAAAATTTTCAGAGTGATTTACACTTCCTACTTTAGATTTTAAACTCTTGACATATCTTTCATCTTCTAGCCTAGATTTAAAATCCAACATCACATTTTCTTCACTTTCATCTTTTAAAAATGTCTCAAGTTCAAAAGAATTCATAGAAAGAATTTCCAATGATTGAATAAGACCATTTGAAATATTTAGTTTTGGTTGTAATTTTAAATCTAATTTTAACATATTCTCACCAATGAAATTATATCATAGTAAAGTGACCAAACTTCTAAGATATTCCTACTTTTTGTTTAAATTTACTGATTTGACTTTTTATAAAATTTAAATTAAAATTATCACGATATCAAGTTGTGCACACATAGCTCAGTAGGATAGAGCAACGCTCTCCTAAAGCGTAGGCCGGAGGTTCGAATCCCCCTGTGTGCACCAATTGTATCTCAG
>NZ_JH165061.1:464835-466432 GCF_000227315.1 Peptoniphilus indolicus ATCC 29427 | reverse complement strand
TACAAAAAAGGCGTTTTACATGATCCATGTTAAAACGCCTTCTCAACTTATTTTATATTCCCTTTAAATTTACAATTTATATCACTCTTTATATACTACTTTTCCATTACAGATAGTGTATTTTATTTTTCCAAATAATTTTTCTCCTATATAAGGTGAGTTAGATGATTTTGAATGAAATTTATCTACTACAAATTCTTCATCTATATCAAAGATTACCAAGTCTGCAACTGCTCCAACTTCTATTGAGCCTCTTTCCAATTTGTATAGTTCTGCTGGATTTATAGTCATTTTTCCAATGAGTTCCATCAAACTCAAATGTCCCTTTTTAACTAAGTTTGTAAATCCCAATCCAAATGCTGTCTCTAATCCTATTATTCCACTTGGAGCTTTTGTAAATTCCACCATTTTTTCATCTTTTATATGTGGAGCATGGTCTGTTGCGATTATATCTATTGTTCCATCTTTTAAGCCTTCAATTATCGCTTTTCTATCAACTTCTGTTCTAAGAGGTGGATTCATTTTAGCAAGAGTTCCCTTCTCTCTTACCAACTCTTCTGTACTTGTAAAATGATGTGGAGTTGCCTCTGCATAAATATTTGCTCCTCTGGATTTAAAATATCTTACAAGTTCAACCGCTCCAGCTGAAGAAATGTGTTGTATATTTACTTTACATCCTGTTTCTAATGCAAATACTCCTTCTCTTGCAACCATTACATCCTCTGAATATGAAGGTGCACCAAAAAGTCCCATCTCATCTGAAACAACTCCATGATTTATTCCATTTTCTACATTTAAATTTGGATCCTCTTCATGAAATGATATTGGCACATCCAATTCTTTCGCTTTTCTCATAGCTTCAAGTATCAAAGGATTATTAGTATTTGGAATTCCATCGTCTGTAAATCCTAAAGCACCATTCTCTATCATAGCATGCATATCAACGAGTTCATTGCCGTTGAAATTTTTTGTGAGCGCTGAAATTGTCAGTACATTTATGTCTTCTTTGCTTGCTCTATTATTAAAGTCTGACAAAGTTTCTACATTGTCCATAATTGGTTTTGTATTTGCCATGCAAATCACTGTTGTATATCCACCTGCTGCAGCTGATTTTGCCCCTGTGTGAATATCTTCTTTATGTGTAAACCCAGGATCTCTAAAATGCACATGCACATCTATAAAGCCCGGAGCCATTACTAAATTTGTTCCATCTATGTCACCCATAGAATCTATATCCCCTATTTTTTTATACGTTCGCCTTCAATTAAAATATCTGTAACTTCATCTATACAACTTTTCGGGTCAATAATTCTTATATTCTTAATTATCATTTCTCACCTCTAAAAATCAATAATATTTTCTTTTAGCTTTTCTTAAATTTATTTTTACATACATTAATAAGCTTTGTAAAGTTTATATCATATCTTTAGTTTTCCGAATAGAAAACTCCCTCGAAATTTTCTTAATTTATCCTAAGCGATATTTCTATACTTGATTATTTATAATTGATTTTTTACTAATTTTCTATGTAATTGATTGAAATTCATCTCCAACGCAATAAATATATAATAAATTACTTTATTTAAACATTAGTATG
>NZ_JH165061.1:427407-464268 GCF_000227315.1 Peptoniphilus indolicus ATCC 29427 | reverse complement strand
AAATTTAAATAGCATAGCTATATTATATGGCTTTGTCAAACATAATAATCCTGAAACTAATAAAACTATAGCTATTATTTTTCTTCTATCCGTCCTAAAACTATTAGCTAAGTTTAATGATGATGAATATAAATTTGCCGCATTTGTTGTAAAAATGTTTGTAGTCATTAAAATTAAACTTGGAATAACTAAGCCTAACTTAAGAAGTACTGACGTTAAATCACTTTCATTCATTGCTATTCCCGCAATTGCTCCACACAAAATTAAAAGACTGTTTCCTCCTAATAATCCAACTGCAGCACTAATCATAGCTTGTTTGCTATTCCTTGCAAACCTCATCGTATCCGCTATACACGTAGCTGTAGATAATATCCACGTTCCTATTACTATAGTTACTCCATTTACCAAAGATATATTTTCATTTGGAATCCAAGTGATTACGTATTCCCATCCTGCTAAACTTCCTGCCTTAATAGCAGTCCCTATCGATAAAAAAATAATGGCAGGAATAGCTACATATCCCAATATTGTAATTGCTCTAATCCCTGAAAAAGCGAAGATTCCCATAATTATCGCACTTAAAAATAAAATTAAAAATTCTCCGATTCCTTCTATGTTTAGAACACTTGCTATAAAATTCCCATAAGTTGCCGCCTGAATTGTGTACCATCCTATGTTTACTATGGGAACAAAAAGTGTCGCTATTTTGGATCCCTTATTTCCAAAAGTATAACGTGTTATCAAAGCAAAACTTAAACCTGTTCTGCTTGACATATTAGCTACAGCAATAGCTATAATACTTAAAAATATATTTCCAATTGTAATAGAGATTAAAATTTCTTTGAAAGAAAGACCCGCAGCCAAGCCTCCTCCTGTCATCATACTTGTTATAACAAATACAAATCCTAACCACACAATAGTTATACTCCAAAAACTTTTTCTTTCTTTTTGTGGAACCGCAGAACTTTCAAAATCCATATCAATAGCAGAACTTTCAGCCTGATTTAAATCTCTCATCTTAAAACTCCTTTCATAAACATTTTAAAATTGGTATTACCAATTTAGTTTGAGTATATCATCAGTGTATATTTTTTACAATTAAAAGTCTGAAAATTTTTTAGGCTTTTTATTTGTTCAAAATTATTTTAATATCTTTATTATGATTATCTATTGCGAATTGTCTTTTTATCTTTAAATTCTCAATTAAATACTAGTTTTAAAATTTTTGTTGACATATTAAAAACTAGATGATATTATTCACTTAGTTAGTTAAGTGATTAACCAATTTACTTGGAGGGATTATATGGAATTTACACAAGATAAACCCATTTTTCAACAAGTTGCTGAATTTATAGAAAATCAAATTTTAGATGGTCTTTTACTCCCCGATGAACAGACACCTTCTACAAACGAATTTCAAAAAATATATGAAATAAATCCAGCGACTGCACGAAAGGGACTCAATATTTTAGTTGATGAAGGAATAATTTATAAAAAAAGGGGAATGGGAATGTACGTGAGCGAAAATGCTAAAGAAATAATATTAAATAAACGACAAGAGGAATTTTTTAATACGCACATTCCTCAAATCATAAAAGAACTTAAAAGAATAAATATCACTCCGGCGCAACTTGCCTTAGAGATAGAAAAAAGACAGAAAGAAGGGAAATAAATGATAACTGTATCTAACCTAAATAAAAAATATGGTTCTAACATAGTTTTAAACAATTTAAATTTTGAAATAGAGCCCGGAAAAATATACGGTCTTCTTGGAAGAAATGGTGTAGGTAAAACAACTTTATTAAAAATACTTTCAAACCAAATCGTTTCATACACAGGCGAAGTTAAACTCGATGAAGAAATTGTAAAAGAAAATCAATCTTCTACTGATAGAATTCTCTTTATCAGTGAATTTATGGTTCCTGACTCAATGAAAGGTGAAAAAGTAAATACAATTTTAAAATTTGCTTCAAATATGCTTCCGAATTGGGATGAAGATTATAAAGACGAACTCCTAAAAGAATTTAAATTAAATCCCAAATTATCTATAAAAAAACTTTCAAAAGGCAACAGAAATCTTTTGAGCTTAATAATTGGTTTGGCCTCAGGTGCTCAATATACACTGTATGATGAACCGTCTGTTGGTTTAGACGCCAACAACAGATATAAATTTTACCAACAAATTATGAAACTTTCTGAAACTAGCGAAAGAACTTCAATTATCTCCACTCATATTATAGATGAGGCTGAAAATATTTTTGAAGAGGTAATAATTTTAGAAAATAGTGAAATTTTATTAAATGAAGATATTTCAAACATCCAATCAAAAGCTCTTTCAATAACAGGCTCTAAGGGTGAAATTTTGAGAATTCTAAACAATAAAAATATAATTTCAGAAGATAGTATTGGAGCAGTTTCAATTGTTTCGATATATGATGAATTGAATTTTGATGAAAGAGCACGTCTAAAAAATGCAGGTGCTGAAATCACAAATCTCTCTCTGCAAAAATTATTTATCCATTTGACAAATAAGGAGGCTTAAAATGAATACTATAAAAAATATATTTAAATTTCAGTCTATAACCTTTTTAAAGAGTTTAATAACAACAAATATTGCAGCTGTTGCGATTGTTACATTTATGCTAATTTTTGGGTTTGCAGCTAACTCAGATCCCACTTTAATATCAAGCGACCCTGATTATAACGTATCTACCCCGTTTGCGATCTTAGCTGTATACCTTACTGCAATAGCATTTGCTTCATCAGCTGTTTTGGTCACAAAATGCTTCAATGCTTTTTTTGTAGATCTTAAATTCAGCTTACGTCTTGGCACAACTCGTAAAAATTTTATAATTTCAAATATAATATTTTTTACAATTTCAATAATAATATTTGCTCTTCTTGCAATTATATATACTCAAATAATGAGATTTGCATTTCAGCAAACCATTGATAGTATTGAAGTACTTGGCAATAAGTTTCCCTTTTACGAAATAATGCCTAAGATCTTTTCATTTCTGTTTTTTATGGTGGGAGTATTCAACATATTAGCAGTACTTGTATTCCTATTCAGATGGAAAACTATAGGCTTTTTTGTAGCTCATAACATCTTTTATAATTATGTAGATGCTTACACAAAGTTTATAGATTTCATATTCTGGGAGCTTCAATTATCTCGTGGAATTGTGTTCTATATAGTATCATTCATCCTTGTTTCTCTTGTAATCTATAAATACAATGATGATTCCAATTAAAAATATCTCTAAAAAAACTCTCTTTGCTAAACAAATAGTAAAGAGAGTTTTTAATGCTCCACGTGGAGCATTAGTGTCTAAAATGTCTTGTTCTCGTAAATATGAGCGTTATATCTGCTTCATTCGCGGCTTCTATAACTTCTCTATCTCTTATAGAACCTCCAGGAGAGATGGCAGCTTTTATTCCATGGTCTTTTAAAAGTTCCACTGTATCGGCAAAAAAGAAGCCGTCTGATGCCAAAACTACTCCATCCAAACTTCTCGTTCTGTGAATAACTTCTTCAACTGCCCAAGCTCTCTTAGTCTGTCCTTGTCCTATTGCATAAGTTGAACCGTCTTTTGCCAAAACTACTCCATTTGAAGCAACATGTTTAACAGCTTTAAATGCAAATTCTAAATCTTTAAGTTCTTTTTCTGTTGGCTTTCTCCTGCTCACAACTTCAAACTTTTCAAATTCTACTTCGTCTAAATCTTGTACTATTACTCCGTTCAAAGTTTGTTTAAACTGTCTTCCAACTTCAAAATCCATCAAGTTTGAAATCTCAACCAATCTTATATTTTTCTTTACGCTAAGTATTTCAAAAGCTTCTTTGGAAAACTTCGGAGCGATTATAACTTCCAAAAATATCTTTGAAAGTTCCTCTGCAACGTCTAAATCAACTTCTCTATTCAACGCAACTATTCCGCCAAATATTGATTCCGTATCACATTCATACGTTTTTAAATATGCTTCTTTTAAATTTTCACCTGTTCCTATACCGCAAGGATTGGTGTGCTTTATTGCAACAGCCGTTGGCTCTTTAAAATCTTTTACAACTTTTACAGCTGCATAAATATCGTTCAAATTATTATATGAAAGTTGTTTGCCGTGAAGTATTTTAACCTCTGCAACTTCTTCTCCCACATAATATGCCGCCTTTTGATGAGGATTTTCTCCGTATCTCAAATTTTCTTTCAGCTTGCAATTTAAACTAAAGTTTTCGCCACTTAGATAATCTGAAATAGCTCTGTCATATCTAGCTGTAGTTTCAAAAGCTTTAATTGCCATTTGCTTTCTGTAATCTTCTGAAATAGAATCTAAATTATCCAACACATCTTGGTAATCACAAGGGTCTGTAACAATTAGTACATCTCTATAATTTTTTGCAGCTGCTCTTATCATAGACGGCCCGCCTATGTCTATCATCTCTATAATCTCGTCTAAGTTATCTGTCTTTGTTATTGTATCTTCAAAAGGATATAGAGTGTTCACTACCATATCAATTGATATAATTCCCTCTTCTAATATAGTAGATTGGTGTTCTGTGTTCTCTCTTATATTTAATATTGCTCCGTGTATCTTCGGGTGAAGTGTCTTAACTCTGCCATCCAAAATTTCTCTCTGTCCCGTTACCTCTTCGACAGTCATAACTTTTATGCCACTCTCTTTTAACAAATTGTAAGTTCCACCAGTGGATACTATCTCCCAATTTCTCTTTTCAAGTTCTCGTGCAAATTCTTTTATTCCAGTCTTGTCAAAAACTGATATCAAAGCTCTCAAATCCCCACGTCCCTTCTGTAATAAGCATCTTTAAATTTTATTTTCTCAACGTCTTCATACGCCATCTTTGTCGCTTCTGCTCTATTCTTTCCTCTTCCAATTACCATCAAAACGCGACCACCTGATGTATAGAACTTTCCATTTTCAAAAGATGTTCCGGCGTGCACTACCGTTGAGTTAATTACATCTTCTATGCCACTTATTTCATACCCCTTTGCATAGCTTCCAGGATATCCGCCTGAAACCATCATCACACCAGTATAGTAGTCATCATTGTATTTAAAATCTTCTTGAGTCAGCGTTCCTTCAATTGCCTTTTCTGCCAATTGAATTAAACTTGAATCAAGTTTCTCCATTATAACTTCTGTTTCAGGGTCTCCAAATCGTACATTGAATTCCAATACATAAGGTTTATCAACCACCATAAATCCTACAAAAAGTATTCCAGTGTAATTAAAATTATCTTTTTCCAGCCCTAAAGAAATCTCATCTAATATTTTTTGTATTTGAACTTTTAAATCATCCGACATATCCTCCACGGGAATTATATTTCCAACTCCCCCGGTGTTTGGCCCTTTGTTGCCATCACCTATTTTTTTATAATCTCTTGCATATTCAAAAGGATAAATCTTGTTGTGAGATACCATACATATTGCCGATATTTCATTTCCGTCTAAAAACTCTTCAATTACAACTCTATCCGAGTTCATCTTCTCTTCGACAAATACATCTCTTAGTGCAGCTTTTGCTTCTTCCATGTTTTGAGCTATTGTAACTCCCTTGCCAAGACAAAGTCCGTCAGCTTTTATCACTATTGGATAGTTTATTTCGCTTAAGTACTCAACTGCCTTTTCATATTCAAAAAAAGTTGCATATTTTGCAGTTGGAATATCATGTCTTACTAAAAATTCTTTGGTAAAGTCCTTGCTCGCTTCAAATTTTGCTCCGTTTTTCTTAACCCCAAAAATTTTTAAACCCTCTTCTTCAAATCTGTCTGCTATTCCAAGACACAATGGATTTTCCGGGCCAACAATAGTCAAATCAATTCTATTTTCCTTTGCAAAATTTACCAATGACTCTACATCTTCCGGCTCTATGTCTATATTTTTAGCAAATACACTTGTTCCACCGTTTCCCTTAGCTGCAAAAAGTTCAACGCCATCTTCCGATAACTTCTTTAATATGCTGTATTCTCTTCCGCCATTTCCAACTACAAGTACCTTCATTTAGTTTCCTCCAAAACTTTTTGGACTGTTTCTACAATCAATCTGTGTTCAACTTTCAAAACTCTCTCAGCCAAACTTTGAGCCGTATCATCTTCTTCTACCTTTACACTCTCTTGTAAAATTATAGGTCCTGCATCAGCCTCTTCATTTACAAAATGAGTGGTGACTCCGGTAACTTTGCACCCTCTATCCAAAACTGCTTGATGAACTCTTTTCCCGTGCATTCCCTTACCACAAAACGAAGGAATTAAGGACGGATGAATATTTATAATTCTATTCGGATACGCCTCTATAATTTTCTTAGGAAGTATCTTTAAATATCCGAGAAGAAGTATATAATCTATCTCTTCAGATTTTAATACACTCAAAATTTCATCAAAATTATTTGAAACTAATTTTTTATCTGCAAATTGTAGACCTTCCGCCATACAATTTGAAATTACTATCGATATTTCAGCATCTATTTTTCCACTTTCAATAGCATTCTTTACCGCTAAATAATTAGACCCTCTTCCAGATATAAAAACTGCAAGTTTAGAATTTGATTTCAAGTTCAGTACCTCTTATCTCACCTATTTTAAAAGCTCTGTAATCCTTAAAATGTTCTATTACCTTTTGTTCATCTTCTCTATCAATCACCAAAACCATACCTATTCCACAGTTAAAAGCACTTAGCATATCTTCTGTTGCCACATCTCCCAGCTCTTGTAACTTTTCAAATAGAGCCGGCATTTTATACTCTGTTAAGTCAATTTCTGCACCATGTCCATTTAAAGCTCGTGGTATGTTTTCATAAAGCCCACCACCAGTTATGTTGGCAATGGCTTTTACTTCAACCTTTTCAATTAAATCCAAAACATCTCTTACATATATTCTCGTTGGTTCCAATAATGCCTTTTTTACAGATATACCTTCATACAATTCGTCTTCAATGTCTAATCCCGCTTTTTCAAACACTATTTTTCTAACCAACGAAAAACCATTTGAATGTACCCCTGAAGATTCAAGAGCAATTACCAAATCTCCGTCTTTTATATTTTTCCCATCAACTATTTTTTCTCTATCTACAACTCCAACTACAAAGCCTGCCAAATCATAGTCTTCTTCGCCGTACATATCTGGCATTTCCGCAGTCTCTCCACCAATTAGAGAGCAATCAGAAATTTCACAGCCTTTGGCAATTCCCTCAACTATATTTGCCATTTTAGTAGGCTCAAGTCTACCGGTTGCAATATAGTCTAAGAAAAATAACGGCTTTGCACCTTGGCATATAACGTCATTTACACACATTGCAACAAGGTCTATACCGCAAGAATTGTGCACATCGGCTTTTTGTGCAATTAAAAGTTTTGTACCAACTCCATCAGAGCCACTTACTAAGACGGGATTTTTATACTTTGTAATGTCTAAGTTGAACATAGCTCCAAATCCACCAACACCTGATAATACATCCTTGCTGTAAGTTTTTTCACACATTTTTTTGATTAGAGAAACTTCTTCATAGCCTCTCTCTACATCCACACCTGCATCACTATACTTCATTATTTTACAGACTCCTTCTCTTGTTCAGTTTTAAACTCTTCAAGCTTTTCTTTTAAACTATCATCACAAATAGCAAGCATTTGAACTGCCAAAATTGCCGCATTTTCTCCACCATCTATTGCAACTGTCGCAACCGGCACTCCTTTAGGCATTTGAACAGTTGAAAGCAAAGAGTCTAAACCGTCCATTGTGGAACTCTTAACCGGAATACCTATTACAGGTTTTATAGAAAGACCTGCTATAACTCCTGCTAAGTGCGCAGCTTTTCCCGCAATTGCTATAAATACACTTGCTTCTGAATTTCTAACATAATCTACCAATACATTGTGTGCTCTGTGTGCTGAAATCACTCTAACTTCATGCTCTATGCCAAAATAATTTAACTTTTCAACAACTTTATCTGCAATCTTTTGGTCTGATGAGCTTCCCATTATAACTGATACTTTCATTATATACCTCTTTTCTCTAATCCTAAAAAATAAAGCCCAAGAAGAGAAGGTTGAACCTCCCCTCCTGGGCTTTTATCCCTTAGGTGTAATATCTTACGATATCCATATCGCTAGGTCCTTAGCCTACGGCTCGGCTCCCTAGATATGCTTCCAGTTTACATTTTTGTATAATTTGGTGATTCTTTTGTGATTGTTATGTCGTGAGGGTGGTTTTCAACTAAACTTGCTGAAGTTATTTTCACAAACTGTGCCTTTTCATGAATTTCTTTAATATTTGCACTTCCTATATAGCCCATACCTGACCTTAGTCCACCTAAAAGTTGATATATTACATCTGAAACTCCACCTTTAAATGGAACTCTACCCTCAACTCCTTCAGGTACTAACTTTTTGGTATTGTTTTGGAAATATCTGTCGCTTGAGCCGGATTTCATAGCTGCAAGAGAACCCATTCCTCTGTATTCTTTATATCTTCTACCTTCGAAGATAACTTCTTCTCCAGGGCTTTCGTCACATCCCGCAAATAGAGAACCTGCCATTACTACGCTTGCTCCACAAGCCAACGCCTTTGTTATATCTCCTGAATATTTTATACCACCATCGGCAATAATTGGAACTCCATATTTATTTGCAACTTCAACTGCGTCCATTATAGCTGTAATTTGTGGAACACCAACTCCGGTTACAACTCTTGTCGTACAAATTGAACCAGGTCCTATACCTACTTTGACACAATCTGCACCAGCTTTTATAAGCGCTTCTGTGCCTTCTCCCGTAGCCACATTCCCAACTATCAACTCAACATTTGGATATTTTTCTTTGATGCTTGAAATTGCCTTTAAAACATTTAGTGAGTGTCCATGAGCTGTATCCACAGTTATAATATCAACATTTGCATCAACAAGAGCCTTTATTCTGTCCATCATATCAACAGTTATACCAACTGCCGCCCCTGCCAAAAGTCTTCCCTTTGCATCTCTTGCAGAATTTGGATATTGTTTTAATTTTTCTATGTCCTTTATAGTTATAAGGCCGTCTAAAGTTCCATCATCTTTTATTATTGGAAGCTTTTCAATCTTCTTTTCTTTCATTCTAAAAAGGGCTTCTTCCATAGATATGTGAGGTCTTCCGGTAACTAAATTTTCTTTTGTCATTACCTCATCTATAATTCTGTCCTCATTCATTTCAAATCTAACATCACGATTAGTTAGAATTCCAACAAGTTTCATATCTTTATCTACGATGGGAACCCCTGAAATTTTATATCTTGACATAATTGTAAGAGCATCTGAAATTTTATGGTCTCTTGACAAATAAAAAGGATCTGAAATAATTCCGTGCTCAGATCTCTTAACTCGATCCACTTCAAGCGCCTGTTCTTCAATAGACATATTCTTGTGTATTATACCTATACCACCTTCACGTGCTATAGCTATAGCCATTCTGCTTTCAGTTACTGTGTCCATTCCCGCACTCATAAGAGGAATATTCAATTTTATATTTTTTGTAAGTCTTGTACTCAAATCAACTTCATTAGGAAGTACATTAGATTCGCCCGGAACTAAAAGTACGTCGTCAAATGTCAAACCTTCTTTTAATTTAAACATACTACACCCCTTTCTTCTTCAACTCAAATTTACAATAACCTTTAACCATTGTCAAGATGTTTAGATTAAATTATCAATTTATTGTCTTTTTCTACTAAAAATTTTGCCTTTTATTATTTTTACAATAAATTTTTATTAAAATTATATTTACGCAATAAAATAAGACACTTTTACGTGCCTTACCAATAAATTTTTACTTCTATTCCCTCATCATATAAATCGCCAAATACATCTAAAATTTTTAATCCATATTCTTCAAGTGCCCTTGGAATTTCTCTAGCATTTTTTATCTCGATTACAACATCTTCTAAATCCGTAAGTTCATCCCAAAGAGCATCTAAGTTGTTTCCAAATGAGTCAGAAAATCCAAATACTTTAGTTAAGTGATTATATGCTGACTCTCGTGTTGCAAACTCATTGCCATCTACTATATATTTCTTCATAAAATCTCCTGCTCAATAAAGTCTCTCAAAAGTTTCATAGTGGTCGTCAGTGTAGTATATAAATCCGTCGTCAGAATATATAATTCTCATCGCACCTCTATTGTGAGAATAGCCTTCAGAAATATCAGCTTCATAATATTTTTTGCCTTTTACTTTCGGAAGTTTTTCTTCTCTATTTCCAAATCTATCCCCGCCTATTACAAAACCTCTACTGTCCTCAACAGACCAATTGATTTCTTTAGCTTCTTTCTTGGTTATATAATTCTTTGGCAACTTCCCATATTGATGTACATACTCCACCACATCATCTTTACTGTAATAACTTTCGTCTTCTAACAGAAGTCTTTCCTTACTGTCTTTTGTGGCGCTACTTGTTGCATTAGTTTTACTTTCATTATTTTCGACATTTTCTGTATTCTGACAACCTACAGTAAATAACATAAGGATCAGTAAAAAATACAGCGTTATATTTTTTAAAAACTTTTTCAATAAAAACCTCTATCTATAATTCATTTAATAGTTTCTCAGCCACTGCCACCATACTCAAAATACCGGTTGGTATAGCTTCTTCATCTGCCATAAATTTATCTGAATGTAGCGGTGCGTTTTCTCTATCCTTAAAGCCAACTCCTAGCCTATACATAGCTGATGAAACGTAATCAGAATAATATGCAAAATCTTCCGAGCCCATAGACGGTTCAGGATTTTCTATATAATTTTCATCTCCTAAAACTTCTCTGCAAGCTCTCTCAATAAGCACAGAAACATTTCTGTCGTTATACGAAACCGGAACTCCTTTGTGTATTTTCACTTCAGAACTTCCTCTCATGGACTTGGATACATTTTCTACAACTTCTTCAATTCTCCTATGAACATACTCTCTGGTATCTTCTGAAAGAGTTCTTATCGAACCCTTGAGTTCAACTTCTGACGGTATTTTATTCGATACATTCCCACCATTTATTGCCGCGAAACTCACAACCGCTGAATCCAATGGGGATAATTCACGAGATACAATGTTTTGTATCATAACTATTACATTTCCTGCAATTACTATTGGGTCCACTGTCTTTTCAGGGTGTGCTGCATGCCCGCCTTTTCCAATTATCTTTATTTCAAATCTATCCGAAGCTGCCCCCATCTTTCCATGTCTGTGAAATATCTTACCAGCTTCTACATCAGGCCAAGTGTGAAGTCCAAATATCGCAACAGGCTTGGGATTTTCCAAAGCACCATTTTCAATCATATACTTTGCTCCTATTCCCTTCTCTTCGGCCGGTTGAAATATAAGTTTCACAATGCCTTTTATTTCATCTCTATGTCTATTTAATATATATGCACTTCCAAGTAGAGATATTGTGTGAATATCGTGTCCACATGCGTGCATAATGCCATCTAATTTAGAAGCATATTCAAGATTTGTCTTCTCTTCAATATGTAATGCATCTATGTCCGCCCTTATTGCAACACATTTTTCGCCATTGCCCCTTATAATTGCAACAACACCAGTCTCGCCAATTTTTTCTATCTCATAAACTCCAAAACTCTCGAGAGTTTTTATAATTAAATCAGTGGTTTTAAACTCTTCCATTCCTGTTTCAGGGTTCATATGAATTTTTCGTCTAATTAAAATAAATTCAGGCAATCTCTCTGCAATTTCATCTTTAATTAATTCAAAATTCATACTCTCTCCTTTTATTTGTGGTATGGATATCCGTTTATAATTCTAAAACCTCTGTATATTTGCTCTATTAAAATCAATCTCATAAGTTGGTGTGGAAATGTCATCTTAGAAAAAGACAACTTATATTTACAAGCATTTAAAACTTCCGGTGCCAATCCCAACGAACCACCTATTATAAAATTAATTGTCGACGCTTCCATTGTTATATCTGAAATTTTTTCTGCAAATTCTTCTGAAGTTAAAGTCTTTCCCTTTAAATCCAAAGCTATGGTATAATCCGAGTTTGATACGTACTTTAAAAGCTTCTCTCCCTCTTTTTGCTTAACTCTCTGTTCTTCACTCTCTGATAATTTTTCCGGAGCCGGTTCGTCAGGAACTTCTATAATTTTAATATTACAATGAGGAGTCAGCCTTTTGGCAAACTCCTCTATTCCCATCAATATATATTTTTCCTTAACTTTTCCGACAGCTAAGATATTTATATTCATTATGAGTTTAACTCTTCTACTGCTTTTAATGCTCCGTCAAAGTTTACTTCATTAGTAACTTCTTCAACATACTCAACATATTTTACAACGCCTTCTCTATCAACTACAACAACACCTCTTGATAGAAGTTTTAACTCATCAATCAAGAAACCATATTTTTCTCCAAACTCACGATCTTTATAATCAGAAATAATTTTAGCATTTTCAATTCCTTCAGCAGCACAGAATCTACCTTGTGCAAATGGAAGGTCAACTGTTACAGTATAAATTACAACATCATCTGAAAGTTGAGTTGCCTTTTCGTTAAATGTTCTCGCTTGAATTGCACAAACTCCTGTATCAATAGATGGTGCAACTGAATAAACTACAATCTTTCCCTTTAAATCTTCCGAGTTAAATTCAGAAAGGTCAGGATTTACAGATTTAAATTCCGGTGCCTTATCTCCGACTTTTATTTCTTTTCCAACTAATGTCAATGGTTGTCCGTTAAATTTTATATTCAATTTCAATTCCTCCTTATTTTTTATATTTATATCCATTTTATACTTCATACACTCATAATATTTAAAATAAATATGGTATAATTATCATTAATTAACTGGAGGTGTCTTATGAAATATAAACACAAAGCAGTAGTTTTAGGAACCAATTATTACATAGGTCTTGCTGTTGTTAGAAATTTAGGTCGAAATGGAGTTCAAGTTACTACCGTAGACTACGAACCATCACACTATGGTGTTTCTAAATATGTAAACGAAAGACTTATTGCTCCTCACTACAAAAATGATGAAAAAAATCTTGTTGAATTTTTAATAGATTACTCAAAAAAGCAAAGCGCTAAGCCAGTTCTATTCCCCACAGCCGACTTATATGTCGAATTCATGGAAAACAACTTTGATGCGCTTAAAGAATATTATCTATGGCCAAATGACCAAAAGGGTCTACTCACAGAGTTAATGGACAAAGAAAGCCTTTTAAAATATACTGAGCCATTAAATATTCCAACTCCGGAGATAATTCCAATGGACGACCCTAATCTATACGCAAGAGCAACTGAAGAGCTTGGATATCCTTGTGTTTTAAAACCTCGTGATTCAATGCCTTTTGTAAATTTATACAGAGAAAAAATGTTCTTTATAAATTCAGAGGCAGAACTTCGAGAAAAAATGGAAATTTGTAAAAAGGATAATCAAGATGTATTTGTACAACGTATAGTTAAAGGCCCTGAAAGCAATTGTTATTCATTTGATATGTATATGCAAGATAACGAAGTAAAGGCATTTTTAACTACATCAAAAATCAGACAGTGGCCAATAAATTTCGGAGCAAGTACTTACGCTAAGCAAGAGTACATTCCAGAGTTATACGATTTATGCTCGCCTCTTTTCAAAAGTGTAAACTACAAAGGTTTCGCAGAAGTTGAATTAAAAAGAGATGAAAGAAATAATAAAATATACTTAGTCGAAGTAAACGTGAGATTTATAAACTTCACAGAAATGCTTTGTCAACTTGGTTTCAACTCACCTATGATGTACTTCTTGGACTCTTTAGGAGAAAAAGTATCCGGTGCACAAATCAGAAAAAATACAGAAACTCACTGGAAATATAAATACGAAGATATTCCTGCAATCAAGAGATATTTGAGCACAGGTCAAATGACTTGGGGCAAAATTATTTCAGATTACAGATTCAAAAAAAGTCAGCTCAACTTGGGCAAGTGACGATATCGGACCGGGCTGGACTTTCTTTAAGTGGGCAATAAGCAGTAAATTAAAAAGAATGTTTAAATAGAAAGTAGGTAATATGAAAGAAATCTAATCTCTCATATTACCTATTTTTATTACTTATTTTTTAATATTTATGATAACATTATGTCTCATTTTTTAATTTTATTATTATTTTCAAAATATATTGATAAAAATTTATATAAACCGAGTGGTTTTGAGGAATTTTTAATTTATTGTGCTATAATATTTGTTAGTTCTAATTATCAAGCACTTTTAAATGTTGTCCTAATTTTGGAGGAATGACATTGAAAAAGTATTTATCATTAGTTGCTATAATTGCAACTCTTACACTATTCGTTGTTGGTTGTGCTAAAAACCAACCTAAAACTGAAGACGCTGCTGAAAAAACTGCCACAGTTCAAACTATGGAAGGCGCTGAACTTGACAAGATTATGGAAGATAAGAAAGAAAAAGAAAATTATCTTGTTATCGATGTGAGAAGTAAAGAAGAATATGATGCCGGTCACGTTAAATTTGCTATCAACATGGATATCGAAACATTCGAAGAAAATCTTGATAGAATTGCAGACTTCAAAGATAAAAATGTTGTTACAGTTTGTAACACAGGTAAAAAGAGCTTAAAGGCTGCTGAAATTCTAGTTGCAAACGGATACACAAATGTATTCAATGCTCAAGGAGTTAAAGATTTCGAATATACTACTATGTCTCAAATAGAAAATATATTTGGTTCTGAACTTCAAGCTATCGCTGATGCAAATGATGGTAGCAATACTATCATTGATGTTAGAGATGCTAAAGACTATGAAGCTGGTCATTTAAAAGGTGCTATAAACATTCCTGTTGATGGCATCGAAGCAGCTTTAGCAGACATCCCAATGGATAAGGGAGTTGTAACTTATTGTTATTCGGGAAATAAATCAACAGTTGCTGCTGAAACTTTAGTTAAGAACGGATACAAAGACGTTAAGAACTCTCTTGACGGAACTAAAGAATTTGAATTTACTCTTGAAAAATAATTTTAAATTCTTGTATAAAATTTAAATAACCTCTACACTTTATACTATGAAGAGAAAAATTATTTTTTTTACAAAAGCTCCTGCTCTCAATTATGGCAAATCAAGACTGAAAAATTTTCTATCTGCAAAAGATAGATATGAACTATCTGTATTTTTAATAAAGGATAACTTAAAAGTGCTTGAAAAATCAGGTTATGAATTTGTCGTATACTTTTCAGGAGATATCGAAAACCTAAACTTTATAGATTATGAAAAAATCCCTCAAAGAGGAGAAAATTTGGGGGATAGAATGTTTAACGCTTTAAAAGCTGAATTAAATTCAAATGACCAAGTTATCCTCTTGGGTTCTGACCTGAGAGGAATAACTTTAAAATTAATTGAAAGTGCCTTCTCAGGACTAAATAATTCAGATTGTGTTATAGCACCTGCAGAAGATGGTGGCTATGGTTTAATAGGACTTAGAAAACCTTTAGATTTATTTTCTAACATAGTCTACAGCCAATCAGATGTCTTTGAAAAAACTTTACAAAAAGCAACTGCGCTTGATATTTCAATTGAAAGGCTTGATACAGTGAGAGATATTGATGAAATTATAGATTTAATAAAAGAAGAACTACAAACAAAAGATGTTGAGATTCTTGGAAGCGGAGAATATAACTTAAACTATAGATTTAACAAAAATTTTGTATGTCGAATTAACTTGGGAAGTCAACTGCACCTTGGAGATGAGCAAATTACATACGAATACAATGCCCTCAAAACACTTGAGTCATCAGGTGTAACTCCAAAGCCACATTACTTAAAAAAGAATTCAACTTACATTCGCAAGGGGTTTTTAGTTATGGACTATTTAGTAGGTCGTCCACTCAACTATGACACAGATATGTCCATTGCTGCATATCTACTTTCAAGAGTACACAACCTCGAATTTAAAGATACAGACTTAATTCGCGTTGAACAACCTTTTAAGGCTATGTTTGAAGAATGTTTTGAAATGTATTCAGTTTATAAAAATTCTAAAATTTATAATAATTCAATTGGAAAATATATAGAGCATTTTTTTGACTATGTAAAAGAACTTGGCATTAAAGATAACATTTCAAACCCTTGCATTATAAACACCGAACTAAACAACAGAAATTTCATAATCAATGGTAATAATTCTTACATAATAGATTGGGAGAAACCTCTAATCGGTGAAGCTGAACAGGATTTGGCTCACTTCTTAGTTCCCACTACTACAAATTGGAAGACAGATAAAATTCTTTCTGATTCTGAAATAGAAAAATTTATATATAAATATGAAAAGTATCGTAAAATAAATAGACAAAAACTAAAAAAATATTTTGCCTTTAATGTCTTGCGCGGCATAACTTGGTGCAGTATGGCAAAAGTTGAATACGAAGCTTCAGAAAGAATACTTTCTAATCAAGATACCTATGAAAAAATTAATAAATTTTTAAGCGAAGATTATTTGAAAATGTTACATAAAAGATTTTATGAGGTTTAAATATGAAAAAACATACACCTAAAATATTTTTAATTTTAACACTACTACTGTTTTTAGTAGTATACCTGCTTGTACCAAGTGTAAATCAATCAGTTAACGATGCAATCAAAATACTTTCAACAATGGGAGTTGATGGAGTAATAGAATATATAAGAGGCTATGGAAAATACGCAGCTGCAGTATCTTTCTTACTTATGATTTTACAATCTATCATAAGTCCCATCCCCGCTTTTTTAATTACACTTTCAAACGCAGCCATATTCGGTTGGATCAAAGGTGCAATTCTATCTTGGAGTTCCGCGATGGTAGGCGCTGCAATGTGCTTCTACATAGCAAAGATCTTAGGACGCGATTTTGTTGAAAAACTAATTTCCAAAACAGCTTTAAAATCAGTTGATGACTTCTTTGCAAGATATGACAAGTATGTAATTTTAATTGCAAGACTACTTCCGTTTGTATCTTTTGACATTGTAAGTTATGCAGCCGGACTTACATCTATGAAATTTTGGCCTTTCTTCATTGCAACCGGCATAGGTCAATTGCCGGCAACTATAGTTTACTCATATGTTGGTGGAACTTTAACCGGTGGCGCTAAGACAATGATGACGGGACTTTTAATATTATTTGCAATAAGTATAGCAATTTTTGTAGCGAAGAGTATGTACAATGAAAAACTTAAAAAATCTAACTAAAATAATAATCAGCCTATTAATTCTAATAGGCTCAATTTTCATTATAAAGATAGCTTCGTTTGAGTCACTGAGAAATTGGGTGAATGAATTTGGAAACTCAGCTCCAATTGTTTACATATTACTCTACACAATACTCCCTATCTTCTTTTTTCCAGTTCCAATTTTTGTATTAGTTGCAGGAATCTTATTTGGAATTTGGAACGGATTTATCTACACAATGATTGGGTGTACCTTAAACAGTACAATTATGTTTTACCTCGGTAGATTTTTAGGACAAGATTTCTTTGAAAAACTAATTTCAAAAATACAACCCAATTTAAAAAACCGTCTCTTACACTCTGAGCAAAAATCTCTTTTTTATCTATTTTTCATTCTCAGATTAGTCCCCTTAGTTTCTTACAACTTGATAAACTATGTGGCGGGTTTCACAAAGATAAGCTATCTAAACTACATCATCACAACTATCTTGGGAATAATTCCAGGTATGCTAGTGTTTTTAAACACCGGAGATAAATCACTAAACACGAATAGCAGTGAATTTATTGTTTCAATTTTCTTGTTAATAGCGCTTGTGTTGGTTTCTACTGTCTTTGCAAAAATTTATATAAACAGAGGTAATGATGATTTCGATAATAATTCCAACATATAATGAGTCTTTAAAAATTGAAGAGTTTCAAAAACAACTAGAAACACTTAAAGGTGACTTTGAAGTTATTTTTTCGGATGGATTCAGCACTGATAACACTTATGAAAAAATCTACTTTCCAAAAATACAAGAGTCTAAATATAGAAGCAATCAGATGAATTCGGCTGTCAAATATTCTAAAGGCGACTACCTTTGGTTTCTACACGCCGATTCTAAAATTCATGAGGATTCAATCTTGGAGATAGAAAATTCAAACTCAGATGTAGGGTGCTTTACCCTTGCCTTTGACTCTCCAAAATGGCAAATGTCAATGGTCGCATTCAATAGCTCTCTAAGAGTTAAATTTAGGAATATAGCTTTTGGGGACCAGGGAATATTTATAAAACGAGATTTGTTTGAAAAAATTGGAAGATATGCTCCAATACCTCTTATGGAAGACTACCAACTGTCAATGGATTTGAAAAAATTAGGAAAGAAATTCTATCTTTCTCCTCTTCCGATAACCACCTCTGCAAGAAGATTTGAAGAGAATGGAATTTGGAAGACTGTACTAAAAATGCAATTACTACAATATAAATATCGAAAATCACATGATATAGACGAAATTTACAGGAGATATTAAAATGATTGAAAAACTAAAAGAGAGTGCATAAACTGTAATCTGTGTACAAAACATTGTAGTTTTTTAAAGAAGTACAACTTAAATTTAAAAGATTATACTTCAAGAGAAGACCTAAAAAATGAATGCTTTATGTGTGATTCGTGTAGGCACTATTGTCCTAAAGATTTGTCGGGAGCTGAAATCACAAAGAAATTTAAATCTAAATCAAAAAATAAATTTTTAATAACTCTCTCAAAAGACCCTTATATATTCAACAACAACTCAGATAAAAAAGTAAAACTCTCTTATTTTTAGGTTGTAACTATCCTAAATACTATCCTGAGACTTGTGAAAAATTAATATCCATCTGCAGGGATAAAGACATAGATTTTTCAGTTGAATGTTGCAGAAAACCGCTCTATGAAAACGGAGTTGCACCAACTTCAAGGCTTGATGATTTATTAAAATTAAAAAGTACTGAAAAATTAATATGTCTATGTCCAAATTGCTACCATACTTTAAAAGATAACCTATCAATTGAAGTTATAAGTGTGTATGAATTTTTAAAACAAGAAAATATCGGCTCAACTATTATGGAATCTGCTGACATATTCTTTCCATGTTCAGATAAGTACAACTTAGAAATTTTTAAATATATAAAGCCTTTCTTACATTCATACCAAGACTCTTTCTCTGATATAAACTGTTGTGGTTTGGGCGGTGGAGTTTTGTCCAAAAATAAAGATATTGGAAATGAAATAAAGTCACAAATTTTAGCTAAAGAGAAAAGTTGTATATACACTTACTGCTCTTCTTGCTCTCACGCTTTTGACAAATATGGAATTTCAAATATAAAAAATATTTTGTCTGAAATTTTAGGTGCATGTGAAGAACCGTCATCAAATACATTAAAAAACAGTCTGTATTTTAAATTTAAAGACTCCAGGAGATAAATATGAATAGAGAATTAGTTATGAAATTTTTAACCAACGGATACAATTGTAGTCAAAGTGTCTTGTGCTACTTTGCCGAAGAATTTAACCTAGACCATCTCGCTGCAAAAAGAATTGCCGAAGCTTTTGAAAGTGGACAATTCCAAGGCACAACTTGCGGCGCTGTGTGTGGTGCATATATGGTATTGGGATTAAAATACGGCTCAGATAAACCTGACCACCGTCAAATAATGGAATCGAAGATAAATGAATTCAATAAGCTCTTTAAAGAAAAATATAATTCAATACTTTGTAGAGATTTACTTGGAGAAGATATCTCCGCAAAAGACGGTCTTGAAAAAATTATAAATCAAGGTCTGCTTGAAAAAGTGTGTCCTAATGCAATCTTTACATCAATAGAAATTTTAGAAAAAATTTAACACCCCTAAACTGACTCCCTTACCAAAAGGTAACGAAACAGTTATAGGGGTGTCTTTATACTTAAATTTGTCCCAATAATTTTAAAATACCTTGTGCTATAATTGCTGAACCCAAGTATGTTCCAAGCATTACAACTATTGCAAGAACTATTATCTTCGGTCCTGTCTTTTTAAGTTGGTCTATATCTTTTCCTGTGTAGATACCTGCGTATGCAAGTATTGGTGTACAGAGAGATAAGAAGTCAACATTTGCAGTGTGTTCTGATACAATTTCTGAAAAAGGAACTCCGGGTATTGTAAAAATTGTAGCTATTGTAACTATATATGCAACTGCCGGAATTTTAACCGGAATAATTTCTGCAAGTCCAATTCCAATAATTGAGAATAAAACTAATATCAAAACTCCCGGTATAGATTTCATTGGACTGGTTCCAAGTCCCACTAAATTACCTACAACAGTTAAAGCTCCTGTAATTAAAAGGACGATTATTGCTTCCTTAAGTTTTAATTTCATTTGTTATTCCCCCTTTTAAGTTTTGCATACAGCTTTTCTGCCAAAGGCAATGCTATAAATACAGACATATACACTCCATCAAGTCCTGAAAGTAAATTTGACGAAGCTCCAAAAGCTGTTATCATCTGTTCCATATCAGGATATAACTCAACAAGAGTACCAACTGAAGCAGTCATCATTGACGCACTTCCAACTCCACTTGCCATTGCAAGTGCATAAGGGTGAAGTGGTGTTGAAGTTGCAAGTATACCTGCAAGAAGTCCGATAAGAATAGTTCCAAAAACTGTTCCCACAATATAAACTCCCAAAACTCCTCGACCTTCTTCTGAATCCAAACCATATTTTTCTGAAACTACAGCTATGTTTGGCTCTCTTGCTATTGAGTGTGCTCCACCTATAACTTCTCTGTTTAATCCTAAAGCTATTCCCAGAGGAACCCCTAGCAATACTGTCCCCAAATTACCAAATTCTTGTAGTATAAGTGCTGGAGATGATTTTACAATAACTGAAATAGTAGGTCCTATAGTAGTTCCATACTTAGCCATCAAAAGCATTAGTGTGAATGCAATTAGAGAGCCCGCATCCACCATTTCTTTTTCTGATGAAATTTTTAAAAATTTTGGTGTAGTAAGTACGCCTATAATCAATGCAAACAGCATTGGTAACAGTACAATTTTACCTATTCCTATGTCGAATGAATGCTTTCCTATTAACTCTGCAATAATTACTATCACAAGAGCTATCAAATGTAGTTTTATATTTTTCATTTAATCTCCCCTAATTTTCTAATTGTATCTAAAAATATTGCAATTCCCTTGTAAAACTCAGATTCATCGACATCAAACTTAGAATTGTGATGAGGATATATCTTTCCATCAACCTCTTTTAAATTCGACATGAAAAAATAGCATCCCGGTACTTTTTGTAAGAAAAACGCCATATCTTCTCCTCCCATATTTGCAGTTTCAAGTTCTCTAACATCTTCCGGGAATAGTTCCGTTGCTACGCCCTTCACTAACTTAGTAACCTCAGGATCATTTACAAGTACAGGATACATTCTGTTGTAATCCACTTCAGCATCTCCGCCATGAGTTCTGGCAACACCTTTGCATATTGCTGTTAATCTACTCTCTACAGTATCTCTGTCCTTTTCATTTAAAGTTCTCGCCGTTCCAACAAGCACTACTTCGTCAGGTATAATATTTTGGCTGCTTCCACCATTTATTTGACAAATTGATATAAGTGCAGATGAAGTAGGTGCTATCTCACGAGATACTATCTTTTGAACCGCCAATATTATTTCAGCTGAAATTACAACCGGGTCTATCGTATCTTGAGGATTTGCTCCATGTCCGCCTTTACCCTTCACCTTTATAGTAAATTTATCCATTGAGGCCATCATAGAACCCTCTTTAAAATAAATAGCTCCCTTGTCCATTCCCTTTACAAGTCCACCTTCGTGAAGTCCAATAATATAATCTACCTTCGGGTCTTCAAGAGCCCCCTCGTCAATCATAGGTTTAGCACCGCCCGGAATTTCCTCTCCCGGTTGGAATAAAAATTTTACTTTTCCTTTAAAAGAGTCTCTGTTCTCAGCCAAAATTTTAAGAGTTGTAAGCGCCATAGCCGAATGTCCGTCATGTCCACAAGCGTGCATCTTTCCCTCGTGAGTTGATGAAAATTCAAGTCCTGTCTCCTCTTTAATTGGCAAAGCATCCATATCAGCTCTAACTCCAATACAAGGACCATTTGTATCATTCGCTTCAACTGTCGCCACAATGGCATTTCCATTTACAAGCAACTTGTATTCAACACCAAGTTCTTTAAGTTTACCGGTTATAAACTCTACAGTCTTTGGAAGCTCAAGTTCAAGCTCGGGAATCTTATGCAACTCTCTTCTAACTTCGACAGCATAACTTTCATTTTCTCTTGCAAGTTTTAAATTATCCATCTTAATTCCTCCTTTCGAAGTAGTATAACACTTTAATCCGATTAGTAAAGATGTATTCACGTTTTAATTGTTTATTCTTTCAATTTCTAAACCATTACAAAAATAGTAAAACCCTTTAGTCCAAATTTGGACCTCAGGGTTTATTCTAATCACATCTTCTATTTTTTATGTTTTTCACCATCTATTACATTGTAAATATAAATAATCATTCCTATAGCAAATAGTATTCCAAATAAAAACATAGGTATTACATTCGCATTTGTTTCCATGGACACAAGACCTGTTATCAAAACAAGGAAAAATATAATATAAGTTAGCGCTTTATAAGTTTTAAAACCGGCTCTATAAGCTTCCAATTGTTCTCTTTCGTCCAAAGAATCCATATATTTTTTCCCAAATTTTATATCGAGTGTATTTTCATACTTTTCAGGATTGTATGTCTTTATAAATCCAACAATTAATTGATTTAATACTAATGTTTGTAGAACTCCTATTATAAAAACTGCCAAAGCTATTCCGAAAATTTTATTAGTTATATAGTCTTCGCTAATACTTCTCATAAAATTTGCAAAAAATATAATTCCAAATATTGCTATACAAGCAGTAATTACCATTGAAATACCCAATAGAAAATCCTTTACATATCCCTCTTCATTCTTAAGAGACCTCTTTACTTGCGCCTTTCCTAAAAAATAAAATATCCAAGCAGCTACACTTAGACTCAGAATTGAAATTACCAATGCATTAAATCCATTTTTATATAATGCTTTATCTAAATCTATAATAAAATCATAAATTAATAACCCCAAACTGTTCCTTGAAGACATAAAACCAAAAATGCCCCCGATAAATCCGATTCCTATTAAGATTAAAATACTTTTAAACTTCGACTTCACTTAAAATATCCTCCTCTAACCTTTCGTGTGGTGTCTCAATTCTAAATTCTTCTCTTCTGATGTATTTGCTAAATATAAAACCACCATAAATTAACAATACTGATACGATATTTATAGCTACCATTTGCCAACTGTATACTTGATTTTCAATCACACTTGAATCAAAATTAGTTGCAAAAAATAAAATCAAGTTGTTGTTAAAATAGTGCATCATTACCGGAGCCCAAATAGATTTTGAATACGCATATGCAAACCCAAACATTATACTATACGCAAGGCAAACTCCTATTTGGTTAACTAAACTCAAAAATCCTGTGTTTTCTGCTGAATAATAAAATAGATTAAGTGGTAAGTGCCACACTCCCCAAATAAGTCCAAGCAATAAAATTCCCTTGACCATTCCATATCTTTTTTGCATTATCGGCTGCAAAAAATATCTCCATCCATATTCTTCGCCTAAAAAAGGTATGAACACCAAGAAGAAATTCGGAACTAATATGAAAGCGAAAATTAATTTCTGTAGCGTGAAATATGATATGAAAACATCAATGCCTTCAGTTGGAATAACAGCTACAGCAATCCTCAAAAAATATAAACATAAAAATAGAATCACAATTAAAGTTACCTTCTTCACACTTCCTCTATTCAAGCTAAATAAATATCTCTTTTGTTTCTTATCTACTTTTATGCCAATTAAAAATAATATCGTGCTTACTATCAAGGTAATATTCATGACATTATTAACAGGGAAATTCTTTACAAATAAAGATGCTATACTCAAAACCCCCATCACAAAACTGACTATCGTATATATTACAAAAGAAAACTTTGGAACTTTATCCCAATCTGTCCACATAAATGCAACCATAACTCCTAAAGCCGGAGTCATCATTTGAAAGACGGGAAACATATTTACATCTACACCATTGCTCTTGCCATAGTAAATTCCCAAACCCATCAGATAATTGAGTCCAAATGCAATTGCAAAAAATATTTTCAACTGTTTTTTAACCTTATCTTGATAATGCTTATTTTCAAAAATGTCTCTATTCATCAATTTCCTCCTCATAAATAAAAATTTCTTCAACACTTACACCTAAAATTTTTGACAATTTGAGACAAACCGTTATCGACGGATTATAATCTCCTCTTTCAATTAAACTTATCGTCTGCCTACTAACTCCGACCAAAGAACCCAAATCTTGTTGATTTAATCCTTTTGCTGAGCGGAGTTCTTTTAACTTATTTAGTAAAGGCATATCTATTTCCCCTTTCATTTGACAACTATTATTGTCATTAATTATATATTTGACAACTATTATTGTCAAATAAAAAGAGATACCCTTTCAAGTACCTCTAAATTTCTATCAGATTATTTATTTTTCTGAAATTATTTTATAATATGCCTTTGAAGTCATCTTGTATACAACAAAATATATCCACAAGTACAAGATAAAAATTATTCCAAACGATGTTGCCTTATCAACTGTGTTTGTAATTCCAATTATCAAAAACAAATCATTGATTAAGAAAAACGCAACAAATATGTGTATAAAAGCTACGCTCGGCGGCAATAAAAACACCATCCAAACCTGTGATTTTATAGATTTTTTTATCTCTTCCTCTGTCATTCCAACCCTACGCATTATGTTGAAATTATGTTTTGACTCATAACCTTCTTGAAGTTGTTTATAGTAAATTATAAGCGCAGTCCCAACTATAAACACAAATCCCAAGAAAGTTCCTACAAACATCAAAGCTCCAAATATAGCTAAAAATTCCGATTTAGCATCAGTATAGCCGGTAATTTGTATATCATATTTCAAATTAGACCTTACATCTTTCATCGCTAAGCTTGGGTCTCCGTCAACATTAAACATTTCAAACTCAACCAAGCTCGCATCTCCTAATTTAAAATTCTTTAAATCTTTTACCTCTAAAACTAAGCTCCCCAAAATACTCATTTGATTTATAGCTTTCTCATTTGCAAACTCTTTTCTCTTATCTACAACCTTATAAATATTTCCATCTATGTTTAATTCATTTGCAACATCGTGCTTAGAATATGCAATTACCTCATCAGACTTTAAATTCTTATCACTTGTCTGAATAACTACCAATGCCGTTGACGCACTATTAAAAGTCTTTACAAACTTTACGTTGCTACCTTCAATTTGAGTCATTTCCATTTTGTACTCTATTTTTTCGTCATCTTTTTTCTTATAACTTCCCTTTGAAAGTCCAGCATTGATTTGAGATTTTATCTCCTCTATTTCAGCTTTAGAATATATTTTATGCTCTATAGAATAAACTATATCTCTTGGGAAAATTCCTCTTAAAATTTTATCTCCTGACCAGTAAATTGAAAAAGCAGAACCAAGCAGTACAATAGCGGCACAACTCATAATAGTTATGCTCGCAAGGCCATTTGCATTTTGTCTTATTCTGTGTACTATCCCGGACAGAGAAGTAAAATTCTGAGGTTTGTAATAAAAATTCTTTTTCTTCTTCAAAAATCCTATCACAACTTCAGTAACCGCTCCAAACCCGACAAAAGTTCCAAGCACAACAAGTAATGTTGCAATGAAAAATATCTGTAGCGATTCAAGAGGATTCTTAGTCTTGAGCGCTAAATAATATCCCGCTCCGATTAAACAGACACTTAAAAGAGCACTCACACCAATCTTTAGAGAAGACTTTTTGTGCATTCTCTTCGCCTTTATAAGTTCTAAATTTCCAAGTCTTTTTATTTTGTATATTCTTCTAAATAATATTAAAACTTCTATTCCGGTAAAAACCAAAAAAGTAATTACGATTGGAATCATAGTAGGTAAAAAACCAGTTTCAGCTTGCACATGAATAGTTTTTAAAAGAAGACTTATCTCCAATTTATAAAACAAAACCGAAAAACATATCCCCAAAACCATTCCCATTGCATAAACTAATAGAGAATCTAAACAAACCACTTTAATAATTTGGCTTTTGTCTAAACCAAGCACACCGTACAGCCCATACTCATCACTTCGCTTATCCATCAAAAAACCATCACAGTAATATAAAAACTGTGTGGAAAATACAAACAGTACAATTGCTCCGAGACCTAAAAGAGTTTGAACATGCTGCATACCATACTCTTTTGCCAAGCCCTCCATAACCGCAAGAGATACCAACGTTGAAAAACTCATTACCAAAAAACTGAAAGCTAAAATATATGGAACGTAGACACTTTTATTCTTTCTTATTCCCTCTAAACTCAGTCTTCTATAAAGATTCAATTTTTACCTCCTAAATTTGTTAGAGTGTTCATAATATCTTGGTACATTTCCATAGGTTGTCTATTCGCTCTATAAAGTTGATGGAAAATTTCGCCGTCATTTATGAACAAAACCCTACTCGCATAAGAAGCAGCCTTAACAGAATGCGTAACCATTAAAATAGTTTGTCCAGATTTATTTATCTCATCAAAATATTCAAGAAGCGTATTCGACGAATTAGAATCCAAAGCTCCGGTCGGTTCATCCGCCAATATCAAATCAGGAGAAGTTATAAGACTTCTTGCAATAGCCGCCCTTTGAGCCTGACCACCCGACACTTCATAAGGATACTTATCAAGTAAATCTTCAATCCCCAAAATGCCAGCGACATTTCTCAATTTATTTTGCATAATTGTTGGCTTTTCCTCAGACAACACCAAAGGAAGCACTATATTTTCCTTTATAGTCAACGTATCTAACAAATTATAATCTTGGAACACAAACCCAAGATGTGTCCTACGATACTTCGCCGACTCACTCTCAGAAATTTTTGAAATATCACGCCCATCAATCATAACCGAGCCATCAGTCGCCCTATCCAAAAGCGCAAGAATATTTAATAAAGTCGATTTACCACTTCCAGACTCGCCCATTATCGCAACAAACTCACCCTTTTCAACCTCAAAGTTGACTGACTTCAACGCCTCAACTGTCTTTAAACTAAATTTTGAACTATATATCTTTTTTAAATTTGAAACTTCTATAAATGCCATATCATCACCTCATAAATACATTATATAAAAAAAGAGAAAATGTACCTTTATAAAAAACTTACATTTTCTCCTTTGACCTTACATTTTTGTAAGATACATATTTTATTTTTCCCCTATAGCCCGCTTGACTTAAAATGGGTGGTTAAATTGGATAAGAAAAAGAAAAACCCCACAAGGCTGAGTATTTAGAGTTAATAACGGCAATTATTAACCTACTTACAACACTTGCAGGACTATTCAAAATTTTCAAAGGGTTAGGCTTTTAGCCTTTCCCTTAACTTCTTACCTATAAGTTTAACAGACGAAATAGGTAAACACAATAGCAAACGCATACAAAAGCACTGAGGTAAAACTCAGAGCTTCTGCTAAATGGAATAAAATAGGCTTTAAATGAAAACTTAATAATAGTTTCTATCCCCTGTCGGGGATTTTTTTGTTTTTTCATTTGAAGACACGTATGCTTGCGGACATACAGGTAAAATAGTTTCCGTCCCCTGTCGGGGATTTTTTTGTTTTTTCGAATTGAAGAAATCGGCTTTATAAAAGCTGAAAATTTAACGTTTCCGTCCCCTGTCGGGGATTTTTTTGTTTTTTCAGTTTTAGCTTCTAACTCTAAACATTCATATTCTATTAAGGAAAAGTTTCCGTCCCCTGTCGGGGATTTTTTTGTTTTTTCATTATTGAAAAATTTGGTAATACCAAGGATTTCATGTTTCCGTCCCCTGTCGGGGATTTTTTTGTTTTTTCCCTGTCCTTTATAGATGTTGAATTTGCTGGATTGTAAAATGACTTTGCGGACAGGGGTTGTTTTTATAGATTTTATCTGAATAATTTTTTAATTTAAGGCCCTATCTCTTGATTTTAAGCCATCGGTCAAAATATAACTATATCTTCTATGGCATCATTCTTTTCACTTCCAAAGTTATAAACTTTCCCATGAGCTGATAATTTGTAACAGCGTACATTATCTTCTTCTTTATCTATATAGAATGGGATTCTGTAAGCTAATTTTTCGAATTCACTTTCTGTTAAATGTGATTCGAAACAAGATTTTTGAACCGATATCATATATCCTGATAATAGTTTAAAAAATTTATTCCTTCTTTTGTTATCTACTATATCATAAATTATCAAAATTAGGTGTTTTTCTTCATAGAAAATATCTTCTTTTGCTTTTATAAGAAAGTCTTTCTGCATAATTCATCCTACCTTATTCTTATTGGGTTATATTCTTCGATATTTTTATTTTCTATAGCTCTTACTAATTTAGTTGTTTGATGGTATAGTGTCTTTCTGTATGTTATTGGCGTTTCTATTTCGTCGATATATTTATGTGTTGATGCCAATTTTTCCTGAAATTTTTTTAAGAATTCTTTTAAAAATTTAGGTTCTAAAAATACTCCTTCTCTTGTAATTTCAAAATCTTCTATTTTTGTGCTACCTGAGTTTATTAAATCCATTACAAATGCGTCTACTATTATTGCTCTGTACTCCTCTAACATATCACTCCCCAACGATGGATGATTTAATCTATGTCCATGTATTATTCCCCCATAAGGTGATAGTCCTACGCTTTCTATCTGGCCTATTATTTCGTGTAATAATATTGTATAACCCAAGCTTATCATTGAATTAAACGGGTCTCTTGGAGGCTGTCTTGTTCTCTTGTCAAATTTGAATTCTTCGGGCAATATTTTGGATAGTGCTCTAAAATATATTCTTGAAATTGCTCCTTCGTATCCCAACATTTGGTCCACGTTATCTTTTTGTGTAATTTTTCTCTTTATTATTCCTATTTCTTCTATTTCTTTATCTACTATATTTCGTCTTCGGTTCAACCTTCTAAGTAGTGTTAATTGGTTATTAATTTTATTTTCAATTATTTTTTCTGCAAATTTTCTTCTAAATTCTTCGTCTTCTATTGCTTCTATCTGGAGTTTTAACCGTTTGAAATTTCCGCTCGATGTATTTACTAATTTACCAAAGTATTCTCCTGTGTTAGAATAAAATGAAACTGTTATCTTTCTTTTTAGACAATGTTGAATAAATTGTGTGCTAAGTTGTACATTTCCAAATACCGCTACATTTTCTATCAATTCTTTAGGTACGCTTCTTTTTAAGTCGTCAGTCTCCATTACAATCCTGTCGTTATTTATTCGAACGTTACTTCCTTGTTCTGTTATTAATAAAATCATTTATTTTATCTCCTCAAACTTTATACTGCATAGTCCCATTTCAAATTTTCGATTGTTATAGTTTGTTAGTTTTATTACTCTTGGAGAAACTCCTTTTTTCCAGTCGTCTTCGTGGATATTTTTTGTATCGTTATTTCTTTTTTTATAATTAAATTTATCGTCTAATATTCTACTAACTATTTTTGTACTAATTTTCTTATCTCTTATAAGGTTATAGACTGAAGTTTTGGATTGATAACCTACACCTCCTCCTATATATATTTTTAAGTCTTCTTTTTTTGAAATCTTAAAATTTCTTATGAATTTTTCGTAAACTACAGATTCAAATTCTTTTATTGCTTCTTTTATATCTTCTATATTGTATGGAAATCTTTCATCAATATTTAATGTAAATTTAATTTCTACTTCTGGTTTTATGGCTTCTCTGTATACTGGTAGTAATTTTTCTTTTCCATCTGTTCTTCTGTCAATTTTTCTTGCAAATATTAAATTTTCTATATCTATCGGTTCACTATCTGAAATGGATATATATTTCATATAGCTATCTTTATTTTTTCATCTACCTCAAATTCAAATGCTGCTTTATCAATATTATTAGCCATTTTTTCTAATCGTCTTATTCTATTTCTATTATTATCTTCTGAGTTTAAATATTCTTGGAATGTTCGATTCTGAGTATTTTTCATTTTATAGCTAAATAATATATTTCTTATAGCTCCTTTTAAGCTGCTTCCCGGTATATAAGGCATTCCATAAGCGTCTTTTACAAATGTTTGGATATCGTTTAATCTCTTTTTTTCATAATTTGATAAAGACTTCGCACTTAATTTATAGGCTGAAAAATCTTCTACTCTCTGCATTGGTGCAACTCTCTTAAACCATTCATATAAGTCTTTATTATCTTTAGTGTATAAAAAATTTTTTTCGTATTCTGATAGTAGTCCTTTTTTAACTAGCCAAGTTAAAAATTTGTTTTCATCTATTACGTGTACTTCCGATCTATTCATATCGTATATATATTGGCTCTTATTCTTTGTCTCTCCACTTCCTATAAATACCGGCCCTTTTGTTTTTAATGTTACTATATAATTTTTCAAGTTACACCTCCATCCATAAAGGTACTCCATATCTATAAATTTTATGATATTCATTTTCTCCTATTTCAAATATATCCCCTTCAAATTTATTATTAAATATAGAGCCTGTATCGAAATAATACATTGTATGTTTTTTAAATGTCGGCTTTTTACTTCCTCTTATATCTTGACTGTATGAAAAACCACCTCTCCTAATTATTTTATATTTTGCTTCTTGATCTAGTGTTTCAAGTTCTTCTATTCTTGCCATGCTTGATGCGAGTAACATTTTTGATTTTTCATTATTTAATTTATTTTTTAGATTTTCTGGTATGTCATCTTCTTCCATTTCAAATTTGCCTAATCCTGATGTCTTTTTGCCTCCTATTCCTGTAAAACTCAAAGAATAGAGAATGTCATCAAATAGTTCATAGTCTTCTTCATAGCCCAAGATAAAATACAATCCGTTTCCTTCGTAAAATCTATAGTATGATAAGTTATATATTTCATTTTCGTCTTTTTTATAGATTTTGGTATCCAGTGCTGATTTCCCTAATTTTTTATTTAATTTTACGATTTCCTTAGGGTTTGACTTTCCTTTTATATATTCATTCCATAAGCTTAGTGGAATGTGATTTATTTTTTTATACAGTTTTTTCTCTGTTGAGTCTCCTATATTGTCTGATATATTCAAAAGTGGCTTAGGTAAAAATAGTTCTTCTCCTATAAACGGAAATGCGTTACTTATAATTAACTTTCTATTTTTAAATTCTTCTAGTATAGTTTCTATTTTTTCTTCATCTTGAGCCGCTTCATTTATTATTGCTGAAAATATTATGTCCGCCGGAATTTCTACTACACTACTATCTATTTTCCCATTTCCTATTCTAAGCCCTGTCTTGAAATACAATTTATATATCTTGTACTTCATCATACTTCTCCCATAATTTCTCTAAGCTTTTCTATATTTTCATAATCACCTACTGCCATATTAATTTCTATATTTTCTATTTTTACTCTTCCATATCCTCTTGATCCACTCCCTCCTAGATAGTCAAATTCTAAAAGTTTAAATGCTTCTTTTAGTATTTCAAAGTCTTCTTCTATTTCTTCTTCGTTTTGTATGTTGTAGATTATTTCTAAATCAAATTCAGCGCCTCTTATAACTCTCTCTATCTGTCTTGGATTTGCTACTGCTGTGAACCTGTTTATTGAGTTTTCAAACTTAACTTCTGTTATAGATTCTATGCCTATTTTTTCTAAATCTTTTTTATTTGATATGAAAGCATCAGAAAAATATAATCTGCTAATTCTATTTTCTTCGTTTGTGTTTGTTGAGCCAAATAGTCTTAAAACTTCCGGTTCATCATTTTCGTGTCTTCCACTTACATCAATATTTCTTTGATATTGTCTTTGTAACAAATATCTAAGTTTTCCTTTTAGTGAACTTCCCGGTATAAACGGGTCATTTGTGAGTGTATCTCTCATAACTGGTGAATCTACTGCTCCTATTGCTGAGAATTCTACTGAGCCTCCTATATGAAGTCCTGTTATTAATCTGATTTTTCCTGTTATTTCTATTTTCCCGTACATTTTATACTCCTTTATTAATTACTCTTATTTGCTAAATAGTACTTATGATATGCTACCAATGCTTCCATATATCCACAAAATATTAATAATTTTTCTCGGCTATCTCCTATTTCTTTGATATTTTCTACTAGTTTTGCTTCACTTACAAATCTTCTAACTCCCTCATCTCTTCCTGAATCATATATTAAGTGTGCTCTTAATACTTGTAAGTCCATTTTTTCTTGTTCTGTAAGATTCCCTGTCTTTCTTTTTGCTTTTTCATATATAACTGAAACTTTGCTCAGTATCTTACGTATTTGATTTGTATTTAAGAGTTTTCGTTCACTTAAATTTTTTATTATCTTTTCTGCTTCATCTACGTATCCTAATTTACTTATCATTTCTTACGTCCCTTTCTAAATATACATATATATAAATAGCTGCTATTAATTCTTTTCTATCTTTTTTATTTTTTGAATAGCTATAAATTTTTTGTGAAAATTCTCTGTGCAATAAAGAATTTTCTTTGTTACTTGGCTCCAATCTTCCTAATATATAGGCCAATCTTGCCAAGTCTAATTTTTCTTTTTCCAAGTCGCCTCTCAATAACTGAACTATTTTATATATAAAAGCTTTTCCTCTCTCCTCAACTAAACTTAAATATCTGTCTATTAATTTAAATTTCTCTCCTAAAACTTTTTCTTCAAATTCTTCCCATGAAAAAGTTAGTCCACTTTCAAATAAGCTTACAGAATTTTTTGTTTTTTCTACTCCGTCTACATAATAAACATTATTTTTAGCATTTTCTTCTAAATCTCCTGTTTTTAATGACATTGTCTTAATAGGATATTTTTCTGGATATATTCCTATCCCAGCTGATATAGTCAGTGAATTCATAGTAAACTTCTTTAGACTGTTTTTTATGTCTATTGAAAATTCTAAAATATCTTTCCATGCACCTACTATAAATATGTCATCTCCGCCAGAGTATATTATCATTGCTTTTCTATTTTCTGGTTTTACATTTCTAATAGAAAATATGGGATTTTCCAATATATAATTTATGTTGTACTTAAAGAATAATGACATATTTCTTGAAAATGTCGCACTTCTTGTAAGTGATGCATATTTTGCTTCAAATCCTTTTACAAATGCTTGCCCTAAATTATCTACGTCTGCTCTAATTACTGCCAGTCTATTTATCCCTTCGCTATCTTTTGACAATATATTTAATTCTTTATTGTACACATAATCTCCAACCCACAGTTTTGTTGACATTTTTTTGCCTGAAAAACTATCATTTTTACTATATGCTCTTATCAATCCTGAATCTGATATTAATTTTTGTTGAAGTCTTTTTTTGTTTATAGCTGTTAAAATATGATTAAATGGTAAATTTAAATAATCAACTTCCGCACTCTTTTCTGCATTTTCGACACAAAAAAATTCGGCTTCCATTATCTTGTTTGAAAATTTATTGATATTATCACAGTTAGTACAAATCATATCTCCATCGTCTGATTCAATAAGATTATCTGTACATTGGCATATTTTACACTCTCTTTGATTTCCTACTTTATCTGTAAAATTTAATTTTTTTAATTGTTCTTTGTCATATCTATGAAGTTTGCTGTTTGATAATTTTTGAGATATATTTCTAAATATTTCTGTATAGGATTCTGTATTTTCTGCATTAAATGCACTACTACTGCAAGCAGTTCCTCCATACGCTAAAAATAGTTCAGTTTTAAACTTATCAATTATCCAATCATTTACTTCTTTAATTGTTTCTTCTACTATCTGCTTAACTCTTTCTGTATTTGGCAAAAGTAAGTAACAATGTCCTCCACCTGAGTACAATAAATTCGCTCTACTAAGTGAAAGTTTGTTTAAAAGCGTATCTATAACATCTTCTAATAATATTTCTAAATAAAACGATCTTGTTCTAAGACCTTTTAGTGCGTTTTTACTATTTACTGTATATATAAAATTTTGAATTCCTGACAGATCAAAACTACACATATAAAACATTTTCTCTTCATAGTATTTTTTAGAATCACTTTTTAGTGCAGTAAAATCATCAATTTTTTTATCTTTTAAATAATCATATATACATAAAGCAAATGCTGCTGTCAATTTTAAATGGTCAAATAATGAAATATCACCTATCTGATATACTGATGTAGATGATGGCACATATGTTAAATATCCTTCTAAAATTTCTTGTAATGATTCAATATATTCTTCACTTAACTCAAATTGTTTTAGTTTATCTATTAAATTTAATTTAATATCTTTATAATAATTTGAATCATACCCAACTTCTTTTTCTTCCGGAAAATTTATTCCCTTATCATGATTTAAATATTGTGCCTTATACTTTCCTTGTTTATTATTTCCATTTAAAATATTAAAAACACTGGTTAGCGCCAATTCTTTATCAAAGCCATATCCATTTTCTATATTTCTTCTATCAGCTGCCGCTGACATATTGTCGGCGATATATGTTATATACGCCAAATCATTTTTTTCTAATTTTGCTCCTTTAAAATCTTCTCCATGATGAAAACGAATGCAATTTAAAATTTGTTTGTCTTTTATATTGCATTCATTTTCTATAAATTCTAAACCTAATAAAGAGTGCTTCCTTATATCGTTTGTTCGATAAATAACTTTTCCTATGTCATGTAGCATAGAACCTATTAATAATTTTAATTTATCGTCTGTTGTATTCCCTATTTCCAACTGTCACTCCCCCCATTCCTATTGATGTCTTAATACCTATTCCGCTATATTCTGCAAATTTTAACAATAAATTTGATATGTTTATTAATTCCTTTGAACCTTTGGTTGAAATATCTAAATTACCTTTAAAACTTGCTATCTTAACTCCTTCTAAACTATACTTTGAGCTCATTATATGGTATCTACTTATATGACTATTATTCACAAGTTCATTTAACAACTCTTCACTATAGAGCTTATCGCTACCAGTACTATCAAATTTATTTAATAGATTTTGATATATTAGCTTAACTGACGGCATATTTTGATAATATCCTTGGCTTTTAAATGAAATTGGTGTAATTACCTTTAAATTTTTAGTCCTCTCATTTTCTTTTCCAAACATTATCTCACTTACAAAATCTTCTTTTTTTACAACAGCTTTTCTGACTTCTTTTACGGTTAACAATAGATTTTTACTATCTAAATTAATTTCTCCAATATTTTCTATTTTCTCAATTATATTTTTGTATGCAAATTCATCTATTCCTGATACTATCCACTCCACTCCTTCTTCTGTTTTATTTATATATTGTGAGTATGGATTATATGGTAATGTATGCAAATAGCTTGCAACATCGCTATCTAAATTTTCCATCAAAAATCCTTGAAACAATGAACCTGAATTATAGTTTAATACATTTGCTTTTTCCCCTAGCTTTAAAACTATTTTACTAAGCAATATACATTTCCTCCTATTTAAATGACTTTTTTATTTTTTTGTTCATTAAATCATAAGAATCGTAATGATTATTTCCTATTTCTAATCCACTTAATTTCATTAGTTCGAATATTTTATCCAATATTTCATCTGAACCAAATTTTGACTCTCTTTTTATTAGACTATCATCTATTCTTATAATTTCATGTGCTGCTCTATTTCTAAGCTTTCCTTCTACATCTCTAATTTCTAAAGATAAATCCAGTATTTTTTGATTATCTATTATTCTTTCATTTTTTATTATCTCTATCAAATGAACATTTTGTATAAAACTATTGTAAGTAAAATATGGGAATTTACTTTTTATAGCATTAACTATCTCTCTTCCTTTTTCATCCCTATTTAATTTATCTTCATCCCAAACATAATGTTTTTTCCCATAATTGTATTTCCAATAATTCTTAAGTTTTATATCTGCATTTTTATCTATTATCAATATAAATAACTCTGTTACTAGCGGAGTAATTCCTCTTATTAAATCCAAAAACATTTCTTTATTTTTTAGAGTTTTCAAATATAGGAAATATTCAAGTATGTCTTCTCCATCCCCTTTAATTCTAAAAAAGTCTTCATCAGCTTTTCTTAAAAAACTTACCATTGATTTTATATTTAAAATTGATCTATAATAAGCTGCATTAAGTAAGTTCATTGTTTTTTCAGATAACATTTCTTCAATTGTTCTTGCTATTTGAAGTGCAGATGAATAATTATAACTATCTAACTGTGAAAATATTAATTCTCTTTTAATTTCATAGTTAAAGTTATTACTTGCAGCTTCTCTACTTCTATTAACTATATTTTCATTAGATTTTTCTGCTATAATTTCTAATACTGCATCTAAGTCAAAATCATTATCTTCAAATTTTCTATTAGCCGCTTTAGTTGGTGTATCAACTTGTATGGCTTTCATTTTGTAGTTTCCCAATTTACTAAGCACGAATAGAGCGTTTTTCATTGCCGGTGTTCCTGAAGATATATTCAATAAAATCTCATCATTTGGATTTTTATAGTGTATATCATTTAAAGTTTCTCTAAATATCTCATAAAAATTATCAAATATTTGAACTTCTTCTAAAGATTCATCTTTTATAATCTCAATTTCAACATTTTTATTCATACTTTTATATAAAGTCTCAATTGAAAGCACATATCTATTATCTATTTTATGCAATTCATATATTTCTTTAGAGAAAAACAAAACTATCTTTTCAGGTTTATACATTCTACTTATATGTAATAATGAACCTTCATCATAATTTGAATAAGAAACCGGATCTGTCATGCCGACAGGTGAAAAAGAATTTTCA
>NZ_JH165061.1:416859-427034 GCF_000227315.1 Peptoniphilus indolicus ATCC 29427 | reverse complement strand
TTTGACAGTTTATTAAATTTATGTAAAATTAAGTTAAGCTTCATTTCTATATTAATGGATATTTATCAATACATAAAAAATGTATCAACCCTTATCCTTTTTCAGGATTTAAGTTGATACACAAAATTCACTAAATATATTCTTATAGAAACATATAGCCTAGACTCTCATAAATATTAGCTTCTAATCTAATTATAAGAATTTCCATAAAAAATTATTTAATAGTCTTTTATTTTCGTGTCATATAAAAAGTGAAATAATTAGGATTAAAATATGATCTTCTATAAAAGGCTACCGTTCCATCTTGTTTTCTCATAACCTCACTAAAATAAATAATATAATCTCCAACATGTATATTCATTTTATTAGCTATCGATTCTCTAGCCTTAAATCCTTGAAAATTCAAATCGCTTTTTACAATTTTTCTTACTATGAATTTATCTATAAATTCTTTAAGTTCACTTTTCGTTCTTAAATTAAGATCATACTCTTTAACTTCATCATAATTTATAAAATACATCAATAGAGCTGCTACTTGATCTTTTATATAATATTTTACATTTATCAACATGATTATAAAATTTTCATCACGTTCAAAAAATTCTTTCATCTTAATTCCGGCAGGTTGAAATTCTGTCACAAACTGTACATTTGTAAACTCTACATTATTGAAATCAAAAATAGGAACATTTATAGATTCCATCCCCATCTTTTGATTTTTTTTTGGATCCAATAATATATTTCCTACTCCTTGTTGATTATATAAAATACCATCTTCTTTTAATAAAGCAATAGCCTGTCTTACAGTACCTCTACTCACATTAAATAACCTAGATAGTTCATTTTCAGATGGAATTGTCTCTTCAGGTTCTATATTTTTATCTTTAATAAGCTTAAGAATTTCTTCATATACTTCTACATATTTTAATTTAGTTCTTTTTATATTCATTTTTTTCTTCATAACTTATTTCTATCATTAATAATTATTTTACGTAAAGATTCTATACCAACTTGTATTGCTCTGTCAATGTAATTGATTGGATATCCATTAGAAGATATATCGCTTGAAACTTTATTTTCATAATCGGTTGCTGATACAAGTACTGAAGCCGCTCTTGAATTTAAAGAGGCTGATACTAAAAATAATGTAGCTTCTTCCATTGCCGTACAAACAGCTCCTCCTTTAATATAAGAATTCCAACGATTTATTAAATCATATCCCACAGGTTTTGTTTCAGGTTCAACTTGCGTATAAAATGAATCTTTAGTTATTGAAATTCCTACTTTAGTCTTGTATCCTAACTCAATTGAAGTTTCCTCTAATATTTTTGTTAAACTATAATTAGGTACAGCCGGAAATTCCATTGGTAAATAATGTAAGCCTGTACCTTCCATTCTAACGGCTCCATTTACTACAACAATATCTCCCTTTGAAACGCTAAAGCTTGTAGATGCTCCTGTTCCTATTCTTATAAATGTATCAACTCCACATTTATAAAGTTCTTCAATGCAGATAGCTGTTGAAGGTCCTCCCATTCCCGTTGAAGTTACAACTACTTTTTCACCCTCCAAGTATCCCTCATAAGTTGTATGCTCTCTATTTTGTTGTATTTTTCTTGAATTTTCTAAATGTTTTGCTATAAGTTCGCATCTTGCCGGATCTCCCGGAACAATTGCATATCTACCAACGTTATCTGAGTTTAATTTTATATGAAGTGTTTTTTCTTTTTGCATTATTATCTCTCCTTATCCAATTTTATAACATTTCTTATTGATTCAACTCCAACTTCACAAGCTTTATATTCAACTTCTTTTGGATAACCATTTTCAGAGGTGTCTATGGAACTTTCATCATTATAATTGGTTGCGGAAACAAGTACCGTCGCCATTCTTAATCCATAACAACTTGCTATTAAAAACAATGTTGCCGATTCCATAGAGGTTGCAATTGCTCCCCCTTTTTCATATGAATTCCAACTATTGTATAAATTATATCCAAAAGGTTTTTCTAGTGGATTGATTTCAGTAAAATATGAATCCTTTATAATAGTTATTCCGACTTTAGTGTCAAATCCTTTTTTAATCGAAGTTTCTTCTATTATTTTTAACATCTTATAATCAGGAATAGCCGGAAACTCAAGTGGTAAATAGTGAAGTCCCGTACCTTCCATCCTTACCGCTCCATTAGGTATGACTATTGTACCTAATTTCACCATTTTGCTGGTTGAAGCACAAGTTCCTACTCTAATAAATGTATCAACTCCACATTTCTTTAGCTCTTCCATGCAGATTGCAGCAGATGGGCCTCCCATTCCTGTTGAAGTTACTATTACTTTTTCTCCTTCTAAGTATCCTTCATAAGTTGTATGTTCTCTATTTTCTTGGATTTTCCTAGGATTTTTCATAAGCCTTGCAATTTTTTCACATCTGTCAGGGTTCCCTGGAATGATTGCATACCTTCCCACATCTTTTTTATTCAATTTTATGTGTAACGTTTTGTCCATATTATTATTCAACCTTTCCTAATGCTTTTGGAGATTGTTTTCTATTACCAAAAAAAACTAGTGCCAAAATTGTTATTAAATATGGAACCATCTGTATAAATTGATCCGGGATTTTTAAGCCTACAAGATTAAATCGAATTGCTTGTGCAATAGCAAATATAAAACTTGACCCCACTGATCCAAGAGGTGTCCAGCCACCAAAAATATTTGCTGCTACTCCTAAAAACCCTCTTCCTGCTACCATATTATTTACAAAAACATTGTTTTGAACTATTGATAAATAACTACCACCAAGTCCAGCCAAACACCCAACTAATAACATGGATACGTATTTATATTTTTTAGTATCAATCCCAACACTATTTGCAGCAATAGGATCATCGCTTATTGCTTTCAATCTAAGTCCTGTCTTTGTATACTTTAATACATACCAAATTAATCCTGCAAATATTGCAGTTATATATAAAACTGGCGATTGATTCTTAAATAATATTCCTATCCCGGGTATGTTTTTAAGAAAAGGGATACTAATTAAATTTAATTGAGTAACTTTTGCGCTAATTCCTTCTTGTCCCCAAATTATAAAAGTTCCAAATGCAGTAAAGCCCTGAGAAAATAAATTTAACCCTACTCCGCAAACAGTTTGATTTGCCTTAAATTTAATACATAAAATAGCAAATAACAAAGCAAATATTGCAGTAAAAATCATTCCAAAAATAATCCCTAATATAGGACTTCCTGTAAAATATGTACCTACAACAGCTCCAAAAGCTCCCATAAGCATAAGTCCTTCTGTTCCTAGACTAATTATCCCACTTAGTTCTGATAATGTGCTTGAAAGTGAAACTAAAATTAAAGGAATAGCTAATCTTATAATCATCAAAAATGTATCTGCTGAAAAAAAATAATTCATTTTTTTATTCTCCTCTTCTTAGTTACAAATTCAAAAATACCTGGAGTTGCAATAAAAAATATTACCAATCCCTGAATAACTACTACCATGTTAGCTGAAAGTCCTGCTCTTATATTCATCATTCTCGCTCCTGAATCCATAATCCCAAATAAAAGACCTGATAAGATTACAATTAGAGGATTATTATTAGCGAGAACAGCAACTGCTAAACCTGTAAATCCAACATTACCTGAAAATCCATTGAACAGCTTTCCATACGTTCCCATAAGTTCAGTTGCTCCAATCAAACCTCCGATAGCTCCCGAAATAAGCATAGTTATTATTACAGTTTTATTAACCGATATTCCTCCTGCTAAAGCAGCTCCATAATTATCTCCAACAGCTCGTATCTTATAACCCATAACAGTTTTGTTTATAACTATATAAGTTACAAGAACGGCAATAAAAGCTATAAATACACTGGCTGAAAATTGAGTAGACTTAACTAGAGTGAGAAACCTAAAATTCTTTGAAATCATTTCAGTTTCAGGCAATCTGGCAGATGAAATAAAGGGATAATTTATCATATATGATGTAAATTCTATTGCAATATAATTTAACAAAATAGCAATTATTACTTCATTTATCTTTAAATTAACCTTTAAAGTTCCAATCAAACCTCCCCATAACATTCCTCCTAATATACTTGCAAATAATGCAAGTAGTATTGCTACTATAGGTGGCGTAGTGTTTGGAATAAAATATAAAACAGTATATGCAAAAATTGCTCCTATATGAATTTGTCCTTCAACCCCAATATTTAAGATTCCCCCTTTAAACGCAAAACTACAAGCTAATCCTGCAATAACTAAAGGAACAGTCTTATTAAAAGTATTAGCTATAGCTGTATGAGATCCTAGAGCTCCTTTCAATAAAGAACTAAATGCTAAAATAGGAGACTTCCCCACAGCTAAAATTAAAATAGAAGCTATAGAAATGGATAAAAGAATAGAAAATATTGAAATAAGAACTGTACTTCTTGCCTTACTTAAATTTTTCAAACTTGACATTTCACTATTCACTCCTTCCGGCCATTAATAGACCTAATCTTTCTTTAGTAAAATTTTCAGCATAATCAATAGCCATAATTTCGCCTTTATACAGAACAGCAATTCTATCAGACATTTCCATTATCTCATCAAGGTCTGCAGAAATTAGCATAACACACTTCTTATCATTTCTTATCCTAACAAACTGTTCATGAATAAATTGAATAGCTCCAATATCCAACCCTCTACTAGGTTGAGAAGCTAGAATAAAATCATTATCATTACTAATTTCTCTAGCAACAACAAGTTTTTGCTGATTCCCTCCTGATAATCCTGAAATATTTTGGTTAATATCAGAATACTTAACATTAAATAGTCCTAAAATTTTAGAAGTATACTCTTTCAATTTTTCGTATCTTACAAATATTTTATTCCTAAACTGATCAGATTCCTGATTTCCAAGCATTACATTTTCAAATAAAGTCATATTTGGTAAAATTGCTCTTAAAAATCTATCTGATGGTATGTGGCCTATCCCACTATCTTTAATTTTTGCTGTTGACAAATTCGATAGTAACTTGCCTTTATAATAAATTTCTCCATCATATTTCATAAGTCCCATAACCATTTCTTCAAGTTCAAGCTGTCCATTACCATCAACACCTGCTATCCCAAATATTTCTCCAGCCTTAATTTTTAAATCAACAGTGTTTTGTGAATTCTTTAAAACCTTTAAATTCTTAATTTCAAAAATCACTTCATCTGTATTTATTTTTTTATGACTGCTAATTTGGGCAATAGAATGTCCTACCATTTTAGTTGCTAAATCTTCGGCTGTTTCATTGGCAATATCAACTGTTTCTATAAGTTTTCCATTTCTCAAAATAGTAGCTCTATCAGCTATTTCCATGGTTTCATTTAATTTATGAGTTATAAAAATTATCGTCATTCCCTTAGTTTGAAGATTTTTTAATACCTTCATCAAAAGTTGAGACTCTTTAGGAGTCAGTACTGCAGATGGCTCATCGAGGACTAAAATATCAGCGCCTCTATATAAAGCTTTAATTATTTCAGCTCTTTGCTTCATACCAACTGATAAATTTTTTACTTTTTCGTCTAGATTTATATCCAAACCATACTGTTCAATTATTTTTTTTACAGATTTTTTATTTTCTGCATAATCAATTTTATATTTTCCAATTTCATTTCCTAAAATAATATTCTGTAATACTGTCATATTTTCAATCAACATAAAATGTTGGTGTACCATACCTAACCCATGGTTAAAAGCATCCCCTGTATTTTTTATTTCAACATTTTTGCCATATAATTTCAAATATCCTTTATTGGCCTGGTATAGACCAAAAAGGATATTCATAAGAGTTGTTTTTCCAGCTCCATTTTCACCTAGAAGACAATGAATTTCTCCCTTTTTAACACTAAAATTCACATCTTCAAGTGCGGCTTTACCATTGAAATATTTTGAAATATTACACATTTCAACAGCTAAATTCATAAAATCACCTTAGTTTAAAGTATCTTCAAAAGTTACTAATTCATCCATATTTGATGGAACTTTAATTTCTTCATTTATTATTTTCTCTTTAGCTTCATCAACAGACTTTATAATTTCATCAGGAAGTTTTACATTAGATCCCTCAGTTACAAAATCTACACCATTTTCTTTCAACCCTAATTTAATAACTTCAGCTTTGAAATTGTCTTCTACTACAGACTTTATTGCTTCGTAAGCTTCAATATCAACATTTTTAATCATAGAGCCTACTATAACATCAGGTTCTGTAGCATTTTGATTTAAATTAACACCAAAAGCAAAAGTGCCATTCTCTTTGGCAGTTTGAAAAAGGCCATTACCACTCATTCCTGCTGCATGAAATATAACATCAGCCCCTTGCTGGTTCATAGATTTAGCAATTTCTTTTGCTGTAGTAACATCAGTAAAACCACCTACGAAATCTGACACAGATTCAATTGAAGGATTTACAGATTTTGCTCCCGCTGTATATCCTGAATAAAATACACGAATGTTAGGTGCGTCTACTCCTCCAATAAATCCAATTTTATTGTCTTCTTTTAAATTAAATCCTGAATTTTGAAATTTCATACTTGCTGCCACAACACCTACTAAGTAAGAAGCTTCTTCATCTCTTGTCATATAACTAACAACATTAGGTGCTTCAATAGAAGTATCAATCAAAGCAAATTTTTGATCCGGAAATTCAGGAGCAACAGTTTTCATAGCCTGAATAGCTTCATAAGTTAATCCTATTATTAAATCATAGTCTCCGGTAGAAGCCATATCTCTAAGTGATAATTCAATATCTCCAACAGCTTTAATTTGAACTTTATCATACTCAATTCCAAATTCACTTTTAGCCCTTTCCACCCCTTTTAAGGTCAAATCATTAAAAGCCCCGTCTCCGAAACCACTGCTTGAAGAAACTAATCCTACTCTAACAACTTCTTTTTCATTGGCGATATCCGCATTCTTCTTAGCGCATGCCGTAAAAATAACCATAATTAAAAATATTGATACTAAAACTTTTGCCTTCCTCATAATAAATCCCTCCATTTTTTTAGTTGTATATACAACCTAGCTTTGTTTATATGATGTTAACATTTTCCCATACATGTTGTCAACACCTTTCTTAATATTATAGGTGATTTAAGGATTTATTTGCCCCTTTAACTTGTATATACCTATTTACCTTCATTTGATATCTAACTGTATTCTCTTATTTTGATAAAACTGTGACTCTTAGAGTCAACTAAATTCGTGCACAAATGTATCAAAAAGGTGTATATGATTTGGACATTTTATAATTCTATTATTAATCTCCATTATATTTTTAATTAATTCTTCTATATATAATATTTATCAAAATTTAATAAGGGTGGTGTTGTAGAATGAGATGAAATCATTCTACAACACCACCTTGTCTTCAGATTGAATTTTATATTTATTTTCTATTTAAAATATATGCCGACTTTAGTGCCTGATTCTGATTCTATTTTTAAATCTAAATTTAATTTCTTTAAGATTTCTTTTGTTAAATAGAGTCCTATGCCTGTTGATTTTGAATATATTCTTCCATTGTAGCCCGTATATCCCAGTTCTGTAACTCTTTTTAAATCTTCAGGCGCTATTCCTATGCCCGTATCGGTTATAAAAATTCCATTTTCTTTTATCTCTATTTTTACTTTTCCTTTTTCTGTATATTTTAAAGAGTTTGACAGCACTTGTTCTATCGCAAACATAAGCCATTTATAGTCCGTAACTATTTCTACTTTTTGTGGCTCATATTCGATTTTTATCCCCTTTTTAATAAACAATGGTGCATATTTTCTGATGACTTGTCTAGTCAAATCGTCTAAACTCACTTTTTTAAATACATAGTCTGTGGTTTTTGAGTTATGCCTTAGATAGTTTAAAAGCAAATTCAAATATTCTTCAACTGAAAAGATATTGTTTTTTAATTCAAATTTATCTATATCTCCTTCTAATTGCAGATTAATTGCTGCTATGGGTGTCTTTATTTGGTGAGTCCAAGTGGTTATAAATCTTTTAAATTCTTCTGTATTCTTATTATTTTCTGATATTTGTCCCTTACATTCTTCAGTGATATTCTTCATTTCCACTATGGCTTCTTCTAATTCAACATTATCTATCTCTAAGTTTGAATTGATATTTTGCATATATGCTTTTATATTTTCAATGTTCTTTTTTGTCTTATTAACTTTGTATTTTAAAACTATTCCCCAAAAAACTATCGTTATCAAAGAAGTATATGCATAAATTCTTAAGTCTATATCAAATGCATAGAAGAAAATTCCATATAGCACCAACATTGAAAATACTGTAGTATATATTTCTCTGTGATGTCTTAAATATCTATTCCACATAATATCCCATTCCGATTTTTGTCTTTACAATATCTACTACGCCTATTTCAGACAACTTTTTTCTAAGTCTGTTTATATTCACCGTTAATGTATTGTCGTCTACATATTCATCTGATTTCCAAAGTTTTAACATCAGTTCTTCTCTCGATACAATTCCCGGTCTTTGAATTAACAGTGTTTCTAATATTTTTAATTCGTTTTTAGTAAGACTTTGTTGATTTTCATCTTTTTCTACTTCCATAGTTCTAAGGTTTAGGATGAAGTCTTCATGCTTTATAACTTCTTCTTGTTGCTTTTTACCTGTTCTTCTTAGAATAGTTTTTATCTTTGCCAACAACAAATCCATATCAAACGGTTTTGTAAGGTAGTCATCTGCACCCAAGTCCATTGCCATTATCATGTTCAAGTTATCATCTGCTGATGATAAAAACAGTATTGGAACTTCGGATATATTTCTTATCTCTCTTGTCCAGTGATATCCGTTGTAGTATGGTAATTTCAAATCCATTATCACAAAATCCGGCTCAAAGTTTTTAAATGTTTTTAAGACGTCTTTAAAATCTAATTCACTTTCAACTGTGTATTCCCACTTAGTCAATTCTCTTTTTAGTATATCTCTTATATTTTTATCATCTTCTACCAATAGTATTTTCATATTCACCACATTAATTTATTTTTTCTCTTGTATTCGTATATAAATAAAAGCAAAACTCCCATAATTGCTATATAGTTTATATAACTATTTTCAACGTATTTAAAACAAATTATACCACCAAATACCAACAGCGACTCCAAGTAAAAATACATTACTCCGATTGTGTTGTTATTTGTTTTTATATCTTGCCACAATAGATATTTTAATACTTGTAAAATCATGTTAATTTATCTCTTAAAATTTATTTTATACTGAAAAATTCTATTGCATTGTTGTGTAATATTGAATCCACTTCTTCTTGATTTAATCCTGATTTTTCGATGTATTCTACAGCTCTTATATATCTTTTCATCTTTAAAATACGGATAGTCACTATAAACAAAAAATTTATCCGGATATTTTTTCATCATATCAGCATATAAATTGTTTATCATCTGTGCTGACTCCAAGGCTTCTTTTGCACTTCCATATTCCGACACTTGATGTGTTGCTGAAATAATTTGCATTCTAGCTCCAGCTTTATCCATCAATGAAAATCTATATTTTAAATCTTCTTCAAAATTTGTATTGTTCATCATTATCGCTATTTCAGCACCTTATGAGCAAAGCTTTTCAATTTTATCTAAGTACTCTTTACTCCACAAGTGGGAGTGTGTATCTGTGTGCTTCATAAAAAATCATTCTCCCTTTCTAAATTTTTATACCTTTTGAGATAATTATACCCCTTATTTTCCACTTGAATTTTCAAATTAAATTAAAATAAGACAGAAATAAATCAACCTTAAGAAACCTTTAAATATTAAGTTGTCAAATATTGTATAATATTATAAAAACTATATTAAGTAGAAGATTAATTTGAGATACAATATGGGATTTTCCTATGATAAATTATGGAAAATTTAATAGATGCAAAGATGAATAAGCTAGAGCTGCAAAAATCTACAAACACTACTCCTAATACCTTAGCCAAAATAGGACGAGATTAGAATGTGAGCATGGAGATACTTGGTAGAATTTCTAAATATTTTAAACGTAATATATTTGAAATATTATAGTATGAAAATGAATTATAGATTATATAAGTAATTAGTATAAATCGTCTTACTTTAATCTTTAATTGAGTGAGGTTATACATATGAAAAAGATACTGA
>NZ_JH165061.1:412420-416472 GCF_000227315.1 Peptoniphilus indolicus ATCC 29427 | reverse complement strand
CCTTCAGATAAAATCTACAATGGAATTCAAAAACCTAATAGAATTTGCTGGTTACAGCTTATCAATAGTATTGTTTTTAATGTCTGTATTAAACTTTATAATTATTATTGCTACTGAAATATTGAGAAACATGGTTAACTTATCAATACTTGAAGCTATAGGAATGACAAACAGAAGCATCAAAAAATACTTATTCAAAAAGAATTTGATTTATTCTTTTTCAAGCTTAATACTTTCTCTTCTAATCATGCTGCTTGTAAATAAATTTATTTTAATAGATTTTATGGCACAGACTAAGTGGAGTTCATTTCACTTTGTAATTATTCCGCTTATACTTGTAAATTTAGTAAATATGATAATAGGAATATTATTTACCAGCAAATTTTATGAAAACCGCAGTCAAAATAGTCTTGTCGATAGAATGAGAAATTTAAAATAAATATTTTCTCTAAAACAAAAAATAAAAAAGGTATGGGCATTCAACCTCATAGCCTTTTTTATTACTCCTAAAAACTCTTAGAATCAGTTTTCTAAAATCCCTATCCTTTCTGTCCGTTCATACTAAGCCTCTCAATTTAAACAGTCCATAAAAAACTGCCAACACAATATAGAGAACTGCTAAATTTTTTGTAAGATTTTTTGGTGCATCTTTATCTTTTTTCTCTTTTGGCTCTCTGTCATAACTAATTGTAAATCCAAAGCTCGTTGTCACAACCAAGATTAACAAAATAATTCTTGCTATCTCCATCTCTTGAGGAACTTGCTCCATCTTTGTAGCCACATAGTGCACTACTACAAATATTGTCACAAAGAGTATCAAAAGCCTTTGTATATTTTTATTCATAACTTTCTTTATATACGTCTAATGCTTTTTTAATTATTTGTATACTTCTTCTAATGTCTTTTTCATTTATTACATATGCAAGTCTAACTTGTTTTTTTCCTATATCTGTTCCATGATAAAATCCAAATGCCGGTGCAACCATTACAGTTTCGCCATTGTCATCAAATTCTTCTAATAACCACTTTGCAAAATGGTCTGAATCTTTAATTGGAAGTTCAGGCATTACATAGAATGCTCCTTCAGGTTTTGTTAGTTTAACCCCTTTAATTTTTGAAAGCTCTTCATATATTGCGAGTCTTCTTTTGTTGTATTCTTCGTTTACTTCTTTGAAGTATTCTTCGCTAACTTCGTAAAGAGCTGCTGCTCCAACTTGGTCAACTGTAGAAACTGCAAGTCTTGATGTTGCAAGTCTTACTGCTGCGTCCATTACTTCTTTATTCTTAGATAGTAGAGCTCCTATTCTTGCCCCACAAGCTCCAAATCTCTTTGAGATTGAATCTAAAAGAATAAGTCTGTCGTCTATTCCTTCAAATTCTGTAAATGAGCAGAATTCTGCACCATCAAATACAAATTCAGAATAAACTTCATCTGCTAAGATGTATAAGTCATTTTCTATAGCTACATCTACAACCGCTTGTAGTTCGTCTCTTGAGTACACTGCTCCTGTTGGGTTTGATGGGTTTGAAATCAAGATTCCTCTTGTTCTTTCATCAATTCCTTTTTGTATAACTTCCTTAGCCGGTAGTCTGTATCCTTCTTCTACTAATGTATCGAATGTATTTAAGTGAATCCCTATTTCTCTAAACATTGTATAATAGTTTGAGTAGAAAGGATTTGTTGTAACTATATTTTCGCCCAAGTCCGCAACTATTTCAGCTGCAAATTTAAGCGCTTCACTTGCCCCTGAAGTAATTACTATTTCAGTTTCCGGATCATATTGTTTGCCCTTTTTAGCATAATAGTTGCAAGTAGCTTCTCTAATTCCCTTCATACCTTTTGATGGAGCATAGTCAATCGTATCTAATTCAATTGCTCTTATTGAATCCAAAAATTCAACAGGTGTCTTTGTATCGGGTGCTCCTATATTTAAATGATAAACTTTTTTTCCCTGTTTTTTAGCTTTTTCAGCTACCGGTGTCAATTTTCTTATTGCTGAAAAAGGTACTTCATTTACTCTTTGTGATAGTTTCATCTTCCCATTCTCCTTGTCATCTTAATCTTAAGTCTTCTCCATAAAATTTCAAAGGTACAAACTTTTGAAATACTCTGGAAAAAACTCTGTCTGTATAAGTTCCAGAAAGTTCTTTTGGAGATAAATTAGTAGATATCAAAGTCTTTTTAGCTGATATTAGTCTTGTATTGACTATGTTAAAAATCTCTGATGTACTAAATGAATTTATCATCTCTATTCCCAAATCATCGATTATAAGAAGTTCAGCTTCAAAAAGCATATCATATTTCATCTGTGCCATTTCTGAATGTCTAAATCTCTTATTTTCAACTATATCAAGTATATTAAATGCCGTTTGATATATTACATTTATACTTTTATCTAACAGCTCTTTAGCTATACAGTTTAACATAAAAGTCTTGCCTTGTCCTGTACTCCCATAAAAAAGCATATTAAAATCATTGTCTTTGTTAAATGTGTCTATAAATCTTCTACTCACATTTAAAATCTCACTTATATTTTCTCTCGGTGTCAATTCTTCATCTTCAAATTTTTGGTCTGAAAATACTTTTATATCGAAGTTTGTAAAATTTTCCTTGGTAAGTGCATAGTTTATGTTGCTTGCATAGTAGAGCTCTTGTGAAATTTTATTTTTAAAACAAGTACATCTGCTACCGTCTTCAAGCTTTCCCGTGTCTTTACACAATGTACAATCATATTGCACATCTAAATAGTCACTTAAATATCCATTTTGCATTAACAAGTTCTCTTTCTCTTTTTTTAGAGAATATATTTCCTCGTTCAACTTCATAAGACTCTCACTTGATGGATTTAAAAGCTGTTCCCTTGAGCCTCTTATTCCAATTTTAGTGATGTACTTATCTACTTCTTCTATTTCCGGTATTTCTCTATATATCTTTTTTATTCTTCGTTCGTTTTCTCTCTGATTCTTATCTCTTATTTGTTGATATTCTATCTCTATTTTCTTGAAAACATCCATATCATCATCCTAATTTCTTATAAAAGTCTTCACGTTTCTTTCTCGCTAAATTTTCCATTTCATCTTCTGACATCTTGTCTGTTGCCTGAGTAAAGTTGTGAAATTTCGTTCTCTTAGCTATTTTTTTCTTAACATCTTTTTGAACGATTTCTGAAACTTCTGTAATTCCCTTTTCTCTCCAATTCATCAAAATCCTATCTACATATCCTATGTTAGGGTTTGATGTGTTTACTGTTCTATCACAAGCTGCCATAACAAGTTCCATGCTAAATTTATATTCATCAAACCATGAATTCACTTTTTCAAAATCAACTTGTTTGTATGCTTTATTAGCAAGTCCTATTCTCTCTTTAACTTTCATAAGTCTATAGAATTTTTCATCATGTTCTCTCGATGCTTTTTCTATATCTTCCTTAGTTCTTATATTATCTCTAGACCAATTTCTAACAACTGCCTCAACATAATCTACACTTTCTTTCTTTTTTATTTCTGTTGAGTACCAAAATGCTTCTTCAATCATTTCAACCGGCATATTGTAAGTTTCTCTCCAACTTGCAATATCAAGTTTTTTTGAGTTTGTCAGCATCCCTCTCATATAGTAGTCAGCTGTAGACAATAGTCTGGCTATATCATTGTCGTCTAATACACTACTTCTAGTGCTCTGTTTTGGTTCAGGTTTAGTATATACATTCTCAACATAGAGTTGTTTTAAGTTTACAAACACAATATCAAAACTTCCGTCTTGATTTAATTCTCTCCTTACAACTCCAGCCCTCTCCCAATATTCAAACGCTCTTCTTATGTCCGATTCTATAAGCCCGAGCAAATCTGCAAGTCTTCCAAAGTCAAAACTGGCAACCCCCTCGGGCTCACGGGCCAGTTTCAACCCCAACAAATATACTTTTACAAAATTTCCATCTGCTTGAGGAAGATAGTCATTTATAAAAATATTTTCTATGGGAGTATCCCCTAAATCCATATTCATTTTTTCAAGTTTAAATTCCATAATTCCTCAAACCTTTCCTTTGTAAGAACCA
>NZ_JH165061.1:407330-412258 GCF_000227315.1 Peptoniphilus indolicus ATCC 29427 | reverse complement strand
ATACGCTCTTTTGTTGTATTTTGCAACATCTAAATAGATTTTATTATATCCTAATTCAATAAAATAAAATTTAAGCATTTCCATTAAAGTTTCATACCCAAATCCCTTGTTTATATAATTTGGGTCTAATACAATTCCAAGCTCTGCTGTTTTTAAAATTGGTTTTTGATTTTTAAAAGAGATATACCCTATTGCTATTTCCTTTAAAAATATAGTATAGTATGTCGACATTGCTACATTTGTCTTCCACTCATACCAATTTTTTACATTTTCTTCTGTTTGCTCTGAAAAATTGTAATCATCATACATTTTAGATTTGTGCTTACCCCAATTTCTAAATTGACCTACATCTTCCAATTGCATTTCTTTAAAACTCAAATGCTCACTTTTTATCATAATTTACTCACAATTCTAACATAAAGACTGTCATATATTGGTGGACAGTTTAACATTTCAGCTGTAACTAATGCCACTATACTGACCACTGCAAGCATAAGCATTACCGAAAAATTCCCTGTCATCTCCAACACCAATATTATAGCTAGTATCGGCGCTCTTACCACTGCTGATAAGATTCCCACCATTCCTAGTATTATAAAGTTAATTAAGTATATATTAAAAATATTTTGGTCGAGTAATTGGTAGATACAAGAGCCTACTATTGCTCCAAGAACAAGCACCGGTAAAAAGATACCTCCTTGAGCTCCACTTCCATAAGCTACCACTGTATACACCATTTTTAATATCAAAAATGCTATTAAAATCTTTATTCCATATTGACCTTTGGCAAAATTCTCAACTAGTCCGTGTCCGCCTCCAGTAACCGGGAAGAATAAAATTCCCATAAACATTCCAATAACTACTAAGATTTGCATCTTAGTTTCCATTGAAATCTTCGCCCTATTCCAAATGTCTTGACTTTTTAAAATTCCTCTATTAAATAGCATACCTATAATGCCCGTTGCTATTCCTATAATCACTGCCACCCAAATATATTTTAATGGTAAAATTTCATCTACTCTGAATGAAAATGATCTTTCATGTCCCATAAGTAAATATGAAACTGAATTAGCAACCGTTGTAGCTGCAATAGTTGGCACTAATATTCTGTGAGAAACTTCTTTGTGTAATTCTTCTACACAAAACATAACACCTGCTATTGGTGCATTAAATGCTGCTGATAATCCTGCGGCTGCTCCTGCTGAAATCAACATCTTCACATCTTCGGCTTTTAATTTAAAGAGCTTTCCACACAGTTTACCTACCATGCCACCTGTCTGAATTGAAGGGCCTTCTCTACCAAGTGAAAGTCCCACGATATTTAACAAACTTCCACCTGCAAGCTTTGAAACTATTACTCTTTCAGCTCTCATTTCAATTTGACCTTCTAATTCAGCTTTTATTTGTGGAATCCCTGAACCGCCTGAAAAGGGAGCCCATTTCAAGAGCTTTGCTGCTAAAGTTCCTATTGCAATAAATATCAATACTATAAACAATAAATACAAAGGCTCTAATCCATAGACATATTTTCTAAGGTCATCTGTAAAATGAATTAAATATCTGTAAAAAACAGATATTATACCCGCCAAAGCTCCAACTAAAATTCCAAAACACAAAGGCTTTATTACTTCACTCTCATTAAATTTTTTTAAAACTCTACTCCGATACATTACTTAAAGCACCACTTTTCCAATTCCCAAACTTATAATAAATAGCCATCATTACAAAAGATATAATCCATGTAAGTGGATATGATACATAAATCACTTCAATTTGATATCTAAAGCTCATTACTGAATATAGGAAAATCAATCTGATTACACACATTGAAATTATAGAGATATACATCGGCACAATTGCACTTCCTGAACCTCTTATAAATCCACTTAATACTTGACTACTTCCCAAGAAAACATAAGCCCAAATCAAATATCTCATAAAGTCTACACCATATTTTACAACTCCCGGGTCACTGTTAAACATAGATATTAAAGGAACTGCAAAAGTATAACCCAAAACTCCTAACACAAATGAAATCCCAAGAACCATGTAAAGAGAAATCTTAACCCCCTCTTTTATCCTGTCAATTTTTCCTGCTCCAAAATTTTGACCTGAAAAAGTTGTCGCTGCAAGAGCTATTGCGTCAAGAGATAGAAATATAAAACCATCTACTCTACCCTCCGCTGCAGCACCGGCTATAGCATCCGGTCCAAATTTATTTATCATACCTTGAATCATAACATTAGAAAATGATATTACGGCTGAAGCTATTCCCGTTGGAATACCTATTTTAAATATTATTCCAAGGGAACCTCTGTAAAATTTTATATCTTTTAAATCTAATCTGAAAACTCTGTCCGATTTTACAAGGTTGTAAGTTACAAGCACTGCTGATACAACTTCAGAAGAAACTGTTGCTATACCTGCTCCAACTACGGACATCTTAAATAAAGCTATAAAAATTATATCTAAAACGACATTTACTAAAGCTGATATAACCAAAAAATTAAATGGTCTTCTTGAGTCGCCAACACTTCTTAAAATTGCCGCACCCATGTTGTATACCAAAAGTGGCACCATACCAATGAAGAATATTCTCATATATAACACTGAATCATGCATAATTTCCTGCGGTGTGCTCATCATATTCAAAATCATAGGAGCAAAGACACAACCTATTACAGAAAGTAATATACCTCCTGCAATTGCTATTGCATAGGAAGTATGTATTGCCGAGCGCAAATTTTTTCTATCCATTGAACCATAAAATTGACTTACTACAACTGAAGCTCCTGTTGTGAGTCCAACAAACAATCCAATCAATAAATTGGCTATTGGTGCTGTTGCTCCTACTGCCGCCATTGGATTTTTTCCTGCAAATTGTCCAACTATCATAAGGTCTGCAGTATTATAAAGCTGTTGTAGAAAATTAGACAGTAGTAAAGGTATTGCAAAGTATATTATTCCTGAAACTATTGAACCTTCCGTTAAATTTATATTTCTCTTTTCATTAAGTCTTAATCTCATAAATTACCTTCTTATTTTCATTATACCATATGCTAAAATAGCAAAAATCTACAATAAAAAACTTCCCTATATTACATTATATTTGAAGTTGTTTTTCATACCAAGAGTAAATTGAAATTTAAATTGAATATATAATTAAGATTTATCCAATTTCTTACATAACATCAAATTTTTGGAGCTGATAGGGGGATTTGAACCCCCGACCTATTGATTACGAATCAATTGCTCTACCAACTGAGCCATATCAGCTAATTACATTTATTATTTATATTGTACTCTTACAAAATGTTTTTTTAAAGTTTTGTAATCAGTTTATCTAAATAAACTGTTGAACTTGTTTTTTTCTTAAAATATAATTATTGGTAGAAAGGAAGTGAGCTATGCATTTTAGAGATAAAAACTCAGCCCAGATTTATAAACTATTATATTTTTTAGCATCTGTACTATTTTTTTCATCATTTATTTTTAATACACCATTTGAAGTTTTGAATGGATTTTTCAAAATATTAGTTACTCCATCAAATCTTTTAACTGATTACATGGCAGTTGGAGGAATTGGTGCAGCATTTTTTAACGCTTCTACCATAATGTTTGTATCTGTTTCAATTACAAAATCACTTAAAAATGATATAAATGGCTCTGAAGTTGCCGCAATAATATTGGTTACAGGATTTGCCTTCTTCGGAAAAAATATTTACAATTCCATTCCAATAACATTGGGAGTTTTTCTATATGCAAAACTTGAAGGTTCAGATTTAAAATCTGTTATCTTACCCGCACTTTTTGGTACAGCTTTAGGACCTATTGTGAGTGAGATTACTTTTGCATTTGGATATTCATTTTTAAAAGGATTTTTAATCAGTTATGCTGTGGGGATTTTAATAGGACTTATAATAACTCCTGTGGCGGCGGCTTGTCTTCGTTTCCATCAAGGTTATAACTTGTATAACTCCGGCTTTACTGCCGGCATTATTGGAATGATAGTCGTTGGTGGGCTCAGGATGTTTGATTTAGAAATTGAAACAGTGAATGTTGTGTATTTAGAAAATGATTTTAGAATAAGAATATTATTGTACTCAATATTTATAGCAATGATTTTATATGGTTTTGTTAAAAATAAGATGAGCTTCAAAGGTTTTTCAAACATCTTGAAAAACTCCGGCCGTCTTCCAAGTGATTTCATATCTCTAAATGGACTGTATCCGACTATTATTAATATGGGAATTATGGGACTTATATCCACTAATTATGTTATATTAATTGGTGGTAAATTCAACGGCCCTATAATCGGTGGAATACTTTCTGTAACTGCCTTTGGCGCATTCGGTAAACACCCTAAAAATTCTATTCCAATCTTAGTCGGCGTATATTTAGCTTCGCTATTAAACATCTATGATATAACAGCTACATCAAGTATATTGGCAGGGTTATTCGGCACGACTCTTGCTCCTATCACTGGAGAATTTGGTTTCTTCCCAGGAATCATTTCAGGATTTCTACACATGGCGCTTGTATTTAACATAGGTGCTGTTCATGGAGGAATAAATCTATACAACAATGGATTTTCAGGTGGTTTTGTAGCTGCAATGTTGGTGCCAATTTTGAAAGAATATAAAAAAATAATGCTTAATTTAAGGAGACATTATGATAGAAGACCAAAAACACAAATCTAAACTTATAAGTTCCGGACTTTTAGAATATTACTTTCACATCGGAGGAAATAATATTCATCTTGATATAAAATTTGTAGATAATAAATTAATTTTTAACTGTTCAGGTGAAGTTCCCAAAGAACCCGATGACCTTGAACACATAAACGAACTCATAAATCTTCCAAGATATGATGATGTTGAGTTATACTATGCTGAATTGTTGGACCTTTCCGATGGCGATAGTTCTAT
>NZ_JH165061.1:402097-407280 GCF_000227315.1 Peptoniphilus indolicus ATCC 29427 | reverse complement strand
AATTTATTAAGTGATTTAATAGATAGCGGAAGCGCTGTATATAAAGATGGAGTTTTATCTTTTAATTTAGAAAGAATTTATATTTAATATGAGAAAAGTGTGTTGAAAATTTCCAACACACTTTTTATACTAAATTTAATTTTTGATTTAATACATATATCTTTTCAAGACCATAGAGCGCCAAATCTTGAATTAATTGAACTTTAAAATTTAATTCCTCAAGTATTAACTTGCTATGTTCTCCTGTCGCCACAATTTTTAAATTTTCGTGTTCTTTAGATATATTTTTTATCACATATTCTACTGTGCTCAAATAATGGTGGTATATTCCAGCTTGGATTGCCTTTGTTGTTGAGTTGCCAAATATTGAATCAACCTTCACCAATTCAACTTTTGAAAGCTTGGCCATCTCTTTTAAAGAATTCAAAGCCATATTCATACCGGGTATTATCATCCCACCCATAAAATTATTTCCATTTAAGAAGTCTATTGTTATAACTTCATCTATATTTATAATCAGCGCCTTCTCTCCTAAAGAATAAGCCGCTCTTATAATTCTATCCGAACCAACTTCTTTAGGATTTTCACATTTTATATTTAATCCCGTCTTCACTCCAGCCCCAACTACTAATGCCTCCGGAAATATTTCTCTATAGGATTTTGTCACATCCGGAACTACTGATGATATTATAGAATTTGTAACTTGATTTAAGCTATACGGCTCCATAAGTTGTTTTATCTTAAGTTTTATTTCATCTTCCGTTTCAGACGGGTCAGTTTTTATTTTAAATTTATGAACCAAGAGATTATCTTTAAATAACCCTATTTGAACACTTTTATTTTCTATATTTATTGCTAAAAGCATAATTACCTCTTTGAAAGTAGAACTCCCTTAACTACTGCCGTAGTTACTATTACAGAAAGTATTGCCTCTGGAATTCCCGAAGTTATGGCAATGCCAAAAATAACTTTTCTTGCTAGTTCAACAGGTTGTCCAACTGCTATCATATATTGTTCTGCGTATAATACGTACATCATTCCCAAGAAGAATACTGTATTGGTCATAGAGCCTATAAATGAGCTTGCAACTGCTGCAAAATCTGAATTCATCTTTTTATTTGTGTAATACAACATAAACAAGCTAAGTGCTAAAAATATTGCACTTAAAATTATTGTCATGGTAGTTCCACCATTAGCAATATTAGAATATAGTACATACCCTAAAAATGCTGAACAAATTATCCATGCGATGTATGATAAATTCTTGAGCAATTTTTCATCTAATTTTTTTACCCAAATATATGTGTATCCTGCAAATATACCTATTAAAACTCTTGGCAATACAGACACCAATGGATTCATTATAAAAGGAGTAAGTGGTGTGGTGTTCATTATTGACCTCATTATTGACGATATGCCAAAAATCAAGCCTACCAATGCTCCAACTAATGGTCCTTCAACTATCGCTCCTATAATTACCGGAATGTGTAAAGTAGTCGCATTTAAAATTCCAAGCGGAATAAATCCCAACGGAGTAAATCCTAAAGCGACCGTAATCGCACCTAAAATCGATGTAATAATAAGCTTTCTGTTTTTTGTCCTACTGTTTGTTCTATTCATTTTTCCTCCTGATAGAGTTCTGTTAAGATACTCTTCAAATTTTTAGAGATTTAAAGATTTAAAACTTTTTAAATCTCCACCGTCTTCTGAACCATAAATTGCATTTGCTATACTTCTTGAAATACACCTTGCTGCCATAGAGCCTGTAAAAGTTACATCACATTCAACTTCTCCAGTTGCAACTGAAAATATTGTATCTCCATCAAACATAGTGTGAACGGGTTCAATAGACCTTGCATATCCATCATGAGCCATTTGAGATACTTTATTTAGTTGTACTTTTGAAAGTTTTCCATTTGTGGCAACTATTGAGATTGTGGTGTTTCTTCCCTTAAACGCATCATAGTCACTCAAATTTTCATATACTTTTAATGTATCTAAAAATTTTCTCTCTTCTTGTGAGTAACATCCTGCAATTTGAATTCTTCTTTCAGAATCAAACACATCTCCAAATGCATTTAATATTGTAAGCGCTGCAATTTTAAGTTCTCCGAACTGCATACTTGCTTGCCCTAAACCGGACTTCATGGCATATTTATTTCCAAGTATTTTTCCAACACTTGCCCCTGTACCTGCTCCAATAGAACCCATACCGGTGCCCTTTGAAACATTTTCACAAGCAGAATATCCCATTTTAAAATCCGGTCGTATATTTGCATTGCCAACGGATAAATCAAATATTACGGCAGATACGACAATCGGAACTTTAGCAAAACCTGTATCAAGTCCAATTTCTCTTTCTCTTAAATATTCCATAACTCCGCTGGATGCTTCAAGACCAAATGCAGAACCTCCTGATAGGACTACTGCATTGACCTCGTCAACCATGTTTTCGCTCTTTAACAAGTCAGTTTCTCTTGTCCCCGGAGCTGAACCCCTAACATCAACTCCGCACTTAACTGCTTTGTCAGGTATTATTACAGTTACTCCTGTAAGAGCGTCATAATTTTGAGCATGACCTACCTTTATGCCCTCTATATCACTTAAATAACCCGGATAAAATTTTTCAGTCATTTTTTCTTATTTCTCTCTCCAATTCATAGAATAAAACGTCTTTTTTTATCTTTTCAGAAGTTTCATCATCTTTAAATAAACTTATTAATTTAAACGCCAAAATTTGAGCTATTGAAGGTCCCATAGCAGTGATTATATTCTCATCTTCAACTACTATCTCATCAATTCTATCTTGGTTTGTAAGTCTATTTTCAACTCCTGGATAGCATGTAAATTTTTTGCTTTTAAGCACTCCTGCCGCATCAAGCACCATTGGACCTGCGCAAATTGCAACAACATACTTGTCTGAGCTGTCATACATTGAAACCAATTCTCTAACTCGGCTATTATTGCTCAAATTAGTCGAGCCAGGTTGTCCACCGGGAATGTATATACCTCTGTAGTCATCAATTTTAACTTCATCTAACAAATAATCAGCTATAATTTTTACTCCATGTGATGACTCAACTTCTCTAACATTTTTTACTGATACTAAATCGACTTCTATTTCAGCTCTTCTAAGATAGTCATTTATCGTAAGAGCTTCAATTTCTTCAAAACCATCTTCAAGTAAAATTATTAAATCTCTCATATCTATTCCTTTCTCATAGTCTTGGATTTCTTCTCAGCCGCAAGTATTGCATCTATAACTGTTCCTCTAAATCCCTTTTCTTCAAGTGCTCTAACACCTTCAATTGTAGTTCCACCCGGAGAAGTTACCATATCTTTTAATTCTCCCGGATGTTTCTGAGTTTCCAAAACCATCTTAGCTGAACCAAGTACAGTTTGTGCAACAAATTTGTATGCATCATCTCTCTTTAGTCCGGTTAAAACAGCCGCATCAGAAACCGCCTCTATAAACATATATACATACGCCGGCAAAGCTCCACAAGCTGCTCCAAATCCATGAAACAAGTCACTATTTAAAATACTTACTTTTCCAAATGAACTAAAAATTTTCTTAACATCTTCAATTTCTTCTTCAGTTACTTTTTCACTAGGACATATAGCGCTCATTCCCTCTCCGACCATCGCCGGTGTATTTGGCATTGATAAGATAAATTTTCTCTTCCCGAGTAAATTGGTTAAACTCTCAATGGTTTGACCAGCTGCTATTGAAATTACAATAGTCTCTTCTCTTAAATGGTCTCTTATTTCATCAACTACCACTGAATAAACATGAGGTTTCACAGCTAAAATTATATAGTCTGATTTTTGAGTAAGCTCTTTTGCTCCTACTATATGTACATTTTCTCCTTTGAACTCTTCTAAATTTCCTGACTTATTTGTCAAATATAACTCGAATCCATTTTTTATAAGAGCATGAGCGATTGCTCCGCCCATATTACCTACACCAATTATTCCAACTTTCATATTTATTCACTCCCATTCTTATTAGCTATTATCACACAAAATCTTTTAAATTTCCACATTCCTAAACTAGTGATACAATATAATTTAGGAGGATAAAAATGAATATATCTCTATTTGAATTGTTTATAATTTTCTTTAAAATAAACGCCATAACATTTGGTGGGGGCTATACTATAGTTCCTATAATTTCTAATGAATTTGCTAAGAATAAGAAGCTTTTAAGTGAAGATGAAATGTATGATATTGTTGCACTTGCACAGAGTGGCCCGGGAGCTATGGCAATCTCTACTTCATTTTTAACAGGCTACAGACTTAGAGGATTTTGTGGAGCTATAGTTTGTTTAATAGCTTCAACTCTTCCTTGCTTGATAATTTTGAGCATTGTTTCTATGTTTTATGTTCAGTTTAAGACAAATTTTTTTGTAAGGTCAATTTTAGATGGAATCAGTGGAATAATTTGCGCTGTACTCTTAGTTACGGTATACGAGATGGGTAAAAATGCTACAAAAAAATATAAATACTTTTCATCAATAATAATTGTTTTGGTGTTCATCTTGAGTTTCTTTTTTAAAGTTGACACTGCAAAACTTATTTTTGGAAGTGCAGTTATAGCTATTTTAACTTTTTACCTTAGAAATGGAGATGTGAAATGATGTTTTTAAAATTATATCTGACATTTCTTAAAATTGGCACATTCGCCTTTGGTGGTGGTTATGCAACCATTCCCCTTATAAGAAAATTTGTAGTTGAAAAAAACGGATGGCTCACAATGTCAGAATTTATTGATGTGGTAAGCATATCCCAGATGACTCCAGGTCCTATAGCGATAAACTGTGCAACATTTGTCGGACAAAAAATTGGTGGAATTTTAGGCTCTATAGTTGCAACTACAGGCTTCATAACCACTCAATCAATTTTGATGTTGCTACTAGGATATTTTTTATTTAAAAAGCGTAAAACTTTTAAAGGTTTGAATTATATGTTGATAGGCATAAAAGCTTGTGTGGTATCGCTTATATTTATCACAGCACTCTCTCTAATACAGAGTTCAATTCTCACAAATCCTTTAAATATTTCCGCTATGGTAACTTTTGTCGTAGGACTTATATTGTATTTGAGAAAAGTTAGTCTATATAAGCTACTATTAATAGGTGGAGTTGTCGGATTAATTATCAATATTGTACTTAACAATTTTT
>NZ_JH165061.1:392868-402047 GCF_000227315.1 Peptoniphilus indolicus ATCC 29427 | reverse complement strand
AATATAAAGGAGGATAATATGTGGACTAGACCTGAGTTAAAAAACAAATCAAAACAATTTTTAAGAGAATATATCCTAAAAGCTGTAATAGCTTGTCTTATACTTACTCTGGTGGAAGGAATATTTTCAGGAAATGGTGGGTCATCTAATTCAAGTTATGAAGATAATAACACTTCGGTTGAACAAAACCAAATAATTGATGCACCAAAAAATCTTCAAATTGAAAAATTTAAAAATTTCCATGTTGATATGAATGAAAAATATGAGTATTCAATCTACAACAAAAACACATCAGATAATATTTTTATCAATAAATTAACTACAACTCCTAAAAATAGTTTTGATAAATTGGCAAAATTTGCCACAATATCTGTAACTGGTACACTACTTTTGATTTTGTTTGTAGTTGGTATCTTAGGCTCAATATTTATTGTAAAACCTATGCGCATTGGACTTAAAAGATTCTTTTTAAACGGCTATAGATATGATGAAGTCAGAGTCGCAGATATGTTTACAACTTTTACAGATAATCATTGGGTTGGATATGCTCTTAAGATGTTATATGTGGATATAATTATATTTTTGTGGTCATTACTTCTTGTAATTCCTGGAATAGTTAAAGGATATCAATACTACTATGTACCATATATTCTATCTGACCATCCTGAATATTCCGCTAAAGAGGCCATGATGCTCTCTAAAGAAATGACTTCAGGAAAGAAATTTGAAATTTTTATATTAAATCTTTCTTTCATTCCATGGGTTATTGTATCTGTTCTTACATTTGGGCTTGGATTTTTAATTCTAACTCCTTACATGGAGGGAACTTATGCAGCACTATATTTGCATGAAAATGATGAAACAAAAAGTGATTATGAAATAATAGAAGAGCTTTAAAAACCAAAGGTGGTGTTGCAGAATGCGTAAAAATCATTCTATAATACCACCTCTTTAGTCAATTTTATTTTTTCAAATTTACCGGGATTTCAAATTCTATTACATTTGGTATTTTTTCATACACTCTTCTGTCTTTTATTTCATACTTTTCAATTTTTCCCTGTTCATTATAGCCTATTATATCTGATTTTCTCATTGTGCATTTTAAAATATAGTCTTGGTCAGTATCTATCTTTTTAGAAAATTTAGCTTCTGAATTTACAATATCTTTATTTCCCCAAATACCTTTTTGTTCTAATTTAAAGCTATTCCCATTTGTGTCTACTAAATAAATATCATCAACTTGATTTATCATAGCATCTAATTTTAAATCATTCCACCAAGAAATTTTAAAATTAGTTCCCACATCATCAATCTCAATCCTATCTATGTTCAAATAGATTCCATTTTGTTCTTGTTTATTATTTAATACATGCACATCTGACTTTAAATTTTCTAATTCTATATCAAATTTCCAATTTCCTTTTATCTCTTTCTTGGTTTCATAGTTAAATATCCCGTCAATTTTATACTTAACTTTTATCTTGTCAGCTTTTTCAGCAAATTTTTTTGATTTATGCTCTTTAAAATCTATATTCATCTTACTTTCTGATATATAGATCCCATTTCCCATATATTTAACTCCAGAATTACCTGTCATTCCAAGAATATTAAAATTTTTAATTGCTAAATCTGAACTCAAAGCTACATTTTCTCCAATTGGCTCTTTCATTTTTATAATAGTGGTCAAACTAACTTCATTGTTTGAGTAAACAGCATCTACAAGTCTTATGCTAACTCCATTTGAAACTACTTCTTCATCAATGTGCTCACTTGCACTCTGATAGTTTCCATCTCCAAATAACTCAAATATATTGTTATACAGCGGTAAATCTTTTGTATATTTTGGAAACGCCATTCCCAATACAAATATAAAAGCCAAAGTAGCCGCTATATAAGAATATCTGAACTTCTTAGCCTTACTATTCATTTCATCTCTATACAATTTTTCTTTTAATCCATTCAATTCTTCTGGAATTTTTATATTATCTAAATTTTTTAAATCCATATTATCCTCACTCCATATCACTCCATTGAAAATTTAAGCTTCTTTAAAATTCTGTGTACCCTGCTCTTCACCGTTCCCTCTTTTATATTCATTTCCCGAGCTATTTCAAAATTTGAGTATCCTTTAAAATACTTTAAAAATATTAATTCTCTTTGCTCACTTTTCAATTCTCCTATTGCATTTATGAGGTCTATTGTATCTTCATAATTTTCTATTATCTCTTCTCTTGTTATTTCTTCATTTAATTGAACTGTACTTTTATTTTTATTTATATAGTCGATACAAGTGTTGATTAAAATCCTTATAATCCAAGTGTCAAAGTATTTTTTATTTTGAAGTGTATGATAGTTTTTTAGTCCTTTTAAGAGCGTCTCTTGAACGCAATCCATAGAGTCATCTCTATTTCTCAAATAAGTAAATGCAATTTTATAAAGTTTATCTTCTCTATTTTCCATTAAATTTTTAAAATCTTCATTTACGCCCATTTCTCCCTCCTTTTATACTATTAGACTCTATAAAATCAAAATAGTTCCATTTAAATAAATATTTTGCATAAAAAATAGTGTCGATAATTTTATGACACTACTTTTATAATATTTACCTAATACTAAATGAATCTTTAATTGTACATCTTCTTATTCTACAAAAACTTTTTGCCGAAGTTATTCCTTCCCCTGTAGGTCCCGCAATCGTAAATGTAGTACTTCCTTCTCCCCCTACTCCTATTCCTGCGTAAGATGGTGCATTTTTAACAAAAATTGTACACTCTAAAAGTTTTGCCATATTTGATAAATTATCTACATTTTTAGAATGCATAATAGCCGTATGTCTATTACCATGTTCCGCTTCATGTGCATATTTTATTGCTAAGTCTACATTTTCACAAGCTACTATAGGTAATATAGGCATCATCATTTCTTCTTGAACTAAATGATGATTCTTCCCAACTCTCATTATTATTAGTTTAATTTCATCAGGCACATCTACTCCTAATTTATTTAAAATATATTTAGCACTCTTTCCAACAAATTCCGTTTTAGGTTTGCCATTTTCTTGACTAACCAATTCATCTAATTGCTGAATTGTCTCTGCAGATGTCAACTCATATGCTCCATATCTCTTCATATAATGTATTAACAAATCGCAAATATTCATATCCGCAAATACTTCTTTTTCAGCTATACACGGAACATTATTGTCAAAACTTGCTCCCGCAACAATACTTTTTGCAGCATTATCCAAATCTGCTGTTCTATCTACTACAACCGGAGGATTACCGGCTCCTGCTCCTATTGCTTTTTTACCTGATGACAATACTGACTGTACTATTCCAGGTCCTCCTGTAGCTACTAACAATCTTATCTGCGGATGATTCATCATTATGTTAGTATTTTCTATTGATGGCTCTTCTACCATTGTTATTAAATTTTTTGGTGCTCCCCTTTCTTCTAATGCTTCATTTATCATTTTTATTAATAATTTTGAAGTTTCTTTAGCTCTTGGATGTGGAGAAAATACTACTGTATTACCACCAACTATCATAGATATAGAATTATTTATTATTGTTTCAGTTGGATTAGTGGTTGGTGTTATTGAGCCAATAACACCAAACGGACAGTATTCTTCTATCATTAAACCATATTCTCCAGAAATTGCTCTTGTAATCAAATCTTCTTTTCCGGGTGTTTTTTCAGCCGCAACTTTATTTTTTATAATCTTATCTTCATATTTTCCAATCCCAGTTTCTTCTACGGCTTTATATGATATTAACTCCAAGTTTTCTGTTTTTAGTACAACTTCTCTTATAATATTAGCTATCTCATTTCTCTGTTGTAAAGATAGAGAATATAACTTTTTTTGGGCTTCTGCACTGGCTTCTATCGCACTATTCATGTCTTCAAATATTCCAAATCTGCTCTGAGTATATTCTATACTCTTTCCTTCATTTTTTATATCATCTATTACTTTTCTAATTAAATCTTCCACTATTATTTTATCCATATTGCCTCCAAACTAACAGTTCTTTGCTATGCCCAACGGTGTTATCAAATGTGGGTTTTTTGCTCTTTCAGTTTTTATCCCTGTAATAGTATTAAAGATTTCTTCTATTCCGTTAAAATTAGAAGCCCCTCCAACTAAATAAATTTTATTGACGGAAAAATCTTTAATAAAGTTTTTAGTTATATATGCCATTTTTTCTAAAACAGGTTTAATTATAACAAAAACTTCTCTTTCTCTCTTCATATCTATTTTTATTTTTTCTGCTTCATCAAAATCTATATTGTAATATCCAGCTATAGTTAAAGTCATATGTGAGCCTCCCGTCGGTTCATCAGCAGTGAATATAATTTTACTGTCATTTAAAATACTTATTCCTGTAGTTCCCCCACCTAAATCTACTATAGCTCCCTCTTTTATTTCTAAAACTGTAGCAGCAGCTGTAGGCTCATCTAATACAACTGAAACTTTAAATCCTGAACTTTCAACAACATTCTCTATTATTCTTATACTGCTTTTGTGTATTCCTGGCGGTATTGCACAACTTGCAACATCCAGCGTTGTATTTAATTCTTCTTCTAGCTCTAATTTTAATTTTCTAACAACTTGTACAGCTTGTATATAGTCAACAACTATACCATCTTTTACCACTTTTGATTTACAAGATTTAGCTGCTATAAGCTTATTTCTTGAATCTAATACTACTAAAACTATATTAGAAGTCCCTAAATCAACTCCAACTTTTAATTTCCCTTTAAATTTATTTTTTTTATTAATTTCTATTAATTTACACAACTCTTCTACTTCTTCTTTTTCAATCAAAATATCACCCGTTTAAAATCTTGCTTAATATTATGAAATCACCATTCTTAACTCCTATAGCATTTGCTTCATCTGTATCTAAATGCATTTCTATAGAATATTTTTCTGAAACTCTAATTAAGACATTACTTATTGTAGCTTTTCTGCAACCAAAACACTGTACATCTACAAACTCTCCTTCTTTTACATTAAACTTTTTAGCTTGAGATGGTGTCAAATGAATATGTCTTAATGCTACTATAGTTCCTCTTTCTAATTTTACACTTCCTTTTGGCCCAACTATTTCAATTCCCGGAGTGTTTTCTAAACTTCCCGACTCTTTTATTGGCGCTGATACTCCCAATCTAAAAGCATCTGTAAGTGATATTTCAACTTGACTCTCTCTTCTAATAGGTCCTAATATCCTAACATTTTCAAATTGTCCCTTTGGTCCTACTATAGTTACTGCCTCTTCCGCCGCAAATTGTCCCGGCTGTTTTAATTCTTTTTTTACTGTTAATTCATAGTCTTTTCCAAAAAGTATATCTAAATCTTCTCTTGAAATATGAACATGCCTATTGGATACTCCTACCGGTATTTTATAATTTTCAAATTTTTTTAATTCTAACATTACTCTATCGGCTATTTCATCTATTAATTTTTCTTTATTCATAGGTTGTTCCTCTTAAAAAATTAAATTAGCTATCAATAAACTTGTTGCTATAACAATAGCTGGAGGATCTATATATGTATCACAATCAGTATTAAATATTTTTGCCGCTAAAACCCACCCTATAGAATTTAAAGCTGAAAAAATTGTTGCCACAACTATGCTTCCCGACATAATATAAACTGCTGCTGCAGGATATGCTATATGGTGTGTTATAGGTATGCTCCATCCAGCTTGCAAAAATATAAGTGAAAAAGCACTTATTCCGAATATAAGTACAGGATAAATTTTCATATTTTCTTCAGATATTCCTACACCAATCAGCTGTTTTGCACCTATTATTACTAATAATCCTAATACTGCACCAAATAAACCATGGTGTATGATTTCAATCGATGTTGGTTTCCACACTTTTTTCTGACCATTTAAAGGTTTCCCAGTAATTCCTGTATTCCCCAGTACATATCTATTTATTATAAGTACTCCCGTTACAGAAACAGCTGGAAAATCAGTTATCATAACTGTTTGATTACTAATTAAATACCATATTATATATCCTAATATTCCATACAATCCTCCCACCAATAAAATAGTGGGATCGTTTTTCCCAAATAAAGGGGTTAAGATTTCCTGAGATGATTCTAATTTATTTCTTCTGTTTTTTGCAAATGCTGCTGCAGCTGCTCCTGCTGCAAAAGTTATATGTGGTCCAAAAAAAGGTCCAAAAGCTATAATTCCTAAAGTATTATCACTTATCCCTGACAACCCCAATATGCCTGATATTATTGCAAAAAATCCTGTCATTATAAATGCAGGTATTGCTCCTATAGAGGCTCCTACAAATCCGCCACAAAATGCTACTATTATTGATAATATTTCCATACCTTTACTCCTAAATTAATTTTTTTAACAACTCAACTTTATCCAGTCTCTCCCAACTAAAATTTCTACCAAAATGGCCATAACAAGCTGTATCTCTATAAATTGCTCTTTTTAAGTCTAAATGTTCTATAATTGAATTAATGTTAGTATCAAATATTTGTCTTACTCCCAAATATAAATTTTCTAAATCTATATTTTCAGTTCCAAATGTATTTATATTCATGCTCTGAGCTTCTTCTCTACCTATAACATAGGCTAATTGTATTTCACATTCTCTAGCTAAACCTGATGCAACTATATTTTTTGCAATATATCTTGCCATATATGCTGCACATCTATCTGCTTTAGAATAATCTTTGCCTGAAAAGGCTCCTCCACCATGTTTTCCTGCTCCACCATAGGTATCAACTATAATCTTTCTGCCTGTTAACCCTACATCTGCTTTAGGCCCCCCTATAGAAAAATTTCCCGTAGCATTTATATATATTTTTGTTTCATCAGTAATATATTTCTTGTCAATCTCTTTTAATATAACCTCATCAACAATTTTTTTCTTTAGTCTATTTAAATCTATGTAGTCATGATGTTGAGCGGCAATAACTATAGATTTTACAGATTTAATTTTTTTATCTTCGCTATATTCTATATTTACTTGGCTTTTACCATCCGGATACAATCCTTCAACTATATTTTCTTTTCTAACAAAAGCTAGTCTTTTTACAAGATTATGCGCTAATTCAATTCCCATAGGCATATAATTTGAACTTTCATCTACTGCGTAACCATAAACTAATCCTTGATCTCCGGCACAAATTCTTTCCTTATTTACTCCTTGGGATATGTCTTTAGACTGCTCATCTATATTTGTAATAATGGTACACTTATCTACATTGAATCCGGAGTTATCATCTGTATAACCAATTTCTTTTAAAACTTGTTTCGCTATTTCCTCTATATTTACTTTAGATTTTGATGTTACTTCTCCTGCTATTACTAATAAATTATTTGAGATCATCGTTTCAACGGCAACTCTTGAATCCGAATCTTTTTTTAAATACTCATCTAATATAGCATCTGAAATTTGATCACACACTTTATCCGGATGTCCTTCTGTAACAGATTCAGAAGTTAACAAATATTCTGTCATATTATCCCCTCAACTTAAATTTAAATTCCTCTATTGTGCTCCCTTCGTACTTTTTAAACACTTTACTAAAATATCCCCTTTCATTGTATCCTAGTCTAAAAGCCACTTCTGTTGCACTAATATCCTCTTCAATAAAAATTCTTTTAGCTAAATTTATTTTTTTTAAATGAATATATTCTAAAACTGTAAGATTGTATTCAAATTTAAATAACCTGCTCAGGTAACCTTGAGAAATTGCACATATATCAACCACATCTTTTAAAGAAATATTCTTTTCCAAATTTTCTGATATATAAACAAAAACATTTTCCAGTATTGGATACTTATCTACCGATTTAGCATTAAAATAATAATCTAAAATTTCAAAAATCCAAACTAAAGCACCTTCTTTAGAAATGTCCATTAATGAGTCTGCATATAACAGTTCTTTTATGCGCTTTTGACTATATGTATTACTTGATGTAATAATATTTTGTCCTAGCACAAATGTTTTATCTTTCATTTGCATTATTGTTCCCGTATTATATACATCTATTAATTCTTTTTTTATAACTGCATACGAATTTAAAAAATCTCCCTTACATATTAAACTGTTTATTTTATTAATTTTTGCTCCGTATTTTTCTTTATACATTTCAGTAGTTGTATTTATCAACTTTTCTTTTATATCTTTTACACTTATTGGTCTAAGTATAATATTATTTAATCCTATCTTCATTACATCAAATTGCTCTAATTCAAATTTGAAGACTATTATGTACAGTATTGTGTTATTTATTTCTTTAATTATTTTTTTAAAATTAATAATTTCTTCATTTGTTGTCAGCAAATCTGAAAAAACTACATCTATTTTTTTATATTTGCATATCTCTAATGCATCTATGTAATTCTGAGATTCATTAAATACCTTTATCGAACTAAATTCAGAATTGACTATTTTACATATTGTTTTCTTTAATAAATTTTGATTACTAATCAATAATATATTTTTCATAATTTATCCTGTAATTTCTGAATTGGAAATTTTATACACACAGTAGTTCCATTGGATGATTCACTATAATTAGTAGAGTACTGTTTGCCAAACTCAATAATCATTTTTTCATTTAAATATTTTAAATGCTCATCTAATATCGATATGTCTTTTCTTTCACCATTTACAACAACATTTTTGTCATCATTTATGCTCCTATTGTCCTTTATAACGATTTTAATATCCTCTCCATCTTTATTTATATCTAACGAAATATTATAATTCTTATTTCCTAAAGAAAGTCCAATTACACTTAATTTATACATGTATGGAATTAATATTCTATACGGCATTATAAAATTTTGAACTTCTTCATTAACCTCTATTCTATAATTTAGTCTTTCTCCATACTCTATTTTTCTTATTTCAAAATAGCTTTCTATGGCTTTTATGGTTTTATATATAGTTTTAGGAGAATCATCTAAAGCATAATTTAAATATTCATTTAAATAACTTATATATTCTGACAAAATAGTTCTATCTTCTATCAATAAAAGGTTTGATATTGAGTCAATCACTTTTAAAATAAAAAACTTATTTACTGTATTAGTTACAATCTTTAATTTTGAATCTATTTCATTATTTTTTTTAATCATAATTTCCAATTTATTTTCCAATTCTCTTATCTTAGATTTATTTTTAT
>NZ_JH165061.1:388575-392818 GCF_000227315.1 Peptoniphilus indolicus ATCC 29427 | reverse complement strand
TAATTTTACCACTGAAACAAATTCGCTATAACTATATACTCTATCTTCTTCGTATTCTAGATCCCTTATCTCATCCAATACAGATTGTTCTAATAAAAACTCCTCCATTTTATACACGTTATCCGGAGCATCATTGCAACAAACTTGTCCTCCTAAAAAAGCTCCTAAATAATGTCCCTTTATAACTATTGGAATCGCTACTTCTAATCTACCAAAAGGACAAAAATAAATACTTGTCTTATGTGTTACTGCAGCTCTTATAGCTCCTGATGCATCTGATAATTTGCATATCATTTCTGCCATTTTATGTTTTCTAAGTTTTTTACATTTTTTTGAAAAATTAGTCATACTTGTAACAGGTTCACCTTTATAATCAACTATTACTATTGCTAAACCTGTAACATCCGAAATTATCCTCTGTAACTGTTCTAAATAATCCTTTCCAAATATTGAAATAATATCTAAATCTTTGATATTTTCAGTATATTTATCATCTATTTGATTTTGAATATTCATATTACATAATAAATCTTTCGAAACGTTATCTGTATTCATAATATTTCCTCCATAAAACAATACATTTTTCTTTGTGTATTATTTTACAATATTTCAAAAAATTTTTTTCAATATCTTTATAATCGCTTCTTCTGTAATATTGATTGGTGTAGTTTTCATACAATTATCTTTCTTTGCATTAATTGCTATTTTTTTAATTTGCTAAAATAAACTTCCTTACTTATATTACACTTAGATATATTTTGTGGAATATTCATTAAGCGCTGTATTGCATGTATAAATCCTTTTAATAAAACTATTGTTTTTTCATCTGACATAGAATTATTTGCCAGTCCTATTTTTACAGCATACTTTACATATTTTTTCATAACATCATTATTGCTTGAATTATAATCTATAACTTTTTCCAATAGTAAACTGTTAGCTAATCCATGGGTTACTCCGAATTGCCCTCCTATTTGATGTGCAATCGCATGGTTTAATCCGAGTCCAGCTATCTCAAAAGACATACCCGCAAGCGTAGAAGCATAGTGCATTTGCTCTTTAGAGTATTCTTCGCCTTTATAACTTTTATATAAATGCTTTACTACGATTTCTCCAGCTTTTTCTGATAAAGCATCTGAAAATATATTACTATTTTTGCCTACATAAGCCTCTAAAGCATGTGTAAATACATCCATTCCCGTATTTGCCACTATTGTATTTGGTAAACTTTTAGTAAGTTCTGCATCTATTATTGCAACTTTTGGTAACATTAATTCTGACTTTAACAAATGTTTTAAATGTTTGTCTTCATCTTTTATAACTGCAACACTTGTAACCTCTGATCCGGTACCACTTGTTGTAGGAATTGCTATTAATTCACAATTTCTCATATATCCCTTCTGAGCCACATATGCTACTGCTTTAGCGGCATCTATTGGAGAACCTCCACCAAATGCTATTAATACATCTATTTCATTTAATAGAAGTTGTTTCAAAGCATTTTTTACAGTATTTAATGTTGGGTCAGGGAAAACTTCATCAAAAAGATTAACCTTATTCTCTGACAAATTTTTTAATACGTTATCTATTAACTCACTATGTGCCAAAAATTTATCTGTTATAATTAAAATATTTTTATTTTTATAATCTTTTAAATAGTCTAATGAATTTTTCCCAACAATAATTTTTGTATTGCTATTTATAATATTCATTCATATCACCTTATTGAAAAAGCATCTACCAATGTACATCTTCTCCTTCTTGCAAAATGTCTTGTTGTTATAGCCCCTTCTCCGCTTATATTTGCTATTGTAAAACTAACAGGATTTCCATCAGAAAAACCTATTGCGTCTAGAGAAGACCCATTCTTAACAAAAATTGAAGTCTGCAATTTTCTAGCTGCAATATTTAATCTTTCTATAATATTAGAATAAATCCCTGCTGTATGATGTAATCCCTGCTCAATAAATATTGCTTCATCTAGAGCGCTTTCAAAGTCCTTAGTTTTAACTATCGTTATTAAAGGTACTAATAATTCTTCTGTGACAAATGGATGAATTTTAGGAACATCTACCGCTATTAAAGCATACTCCTTGTCAACTTCTATTCTAGCCATCTTTAAAAGATCACTTGCTGATTTTCCCCCGACAAACTTGTTTGGTTTTAAATCCTCTGTCAACAATATTTTTGCAAGTTTTAACATTTCATCAATTGAATCAACATAATAAACTGAATTTTTTATAAGTTCTGATTTTAAATTTTCATATACATCATCAACAACAACTATATTTTTTTCAGTAACACATAATATATTATTATCAAAAGTTGCACCTTTTACTATATTTCTGGCAGCTTTTTCTATATCTGCTGTTTCATCTACTATAAACGTTGGATTGCCGGGACCCGCAGAAATTACTTTTTTATTACACTTATTGGCATATTTGGCTATGTATGAACCTCCTGTAACCACTACAAGATCTATGTCCGGATGATTCATGATTTCAGATATATTTTGCATCGATATATCTTCAAGCGTAACTACTAAATTATCTAATCCGGTAATTTTTGAAATAATATCGCTGATTATACTTACTAAAAATTTAGTTGTTTCTATTGCTCTTGGATGAGGGCATATTATTACTCCATTGCCTGCAGACAACAATCCTATTACATTATTTATAACTGTTGCACAAGGATTTGTACTTGGTTGTATTGCACACGCTATTCCATATGGAGATAATTCATATAAAGTCATTACTTTATCTCTTGTGATAACTTCGGTGTATAAATCTTCAGTGCCCGGTGTTCTTTCTATTGCTAATTTTATCTTTTGTTTTTTTGAAGCTATATCCCCCATACATATTTCATCTATAGTTTTTTCAGCCAACACATTTACATGTTTTAAAAGTTCTTTTCTTATCTCCCTTACTATTTCTTCTCTATCTGATATTCCAAATTCTCTATATGTTTTGAATGCTAACGATACGGATTCTATAGTTTCTTGAACTGAATTGAAAACCCCTCTAAATTTTTCCATAAAATTAACCTCTAAACTATTAATTCGTCTATTATTCCAATTATCGCTAAATCTATAACAGATGATTTTTTACTCTCTTCAACTCTTACAGAAGAACCTGAACCAACTAATACAATTTCACCTATTCCGGCACCGACATAATCGGCAGCTACGCTTTCTCTTCCTGTATTTTCTCCTTTAGCCGTTAAAGGTTGAATTATCATCAGTTTATATCCTATTAAACTTTCACTTTTTCTTGTAGCAACAACATTGCCAACGATTTTTGCAATAAACATACAATCCCCACTGTCACTTTATTTTTATAAATATGCACTACTGATTTTTTTTATCTTTATCAAACTTAGCTTCTATCTGTTTTTCATTAGTTTTTACCTTATTTTCTTCAACTTTTTTATTTTCTTCTTTTTTATTCTTTTCTTCTTTTTTATTTGTAATTTTACCGTCAATCACTTCCGTATTTTTCAAAAATCTTTTATTTATAACATCAGCCGGTCTTGGTATAACCTTAGATGTAATAAACTTATCATTTTTTATTGCCAAGGCTTTTCCCGAACTTATTGCTGCATTTACAGCTCCTACATCGCCAGTTATTTTGACAGTTACATATCCGCATCCTTTAGTTATTTCAATGTCTTGTATAGTTATATTTGCTGTTTTAGCCATAGCATCTGCTACAACTATCCCATTAGTTAATCCAATAACCTCTATTAATCCAAGAGCTTCTTTCATTCTTGACTCACCACCTCTAAATCAACTATATCTACTCCCATCTTAGAAATCTCATCATAATACGATAGAAGTTTTTTTCTGTAATAAGAATTTTCTCCTTTTTAAATCTCTCAACACTACATTTCCACAGCAAAATTTTAGTGCCTTTTTGGAGTAATTTAGATACTAACTTACTTTCAAAATCCCCTTCTCTAAGAAGTGCAATGTCTACCAAAGAGTTTCTGTTTATATTTAAAAATAATGTCTTTATCTCAGCCATATCTTCTAAACTTACTTCTTTAAAAAAAATTATTTTATTCCAATTCAAAAATTTAGTTATAATATCTTTATAATTTGCTTCTAAATCCTCAGAAATAACTGCGTTTAATTTTATTTTAAATTCCCTTAAACAATCCAGTGCTAAAAAATACTTATTTTCCCATGGAGCTGAAAAAACTATATTGTATTCTTCAATTTTTTCTTTTTCTTTATAGGCGG
>NZ_JH165061.1:382235-387173 GCF_000227315.1 Peptoniphilus indolicus ATCC 29427 | reverse complement strand
ATTCAATACTTTAACTCATAGCAATATTAACTAAAGAAAATAAATAACATTTAAAAACAATTTATTTGCCAAAGTTTGGAATAATTTTTTCTGTATCTGTATGTGGTCTTGGTATTACATGAACAGATATTACTTCACCTATGGCTCTCGCTGAAGCTGCTCCAGCATCTGTAGCCGCTTTAACTGCACCTACATCTCCTCTCACCATTACTGTTACTAAGCCCGATCCTATCTTTTCATATCCAACTAATGTAACATTAGCAGCTTTTACCATGGCATCTGCCGCTTCTATAGCTCCTACCAAACCTTTAGTTTCTACCATTCCTAATGCATCTGAATTCATAATTTCCTCCTTATTCTAATAACTATTCTAAAATTTATATATATGGTGTTGTTGTAGATTTAGGTTCAACATCTAATGAGCCTAATAATTTCTTACCTACCTCTATGGCTGCCCTTACCGATTGTCTAACGGCGCCTGAATCGCCTGTAAAAGTCAATATTGTTTCATTTGAATATGAAGTCCCCTCTGCCGGTGATGCATATCCTACCACCTCAACATTTGCAGCCTTAACTGCTACATCCGCTAATACTGTACCTATAGCGGCAGGAGCTCCTATTACCATTCCAAAACTTTTTCCTATTGGTGTACCAAAAGCCTTTTCTAAACAATAACTTGCTCTTGCTGTATATTGAAATTCAAGATGTCCAGCTTCATTTGAATATACATCTCCGAAATACTTAGGAAGAACATCCAATGCTATTTCAACTGCACGTCTTGCATCTGAAACATCTTCTGCCCCTATGTATATTAGAACACCATGTCCTGCTCCACCCTTTGTATCCCTTGGTAATTCTACAGAAATGACCTCAGTATTAGTCGCTTTTACAGCATCATCTACTGCCATTATTTGAGGTCCTGCCCCTGTTCTTGAGCCAATTATTCCTATTGATTTATACTTACCTAATTTCATTGTTTCAGTTAATAAAGGATCTACGCTTGCAATAACTAGACCTATAGTATCACCTATGGCTGTTCCAACAAATTCGGTTACTCCTATATCACGATCTCCTGAACATTTTTCTTTGTTATCATTTATGTTCAATTCTTCAGAAACTTGACCCATGATTTTCTCTAACATTTCTCTATCCATTTCTACCTCCATTAGCCTCCTATTTCACACTTATAACCGAACTCTTCAACTATGTTTTTTAATTTATCCACATATTCTTCGTTTAATTTTTTAGTTTTTGAAAGCTGATAGTCTCTTCCTAAAAGATAATATTTGCTCTCTCCAAAATTATGATATGGCAGAATGTGTATCTCATTTACATTTTCTAATGTCTTAACAAATTTTATTATGTCTGTAAATTCTTTAATATCACTGTTCACTCCTGGTATTAAGGGAATTCTAATAACTGTATTTGTCATTTCTTGTATAATTTTTGCATTTTTCTTTATTAATGTATTGTCTACTTTTGTAAATTTTTTATGAATTTCGGAATTATTTGCCTTTATATCCAACAAAACTAAATCTACATACCTCAGAATATCTTTTATAACATTTTCTGAAACATAGCCTTCTGTCTCTATAGTAGTATGCCATCCCCTTGACTTTGCAGCTTTTAATAATTCCTTTGTAAATTCAGGTTGCATTAATGCTTCTCCTCCCGACAGTGTTATTCCTCCATTAGATTTTAAATAATAAGATTCATCTTTTTTCAATTCACTTATTACTTCTTCAACACTCATCAGTTTACCTTTTACAACTAATGCACCTGCCGGACAAACATTCACACACTCTCCACAAACTACACATTTTTTTCTATCTATCCAATTTTCATTTTGGGGTCCTATAGCTTCATTTTTACAAACCTTTACACAATTCCCGCAATTTATGCACAATATTTTTCTATACATTAATTCTTTTTCATACGTTTGTGACTCAGGATTTGAACACCAAACACATCTAAGTGGACACCCTTTTAGGAAGACTATAGTTCTTATACCTGGTCCATCATTTATAGAATATCTCTGTATATCAAAAACCATGCCCTCTTTACTGTAATCTATCGCTTCCATAGTCTCCCCCTAAGAAATATATTTACATCATATGTTCTGTTCTACTTATGATATCGTCTTGAACTTCTTTCGCTAAAGTAATGAAATGAGCTGAATAACCTGCCACTCTTACCAATAAATCTTTATTTGCTGCAGGATCTTTTTGTGCATCAAGTAATGTTTGTTTATTTACTACATTAAATTGAACATGGCTTCCTTTATGATCAAAATAAGTTCTTATTATCGAAGCAAAATTTTGTAATCCTTTTTCACCTTCTACAGCCTTAGGTGAAAATTTTTGATTGTAAAGAGTTCCGTTAGAAGCTTGAGCATGTGGTAATTTTGCAACAGAATTTGCCGCCGCTGTAGGACCATTGACGTCTTTACCTTGTCTTGGTGATACTCCATCAGCTAAAGGCTTCTTTGCAAGTCTTCCATCAGGTAAAGCTCCTACATCTTTCCCGAACAATACATTTGCTGATACCGGATAAATTCCTGCTTGGAACTGTCCTCCTCTTGGATTTACATACTTGTCAACTTCATTACAATAGATTTTTGCACATCTTATCGCAAATTCATCACATTTTTCATTATCATTTCCAAAGCTATCTGTATTTTCAAGAATTTTTTGAATAGTTTTAAATCTTCCTGTTGTTTCTTCACAAGAACATCCACAGCTTGTATTAATATTTCCTTCATTTAATTTCTTTTCCAAGATATCTAAATCTACGGATCCTGTACTTGCTAAAATATTTTTAACAGCTTCATAAATTTCATTTTCAGACATTTCTCCAGTTGTTTTTTCACAAGAACCCGGCATTATTGAATCTGTGAAGCCAAAATTTACTTCTAATGCTTCTTTTAATTCTTCCAAAGTTATTTTTTTATCTTCAAAAACGTTTTTATATATTGCATATAGAGAATCCCCTGAATCAGCCACACCAAAAGCTTGAGGTCCTGTAAAGTTATATAGCGCTCCTCCTTCTTGAGCAGCTTTTCCTCTCTTTATACAATCATCAACTAACGCTGACATAAACGGCAATTTTGCTCTTTCCATATGTGCATAATCTACACAGTTGTCTGCCTCAGCAAGTAATTTTACAAAATATTCCATTTGTTTTTGATATGCACAAAAGATATCTTCTATTGACTTCATATCAGTGAGCTCACCCGTTTTCGGACCCAATTGTAACCCATTACAACGTCCATTATTCAATGTTATTTCCAAAACTTTTGCTATATTAAAGAAAGCTGCATCGTGCCAACCTTCAGTTCTATGTGCTGCCTGAGGTTCTACACATCCTATAATTGCATAATCTCTTGCATCTTCTAACGATACTCCTCTTGCAACTAATCCTAAAATAATTACCTCATCATTATAAAATGCAGGTACTCCATATCCTAATCTTGAAACTTCACATGATCTTAATAAAAATTCTTGAGGCGTATTTTGGTGAATTCTTACAGAGAAAGATGGTGCCGGTAATGCAACATGTGCTACAGCTTCCATACACATATATGAGATTTCATTAGTTACATCTTTACCTTCTGAATCTTGTCCTCCTACGCAAAGATTTTGGAATGCTTGATATCCTGCAAATGCTTGTGAAGAAACATCGTCTCTAGCCTTATTAATATCATTAAGTTTTACAAAAACACAATCTATTAATTCTTGAGCAAATTCAGGATCTATATTATCATTCTTATAGAAAGGATACATATATTGATCAAATCTTCCTGGTGAAACAGAATGTCCATTTGACTCTATTTGAACTAAAATTTGAACAAACCAGAAAGATTGACATGCTTCATAAAAATTAGTTGCCCCATACTCCGGAACTTTTTGACAGTTTTCAGCAATTTTCAGCAACTCTTGTCTTCTGATAGGATTTGTTTCAACAGATGCCATCTCCCTTGCTTTTTCTGCATATCTGTGCGCAAAATTTATTGCTGCTGTATAAGAAATTATTACAGCTTTATAAAATTGAGTTTTTTGAATACTTTCAGGATCATTAGGATCTAAATCATTCATAGCTTTTATAGAATCTTCAATTATCCCTCTAAATCCTCTTTTTAGTATTTTTTCATAGCCAACATTTACGTGTCCCACACCACCATAAAAATAGTTTCCTACTGTAAAGATACCATTAGCTATACAATCTTTTGTTTCTTTACTCATAAGTGATTCAGCCAGAGCAGAAGTAGTTTTCCCTTTCCAATATTTAAACTCTTCATGTAATATTTTTTGAGTTTCTTTAGGGATTTCAAATCTATCTGTCATTCTTGTACTCATCGTATCAAATTCTTTTTCAACCCAATCATACGAGAACTCCGGACAAAGTCCTGTTGATCTTGGAGATACCGTTATAGCCCCTACTATTAATTCATCATCACGAATTGTCACAGGTAAATTATTGAAAATTTTTTCTACTGCTTTAGCACGTCTTAATATATTAGGCATTCCTTCTGTTTCTTTATAAGACTCAGTAATCAAAACTACTCTGTCTGCTTCAACTTGAGGTTTAGCATCAATTATTACTTGTCTTAATCTCTTAACTCTTTCTGTAGGATTTGAAAAACCTTTTTCTATCATTCGAATATCCTCCTTTTTACTGATAGTTTTATGTAGCGACAAACCTTAAACTTGATAATTCTTGTATCAGTTTTCATTAATTTTACACAATAATTTAAGCTTTTCGAGAATAGTTATAAGACTTTTTTATGGTAAAATTAAAACTTATTTAAAAATTAATATCATCAATATAATTGTTATTTTTTAATTGTGTAAAATATAAAACTATATTATGCTCTTTCAAAACCTTTTCATATAATTTATTGCATTAGTTTTAATAAAGTATATAATAATCGTTAACTAA
>NZ_JH165061.1:356863-379638 GCF_000227315.1 Peptoniphilus indolicus ATCC 29427 | reverse complement strand
ATTAATTTTAGAACAATATAATAATTCTTATAGTTTAGGAATTAATTTAGTTGAAGAAAATTTAAAAAATTTAAGAAAATAAATTTCATTGACTTAGAATTAATTCTTTAATCTATAGTTTTTAAAATATGTTATACTTCTAAATATAATATTAATATTAAGAAGTGGTGTTATGAATAGAAAAATACAAATGTCAGAAACAATTTTAATAGGCATCTTACTTGCTATTTCAGGTGGGTTTATGGATGCATATTCCTATATTTTTAGGGATCATGTATTTGCAAATGCTCAAACCGGAAATATAATTCTCTTTGGAATTTATCTTTCTGAAGGAAATATCCACGAGTCTATTAAATATTTTTGGCCTGTTATTGCCTTTGCATTTGGAATAATTTTAGCTGATTTTTTTAGATATTTTGAAAATAAATATAAACTACACTGGAGACAACTTTCTGTCCTGATTGAAATTTTAATTTTTTCCGTTGTTGCTTTTATTTCAACTGAATACAATCTTTTGGCCAACAGTTTAATTTCTCTAGCTTGTGGAATTCAAGTCGAAAGTTTTAGAAAAATTTATTCTCATCCAATTGCAACAACAATGTGTATCGGAAATCTCAGAAGCGGAACTGAAAATTTGTATAACTTCTTGATGTATAGAGATGAACTCAGTTTAAAAAAGACTCGACTATATTTTGGTATTATACTTTGTTTTATACTTGGAGCAATACTTGGAAATATATTTATTGAATTATTCTCCTCTAAGGCAATTTTAATGAGTTCTATAATACTTAGCATTGTATTCGTTTTAATGTTCATAGAAGAGTTCAATCCTGAAAATTCAATTTTTAAGTAAATTAAGGTAGAGTTTAGAAATATTTTATTTTCTAAATTCTACCTTTCTACATTTTTCTAATACAATAAATATGTTTTTAAGCAACTCCTAAAATACTCACTATAATAGGTATTATAATTGATGCAATTATCGCATGAAGTCCTATTGAAAGCCCACTTATTGCTCCTTGAACTTCACCTATTTTTATAGCTTCACTCGTTCCCACGGCATGGCTTGCTGTACCTATTGCCAAACCTTGAGAAATTGGATTTTTTATTTTAAAAGTTTTTATAATCGGCCTTGCTATTACAGCACCAACTATTCCTGTTGTACATATATACATGACTGTAATAGATGTCATCCAGCCCATTTTATTTGATATCTCTATTCCTATTGCTGTTGTTACTGACTTAGGTATGCTTGCAAGTAAAACATCTTTTGGCATGCTCATTGCACTTCCAATAAAAATTACAAACAATACTACAAATACACCTCCAATAAATGTCGATATAATCATAGATATAAAATTTTTCTTTAGTGTTTCTACTTGTTTATACAACCCCACTCCTATAACTATAGTCTCAATTGGAGATATCATAAATTTTATTATTTTACCTCCGTTTTTATAATTTTCAAGCGGTATTCTGAATAATACCAATGTAAATATTACAATTAGCATAGCTACCAACATTGGATTGAGTATGTTATAGTTATGTCTTTCTTTTATTTTTGTCGCTAATAAATAGGCACTTACTGTTATAAATACGCTAAATAGAGGATCTTTTGTCAATATATCAATCATTTATTTCCCCCTTATTAAATATTTTTATTGTAAAATCTGAAGCCTTTCCGGTAATAATCATTGTTGCTGCTGTAGATAATATTATTAATAAAAATATTTTCAACCATACTTCTATACTGAATTGAGTTGCATATTCTAAAATTCCAACTCCTACAGGAACAAAGAAAAGAGCTAAGTACTTATGTGATACATCTATTATTCCCTTTAGTTTGTCTATTTTTATAATTTTCATCTGTAAAAGTATAAATAAAATCAAACTGGCAATAATTGTCCCCGGAAATGGAAATGGTAATATATTTGATATAAACTGCCCTATATAGGCTGTTCCAAACATAACAAGTAATTGAAATAACATAGTTTCCTCCTAATTGTGTTTTTTAGAAATCGTTTTAAATTAGTAGTATTAACTTATAAGTGTTATTATTTATTTGTTACTGACAATCTTATTTATCTCTGTATTGAATAGTGGTAATATTTTTTCGCAGTCTCCAACTATTCCTATATCGGATATATTGAAAATTGGAGCATCTTCATCTTTATTAATTGCAATTATAAAGTTAGATGATTGAATTCCTGAAACGTGTTGTACTGAACCACTCACACCACATCCTATATACAGTTTTGGTGCAACTATCTTTCCTGATTGACCTATTTGTGATGTCTTAGGTAAAATACCATCGTCTATCACCGGTCTTGTTCCTGAAATAGGAGCTTTTAATATATTAGCTAATTCATTTACCAGCTCATATCCTTCGCCTTTTGAAGCCCCTCTTCCACAAGTAACTATAATTTCTGCATCTTCTAAAGCTATTGTGCCTTGAGATTCTTCAAATATGCTCTTTATATTAGTTTTTAATCCTGCTCTTTCTACCTCAATATTTTCTTCTGTTGCTAAGTTATTTAAATTTTCTTTTTTCTCAAATGAACCTAATCTAATATTTGCAACTTTAATTTTTTCATGCTTTATTTTAGCTTCTGTAAGTACAGTTGAGCCATAAGTTGGATATATAAATTTAATATCATCTTCTTCAACTTCTATGGATTGTACATCTGTAACTGAAATTGAATCTAATTTAAATGCTGTATGTGCTGATATATCTTTACCATCCAACGTTCCTGCCATTAAAACAAATTTTACATCTTTTTCTGTTGCAATTTTTGAAATAATGCTAGCATAATCTCTTGCATTAAATTCTTCTCTTTTTACATTTATTACTAAATCTGCACCACTTGATGCCAACATTGAAGTATCAGCATTTTCACTTATTACAACTGCTATTACTTTTGAGTTGACCTCTCTTGAAAGTTCATGTGCTTTAGATAGAACTTCAAGGCTTGATTTTATAGGAGTATTCTCTTTTGTTTCCACATATATTAAAAAATCTTTTGTCATATTACACCTCAAAGAACTTTTTCCTGAACCATTATTTCTATGGCTTTTTTTACACTGTCTTCAATCTCTTCTTCTTGAATTTTAATTCCTGATTGTCTCTTTGGAGGCTCTGAATTGGATATTATTGTAAAATTATCATTTGGTATAATTTCTATCTCAATTTCAGAAATTTCTTTTCTTCTAGCTGCCATTTTAGACTTTATAGTAGGGTATCTTGGGTCATAATCCGGTTTATTAATAGTAACTACACTTGGTAGTTTAGTTTCTATTATTCTGTAGCCAAAATCTGTTTGTGATTTTGCTTCTAACAAATTATTATTTACCTCCATTTCAATAACGTTTGTTATAACACCAACATCTAGTTCTTCAGATAAATATATCCCTACTGAAGAAGATTGAGTGTCTGTGGATTCTTTTCCTAAGCAAATTAAGTCAAATTTTTCATCTATCTCTAACTTACAAATTGCCTCCTTAAGTGCAGTTGCAACATCTCTTGAATTTAAATCTTTATAATCATCATATTTTACAAGAACAGCTTCATCAGCTCCAACGGCCAAGCAATTTTTAAGAGAATTTTTTACTTCTTCATTTCCTATCGAAATCACGGTTACTTTTCCACCCAATTTTTCTTTTAATCTAACTGCCATCTCTAATGAATATGTGTCAAATGCATTAATAACCGGTGTTATTTCATCTACGACAGGTACTCCTGATTCTACCTTAACATCTACAGAATCATCTGGAACTTCTTTAATACAAACTAAAATATTCATATTTAACCTCTCATCATGTTATTTGCAACTACAATTCTCAAAATTTCGTTAGTTCCTTCAAATATTTGGAAAATTTTTGCATCTCTTAATAATTTTTCAACAGGGTATTCTCTACTATATCCATATCCGCCAAATAATTGAATTGCATCAGATGCTACCTGCATAGCTATATCAGAACCATAACACTTAGCTATAGCTGATTCTCTACTAAAAGATAGTCCTTCATCCATTCTATTTAATGCACAAGCAACCATTTGTCTTGCTGTTTCAGTTTTTATATCCATATCTGCCAATTTAAATTGAAGTGCTTGGAATTTTATTACAGGTCTTCCAAATTGTTCTCTCTCATTTGTATATTTAAAAGCTTCATCTATTCCTCTTTGGGCAATTCCAACTGCGATACATCCCATCCAAGCTCTTGCTTGATCTAAAGTTTGCATGGCTATTGAATAACCTTTTCCAACTTCTCCAATTAAATTTTTTGCAGGAATCCTACAATCTTCAAACACTACATCACAAGTATTTGAAGTTCTAATTCCCATCTTATCTTCTTCTTTTCCGGCAGATAATCCTTTTGTTCCAGCAGGTACTAAAAACATGGACATAGACCTTGAACCTACAGATTTATCAGTTATAGCTGTTACACAATAGAAAGAGGCAACTGCTCCATTAGTTATAAAGCACTTTCTTCCATTTAATACATATTCATCTCCATCAAGAATTGCAGTTGTAACTCCAGAGCCAGCATCACTTCCTGCGCCAGGTTCTGTTAGACAAAAAGCTCCTATTCCTCCTTCAAGTACATTATCACAAACCCACTTTTTTTGTTCTTCATTTCCTGCAATTAAAACCGGTTTCATTCCAAGACCTGAGGCTGAAACAGTAGTTGCAAAACCTGCATCTGCCTTTGCCATTTCTTCTATTAGTGCTGCTACATCAACTCTTGAAAGCCCTGGTCCACCAAATTCTTCTGGAACTTCCAATGCCAAATATCCTTGCTCTATTGCCTTATTATATATTTCCTCTGGCCATTCACCTGTTCTATCAAACTCTTTACATTGTTCTTTTACTTCTTTTTCACAAAAATTTTTAACATCTTGTAGCAAATCCTTTGCTTCTTCTGAAATCAAATATGCCATATTCTATTTCTCCCCTCTCAAATTTAAATTATTTTATTTGGATTTAAAATAAATTTAGGATCAAATGCCTTCTTTATTTCTCTCATCAAATTTACGTTTAATTCACCTTCAAACTGTTTTAGATATTCTTTCTTTCCATATCCTATTCCATGTTCTCCGGATATCTGTCCACCCATTTCATAAGCTTTTTGATATATAACGGTCATAAATTCATGCACTTGTCTCATAAATTCATCTTTTTCCATACTATTTGAACAAGCATAGATGTGTAAATTTCCATCTCCTGCATGTCCAAAACTCTTTACAGAAAAATCGTAATTTTCTCCTTCTTTATTTACAAAGTTTATATACTTGGCAATCTTATTTATAGGTACTACTACATCACATTCATCTAATAGTTCTGTTTCTGCTTCTATTGCTTCTAAGAAAGATGATCTTGCTGCCCATGCATCTTTTATTTTTGCTGGTGTATCAGCTACTAAAACATCTATTGCTCCAGCTTCTATTACAACTTCTGCAGCTTTTTCCACTATGTCATCCAACATATCTCTATTTTCACCATCAAATGTAACTAATAGGTATGCTCCTATTTCAATTCCTTCTAATTCTTTAGGAAAAGTACTTTTACCTATGAATCTTTCAGAAGTTAAGACTATTTCTCTTTCCATAAATTCTATGGCTTGTGGATTTAAATTACTTCTGAACAGTTTAGGAACAGTTGATATACAATCATCTAAGTTTTCATATGGAATTACTAGAGATACTGTTTCTTTTGGTGCTGTTATAAGTTTTAAAGTCAACTCTGTAATTATTCCAAGTGTTCCTTCAGAACCTATCATTAAATTTATAAGCGAATATCCTGTTGAAGTCTTAGCAACATTTGCTCCAAATCTTGTAATTTCTCCTGTAGGAAGTACAACTTCCATTTCTTTTACATAATTTCTTGTAGTGCCATATTTCACAGCTCTCATTCCACCAGCATTAGTAGAAACATTTCCACCTATTGTCGCAAATTTTTCACCCGGGTCTGGTGGGTACATATATCCTCTTGAAAGAGCATCTTGAGCTAAATCATTTAAGTAAACTCCAGGTTGTACTCTAACTACAAAATTGTCATCATCATATTCTAAAATTTGATTCATAGATTTTAAATCTATCATTACTCCGCCTTTAATGGCTACACCTGCTCCGGTAAGTCCAGTTCCTGCACCTCTTGGCACAATTGGCAAATTGTTTTGATAACATATTCTAACAACGTTTGCAACATCATTTGCATTTTTAGGTCTTACCACTACATCAGGTATACCTTCTCCATAAATAGGCATCTCATCATGAAAAAAATCTTCATTTATTTCATTTCCAACATATACTTTTCCTTCAACAGAGGATTTAATCTGTTCTTTAATTTCATTTGTAACAGCATTGTATTCTCTATTCATAAACTTCCTCCTACTTCTTAATTCCTAAAATTAATTTAATTTTGTGATAATAATATATTTTTTAAATTTCTTTGTCAATTTAAAAAAACCTTCAAATTGTGTATTTGACTAATTTATAGAGGTTTTTGATGTTCTATTTTGTATGAATTTTTTATTGTTATTTATCAACTAAATCAAGTAATAATCAAATTTCTATTTATTTTAACAAAATAAAATTGTTATCACAAAATCTTACAAAAAATTGTATTTTTTGAACTTGTTGAACTTTTATTCAACTTAGGTCATATTTAAGTTGTTTTTATTCCACACAAAATTATTTATCGTATGTTATAGAAAACGTTTTAAGTTATTCATGTAGATAATTACTTATTATGTTGTAATTAAAAAAGTAGGAGGAACAATTATGGATTTTAATTTAACAAATGAACAATTAGTAATTCAAAAAGCTATGAGAGATTTCGTCGAAAAGGAAATAGCACCTGGTGTTATGGAAAGAGATGAAAAAAGTGAGTTTCCTATAGAACAATTTAAAGCACTTGGTAAATGTGGTTTAAATGGTATTCAATATCCTAAAGAATATGGTGGACAAGGTGGAGATTATATATCATATGCAATAGCTGTTGAAGAACTTTCAAAAGTTGATGGTTCTATTGGTATTGCTTATTCAGTTAATGCTTCCCTTTATGCTTTCCCTATTTTTAAATACGGTAGCGAAGAAATCAAAAAGAAATATCTTCCACCTGTTTTTAATGGGACTTCTATAGGAGCTTTTGGCTTGACAGAACCTAATGCCGGTTCAGATGCCGGCGGTTGTGTCACTATAGCAAAAAAAGAAGGTGATAATTATATTCTTAACGGTTCAAAATGTTTTTCAACAAATGGGCCTTTAGCTGACTATTACATAGTATTTGCCTTAACTGAACCTGAAAAAGGCGCTAAAGGATTATCAGCATTTGTAATTGAAACTTCTTGGGAAGGAGTAAGTGTTGGTCATATAGAAGATAAGATGGGCATTCGTTCTGCTAAGGTTAGTGAAATGTTCTTAAAGGATGTAAAAGTTCCTGCTTCTAATTTACTTGGTGAAGAAGGACAAGGATTCAAGATTGCAATGGCTACTCTTGATGGTGGTAGAATCGGTGTTGCTGCTCAAGGTTTAGGTTTGGCAAAAGGCGCTTTTGAAATCGCTAGAAAATATATGATGGATAGAAAACAATTTGGTAAACCAATTTGTGCTCAACAATATCCTGCATTTAAAATGGCTGAACTAAGAACTAAAATTGAATACTCTGAACTATTACTTTACAAAGCAGCTCAAGCAGAAACTGAACATAAGCCATATACTATCCCTGCAGCTATGGCAAAACTTACTTGTACAGATACAGCTATGGAAGTTACAACTCAAGCAGTTCAATTCTTGGGTGGAAATGGATACATGAAAGATTATCATGTTGAAAGAATGATGAGAGATGCAAAAATCACTCAAATATATGAAGGCACTAACGAAATACAAAAGCTTATTATAAGCGGTAGTCTTTTTAGATAATTATTATATATAGGTTATAAAAATATATCCTATAATTGGAGGCAGATTATGATACCCAAATTTACAAATCTCAAAGAAGCTCTTTCGATAATAAAAGACAATGATGTTGTCGTAACATCAGGTTTCGTTGGTTGTTCAAACCCCGAAGCATTAGAAGCCGGAGTAGAAAAAAGATTTAAAGAAACTAATAGTCCAAAAAATTTAACTTTATTTTATGTTGCCGGTCAAGGTGACGGTGATGATAAATCAGTAAACCATTTAGCACACGAAGGTCTTTTAGGAACAGTCATTGCAGGTCATTTCAATAAAGCACCCAAATTGATGGATTTGATGGCAGCTAATAAGATCAAGGGCTATAATGTTCCTCAAGGCGCTCTAGCACAAATGTTAAGAAATGTTGCCGGAAAAAAAGTTGGAGTTGTAACTCATGTTGGACTAAATACTTTTGCCGACCCTCGTAAAGAAGGTAGTAAAGTAAATGATGTCACCACAGAAGATATAGTTGAACTCATAAACATTGGTGGAGAAGAAAGACTTTTTTATAAAGCTATGCATTTTGATATAGCTCTAATTAAAGGAAGTTTTGCTGATGAAAGAGGAAATATTTCTATGGACTTGGAAGTAGTTCCTACAGAAGTTTTATCAATTGCACAAGCAGTTCACAATTGTGGTGGAAAAGTTATTGTTCAAGTAAACAAAGTGGTTAAAAATGGTTCTTTAGACCCTAAACTTGTTAAAATACCTGGTGTTTGTGTTGACTATGTAGTTGAAATACAAGAACCTTCCCTAAAACAACAAGCTTACGGTATAGACTATGAACCGGAACTTGCAGGTAACACAAGAATCGCTGAAAAAAATTATAATGCTTATATACCTCTAAATGCAAAAAAAGTAATAGCAAGACGTGGTGCTATGGAAATTGTTCCTGGCCTTGTTGGTAATTTAGGTATAGGCATACCTGAACTTGTTTCAAACATTGCAGCAGAAGAAAATATAAGTGACCACATAGTTTTAACGGTTGAATCAGGACCTGTTGGAGGTATTCCTCAATCCGGACCAAGATTTGGTGGGTCAATAAATGCAGATGCAATAATTGATCAACCTTACCAATTTGATTTCTATGATGGAGGAGGTCTTGATATATGTTATCTCGGACTTGCTCAAGCAGATTCTCATGGAAATCTAAATGTATCAAAATTTGGTACTAGAATTGCTGGATGCGGAGGATTTATAAGCATCTCGCAAAATTCAAAAAAAGTTATTTTCTGTGGAACTTTCACAACTAAAGGATTAAAAACAGAAATAAAAGATGGAAAATTAAACATCTTAGAAGAAGGACAAGTTAAAAAATTCAGAAAAGATGTTGAACAAATTACTTTTTCTGGAGACTATGCAAGAAGTGTTTCTCAACCTGTTTTATATGTAACAGAGAGATGTGTCTTTGAATTAAAAAAAGACGGTTTAACACTTGTTGAAATCGCCCCGGGAGTGGATCTACAAAAAGATATATTAGACCAAATGGAATTTGAGCCTATAATTGATAAAAATCTTAAATTTATGGATCCAAGAATATTTATAGACAAACCAATGGGTTTGAAATAAAAAATTAAAATTACTTTATCCTAAAAATTCAAATTGAAGTAAAATTCATAAAATATTAATTAACCTATTAACGTGAAATTAAATGTATCAATTACAAAAAGAGTGTCAGGAACTTATCCATTCTGACACTCTCTCCTTTTAAAGTATATAAAATTTAATCTTCTACATTCTCTGAAGAAATTTCCATAATTTTTAAAAACATACTTCCATAATTATTCCATTTTTCTTCAAGCTCTTCAACAGTATATTCTCTACAATTATCTCCATTTTTTAAATTTTCTAAAAATTCATTTACGCCATCAACTAAGTTTTTATCAATTACGGTATGTATAAATGGTTCTAAATTTTTAAAAAATCTTGCATAATTCTTTATAAAAAATTTCTTTTGATTTAAATATATTCCAATGTTAAATTCTTTAAAGTCACCACTAACTTTTTCACCATCTATAATATATATTTTTATATTTTTATTCTTTTTCATCAGTCTAATTACATTGAAAAAATGCTCTTTTCTCTGCTCTATTGACATGGTATATTCTGTATCTATATATACTAATTTTCCCGTTTGTATATACTTATAAAGAGAAACTTTAGGTATAAAAAATTTATATTTCTTTCATGAAAAATTTCTTCCCACTCTATTTGAAGTTTTTTTATTTGTAACATATTTTCCAATACATTAAAATCTTTGTTTTCTCTCTTTTTAATATTTTCACATTCTTTTTTTGCAATGTCTTCAATTATTTCAGATGGTAATAAAAATTCAAACCCATAGCAACAGAACATATTAAAGTGATTATCTGTATAAAAATCCGTTCGATAGCCACTCCTATTCATTTCAAGACTATTTACATTTTTCATTAAGATATTTTCATTTTTAAATTTTGCAGCTAAAATCTTATAAGCTTTATCAACTTCTTCCTCATCATTTGAATAAGATATTATCTCCATCTTTTTATTTTTATCAAGAGAATAGTTTATTACAAAATTGTTTTTTGCTATTATTGCATTAAAGTATTTGAATTCGCTATTCTTATACATTGTTACATTCAGGTTAGATTTATCATTTAAAAGTTGATATAGTTTTTTTAGTTTTTCTGATTTTTCTCCTTCTAAGTCATCCACATCAAGACCTATTTTTATATTTATATTTTTAACCTCACTTATCAAGTTTAAAATATACTCTACTCCATCTGATATAAAATCCATTGTTATTAATAAGTCTGTAAAACCTTCTTCATTTTTTAAGTTTTGTTTTTGTATTACATCACTTAAAAATAGTTTTATATTGCTATTACCTATTACCATTCTGGTGTTATTTTCTACACTATCATAATTTTTAATAGAATCTTTATATTCTTTCATAAGTATTTTATTAATCTTTTCTTCAATGAATTTTGAATCTTCTAGATAATTTGAATTTTCCGGTAATTTTATATCAAATTCCAGAAAAAAATCTAATACTTTATTTTGTTCAAAAATTTCCCTTGATAATACCTCACTTATTTTTTTATTTGTTGTTCTTATGTATTTTTGAGATGGTAATTTAGAAGCATTACACCACTTGCTTATGTATGAGATATCATAATCTAATTCATTTGCAAGTACTATTAATTTAATATTAGTAAAATCAATCATTTTTTTTAAAACCGGTGAATATTTATTCATAACATAACTCCTATCCTCACAAATAGAAACAAAATTTCTTACAATAACTTATCTTGTATATAGCATAAACTTTTTCATTTAAATTATCATTTGAATTTATTGAATTTTTTGTTCAAAATTGAATTTTTTGTTCAACATCGGGCATACTATGACGATTTAAAAGCCATTGATGTTTTTGTAAAATTATATCAAGAGAGAAAAACATTTTCAATTATTCAAATCTATAATTATATTGAGATTAAATTGTATAAAATATTCTGAAATAAATCAAATCCCAATATATTATAGATTAGACAATCGTTTTTCTTCAAATTTTAAGGAGTTGAAGTTATATGAAACCAATGAGAATGCACCATGTGGGAATTGTACTTCCTACACTTGAAGAAGCTTATGAAATGATTGAAAGACTAGGTTTAGAAATCGATTACAAAGGTCATGTAGATGCTTACCAAGCAAAATTAATTTTTACAAAATCCGGTGATCATTCAAGTCCTATAGAATTCATCATTCCTGAAGCAGGTGTTTTAAAAGATTTTAATAATGGAAAAGGTGGTATAGCGCATATTGCCTTTGAAGTTGATGATGTTGAAGCAGTTAGAAAAGAGTACGAAGAAAAGGGATTACAAATGCTTGAGCGTGAAGCTGTTCCAGGTACAAGCGATATAATAGTTAATTTTCTAAGACCTAAGTACAATAGTGGGATATTGGTAGAATTTGTTGAAACTATAAATCCTATTGATAGAGAATATAATAAATTCTAAATAAAATCTAATACATTTATTTAAAGGAGATATATTGATATGTACACTATGGGAGTAGATATCGGTTCTACATCATCTAAAATCATAATACTTGAAGATGGAATAAAAATTATCGGAAATATTGTAGTACAATCTGGAACCGGTACAAGTGGGCCAACAATTGCTACTGCAAAAGCTAAGTCCTTTCTTTCAAATAATAATTTAACTTTAGATGATATATCTAAAATCGTTGTCACAGGTTACGGCAGATTTTCATTTGATATTGCCGATAAACAAATAAGTGAAATAACTTGTCATACAAAAGGTATTAACTTTTTAGTGCCTGAAGCTCGAACTATTTTAGATATAGGTGGACAAGATACAAAAGCTATTTCAGTTAATGATAAAGGTCAAGTTCTACAATTTTTCATGAATGACAAATGTGCCGCCGGCACTGGCAGATTTTTAGAAGTCATGGCTAAAATTTTAGAAATACCTTTAGAAAAAATGGGTGAATATGATAGATTATCAACTAATCCGGTAGCTATAAGTAGTACTTGTACCGTTTTTGCTGAGTCTGAAGTTATTTCTCAGCTATCAAAGGGCATATCTAAAGAAAATATATTAGCCGGTGTACATAATTCAACTGCTAACAAAGTTTGTGGTCTTTTATATCGTACAGGAATTAAGGAAAAAATAGTTTTATGTGGAGGAGTTGCTCAAAACCAAGGTGTTGTTAGAGCGCTCCAAGAGGAATTAAAAAAAGAAATAACCATAGCTCCTCACCCACAAATGACAGGCGCCATAGGTGCTGCTTTATTTGCTTATGAAGAGGCGAATAAAAATTTATAGAATAGAAGGGTGAATATGAATACTATAGATATATCAAATATGAAAGCTAAAGAAATGCTTGGATATTTTCAAAACAAACTTGACGAAGAAGCACGTGAAGCTAAAAAAAATGGAAAATTAGTTTGCTGGTCAGCCTCTGTAGCTCCATCTGAATTTTGTGTAACCATGGATATCGCATTAGTTTATCCAGAAACTCACGCAGCCGGTATAGGTGCTAGAAAAGGCTCTTTAGCTATGTTAGATGTTGCTGATAGAAAAGGTTATAATACAGATATATGTTCTTATGCCAGAGTAAACTTAGGATATATGGAACTTTTAAAAGAATATGCTAAGACAGGAGTGAAACCTAAAGAACTTGAAGAATCTCCTGCTGCAGATGTTCCTCTACCTGATTTAGTAATAACTTGCAATAATATATGCAACACTTTACTAAAATGGTATGAAAATTTAGCTGCAGAATTAAATATTCCTTGTATAGTTATAGACGTTCCTTTTAATCATACTATGCCTATTCCTAAGTATTCTAAAGAATATATTGCTGACCAATTTAAGGAAGCAATAAGACAACTTGAAGAAATAACAGGAAAAGATTTTGACTATGATAAATTTTTAGAAGTTCAAGAGCAAACGCAAAGATCTGTTGCTCAATGGAATAGACTTGCTGCACTTTCTAAATATGAACCGTCTCCTCTAAATGGATTTGATTTATTTAACTATATGGCTCTTATAGTTTGTGCAAGAAGTAAAAATTATGCTGAATTAACTTTTAAAAAATTTGCCGATGAACTTGAAGAAAATATGCAAAATGGAGTGTATCCTTACAAGGCTGGAGAACAATCCAGAATTACTTGGGAAGGTATAGCTATTTGGCCATATTTAGGACACACTTTTAAGACTCTTAAAGGCTATGGCTCAATAATGACAGGCTCTGCTTATCCTGGACTTTGGAACTTAGAATACACACCTGGAGATATGCTTTCAATGGCAGAAGCTTATACGAGAATATATATAAACACTTGCCTTGACAATAAAGTTGATGTATTGAGAAAAATCATTAAAAACGGTAAATGTGATGGGGTCGCATACCATCTAAATAGAAGTTGTAAATTGATGAGTCTTCTAAACGTTGAGACAGCTGAAATTTTAAATAAAGAAAATAATCTTCCATATGTTAGTTTTGATGGTGATCAAACTGATCCTAGAAATTTCTCAGAAGCACAATATGATAACAGAATACAAACTCTTACTGAGATGATGTCTGCCAATAAAAAAATGAGGGGTTGAAATAATGAACAAAATTAATGAAATAATAAATTTATTGGATGAAGTTTCTAAAGATCCTAAACTAACAGTTAAAAAATATAAAGAAAAAACAGGAAAAGGTGTTGTAGGTGTCATGCCATTATATGCACCTGAAGAAATTATTCATGCTGCAGGTTTTCTACCTATGGGACTTTGGGGTGCACAAAAAGAAGTATCTAAAGCAAGAATTTATTTACCTCCTTTTGCATGTTCAATAATGCAAACTAATATGGAACTTCAAATAGAAGGTGCCTATGATGACTTAGATGCAGTTGTATTTTCTGTACCGTGCGATACTCTAAAATGTATGAGTCAAAAATGGAAGGGTAAAAGTCCTGTTATAGTATTTACTCATCCTCAAAACAGAAAATTAGAATCTGCAAATAAATTTTTGGTTACAGAATATGAAATCTTAAAAGATAAATTAGAAAAGATATTAAATGTAAAAATATCTGATGAATCCATAACAAATAGTATTGAAATTTACAATGAAAATAGAAAAGTCATGAGAGAATTTTCAGACCTAGCTGGTCAATATCCTAATATAATTGACCCTATTCAAAGACATATTGTATTTAAGTCCAGATGGTTTATGGAAAAATCAGAACATACTAAATTAGTTAAAGAACTAATATCTGAAATTAAAAAATTACCTATTGAAGAATGGGATGGCTATAAAGTTATAGCAACTGGTATTATGATAGAACCTGAAGAAATACTTCAAATATTTAAAGATAAGAAAATAGCTATTGTTGCAGATGATTTAGCTCAAGAATCAAGACAATTTAGACATGACGTACCTGAAGGAGATCAACCTCTTTTAAGACTTGCTAAGTGGTGGCAAAATTTAGAAGGATGTGCTCTTGCAACTGATACAAAAAAATTAAGAGGCCAAATGCTAATTGATATGGCGAAAAAATATAATGCCGATGCTGTATTGATATGTATGATGAAATTCTGCGATCCTGAAGAATTTGACTACCCTGTATACTATAGAGAGTTCCAAGAAGCTGGCATAAAGAATTTACTAATTGAAATTGACTTAGAAATGACAGCTTTTGAACAAACTAACACAAGACTTCAAACTCTTGTAGAAACTCTCTAATATAAGGAGATTAAAATGCTGGAAAAAGGTAGTACACAAGAACTTACCGAAATTGTTACAAAAGAAAATACAGCTGATGCTGTAGGAAATAAATCAGTATTTGTTTATGCAACTCCATTTTTAGTAGCATTAATGGAGCGAACTTGTATAAAATTGATGGAAGAAGATTTAGACAGTGGAGAAGTTTCAGTTGGAACTAATATAAATTTAGATCATCTTGCTCCAACACCAATTGGAAATAAAATTTTATGCAGAGCAGAACTGCTTGAACAAAGTGGTAAAAAATATGTATTTGATGTAAAAGCTTTTGATAATGACAAACTTATTGGAAAGGCAATACATACAAGATACAAAGTTAACTTAGATAAATTTTTAAATAACATTTAAAGATATATTCAATATAAATCACTCAATATTAAACCAAAAAAAGATTTTGTATTTTCACAAAATCTTTTTTGGTTTTATTCGAAAAATTAAATTCTTATTTTAAAATGTGTATCGAAATCTCTTCAATCAATCCCTCATCATGTATTTTCTGTATTTCATAAATGTATTTTCCATCATCCAACATCTTTCCAACTTCTAAATCTTCTCCCTTTTCTGAAAGTAATTTAGAAACAAGACCACCTAAAGTTTCAGCACCTTTTGAATCTATACTGTAGTTATATACCTCATTTATCTTGGTTATTGGCGATGATGCTGAAAATACTTTATTATTTCCTAATGAAATCAACTCCGAACTCATATGTGTTTGAATTAAATACTTTCTAATTACAAACAATACCGCAAGCGAGATTACACCTATTAAAATATCAGATAAAGATTCTGTATATATTAACATTTTTCTCGCTATTACAAGTGTTACCAGATGGACTATTGTAGTATCATTATGAGCAACCATTAAAAGTATAAACTCCATAGCTATTACCAACAAAAATACATGTGATAAAAACTTTTTAAATAATTCTATACTCTCTATAGCTCCACTACCAAGTATATTTATATAGTACTTAAATATATCAGGTACCGATATGAGTATTCCTATCATAAGTAATATAGATATTACTATTTCAAATAAAAAGACAACTCTGTTGAGCTTGAGTAAAAATTTTCTCCTGTTCATTTTAGTTTCCTCTTATACTTGCATTGTTTTTTTTAGTTCAGCTTGCATTTTTTTCAATACTTTTTTTTCTATTCTAGATACTGTCATTTGTGATATATCTAACTTTTTAGCTATGGCAACTTGAGTTTTCTTGTTCATATATCTGTCAATCAATATTGTCCTTTCAACTTCATTTAAGTCTACCATCGCCTTTTCTAGTAAATCATTTATTTCTATTTTGTCGAAATATTTTTCTTCTTCTCCAATCAAATCTGAAAGATTTATTTCTTTATCGTCCCCACTTGAATCATATACTACATCTAATGATTGAGGTGAATACACTTTTGAAGCTTCTATGGATTCCAATATCTCTTCAGGAGTTGAATTCAAATATTCAGCTATATCTTCAACAGTTGGAATTCTTTGGTATTTTTGAGCAAGTGTATTTTTTGCAAGATTTATCTTCTTAGATAACTCTTGAATTCTTCTTGGGACTCTTATTGTCCAACCCTTATCTCTAAAATATTTTTTTATTTCCCCTATTATTGTAGGTGTTGCAAAAGAAGAAAATTCATATCCTCTGCTCAAATCATATCTATCTATCGCATAAATCAAACCTATTGATGCAACTTGGTATATATCATCGTAATCTATACCTCTTCCCGCATACTTTTTAGAAAGAATTTCTGCTATATATAGATGCTCTTCAATAAGAATATCTCTTATATCAGGGTCTTGAGTATCTTTGTAGATTTTAAAGAGTTCCCTTCGCTCTTCTTTTGTAAGTTTTCTGTTTAATTTATAATATTCTTCTCTATTCATTTTCAAACCAAATTTATAATAAGTTGAAGTTTATCTTCTTCTATTCTGCTTTCGTCAACTAAACAATTTATTATTGTCTTAGCAAGTTCTGTTTCTTCACTTGTTTCATCTGTGACATTTGGACAAAATCCTGAAATTTCTATTTCAACTTTTTCTTCTGAAATTCTGTACTCCAAGTCAATATCCAATGAGCAATCATGTTTCATTGCTATGTTAAGTCCTTCGTTCACAGCTGCTTTAACATCTTCTATTTGGTCAAAGTCCAATTGATAGCTCATAAGTAGTCCAGAAGTCAAAAGTCTTACCGAACTAAAAAATTGTGGTTCCTTAGGTATATTTAATTTTATAACTTTCATTTACTCACCCATTTTAAAAACAGTATCAAGTTTTGTTATTGTAAATAACTTTTTGATTGATGGTTTTACTTCTTCAACTTTTATTTCAAATCCGTCTTCTTTTAATTGATTGAGAATGTAAATTAAAGCTCCTAACCCTGTTGAGTCTATATATTCAAGTTTTGAACCATCTATAATTATATTTGATTTTTCTTCTAAATATTTTTTTATAACTTCTTCTTTAAATTGTGAAGTAGTAGTTATATCCAATTCTCCAATCGGAATTACTTTTAAATTTTCTTTTCTTTCAAATTCTATATTAAAAGCCATTTTTAATCTCCTATATATTTAGCAACTGCAACTACATCTGAATCGGTTATATTCATAAGCTTAACACCTGATGTAGATCTACCCATTACTGAAATTCCTTCAATTTGAATTCTTATGATAATACCTTTAGAAGTTATCATCATAATATCATCATTACTTTCCATTATTTTAGCAGATACAAGCTTTCCTGTCTTTTCTTTTACTTTATAAGTTATTATACCTTTACCGGACCTGTTTTGTACCTTGTATTCAGACATAGGGGTTAATTTTCCATATCCTTTTTCAGATATTACTAACATAAGCTTATCATCGCTTGCAATTTCCATACTGACTACTTCATCATCTTTATTTAAACTTATTCCCTTTACTCCCATAGCAGTTCTTGCCATAGTTCTTATGTCCGTTTCTTTAAATCTTATACTCATACCGTCTTTAGTAACAAGCATAATCTCTTCATCACCTTTTGTGATTCTAGTTGAAACTATTGAGTCTCCATCTTTTAAAGTAATAGCAACTAGTCCTGATTTTCTGATATTTTTAAATTCTTCAAATGATGTTCTCTTAACTATACCACTTCTTGTAGCCATTACAATATTTAAATTTGGATCAAAGTCTTTTACATGAATTATTGATTCAACTGACTCATCTTGTTCTAAGTTAAGCAAGTTTCTTATTTGAGTACCTTTAGATTGTCTTGAGCTCTCCGGTATTTCATAAGCTTTAAGTCTGTATACTCTTCCTCTTGTTGTAAAGAATAAGATTGACTCGTGGCTTGATGTTATGAATAAATCACTTACAAAGTCTCCGTCTTTTGGAGTTGTAGCAGATATCCCCCTTCCACCTCTCTTTTGAGGTTTGTAAGTTCCCTCAGGCATTCTCTTTATATATCCACTTTGAGTTAGAGTAATTATTACATCTTCTTCTTTGATAATATCTTCAATTTCTATATCACCTTCAGAATTTTTTATGACTGTACGTCTAAGGTCTGAATGTTTATTTTTTACCTCAACAAGTTCTTCTTTTATTACTCCCATAAGTACATCATGGTTTTCTAATACTTTTGTCAACCATTCGATAGTTTCCAAAAGTTGTCTGTATTCTTCATCTAACTTATCTCTTTCAAGACCTGTTAAACGTCTTATTCTCATATCCAATATAGCTTGAGATTGTGCATCTGAAAGTCCGAATTCTTCCAAAAATTTATCTTTTGCTTCTTGGTCATTGTTAGATCCTCTAACTATTTGAATTATTCTCTCTATGTTGTCTAGTGCTATCTTTAACCCTTCGACAATATGTGCTCTTGCCTTTGCCTTCTTTAAATCGAATTCAGATCTTCTTGAAACCACTTCTATTTGATGGTCAACATAGTGTGTTATCAAGTCTTTTAAATTTAAAACTTTAGGAACTCCGCCAACAAGAGCAAGATTTATAATACCAAATGTTGTTTGCATTTGAGTATTTTTATATAGCTTATTTAAAACAACATTAGGATTTGCATCTCTTCTAAGGTCTATTACAATTCTTATTCCCTTACGAGATGATTCATCTCTGATTGCGGTTATTCCGTCTATTATCTTGTCTTTGGCAAGTTGTGCCATCTTCATTATCAAGTTTGACTTATTTACTTGGTAAGGTATTTCTGTTACAACTATTCGTGTTTTATTTTTTACTTCTTCAAATTCAGCAACTGCTCTTACTTGAATTTTTCCACGTCCTGTTTGGTAAGCTTTTTTTATTCCATCACGACCCATAATTTGAGCACCTGTAGGAAAATCAGGACCCTTTATAGTCTTCATTAATTCATCAATTGTGATGTCATTGTTATCAATGTATTCAATTACACCGTTTATAACTTCTCCCAAGTTGTGAGGAGGCATATTTGTTGCCATACCTACAGCTATACCATTTGAACCATTTACAAGTAAGTTTGGAAATCTTGATGGTAATACAACCGGCTCCATTTCTTCTTCGTCGAAATTTGGAGCGAAGTCAACAGTTTCTTTATTTATATCTCTTAACATTTCAAGGGCAAGTTTTGACATCTTGACTTCTGTATAACGCATAGCAGCTGCGCCATATCCGTCTATATTACCAAAATTTCCCTGTCCGTCTACAAGAGGGTATCTAGTACTAAAACTTTGAGCAAGCCTTACCGTTGCATCATATATTGAGCTGTCACCATGAGGGTGAAACTTACCCATTACATCTCCTACAAGTCTTGCAGATTTTTTAAATTGTCCTGTTGGAACCAATCCCAAAACTTGCATTCCATATATAATTCTTCTGTGAACAGGCTTCAAACCATCTCTTACATCAGGTAAAGCTCTTGCCACGATTACACTCATGGAATAATCGAGATATGACTTTCTCATTTTCTCATTTAAGTCTACTTCAACTATTCCATTCTTAGTTTCTGTCATATATATCTCCTAAATTATGCATCTATGTTTTCTGCAAAAAGTGCATTTTCTTCAATAAATTCACGTCTTGGTTCTACATCAGAACCCATCAGTATAGAGAATGTTTCATCTGCTTCAACAGCATCTTCTATATCTATCTTTAAAAGTACTCTCTTTTCCGGATCCATTGTAGTTTCCCACAAATCTTCAGCATTCATTTCACCAAGACCTTTGTATCTCTTAATATCATATTTTTTATCTCTTCCAAGTTCCTCTAATGATTTTTTAAGTTCTAACTCGTCATATACATATTTCAAAGGCTTATTCCCCTTTAAGATACCAAATAGAGGAGGTTGTGCAACATAAACATGTCCTTGTTCTATAAGAGGTCTCATATATCTAAAGAAGAATGTTAGTAACAATGTCATTATATGCGCACCGTCTACATCGGCATCGGTCATTATTACAATTTTATTGTATCTAAGATTTTCGATATTAAAATCTTGTCCAATTCCAGTACCAAAAGCTGTTATCATGGCTTTTATTTCATCTGATGCCAACATCTTATCAAGTCTCGCCTTTTCTACATTCATAATCTTTCCACGAAGAGGTAGTATAGCTTGGAATACTGAATCCCTTGCCTCTACTGCAGAACCTCCCGCAGAATTACCTTCAACTAAGAAAATTTCTGTATTTTCGTTATCCGATAATTGACAATCTGAAAGTTTTCCCGGAAGTGGCATTGCATCCAACATATTTTTCTTTCTTGAAAGATCTCTTGCCCTTCTTGCCGCTTCTCTTGCTCTTCTCGCTGAAAGAGCCTTATCTAAAATAAGTTTACCGACTTTAGGATTTTCTTCTAAGAAATCTGTCAATACATCTGAAACTACAGAATCCACAATTCCCCTTGTCTCAGAATTTCCAAGTTTAGCTTTGGTTTGACCTTCAAATTGAGGATTTGGAAGTTTTACACTTATTACAGCGCTCAAACCTTCTCTTACATCATCTCCGGATAGATTTTCTTCTTTTTCTTTTATGATATTATACTTTCTTCCATATTCATTAATAGTTCTTGTAAGAGCAGACCTGAAACCACTTAAATGACTTCCTCCCTCTTCAGTGTTTATATTATTTGCAAAACTTATTACATTTTCTGAATATGCATCAGTATACTGTATAGCTATTTCAACTAATGTCTTATCTTTTTCTTGGTCTATATATACTATTTCTTTGTGTATAGGTGTCTTTTTTCTATTGATGTATTCAACAAAAGATTTTATACCACCTTCGTAGTGATAAACCTCTTCTCTGACTTTTTCTTCTCTATAATCTCTGAAATTTATTCTAACACCTTTGTTTAAAAATGCCATTTCCCTAAATCTCTTAGACAAAATATCCCATTCAAAAATTAAAGTGTCAAATATTTCCGGGTCAGGACTAAATGAAATCTTAGTTCCTGTATCACTTTCAGCTACTTTACCAATTATTTCTAATTCCGAAGTAGGAATACCTCTTGAGAAAGTTTGTTGATGTATCTTTCCTTCTCTTTTTACAGTTGCTGTAAGTTTAGTTGAAAGAGCATTAACTACACTCACACCAACCCCATGTAGACCTCCTGACACTTTATAAGCGTCATTAGAGAACTTACCACCTGCATGCAGTATTGTAAGTACAGTTTCCACAGTGCTCTTCTTTGTTTGAGGGTGTATATCTGTTGGTATACCTCTACCATCATCACTAACAGATACACTTCCGTCTTTTTCAATTTCTATAGTAATTTCACTACATCTTCCTGCAAGAGCCTCATCTATTGAGTTATCAACTATCTCATATACTAAATGATGAAGTCCCTTGGAACCTGTAGAGCCTATGTACATACCAGGTCTTTTTCTTACCGGTTCAAGACCGGTAAGTACCTGTATGTTTTCAGCTCCATAATGCTGATTATTCTTTTCCATTTAATTCTCCTGTTCGTAACAGTTTAAAGTCGTTCTACATTAATTTTATTTGAATCAATTAAAAAACTATCTTCATTCAAATTTGTACTAGTTATAAAAGTCTGCATATTATCTAAACTTTGAGAAAGATACATAGCCCTTGTCTTATCAAGTTCCGAAAACACATCATCTAAGAGTAGTATTGGTCTTCTCTTGTTAAATTTCTCAAGAAAATCCATCTCGGCAAGTTTAAGAGCAAGTACTATACTTCTCGTTTCACCTTGAGATGCAAAACTCTTTGCAGACATTTCATTTATTTTAAAATCTAAATCATCTCTGTGTGGTCCTACAGTTGTAAATCTACTTTCAAAGTCCTTTTCTCTCTGTTCTAACAAAATTTCCATAAAAGTTTGTTCCATTTTATCTTTTAAAAATTTAACAGTTGAAAGATAAGTTATCTTTAGTTTAGAACCCTGAGAAAGTCTACTGTAGTGTTTTTTTGCAAATTCTTCAATTTCCTTAATATACTTAAGTCTTTCAAAGAGTATCTTCACACCATACGACGCAAGTTGAAAGTCATAAACTTTTAGCAATTCTTCATTAGGTCTCTTTAATAGTTTATTTCTTTCAAAAAGTATTTTTCTATATTTAGCTAAATTA
>NZ_JH165061.1:336646-356813 GCF_000227315.1 Peptoniphilus indolicus ATCC 29427 | reverse complement strand
TTCTATTAAAGAATCAATGTATTTTCTTCTTTCGCCAGGTGATAATTTTATCATATTTAAATCATTTGGTGAAAATATCACACACGAGAAATCCCCAGCATAGTTTTTTATATTTATAGAATCCGAATTCATTATATATTCATTCTTCTGATTTAAATTTAATATTATTTTAAGCTCATCTGAATATCCTCCACTCTCTACAGTAGCTCTTATATTAGCTGAGCTCTCTCCCAATCTTATCATTTCACTGGCTTTTAAAGTCCTAAAACTCTTTCCAACTGTTATCAAGTATATAGCTTCTAATAAGTTTGTCTTTCCTATTGCATTTCTACCTAATATTAAATTTATTCCATCACTGGGTTCTATTTCAAAACTTTGATAATTTCTAAAATTAGTAAGTTCTAATCTGTCTATCCTCATTCTACCATATCTACTATAAATTCTTCTGAATCAAACTCAACACGATCTCCCTTTACAAGTTTTCTACCACGTCTTGTTTCTACTTCAGAATTAACTTTTACAAGTCCTTCTTGTATCAAAATCTTGGCTTCTCCACCACTTCCAACCAAGTTTTTATACTTTAGGAAAGAATCTAATTTTATATAACCACTTTCCATTTAATTACCTACTTTGCAAGTCTTACAGGAAGTACTAGATATAGATAATCTTCGTCATCTTCTCTTATTATGCAAGGGTTAACTGAGTCTGTGAAATAAAGTCTAACTTCTTCTGACTCCATAATTTTTATTCCATCTAATAGATATTTTGAATTAAATGCAATTTTTAAATTTCCACCCTCAACTTTGGATTCTACAATTTCTTCAACATTTCCTATCTCAGAATTAGATGATATCTTGATAAATCCCTCTTCAATTTCAAATTTTACAAGATTTGCTCTATCTTCTTTAGCAAGTAAACTTGCTCTTTCAAGAGCTGATTGTAAATTTACTCTTGATATAGTACAAATTGTAGTATGAGATTCAGTTATAAGACCTTGATATTTAAAGAATTCACCACTTAGAAGAGTTGTATAAACTTCTGTAGTCTTAGTTCTGAAAAGAGCCATATTTCTTGAAATACATACGTTCACATCTTCGTTTTCTAAAACTTTTATAAGTTCATTTAAAGTTCTAGCTGGAATGATTGCTGAAGTTGTATTCTCATTAGGATTATTTACTGTTTTAAGTGCCATTCTAAATCCATCAAGAGCTACAAAATTTATCTTTGCAGGGCTTAAATCCATTAAAACACCTGTAAATACCATTCTTGTTTCGTCCATAGAAACTGCAAAAGATGTCTTTTTAATTGAATCGCTAAGTTCTTGTGATGAAATATTAAATGTATTATTTTTTTCAACTATAGGTAACATTGGATATTCATCAGGTAATTGACATTGAATGTGAAAATTTGATTTTTCACATTTCAAATTCATTGAAGTTCCATCTAAATTTATATCAATTGTATCACCTTGAAATTTTCTTATTATATCTCCAAATAATCTTGAATTTACTACTATTTCTCCTTCTTCCATAACAATTGCAGCAATTGAAGTCTTAATAGTTATTTCAGTATCAGAAGAAATCAAAACTATTTCATTATTTTTAGCCTTTAAAAGTATACCTTCTAATATTTGAATTGTACTTCTAGGAGATATTGCTCTTTGAGCAATTTGTATAGCTTTTATAAATTCTTTTCTACTTACTTTGAGTTTCATAAAGCCTCCTTTTTAATGCCCTATTATATTTTAGTTAGATAATAATAGTAGTAGGGCCTGTTAATTTGTGTATAAGTCGATTTATTATTAAAACTATCGAAAAAATTTAAATTAATAACATGTTGATAACTTTTTAATTAAAATTTACTTATCAACAACTATTCTTTAATCTCTTTTATTAAATTATTTATTCTTATTTTAAAAGATGTATCTTGATCCATATCTTTTTCAATTTTATTATATGCATGTATTACTGTTGTATGGTCACGTCCGCCAAATTCCTCACCTATTTTTGGAAGAGATAGTTCGGTCAGTTCTCTTGTTATATACATGGCTATTTGTCTTGGATAAGCTATATTTTTAGTTCTCTTTTTAGAATTTAGTTCGTCTACTGTGACATGGTAGTGTTTCCCTACAAATTCTTTTATTAAATTTACATCTATTACCTTTTCTTTTTTAGTATTATAGATATCTTTAAGAACTATTGCGGCAGTTTGCTCAGTTATTACACCAGTTGTCAGTTTAGAATATGCCATTACACGAGAAAGAGCACCTTCTAATTCTCTTATGTTACTTTTTACATTTTCAGCTATAAAATTTATTACATTTGCAGGTACATCATATCCCTCAGAATCAGCTTTAGACCTTAATATTGCAATTCTAGTTTCTAAATCCGGAGCTTGTATATCCACCACAAGGCCCCATGCAAATCTTGATATTAAACGTTCTTCTAAAGCTTTTATTTCTTTAGGTGGCTTATCTGATGTGAGTACGATTTGTTTATTTGAGCCGTGTAATTCATTAAAAGTATGAAAAAATTCTTCTTGAGTTCTATCTTTATCGGCTATAAATTGGATATCATCTATCAATAAAAGGTCAACTTTTCTGTATTTGTTTCTGAATTGCTCATTTTTATTAGTTTGAATTGAGTTAATCAGCTCGTTTGTAAATTGCTCACTTGTGACATACAGAATTTTTTTAGACGAGTCCATTTGATTTATAAAATGTCCAATAGCCTGCATTAAATGTGTTTTTCCAAGTCCTACTCCACCATATAAAAAAAGTGGGTTTGAATGCGCCATTGATGGATCTTTGTAGTTTTCAGCTACTGATAAACTTGCTGCATGAGCAAATTCGTTACTCTTACCTACTACGAAATTTTCAAAGACATATTTTGGATTTAATCTAGATTCAGGTAAGAAGTTATCAGATTGTGTTTTAACCGGAGATTCATTACCAGTTAAGATTCTAACGTCATAATCTTCATCCATTACGTCTTTTATACATTTTTTAAGAGTTCTTAGTTGCGAAGGATTGTTTTCAATCCTATGTTTTATAAAGTCTGATGTAACTAAAACATAGAAGATTTTATTGTATTCATCGATATCTTTTAGTTTCATATCTTTGAACCAAGTATCGAATGAAACTTGACTCATGGATTGACGTTCAAGAACACTCATAACTCTATTCCATAAATTGGATAGTGGGTCCATAATTCCTCCTGTTGAAAAGTATTTGTTGATAAAAAAATATGTATAATGTTATACACAATTGTAGATAATATATTGATTGATTTAAGATTAATATTGTTGGTTGTGGAAAAAATAACCACTATAATACAGCTATTTAAACAAAATAAGTTTAAAAAATAGAGTTTATCAACATTCTATCAACAAAATGTGGATAACCCTACTTATAAACAATATTTTTAATATAAACAGTCCTAAAAATTTATCCACATATATTTTAACAAAAAAAGATACACTTATCAACAAGCCAAAAGGCTTATAAACTTGTTTTAAGTGTATCTAAAATAAAAAAATATTAATTTGACATGAAACAAAGTCTTTTTAAATTTAAAATTTTAGAAGGGCCTGCAATTGTAGTTCCGTAGAAATATACTTCTTTATTTTCTAAATTTAAGAAATTCATAATACTTCTATTTCCTATAGTAGAACCTGTACAGAGTATTATATTAGCCCAACTTATTGCCTCTTTAAATAAATTGCCATCTTCTATTTTGATTCCATATCTAATTTCTCCTATGTTGTCTACATTTAAATCTAAAACTCTAAGATTGTATCCGGCTGATGAAAGTTTATCTATAAAAGCTGGTTGATAGCCAATCAAAAGTATGTTTTTATATAAATCGGCATTTAAAAAATTAGCTATTTGTTCAGCGCATAATTCAGGCTCTTCGTTTTTACAGTGAACGGTATTTGATATCAATCCTAAGTGCTTCATAACTGAATTTAAAATAGATATGAAAATTGCAATGTCATAATCGTTATTTTCTATATCTAAATCTCTTACATTAGATAATTTAATAGATAGTGCAGAACGTGAACTTGTAAAAGCTTGTCCAAGTGAATTTTTAAAATTTGCCTCAATTAAAACTTCTTTTCCATTTAGTAGAGGAAAATCTTTCCTTTCGGTTATACCTATAGCTTCTTTTTCAGTTAAAGATTTTAGAGAAACAAATATTTCTTCATCATCAAGATTATGTTCAGATATTAAATCTGAAAAATAATTCATCAAAATTTTATATATACTCATGGATTTTATTCTCCTTTATAATTTTATTAAAATCTTCAGATGAAAACTTATTTGAAAGTTCGCCTTTTTTCATAAAATAAATTTCATCTGCAAAGTATTTACATTCTTCAATATCGTGTGTAACTAAAATGCTCACAATTCCAAACTCTGAAATTAGATCTTTGGTTATTTGTTTAGCCGAGTCTTTATTTATATAGTCAAGAGCACTGAAAGGCTCATCTAATAAGAGTAAATCAGGTTTTTTTAGTAGAGCTCTACAAAGTGATACTCTTTGCTTTTCTCCACCTGATAGATTGTGTACAGGTTTGTCTTTTAAGTAATAGATATTTAATTTTTTAAGCAGGTTTTCAGCTTCAATTGTGTAAAAAAATTTATTTTGTTTTAAAATTTTAGGTGCGAAAATTATATTTTCAAACACATTTAAAAAGGGAAACAAGTTAAAATTTTGATATACAAGAGAAATATTTTTTTCATAGGACGGTATATTTTCTAAATGTCTCTTATTTAATATAATTTCTCCTGTTTGTTGATATTTTCCAGCTATAGTTTCTAAAAAAACAGTTTTTCCACTTCCGCTCTGGCCTAAAATTACAATATTTTTGGCTTCAGATTTTAAAGATATGTTTTTTAAACTAAAGCCATTTAAATTAAGATTTAGATTATTTATAGTAAATATTTTTATCACCCACACTTTTCTCTTTTATGATTATTTTAATCATTAAATTTATAAATAGATTGATTAACATTAAGATTATTGCAACTCCGCAGGCCACATCAAAATCTCCTGTGGTCATATTTAAAAATATAGAGGTTGCAAGAGTTTCAGTCTTCATTCTCGTAACCCCAACCAACATCATAACAGCTCCAAATTCTCCAAGACATCTTGAAAATATTAGTAGCACCATAGTTATGATATGTTGTCTTATAAGTGGAATTAAGACGTGAATAAATACCTTAAAGTTGTTTAGTCCAAGATTGTTAGCTGTAAAAAATATACTGTCGTCTACAGAATCCATAGCAGAATTTAGAAAAATTATTGCATATGGCAAATTTATAAAAAATAGCGCAAGAACTATTCCGGATGGTGTGTAGACGAAATCTATATTAAATATTTCCAAGTATTTGCCTAAATTGTTGTGACCATATAGCGTTATAAGAGCAAGTCCACTTACTAAATGAGGCATACTAAGAGGAAATGAATATATATATTTTAAAATTTCTTTATGTTTAGGATTGAAATGTATTTTTTGTGAAATTATAACTGAAGTTACGGAAACTAAAAAAGTTGCCAAGATAGAAGTTTTTAATGATAATTTAATTGAAAAAACAATTTCTTGTGGAAATGGAAGAGATATTATGAAATTGAAACCTTCAAAAATTATAAAAATAAAAGGTGTGATAATAAAGAGTATCGAAAAAATAACAAGTATTTTTGATACTCTTTCAAATAACCAATCCATTATTTTACAGTTTTGAATCCAAATTCTTCAAAGGCAAAACTTGCAGAATCTGATTTCATATATTCAACTAGCTTTTGAGCTAATTCTTCATTTTCTGAAATTTTTAAAGTGCCTATTGAAATAACTTGGTCTATTAAGAATTCAGGCTCAATTTCAACTATTTCTAAGTCATCTTTTCCAAATGCAGAGTCTTTAGTTACAATAGCAGCATCTACAGAACCTGTTTTAATAGCTTGATAAAGTTCGTTTACAGTTGCTGTTTTAACAACTACATTTTTTTCATAGTCAGTTATACCTGCTTTTTCAAACATTTTTACGGAAGTTTTTCCTATTGCATTTGCTTCTGCATCTCCAAGTGCAAGTTTTATGCCATCTTGATTTAAATTCTTTAAACCATATATGTTCTTTTCATTACCTTTTTGTGTAACTATAACGGGTGTATGATGAGCTACAGGCACAGATTCATTTGCAAGACCTTTTTCAATAGCTGCGTCATATGTAGGTTTTGAACCAACTATAAACACATCACCTTTTCCTGATTGTTCAAGTTGTGCTAAAAGTTGTCCTGAACCGGCATAAACTATTTCTAATTTTGCACCCGTTTTTGTTTCAAATTCGTCTTTTATTTTTTCCATAGGTTTTTTAAGACCCGCTCCGGCATAAACCAATAGAGTTTGGTTTTCGAATTGATTTTTTTCAACTTCAACAGCAGTTTTTGAATTGTTTTTTTCTTCAGTAGCTTTGTCTTTAGCACACGCTGTTAAAAATAAAAGACATATACATAAAAATAAAGCTGAATTTTTAAAATAATTTTTCAAATAAATCCCCTAAACGAAAAGTTTTTATAAACTATACGCTAACATATAACGTTTACATTGTCAATAATTCATAATATTTGTTCAAAAGTTATAAAAAATATAAAAAAACAAGTAAAATTTTTGAAAAATTAAGTACTGTCAGCTAATTTACTTGACTTGAAGGGATAAGTACAATATAATTTAATGATTGAAAAGAAAGGGGTGAAGTCATGAAGAGAACTTTCCAACCAAAGAACAGAGCAAGAAAAAGAGAACATGGTTTTAGAGCAAGAATGAGAACTAAATCAGGAAGAAGAGTATTAAGTGCAAGAAGAAGAAAAGGTAGAAAAGTACTTTCAGCGTAAGTTGAATATAAAGGATTGTTATTTAAAAAAGAATAGAGATTTTCAGAGAGTATATTCTAAGAAGAGAACAGATGGAAATAAGACTTTCACGCTCTTTTATAAGAAAAATGGTTTAGACTATAAGAGAGTGGGTTTTGTAATAACCAAGAAAGTTGCCAAAGCTGTTTGGAGAAATAAGATAAAGAGAAGACTTAGAGAAATATACAGAGCTAATTTTGATGTTTTAAAAGACGGATACGACTATGTATTTGTTGTGAAAAATCAAGCTATAGAACTGGAATATAAAGATTTAGAAAAGTCATTTCTTCATCTTGCAAAGAGGTTTGAAAAAAATGGTAAAAATAGCAAAGTTGTTAATTAGATTTTATCAAAACTATATTTCCAAATATATACTCGTGGGTAGTCATTGTAGATTTACTCCCACTTGTTCTGAATATGCCTATCAAGCCTACGATAAATATGGATTTTTTAAGGGAACTTACTTAGCGGTGAGAAGAATTTTAAAATGTCATCCATTTCATAAAGGCGGATATGATCCTTTAGTATAAGGAGGCAAGATGACCTACATTAGTAGTATCTTGGGAAGATTTCTAAAGCTTATATATGATGTATTAGCAGGTGCCTTCCCGCAAGAACCGGCGAGTATTTCTTTTTATGCAATAGCTATAATTATTGCAACAATAATTATAAAGGCAGTTGTATTGCCAGTTAATATTCACATGATGAAAAGTCAAAAGAAAATGGCTGAATTACAACCTGAAATACAAAAGCTACAAAAGAAATATAAGAACGATCCACAGACACTTGCTGTAAAACAACAACAACTATATAAAGATGCAAATTATAATGCACTTTCAGGTTGTCTACCTATGATTATTCAATTGGTAATATTAATGGCATTCTATAGAGTGTTTATGTATCCGGAGAAATTTGCTTTCACTGATAAAGTTATGTTTGAAAGTATGAATAAAAATTTCTTTTATCTGAACACTTTATCAGCAACAGATAAAACTATGATATTGCCATTAATAGCAGCATTTACAACTTTCCTTACTTCATTTTTAGCAAGCAAGAGTCCTGCAAATGCAGCAACTAATAATCCAAAAGCTCAATCAATGAATACATCAATGATGGTAGTTATGCCTATAATGATTTTTATGATGGGAAGAAATTTCCAATCAGCACTTACTTTATATTGGACTGTAAGTAATATATTTTCAGCAGTACAACAATATATAACAAATAAAGTTATAGCGCATGAAGTGGCGGAGGAAATTAAATGAATTATGTAATCAAAACAGCAAAAACTGTAGATGAAGCCGTAAGTCAGGCTCTAATAGAATTGAATATAGATAGAGAAGATGCTCAAATAGAAGTAATTGAAGAATCTTCAAAAGGTCTTTTTGGATTAATAGGTTCTAAAAATGCGACAGTAAAAGTTTCTAAGATAGAAGACACAGAAGACATCTTAAAAGAAATATTCACCGAATCAGAGAAGAGCCAACCAACAGATGAATTTGAAAATACAGTATCGACTGAAGAATTTACAGTTTCAACACAAGAAGTAGAAGAAGTTGAAGTTACTGATAAAAAATCAGCAACATCTGGAGAAATAGAAGAAATCAGTCGAGAATTTTTAGATAAGGTACTTAACTCACTTGGCATTGAAACGGATTTAGACGTAAACTTTGAAAACAACGTCTTAAAAGTTGAAATAAAAGGTGATGAAGAAAAATTAGGTATAGTAATCGGTAAAAGAGGTGTAACTCTTGACTCAATACAATATCTACTAAGTCTTATCGTAAATAAAAATACAGATGAATATGTGAGAGTTCAACTTGATTCAAGCGGCTATAGACAAAAGAGAGAAGACACTCTTAAGGATTTAGCTCAAAAGATGGCATCTAAAGTCTTAAAGACAGGTAGAAATGTCAAACTTGAACCAATGAATGCACACGAAAGAAAAATCATCCACGAAGCACTACAAGAGTATGAAGGAGTAATTACACATTCAGAAGGTAAAGACCCTTACAGAAAAGTAGTAATTCAAAAAGAAAGAAAATACTAAAATTAATCCCCAAAGCTTATGCTAAGGGGATTTTTTTATTTAGTTTTAATTTAAAAGCTGTCAACGTCTAGGGATTTGAAATTATTTTTTAAGTTCTAATTCACCACGGCACTTGCCGCATTTGATATTTTTAGAGTTGGCCTCTAAATATTTTATAACTTTTCCTTTTTTAAAATATTTGTATTCAAGACCACAGTTTTTACATACGACGATGTATTTAGGTTTGACATTGGCTTCAGAAATATCTCCAAGCCTTGTGATATTGTATCCATATTTTGAATTTACTTTTTCAGCCATAGCTTTCCATTTTTTTTGATGGTTAAAACAACCTTTTACAGAGTGTAAAATTTCATGAGCAATGGTATTTTTAAGAGCTTGTTCATTTGCAATATACTTTGTAATTCTAATTTCAAAATCAAAATCAGAATTGTTTAGTTTATTACAAGTGCCAAGAGTTGTCTTATTTGATGTCAACTTTACACTTGGTTTAATCTTGCCAACTTGTATGCCGAGTTGCTCGATTTCAGATTTTACTTTTAATAGAGTTTTATCTGCAATTTTTTGAGTAATGTACATAAATTACCTCTTTATTCATTATTTATGTATTATATCAAAAAAAGAAGCCAGCTGTTGATTAGCTAACTTCTAACAATAATTTATTCTTCAATTTTATCTATAAAGAACATTTTGATAGCAGATACAACTTGAAGTATGAATATAAACAGTACTACAAATCCACCTGCTGCGGCAAGAGCTTTTACTCCGGCAACTCCTTGCTCTCCTCCGCCAAATGCTGCCATTACTATGGCGATAACACCTATTGTAGCCCCCCAAAGTACCTTTAGTGTTCCAGGAGCTTCTGAGCCTATAGGAATGTCTTTAATACACATAGAAGCGATGTTGTTTGCTGTCGCATCTGCAGATGTTATGAAAGAAATTAAGATGATAAATAAGTTTACTGGAACTAATATAGCTGCAAATGGTAGATGTTTCATAAATTCAAATAGACCCATTACAGCATTTGAATTTTGAATAATACCTATAAGGTCAGCTTGACCTGTAAGTTGCATATTGATAGCTGTGTTTCCCCATACTCCAAACCAAATAATACCGAATACTGATGGTAAGATAAGGTTTACTATTAAACATTCTCTTATTGTTCTTCCATAAGAAATTTGCCCTAAGAATATACCTGTAACAGGAGCATATCCAACCCAGAATGCAAAGTCAAAAAGTGTCCAAGAACGAACCAAAGGTGCTCCACCTATATCTATAGGGTCAAGTCCCCATAACCAGAAGTTATGTAGCCATTCAGCCATACCTGCACTTGTGTTTCTAAGAATGAATAGCGTAGGTCCTGTAACTAGTAGTAATATTAAAACACCATAGTAGAAATAAGCATTTATATCGGCTAATTTTTTTAGACCTTTATCAAGTCCAACGTATGATGAAAGTGTGAACATAGCTACTATGAAAATACCTAGTGCAACGAAAAGTGTAGTGTTAGTTTCAAATCCGTAAGATGCTTTTAGTCCTGTGGTAACCAATGTTATACACATTGTAAGAGCTGAACAAAGACCTATTGAAATTGCAAGCATTGAAAGTGTGTCTATTATGTTTGCAAAGATACCACCTTTTATTTTATCTCCAAATAGTGGAGTAAGTGTTGCTGTTACGTTTAATTGTTCTTTTTTATTGAAGTAAACGTAAGCTACGATAACACCTGCCAAAGCATAGATTGCATATGGTACAAATGTCCAGTTGTAGAAACTTCTTGCAATTGCAAATCTAACGGCTTCTGGACTGTTAGCAGCGATTCCAAGTGCGTCAAGTTCTCCCCAAACATTACCAAGATATATAATAGGTTCGTTTACACCCCAAGTTACTATACCTGTTGCAACTCCACCTGTAAGAGTCATTGCAAAGTAAGTAGCAAAAGAGTATTTAGGTTTTGCATCTATTCCACCAATTCGAACATTTCCAATTTTAGAGAACATAATTACAAATGTAACGATGAGTACAGTCATACAAAGTAGTTGGTAAAGCCAACCAAATGATTCAAGAGACCAAACAAAGAATTTATTTGAAACATCACTAAGTGTTTGGTTACTTACAACGCCTATTATTGCAACTAATAGTACGAATAAAAATGCCGGAATGAACACTGGCCATCTCATTCTATTTTTCATAATTTCACCTCATAATTTCCAATAATTTTTTAGATTTTATAAATTGATATATTGTTTCTATATCTTTACTTAAGTTTCTATCTTTTTCATAGAAAGGCAACACTTTTCTAATTGCTTGGTAAGCGAGCTTTGTGCCTTCTCCGAGTTTAATATCTCCCCTTAAGTCTATTGCCTGTGCTGCGTGCATTGCTTCAATTCCAAGTATGTACTTGATGTTGTCTAACATTTGTAAGATTTTATAGCAAGCAAGTGGCAAATTAGAAGCATGATCTTCAATGGTTCCTGCTAGTGAGTAGAAATCCATTGAGGATGGATTTGCAAGGCCTCTGTTTTGAGTATCAAGCATTGTATAAGTTTTTTGAATTGTACCAAAGGCGATAACATCTATTTCCTTTGGAGTTAAAAATCTTGTCAATTTTGTAAACGCAGGGTCTGCAAGTTTAATCATTCTATAGCAAGATGTCTTAGACAAATGTGCCAAAGATGTTGCGACCATTTCAACTCCTATTGCAACAGTTGTGACTTCAAAGTTTGCACTTACAAAAGAAGTTCTCTTGTCTATTAAAACGCAAGGGTTGTCGTCTGCTGAGTTTACAGTGTTGTATAGGTGCATTTTTACAAAGTCAAGGGCATCTAGTACTGTACCGTTTATTGAATGTGCTCCTCTAAAACTTAGAGGGTCCTGAAGTGCACGGTCAGGATGTGGCTCGTTTAAATAACTGCCTTTTAAATATTCTCTACATTCTCTTGCAACTTTAACTTGACCTGGTATATTTCTAAGTTCATTTACATCTTCTCTAAGCGATTCAACAACTCCGTTTAAGCCTTCTAAACTCAAACAATAGATGATGTTTGACATCTTAACTATGTCTTCAACTTCTTTTATGATTATAGCTGCCATAGCTTCACCTTGAGCATTTGAAGAAACTATACTTAGACCGTCTTTAGGGCCGAGTTTTGCAGGCTTCATACCAACTTTATCCATAGCTTCTTTTGAATTTATAATTTCTCCGTTGTATGAAACATCACTCTCTCCTATAAAGGCAAGCCCAATGTGAGATAGAGTGGTTATATCTGCCTCTCCAATTGACGAACGCATAGGAATTCTCGGATATATACCATAATTTAAGAAATCCTTATACATGTTTACGATTTCAAGAGACATACCGGTATGCCCTTGAAGTGCTTTATGTAGTCTTATTAGCAAGATAAGTCTAACCTGTTCATCTGTGTGGTAAGGTGGAACTCCAAGACAGTGGCTGTTTAGAAGATTTCTGTTATATGTTTCAAAAAAATCTTCATCAAATTCCTTATCTTTATTCCAACCTACCCCACGATTTAAGCCGTAAACCGGCTTTCCTTCAGCAGCCATTTCAAATAAAATACTTCTGGCTTCTTTGACTCTTTCTTGCGCTTCGGGAGATATTTCCAATTCAACATTGTTGAAGGAAATATCGTATAGCTCTTTTAAACTTAGAGGCTCTCCCGTTAACACAAATTTTCCCATTTATTACACCCCTTTCGCTTTAAGTTCTAAAGCTTTTATAATTCTTTCCGGATTTGCCGGATAGTTGGTAATGTTAGTTCCAAGAGCATTATTTATTGCATTTATAGTTGCAGGACCTGGAGCTACAGCGGAAACTTCCCCAACACTCTTGATTCCATAAGGAGAAAATTCATCTTCTGTTTCGATGAGTTCAATTCTGACTTTAGGCATGTCTTGAGAGTTAAGTATGTGATATTTAGATAGTGTTCTGCTTGGAACGTATCCATTTTTATCTACGACTACTTCTTCATTAAGAGCCATACCAAGTATAAATTGACATCCTCCGTGTATTTGTCCTGCCACTAGTTCAGGATTTACAGCCTTTCCAATATCGTGTACTGCAAGAATATCTTCTATTTCGACAAGGCCTGTATATTTGTCCACTTTGACTTCAACAAATGCAGCGGCAAAAGCAGCTGGATTTTTATCAGGTGCATGGTGTACATATACAGATGTTTGGTCGGCGTACATCTTTTCTCTTAGAATTGCAAGTTCGGCATAGGTATATTCTATGTCTGAATCTTTGACCTTAATTTTTCCAAGGTCTGAATAAATTCTATCTATTTCAATATTTTCAATTTTGCTAACAGTTTCGATGAGTTTAGATCTTAATGCTTCTCCGGCTTTCTTTAGTGCCCCACCATTTACAAATGTAACTCTGCTGGCTTGTGTTCCGGCTGAATCATAAGGAGTAAAGAAAGTATCGGCTTCTGGCATGTGTATTTTTTCAATTGGTATATCAAGTGCTTCGGCTAACATTTGAGTAAGTGAAGTGATAGTTCCACAACCTTGCTCGTGAATTGCTATTTTGGCTAGTACACTACCATCAAAGTTAAGTACCAATTCTACATTTGTAAAATCAGGAAAGGCTCCAACATATCCGTTTCCATGAGTTGCACAAGCCATTCCAACGCCATAGGCATACCTGTCGGTATTCTTTGAGTGGATATTTTTATATTTTTCATACCAGTCAAATTTTTCCATGCCAACTTCTATACACTGTTTTATTCCTGCATTCCCGATATTAGGTCCCCCTACTCCATCTTCTGAATGAGGAGCAAGTAAATTTTTAATTCTAAATTCACAAGGGTCCATTCCAAGTTTTTCGGCAGTGTTTGTCATATTTATCTCTGTTATAGCGTGAGCTTGTGGCCCACCATAAGCTCTGCAAGCTCCACCGGGGATAGCATTTGTATAATATGCAACACCATGGAAATTTTGGTTTGGTATGTCGTAAAGTCTGAAGATTTTTTTTGCAAAGGCATTTGTAATACTTGTGTTGTTGGTATCATAAGCTCCGCCATCAACTGATAAGTCCACAAATCTTCCGAGGATTTTTCCTGATTTATCTACTGCCGTCTTTACATTTATCTCAGTTGAATTACGAGTAAAAGTTCCTATTATGGCTTGCTCTCTATCCATATATATTTGAACGTGGCGATTAAATTTATAAGCCACCGCTCCGGCAATTAGCTCTAAAAGAGGCATTTGCTTTCCGCCAAATGACCCACCCATTGTGGATTTTATAACTCTAATGTTTGAAACAGGCAGAGAAAGTATTCTTGAAAGTTGCATTTGTATCGCATATACAACTTGGCTCGGGCTTGAAACTGTGAGGATATTACCTTGCATATAACCCTCAGCAATGTGCGGTTCTATTGCCAAATGGTGTGTACGAGGAGTTGTTCCGGTGTCTTCTACAATCATATAGGCTTCATCTTTGATTGAGTTGTAGTCTCCCCTCGCAATTTCCTTTTCGTATGCAATGTTTGAATCACCGTGAACACAAATTTTATTCTCACGAGCTTGTTTAAGTCCAAGGACTGTTGGAAGTTCTGTATAATTTACGACTATTCGTTTTAAAGCTTCTTCAACACATTCTTTGTTATCGCCAAGCACAAGAGCAATTCTATCTCCAACACACTTGGCTTCGGAGTTTAAAAGACGTTCGTTTTTAGTGGCATTTATACCTGAAAACCACTCCATTGAATTATAGGGAACATCTGGTAAATCTTCAGCAGTCAATATTTTAAAAATCCCATCAACTTTTAAAGCTTCTTCAAAATCAAATTCGAAAGTAGCATGAGGTTTTTCACTCAAAAGTAGTTTTCCATAGAGCATATCTGAGTTATAAAAGTCTCCAGTGTATTTAAGTTCACCAGTTACAGCCTTTGTAGTATCAAATTTTTTTATGTTTTTTCCAATAAATTTATAATTCATAATTTTAAATCCTGTAATAAATCATCCATTAGACCCTTTATAGCAACTCTCTTGTAGTGTCTGGACTCTCTTGTTGGAATTGCCAAGTCAACTTCTTCGCTTGCAAGTTCTTGTAATTTTTTCAAGTCAATTTCACTAGTTAAGACAGAAGATAAGTATTCTTCAATCAATTTTGCCCTTGTAGGCACTACTCCAACTGCTCCTAAATATACAGTTGGATTTGAAATTTCAGAGTCTTTTACAATTAAGTTTACAGCACAGCTGATTTTGGAAATTGTAACAGCTTTTCTTGAGCCAATTTTACAAAATCCTGTAATTTGGTTATCTTTTTTCTCTAAAATTATTGATTCAATTACTTCGTCATCAGCTAAAGATGTCTTTTCCCTACCAAGTATCAATTCTTCGATAGGAATGATTTTTTCTTCACCTAATGAATTTAAAATCTTAATTTTTGCATTTAAACTATATAACGCAAGCAATACATCTGCTGATTGAGATGCATTGGCAAGATTTCCACCGACAGTTGCTAAATTTCTAATTTGTTCAGAACCTAGATGGTAAGCAGCTTGATATACTGAATGGAAATATTTTTTGATAAGTTCACTCTCTGTAAGTTCTGTCATAGTGACGATAGAGCCGATAGATACAGTAGAATCGTTTTCTTCAATTTTTGCAAACTCGCTCATTTTAGTTAAATCAATTATGTTATAATCAGTGAGTTTTTTATTTTTTATTTTGATTATGATATCGGTACCACCGGCAATAAAATATGTATTGTTATCTTTTATTTTAATTAATTCAATTAATTCGTCTTTAGTTTTTGGAGAGTATATCATTTAGAAACCTCCTTAACAGCAGCATCAATAGCCTCAATGATTTTTATATATCCTGTACAACGGCACAAATTGCCCTCTATTGCCCTTTTTATATTATCCATAGTTGGGTTTGAGTTATTCATCATAAGAGCCTTAGCGCTCATTATAAATCCCGGAGAACAGAAGCCGCATTGAACTGCGCCGTGTTCTACAAATTTTTCTTGAAGAATATCGAATTCGCCATTTTGTTTTAGCCCTTCAATAGTCAAAACTTCACAGTCGTCAACTTGAGCGGCAAGCATTGTACAAGAAGTTACAGCTCTCTTGTTCACTATCACAGTGCAAGCACCACATTCACCTTCAGAGCAACCCTCTTTAGTTCCGGTAAGATGTAGTTCATCTCTTAAAAAATCAATAAGACGAGTTTTTTCACTTACATCTGCAGAAACTTCCGCTCCATTTATATTACATGTAATATTCATATAACCACCTCATTATGCACTGTGCATACTTTAACATAAAAATAATACCAAGCTAAAATATTTATGTCAATACGTTTTAACGTGATAACATAGAAAATAAATTTTTAATTTGATATTATTTTTGATTTAAAACTCGAAAGATGATTCATCTTTATTAAACAATTCTTTTAGAGAGTCTTTCATCTTAGAATAGTTTTTTTCAACAAGAGCATTATATATTTCAATGTGTAATTTGTAATGAACATCTCTGTATGTTTTTTTATTATATGAAGTTGCCAAGATTAGAACTGAAAACAAGTTATCAAAAATTCTAAGCAAGAATTTATTATCAGCTGCCAAGACTATATTTCTATTAAAATCTACAAAAGTCTTTACAAAGTTAAAGTTTATATCGGCTTGTTCATCTTGAAGTTTCTTCTGTTTTTTTAGAGATTGTTTTTCAAATTCAATTAATTTTTCTGTGTGATTTTCTTCGATTACTATATCCAGCGCTGCAAGAATATTTACTAAAACTGCATTATTAAGTTGGACTATATCTTTTACAGTGAGATTGACAACAGAGTATTTGCCATCAGAAAATTCCACAAGTCCTTCAGATTCTAAATAACTTAAAGCCTCTCTTATAGGAGTGTTGCTAATACCGAGTTCATCACTTAATTTAGAAATTTTTAAACTTTCACCAAGTCTATATTGTCTTTTCAGTATTCTATCTTTTATTAAATTATAAGTTTGTTCTTTTAGATTGATCTTTTTAATTTCCAAATCGTACCTCCTCAATTAATTATAAACCAAGTGTTAAATTAAGAGTAGTTTTAAAAATCAAAGTCTTGTAATAATTGTCAAGAAATGGTTAAGTTTAAATTAAATAAATCAATTAAAGTTTTACTTAAATTGCAACTTTAGTATAATAGAATTTAAGGAGGGAATATGAACGACAGATACGATGACGGAGAAAACAAAAATAGAAATAATTTCTTTTTAAATTCTGATGAACTAAGTAAAATTGCAAAGACACTAAAGAATAGCTTTGGAAATTCCGTAAGAGAAATTATGGATATGATAAACAATGCGGAGGTCCCTCAAAGAGCGATAGTTCCGGCAAAGAATAAAAAAATAGTCGAGCAAAACCCAAGAGAGATAAAAAATTCAGCTAGTATGGTTAAACTATTAAATATAGCTACAATTTTTTCTATTGCTACGGGAGTTATAGTAATATTTCAGGGATTTATTGACTTTTTAGATATAACAACAATATTTGCAGGACTTATGTTCTTAGTTGCAGGATTTTTTACAAGAAGAGAAATGAGAAAGCAAAAACTTATTTCCAAAGTAATGCAAAGATACAATAAATATCTAAGAGGTTTTGGAAGCGGGGCAATTTGCAATATAAGAGAACTTGCACTACTTGCAAATGTAGATGAAGAAACAGTTTTGAACGACATATCATACTACATTCAAAAAGATTATTTTAAAGAGGCAAGGATTGTTGACGGGGCAGTTATGCTCGACAATAAGACCTATGAAGAATACAGAAGAATACCTATAAGAAGTGTAAAGCAAGAAGAAAAAATAGAAGAGCCTAAGGCAATAGAGAGAAACTATCTTGGAGAGATGTTGAATTACCATGAATCTCTTGAAGAGCCTATGAAGTCTGAAGTTAAAGAACTATTGCTCTTAGTTGAAAAGATATATTCAAATGCAAAGGCCAAGCCTCAAGATTTGGAGCAATTTGAAAGGTTCAGGGAGTACTATCTACCATCAGTATTAAAATTGTTAGGAGAGTATGAACTAATTCAAAAATCAGGATTGGATTCGCCAAAGATTTTAGAATTAAAAGAAGACATTAAAAGCTCCATAAAGATAATAAATGAAGCATTTAGAAATCTGCTTGAAGATATGTACGAAGGGGCTGTAATAGATATAAAGACAGACATTTCAGTTTTAAAGAGCATGTTGCACCAAGAGGGATTACTAGATAGATTATAGGAGGATATATGGATTTTGAATTGACGCTCGAACCGAATGAGCCGAAGAAAGAACAAGAAACACAAGTTATAGTTGAAAATACAGAAGAAGTAGATATAAAGCTGACAGAAGAAGAGCGAAAAAAAGTAGAAGAATTTGCCAAAAAGATAGACATCACAAATTCAAACCAAGTCCTAAGCTATGGAAGCGGAGCGCAAAATAAAATAGCAAGTTTTTCAGAAAAGACTTTAGAATCAGTATATACAAAGGATTTAGAAGAAGTTGGAACACTTTTATCAAATGTAGTAAATCAGTTAAAGAGTTTTGAAATAGACGAAGAAGATAAGGGGTTCTTTAAAATTTTCAAAAAAGGAGCCAACAAAGTCACAGCATTTAAGACCAAGTTCACAGATGTAGAACACAATGTAAACGATGTAAAAAAAGCACTTGAAGGACATCAAATAACTTTGATGAGAGACATTGCAAACCTAGATGAGATGTATAAATTAAATGCAGATTACTACAAAGAACTTTCCATGTATATAATTGCAGGAAAGAAAAAATTAGAAGAAGCTAAAAATGTAGAATTAAAAGCATTAGAGAGCAAGGCAAACACATCAAATTCTCCGGTAGATGCCCAACTAGTAAGAGACCATATCAACATGATAAACAGGTTTGAAAAGAAACTTCACGACCTTGAACTCACAAAGATGGTAAGCCTTCAAATGGCACCGCAAATTAGAATGATACAATCTTCAAACACAGTCATGCTTGAGAAATTGCAATCCACAATAGTGAATACAATACCACTTTGGAAGAATCAGATGGTTCTTGCGCTTTCAGCAGGACACTCACTAGATGCGGCGAGAGCTCAAAAAGAAGTTACAGACTACACCAATCAGTTGCTTAGAAAAAATGCCGAAAATATTAAAATGGCGACAGTTGAGACACAAAGAGCAACAGAGAGAGGAATTGTGGACATAGATACAATTAAGTACACAAACGAAAAGCTAATAGAAGCCTTAAATGATGTCAAAGCAATACAAGCAGAAGGAAGACAGCGAAGAGCAGAGGCAGAAAAAGCTCTTGCAGAAATTGAGGGAAATCTTAAAAAGACACTTATGGAAGGCAGTAAGATAAATTAATTAAAAATACAAATTTAGAAAATATCTATTGGGATTGCTCCGATAGATATTTTTAGTTTTGAGGAAGATTAAAGACATACCAACTATAAAAATTTAGATATGTTTACATATACCTGATTGAGTTATATAATACTGTTGTAATCAACTAAATCGACAATTAAAATACATATTTTTTAAGGAGGAAAATTATGAAAGACAAAAAGATAAAGGTTTTGCTTGGAATTTTATTGTCTTCTACACTAGGACTTGTATTAGTCGGATTTACATTAATGGGCGATAAATATAGAACCAATACTATTGATATTGAGAGAAACTTAAAAGCTATAGGGGTAAATGAAATCAGTAGAAATGAAGGAGAAATTTATTTTTCAGAAAATCAATTATTAAATGTCTTTAATTCTTTAGAAGAGGTAGAAGAGAAATTAGACTATAAATTTTTACATTCTTATATAACAGAAGGTGCTAAAGTTGCATATTCAAATAGAGACATGACACGAATTGATGTTTTTCATCCTTCAAAAGAACTTACAGATGATAACATTCTAGAGCAGATAGGTAGAAGACCAGTGACATATTATACTATGCAATTTTTAAGAGAAGGAAGTGCAAATTTTGAGCACACTTATGGTGGATACTATACTGATGAGGGAATTGTCAGCGTAAAAGGAGTTTCAGCACATATTTTAGGACCGACAGAAGAAGTTAGAGGCGGATATACATTAGATTTTCAATATAATGATGTTATTTATATAGTAGACCGAATACCATCTAAAGAAGAAGCAATTAAAATTTTGAATCGTTTTTGTCAGAAATTTAAGTATTTAAATAGATTACCGTAAATTATG
>NZ_JH165061.1:320874-336596 GCF_000227315.1 Peptoniphilus indolicus ATCC 29427 | reverse complement strand
TCAATTAATATAATTTAACACGTAGTATTCACTTTGTTTTCTTTTACCAAATATTTAGGAGGGAAAATGAAAGACAAGAAACTTTTAAAATTTATATCGCTGGTTATTGCAATATTATTTTTAGCTAGTTGTTCAAAACAACAAAAAGCCATGGAAATAAAGCAAGAAAACCTTAATACAATAAGTGATAAAATTGGAAATTTAAGTGATTTTGAAGTAGTGAATTTTCAAAATGGTTCTTTTCTTGGAAGTAAGTCAAAAAATGATGAAGAAATATATTTTTTAAAGCTTACAGACAATAATTTAAAGATAGTAGTGAAGAAAGTTAGACCTCAGTATATAGATTATTATGGCAAATACAAAGACAAGAATATTATTGTTTATACAGAAGGAAGTGTATTAAATATATATACTGTTGATGATTTAGGAAATGAAAATACACAGGTAATTGACTCAATAAATTCTGTGGCAACTTATGATATGGATGAGTACATAGCTGTAAATTATAATTACTTAGAAAATAATGAGATGACTGATGTAATCGGTTTAATAAGCAAAGACGATTTAAGTTATACAAAAATAAAAGAAGAAAAGAGCATCTCTGGTGATGGAAGTATTTACAAATTATCGGGCAATGTATTTTCCGGCGTATCAGCTGTAAATGAGAGAGTATATTTTCAAGTTTTGAATTTGAAAAATGAAAGCTTAGTTGATAATAATGCGGATGTTGTAGGTTCTTTTGTATATGACACAAAAAGTAAAAAGGAAGAAAAAATTGATTTGTCAAAAAGGGTAAATTCATTTTTTATATTCAACGACATGTTAATTTATAACGAGTATTTAAAAGGAAAGCCGTCAGAACAAGGTTCATATATAAAAGTAGGAGATAAAATCGAGCCTATCCCTTTGGGTGACAGTGCAAATTATTTTTATGAAATTAATGAAAAAATAATAGATTACTTATAATATCTCAAAGAGCTATTTACTGTATTAGAGAAAACGGAAATATAGAATATATTGAAAAGAAGTTTACAGAAAAAGACAATGGAATAGTCTCGGAAAGTGGTTTTAGTTTAGATAAAACGGGTGAATATGATTTAATTAGACCTGACCATGAAAATGGTTGTATTGAGTATTCGAATTTCAAATAAATTTAGAAAGAAACTTGTAGATAACAGGTTTCTTTTGTTAGGTAATAATAAATATGTGATAAAACAATAAAAAAATAGGAAGCCATCTGGTAATATAAGTTTAATCACAAAACAAAATATCAGAAAGAAGGCTTCCTATGCAAACCAGCATAACAGAAGAAATGAGATTTCGTCAAATGTTTGAAATCCTAGAATAAAAATATTAAATAATAAGCTCTCTATTTTCTTAAAAATTCTTTTTTATATAATCAAATACGATTAAAAGTAAAGAGATAATATAAGATAAGATTAAATAAAGAACTAATTTATTTGAGAGGTAAATATTGATTAAAATAATTGGAATTATTAAAAGTAATATATAAGGCTTATATTTTTCCTCTTTAGTATATTTACTGTTTATAAATATACTAAATAAAGAGTATAGAACAACAACTCCAATTATAGCCTTTAATCTATTTTGCCATATTAAAAGATATATTAAAGATATTATAAATAAATTTACAACAAAAGTAACTCTTCTCATATTAATTAATAGCATCTCCATACCAATATGAAGTTTCAGTATGTATATAGTCTCTATAAGCACTATCTCTATAAAAATCTATTATATCGCGACCTTGATATCTATTAGTAGAATAATCATGTCTATAACTTCTTTTTCGAACATACCATAAATCACCCAAACCTTCGTTAACAACTGCGACGGCCATTCCGGCAGCTAAAGAATATGTTATACCACCACCAAGGACACCAACGATGATAGTAACCGCAGAAGACAGAGTAATACCTCTAGGAAAAGATGTATGTCCTCTTGTAATAGTTGGAGAATTCCATTCACTCCAAGAATAAGGTTTTATTAATAAGTCTTCAAAAGTATCATCATTAGGAATGATATTATGTGAAGAACTATCAAATTGCATTTCTTCAATGATATTTCCGTCCGTATCTTTTAAAATATATTTTGACGTACTTCCATTAAGATATGTTTCAGCAACATAAGTATCTCCATTTTTCTCTTTTAAAATTACTTTTTCATAATTATCATTTTGTTCAACTATGTAAAAATCTGCACGGTCGGAACTAAACGAAAATGCGCTAACATCAACATTATTTAATAAAATAATAACAACTAATAACACTGAAATGATTTTTTATACGTTTTCCCCATTTTCACAATAAACAAATAATAAAACAATACATATTATTTTTATAATGAAATAGCATATAAAAATAATATATTGCCACAAGCAAATGATATCATAAACTTAAAAAGAAGACAAACACTATAAAGATTCTCAAATATCCCCTATTGACATAATATACAAAATTAGATGTATTATTGTAGAAAGTTTTAAAATATTTAAATTAAAAATATTATTGAAAAAGCATGGTTATCAATTTATTGTAAACTATTTACTTCTGTTATATGATATAAAGTCAGGGGGTGTATGATGTTAACAGATACTATAGCTGCTATTTCAACTGCTACGGGGCAAGCCGGAATAGGTATTGTCAGAATGAGCGGGGATGAATCGATTAGAATAGCAGATAAATTTTTTAGACCAATTTCTAAAAAGACAATTGAAGACAGCAAGAACAGAACTATGATGTACGGACATATCTACGACAGTGAAAAGCTTGTAGATGAAGTTTTAGTATGTAAGATGCAGGGCCCTCATAGCTACACTCGTGAAGATATTGTTGAAATATATTGTCACGGTGGGATAGTTTCTGTGAGAAAAATTTTAAATTTATTGTTATCTGCCGGAGCAAGGCTTGCCGATAGAGGGGAGTTCACTAAGAGAGCTTTCTTAAACGGAAGACTGGACTTATCTCAAGCAGAGGCTGTAATAGATGTTATAAATTCTAAGAGTGAAATTTCATACGATATGAGCATTAAGCAACTTGAGGGGAACTTGAGCGGTGCGATAAGGTCGATGAAGGAAAAGATAATGAGAATGACGGCTCTTATAGTTGCAAATATTGATTTTCCGGAAGATGAAATTGATATGGCAAATTATAGAAGACTTGAAGAAGAGGCAATCGATGTGATAGGGGATATTGATGGGTTGCTTGCAAATTCAAACAGAGGACGTCTTATAAGAGACGGCATAAATACCGTAATCTTAGGTAAGCCAAATGTTGGAAAGTCATCTTTGCTAAATGCCATGTTAAAGGACGAAAGGGCGATAGTTACTGACATTCCTGGAACCACAAGGGATATAATCACAGACTATGTAAATTTAGAGGGAGTGCTTTTAAAGATAACTGATACTGCGGGCATTCGTGAAACTGATGATGCAGTTGAAAAGATAGGTGTTGATCGTGCAAAGCAGAGCATTGAAGAAAGTGATTTGATAATTACAATTTTTGATTTATCAAGAGAGCTGGAAAGTGACGATTATGAAATACTAAAGTTAGTTGATAATAAAAAGCACATAATTTTATTGAATAAAATAGACTTGGATAGAAAAGTTTCTGATAAAGAGCTTAGAGAGTTTTTAGGAGACAGGGAAGCGATAGAGATATCCGTTGAAAGAGACGGAGCTAAGGTGCTTGAAGACAAGGTTGTTGAGATGTTCTTTGATGGAGAGATAAAGGAAACATCTGATATATATGTAAACAACGTAAGGCATATAGAGTCTCTAAAGGCGGCCAAGAAGTCTATGGAAGATGCTCTAACGGGTGTAAAAAACGAAGTGTTTATGGATTTAATAGAGGTGGATTTGGAAGATGCAATTTCAAGTCTATCCAATATTACAGGAGAAACTACTACAGAAGACGTGCTTGATGTGGTGTTTAGTGAATTCTGTATTGGAAAGTAGGTATTATGGAAAAAGTTAAAAGATATGAAGCCGGAAGCTATGATGTTGTAGTCATAGGTGGAGGGCATGCCGGCTGTGAGGCGGCTCTTGCTTCAGCTAGAATCGGCAAGGATACGTTGATGTTGGTATTAAATTTAGATTCCATTGCAGCTATGAGTTGTAATCCGAATGTCGGAGGAACCGGCAAGGGACATTTAGTAAGAGAAGTTGACGCCTTGGGCGGTCAAATGGCAAAAGTAATAGACGCAACTTATATTCAGTCGAGGATGTTAAACACATCAAAGGGACCGGCAGTACACTCTCTAAGGGCACAAGCGGACAAGAGAGCGTACCATGATGAGATGAAGAGAGTCATCGAAAATCAAGACAACTTGAGAGTTAAAGAAAATGAAGCTGTGGAACTTTTAATTGAAGACAAAAAAGTTACCGGGGTTGTAACTCACACCGGAGCAATATACAGAGCAAAGGCAATTGTTGTTGCAACGGGAACTTATCTTCACGGCAGAATTCATATTGGAGAGTTAAACTACGCCTCAGGTCCGCAAGGCTTTAAACCGGCAAATGAACTTACTTCTTCACTAGAGGCAAACGGTCTTGAAATAATAAGATTGAAAACCGGAACACCGGCAAGGGTTAACAGAAGAAGTATAGATTTTTCCAATATGCAAGTTCAAAAGGGAGATTCTAAGGTTGTTCCTTTTTCTTTTGAAAATTTTGGAAAAGATTTTAGCAAAAAGCAAGAAGATTGCTATTTGACTTATACTACAGAGAGATGTCATGAGATAATCAGAGAGAATATCGGGCGTTCAGCACTATCTCTTGGGAATATAGAGGGTGTTGGGCCTAGATATTGTCCTTCTATTGAAGATAAGGTTACAAGATTTTCAGATAAGCCTTCGCACCAGGTGTTCATAGAGCCGGAAGGGCTTACGACTGATGAAATGTATATTCAAGGGGTTTCATCGTCTCTACCTGAAGATGTTCAAAATGAATTCTACAAGGAGATTATAGGTCTTGAAAACTGTGAGATTATGAGACCGGCTTATGCGATAGAGTATGATGCAATAAATGCAATGGCATTAAAGAGATCTCTTGAACACATGGAGATAGAGGGGCTTTTCTTTGCGGGACAGATAAACGGCTCGTCAGGATATGAAGAGGCGGCGGCACAAGGTATAGTTGCCGGAATCAATGCAGCTTTAAAGGTTGCCGGAAAAGACGCAATGGTATTGGATAGGTCGGAAGCATATATTGGAGTATTAATTGACGATATTGTAACTAAGGGAACGAGAGAGCCTTATAGAATGATGACTGCAAGAGCGGAATACAGATTGACCCTTAGACAAGATAATGCGGATTTAAGACTCACTCCAAGGGGATATGAAGTAGGACTTATAAAAGAAGATAGATACCAAAGATTTTTATCACGTAAAGAGGCAATAGAAAAAGAGCTTGAAAGAATTGAGAGCATAAAGATAAATCCAAACGAAGAAAACAATAGAAAAGTTCAAGAGCTTAGTTCTACACCACTTGTAAATACGGTTACTTTGAAAGAACTGTTGAGAAGACCTGAGTTGAATTATGAAAAATTAAAAGTGTTTGATTTAGAGAGACCTGAGTTGACAGATGATGTAACTGAACAAGTTGAAATAGAAACTAAGTATGAAGGATATATCACTAAGCAACAACAACAGATAAATCAGTTCAAAAAGTTGGAAAGTAAAAAGTTGGAGCAAGACTTTGACTATACAAAGGTAAATGGATTAAGACTTGAGGCGGTTGAAAAACTTAGCAGAATCAAGCCTGAGTCCATAGGTCAAGCTTCAAGAATAACAGGTGTTTCACCGGCAGATATAAATGTGTTGTTGATTCATTTGGAACTTAGGAGAAGAGATGCTGAAAGACAGACTAATTGATTTCAATTTGGACACATCAAAAGTAGAACAGCTTGAAAAATACAAAGAAATGCTACTTGAAAAAAATAAAGTAATGAATTTGACTGCGATCACAGATTCTGATGAAGTTGATGTTAAACACTTTCTGGACTCGCTATCAATAGCAAAGACGGAGTATTTAAAAGCAGGGAAGACTTTATTAGACGTGGGAACCGGAGCGGGGTTTCCCGGACTTCCACTCAAAATTTATAATCCGGAAATTGAAGTGACACTACTTGACTCTCTAAACAAGAGAATTGTTTTTTTAAGAGAAGTAATAGGAGAACTTGGATTAGAGGGCATAGAGGCAATCCATGGAAGGGCGGAAGAAGCCGCAAGGGGAGAGATGAGAGAATCATTTGACATAGTTACATCAAGAGCTGTGGCAAATATGAGGACACTACTCGAATATGATTTGCCTTTTGTAAAAGTTGGAGGACATTTGATTTGCATGAAAGGCCCTGAACACAAAGAAGAATTGAAAGAGTCGAAGAATGCACTTTCAATTTTAGGCGGAAAACTGAAGGAGATTATCGAAGTTAAATTGCCGAAAGATATAACTCACTACCTAGTAGTTATAGAAAAGGTGAACTCAACAAAAGATAAGTATCCAAGAGCCGGAGGCAAACCAAAATCACAGCCACTATAAGCACTGAGATATCAGTGCTTTTTGTATGCAGAAAACTTTAAAACGTGAGAGCTGTAAAAAGGAAAATAAAAATGCTCCACGTGGAGCATTTTGCCACCAAAGCATTGAAAACACTGGATTTCATTTTTAAAAAAGCAAAAAAATGACTCGAAAAATAAAAGGAGCATGAGGAGAATAAAAACAAAATAGAAATTAAAAATAGTTTTGATAAGAAGTGATAAAAAAATAAATGAGAGAAATTAAAAAATATAAGTTGAATTTAAAAATGCTCCACGTGGAGCATTTTACCTCTAAAGCATTGAAAACACTAGGTTTAAATTTTAAAAACATCAAAAATGAAACTTAAAAATAAATTCTAAATAATATTTATTGTAGTGATTCGCTTGAAAAGTTTTTAAAGCAATATATAATTAATTATAGGAAATAAAATTTGTTGTAAAGATGACAAAAATTTTCTAATAAATAAATTGTAATAGATAGAAATTATGGAGGGGAAATGGCTAAGGTCATAAGTGTTTTTAATCAAAAAGGTGGAGTTGGAAAAACTACCACAGTTATAAATCTCTCAGCTGCAATAGCGAGAAAAAAGAAAAAGGTATTAGTTATAGATATCGACCCACAAGCTAATGCAACTTCAGGTTTAGGACTTGGAGAAAGTGAAGGAAAAAACATATATGATCTTCTTGATTCAGGAGAAGTTGAAATACTACATTCTTCAACAAAAGGCTTGGATTTAATAGCATCAAGCCCTGATTTAGCGGGGATTGAGCTTGAAATATCTAAAAGAGATAATTGGCAATATATTTTAAAGGTAACTCTTGAAAAGATAAAAGGAGATTATGATTATATATTTATAGATTCTCCTCCGTCATTGGGAGTTCTTTCAATGCTTTCTCTTGTAGCTTCTGATTCTATATTCATTCCGGTTCAAAGTGAATACTATGCCCTTGAAGGAGTTGGGCAACTAATGAATACAATCTCTATGGTAAAGGAAAATTTTAATCCTGATTTGACCATAGAAGGTGTAGTTATGTGTATGTATGACAGTAGAACCAAGCTTTCTACGCAAGTTAAAGATGAAGTCAAAAAATATTTCAAGGAAAAAGTATACAACACTACAATTCCGAGAAATATAAGATTGGCAGAAGCACCAAGTTTTGGAGCGCACATTTTTGACTATGATAATATTTCAAAAGGCGCTTGGTCTTATAGAAAGTTAGCTAAAGAGTTTTTGAACAATCAGGAGTAGTATAGATGAAAAAAGGTGGATTAGGTAGAGGATTAAATAATTTTCTAAAAGATACTGATGAAGTAGCGAAGATTTTAAACGAAGAAAGTAAAACTGGGGTTACTAAAATTCCAATTAGTAAAATAAAGCCCAATGAAAAACAGGCGAGAAAGTTATTTAATGAAGAAAAATTAAAAGAGCTTGCTGAATCTATAGAGGAATTTGGTATAATTCAACCGTTGATATTAAAAGAAAATGGCGAAGAATACCAAATAATTGCTGGGGAGCGTAGATATAGAGCAGCTAAACTTGCAGGACTTGAAGAAGTTCCGGCAATCATTAAAAATATAACGGAAGAAGAAGCTGATAAAATTTCTTTGATTGAAAATGTGCAAAGAGTTGACTTAAATCCAATTGAAGAAGCTTTGGGATATAAATCGGTAATGAAAGAGTACAATATAACTCAAGAAGAGCTTTCAGATGCGATAGGAAAGAGTAGACAGTACATAGGAAACACTGTCAGACTATTAAAGCTTGAACCAAGAGTAATTGAGTTTTTGCAAAAGGGATTGTTGTCGCCGTCTCACGGAAAACTTTTGTTGACTATAAAAGACCCTAAACAACAGTACAGAGAAGCAAAGAGAATAGTTAAACTTGGGAATACGGTAAAAGAGACAACTCTATTGTTCTCAAGACCCCCTGAAAAGACAAAAAATATCTTTTTAGATGATGCACGAAGAAGCTTAGAAGATGCACTTGGAACAAAAGTTGAATTTAAAGGTAAGGGAAAAAACAAGAAGATTGTAATAGAGTACTATTCAGAAGAAGACCTTGAAAGAATTTGTGAGAAGATACTCGGAAGTGAGGAAGAATGAGATATTTAAATATGTATCTTGTAAATGCATTTACAGACAGAACTTTTGATGGCAACCCGACGGGAGTTGTTGTTGGCTCAAATAGTTTAAATGATGAAGAAATGCAAAAGATAGCAAGAGATTTGAGAATGTCTGAAACTGTCTTTATAGATAGACTTGATGTGGGAGTGTACAAAACCAGATTCTTTACACCAAACGAAGAAATATCATTGTGTGGACACGCCACTATTGCCACTTTTTACGCACTTTGCAAACACAACTACATATTGCCGATAGAAGACGGAATAAAAAAAGTTGTGCAACACACTAAGTCAGGTAAAGTGTATGTGGATTTAGAATATAAAGATGAAGAAATTCAAAATGTGTATATCTTATTAGATGGAGTTATCAACAAGAGGATAAGTTCTGATGAAGAAATAATAAATGCACTGGGGATAACCAAAGACAAGCTTGGAATTGGGGATAAGTTTTATGCTCCGGCAAAGGTAAAGACCGGGTTACAGGATATAGTTGTGCCGGTAAAAGATATTGAAACTCTATATTCAATAGAACCGAGTTTTGAAGAAGTTTTAAAAATATCTGAAAAAGATGAGGCAATTAGCGTTGAAGTGTTTACAGTGGTGAATGGCAGTCAAATCGTGCAGAGAACATTTTCATCGAGCATAGGAATAGACGAAGAAGCCGGTTCAGCTACCTCTACAGGAGCAACACTCTTGTATCTAAATAAAAACACAGATTTAAACTTTACGAATATAAAGTCAACTCAAGGAGCCTGCTTGGGAAGAGAGTCAAAACTTTCAGCCGAGATGATAGGAGAAGACAGAGTTAGAGTTGGCGGAAAAGCATTTGTATTTATGGAAGGTGTCCTTCACATATAGAAAGGGAAGTAATGTCGAGAAGAGAGAGGAAAAAAATAACAATAAAAAGATGAATCAAGTGTTGATATCTACATTCTTTTTAATATTGCTCTTAATATCATACAATGTGTTGGCGGAGAGAAATAAGGTCATACACTTAGAACTTGGAAATACATCTTATGTAGAACTTTTAAAATATGAAAATTCAAGCATGAAGACCATAACCGACAGAGTTGTAATCAGAGATATACTGCTAATGATAAATGATTTAGGAGCTAAAGAAGTTGAGATGACAACAAGTCCGGTGAGTGAGAAGTTTATCAATATATATGACAAAAGTTATAAAAAGACAATGGTTATAAAGTCGGGAAAATATATAAAAATTGAAAATAAATGGTATCTTTTAGATGATAGGAGCGTAAACAGCTTTGAAAAGATATTCAATAAATATAACTAAAGCAGACAGAAATGTCTGTTTTTTTGTTAAAGTATGTTTAAAAATAAAAAAGATGGGTAAAGGTATCGCAGATCGCGTTAACATATAATTCATGAATTGATTGTCATTTTCGCGAAATGATGGAAGATTGGTGTTATTAGTTATGAAATGTAAATTTATGAATTAGGATAAAAATGAAAAAGAAATTTAGCTTTTTGTTAGCAATGACTTTTTTAATCCAGTCTATGAGTTTTGTATATGCGAATGATGTTCTTGATTAAGAATTGGAATGGAGATAGATAATGGAAAATTTATTGATTCAAACACCATTGAATAGCTTTATTTTGCTATATAGTTTCATTATTTTGAGTGCAGCTGTTAAGTCGTATAGGGAAAATCAAAATAAATACGTTTTTGTAAATCTGTTTTTAGCGGTGGGTATTAAATATATATTCATGATTTTAGCATTGATGAGAATGTCGCTACCTATAGATTTTAAACCTATTACATTCACTTATATTTTGGGACAAACAAGTTTTTTAAAAGCTATTATGGCAGTGGATTTAATATGTTTTATAGGCGGAGTATTCGCTTATAAGAAGAAGAATTACAAAATATTACTTACTTTAGTTTTTGTTGCAGTATTATTCCAATATTTGGGATTAGTGTTATAGACAAAAAGGGCAGACATTATAGAAATGTCTGCTTTTTCGTGTATAAATATAATGTTTATTTTGCAAAGAAACTTTTTATAAAATCTATGATTTGAGCGAATATTCCCTTAGATTTTTCGAGAGCCTGCTGTCCTTTTTCAGAACTCAAATAATCGCTTGCTTTATTAGCCAAATCCTTGGCAACTTTTGAGTACTTATTCGCTTCTTTAGCCACTTTATCCCAATCTACATTTGAATTTTTCATCTTAGTAAATAAATTTACAAGAGAATCAACTTGGCTGTCGCTGATGTTGATATTGTACTCTTGAGAGACGCTGTTTATAATTGTACGCACTTGCTCCTCATTTTCAGGCATATTTTTGCTCATTTGAATTTTTATAGCATTGATTAAATCGTCAGTTTTTTTCTCACCAACTTCTTGTTGTAGATTTTGAGTAACTACCATCTCTTGATTGGCAACTTTTTTTAAATTCTCATCAAGCTTGACACCGCTTGATTGTTCGTAGGCTTTTAAAATGCCTGTCAGAGCTGCCGTTCCGGTTACAGAAACCGGTGCGGTAATCTTGACTTCTGCATCAGTTACACCGGCTGTTGTCAAGGCATTTCTGTAAGTTGATTCAGTTATGAAATTTATATTGTCAGAAACTTCGATCTTTAGACCACTGCCGGGTTTTGTGTAAGTTATCATGGAACTTGAAATAGATTTATTACCTATTTTAGATTTTGGAATACTATCTCCAAGATATTTATACTCTTCAGCATTGGTAACCTCGATAATTTCAGCTGCTTGTGGTGCATCCAACTCATCTAAAATAGCTTTTCGTTGGTTTCGGTCCAAATTGGCACCAATACTTACAATACTGTCTCCAACTGCCACATCTGCAAACACCAAATTAGGCACTAAACTAAGTCCGATAAGCGCAACGGCTCCGGTGTAATTTATTTTAGATTTAAAATTTTGTATCTTCATATTTTCACATCCTTTAACAAATAAAATTTTATCAAAGGAATTTGAATTTTTGGTGAAATAAAGAAAAAATTAGAAAATTCTTAACTAAATTAATCAACATGTGCAAAAACTTTAAAAAAGTTGTCAAATGTGGACAAAATTAAGCATAAAGACAGTTTTCGCATGTGGATAATACAAAAATATTAATAAAGCTAACAAAATCTGAGCGGATTTTAGAAAAATAATCCACAAATTAACCGAACTTATTAAAAATTGTGGACTATTTAAAAATAAAGCTCAAAAATATAAGAATTGTCTATTAAAATATTAAAATATGAATTATAAATAAGCATCTTAAAATGTATAAATTTTATATTCTAAAAACGGAATATAAATTCAATTCAGTGTGATATAATCAAGCTAATAGAAGGAGGTTTTTATGAATAAGAAAGATTTGACAAAGTTCAAAACTCCACACACCTATGCAATCATATTTTGTGTTGTACTCTTCTCTTGGCTGATAACTTTTTTAGTGCCTGCGGGAAAATTTACCACTCATGAAGTGGAGTATTTGGATTCGAGTGGGGAAACTAAGACAAAGACAGTTTTGATGGCGGAAACTTTCAGATATAGCTATAATTTGAATAATAATTTTTTATCAGAAGAATTGCCGAAATTGTCAAATGATACGGCTAAGCTGGAAGAGTTTGAGGTTGATAAGGAGGCTTTTACAGCTCTTGTTGCAGACCTTAAAGATGTTGACCAAGCAAAGCTTGATGAAGTTGGACTCAGTGATGATGAGTTGTACTCAATGTATGGTGAGTCAATGTATGACATAAGCACAAAACTTCACAAGACAGCTAAGCTCTGGGGAACTGATGACTTTGGGGGATTTGGTTTTTTAAATTATCTATTTGAAGGTCTTGTGAGCGGGGATAAATACGGTTCAGCAGTCGGGATAGTTGCACTGATCTTAGTTGTAGGTGGAGCATTTGGGATAATTATGAATACGGGTGCAATTGACGCCGGAATATATGCGTTTATATCTAAGGCAAAGGGAATGGAGAGATTGGCTATACCGCTATTTTTCTTTTTATTTTCACTTGGCGGAGCGACATTTGGCATGGCAGAAGAGGTAATTCCGTTTTCTATGATAATGGTACCTTTTGTAATTGCTCTTGGATATGACTCAATTGTTGCAGTAACAGTGACTTATGTGGCATCTCAAGTTGGAAATGCGGTTTCATGGATGAGTCCGTTCAGCGTGGCGGTGGCTCAAGGGATAGCCGGCATACCTGTGCTTTCAGGTGCAAAATTCAGACTTATAATGTGGTTTGTAGTTACAACTCTTTCTGCGGCGTACTTGATGAGATATGCTGAAAAAATCAGAAAAAATCCTGAGCTGTCAGTTATGCACGATGCAGATGCTCATTTTAGAAATGTAGTGACCAATGCAACAGAGGAAGAAAAAGAATTTAAACTTGGACACAAATTGATATTACTTGAAATGCTATTGGGGTTTATTTGGATAGTTTGGGGAGTTACTTCAAAGGCGTACTATATACCTGAAATTGCATCTCAATTTTTTGTAATGGGATTTGTCTCCGGTATTACAGCTATAGTATTTAAGCTAAACAATATGACTATAAACTCTATGGCTTCAAGTTTCCAAAACGGTGCATCTGACCTTGCCGGAACTGCAATAGTAGTTGGTATGGCAAAGGGAATACTTTTGGTGCTTGGCGGTTCAGAGGCTAATGTGCCTTCAGCGCTTAACACAATACTTTACAGTGCAGGAAATGTTTTAAATGGAGTACCAAAGACAATTGCCGCAATAGGTATGTATGTGTTCCAAAGTTTATTTAATTTAGTAGTTACTTCAAACTCAGGTCAAGCAGCACTTACTATGCCTATAATGGCGCCGCTTTCTGATATAGTTGGAGTTTCAAGACAGATAGCAGTTCTATGTTACCAACTTGGAGCGGGATTTGTAGACGCCTTTACACCGGTTTCAGCAAGTCTTATAGGTGTGCTTGGAGTAGCGGGGATAGATTGGAGCAAGTGGGCTAAATTCCAAATTAAAATGCAAGCTTTCTTCATGTTAATGGGATTTGTAATAGTTTCAATTGCAGTGGCGATGAATTTCCAATAGGGTGAAAAATGTTAAAGATAATAAAGAATATAGACGTGTATTCTCCTGAAAAATTGGGCATTAAAGATGTCTTGATAGTAGGAAATAAAATAGGTGCTATTGGAGAAAATATAGAGATAGACACCAAGGTTATTGAGATAGAAAAAATAGATGGAACAGGGAAGATTTTGGTGCCGGGCTTTATAGATTGTCATGTGCACATCCTTGGTGGAGGAGGCGAAGGTGGTTTCGCAACTAGAACACCGGAGGCAAACTTATCTGTTTTAACTACTTCGGGAGTTACCACAGTTGTTGGGACTCTTGGAACAGACGGAGTTGCAAGAGATATGCAAGCTCTACTTGCAAAGGCTCATGGGCTTGAAGAAGAGGGAATCTCAACTTATGTATACAACGGCTCATATAGATTGCCGATTAAAACTTTAACCGGAAGTGTTATGGGAGATATAATGGCAATTGATAAAATAATAGGGATTGGAGAAATTGCCATTTCAGACCACAGGTCTTCACAACCGACCATTGAGGAGTTTTCAAAAGTTGTAGCCGATACGAGAGTTGGCGGAATGCTTTCAGGAAAAGCCGGAATAATAAATGTACATCTTGGAGACGGCAAGAGAGGACTTGAGTTGATAAATAGAGTTGTAGATGAAACAGAAATTCCAATTACTCAATTTTTACCAACGCATATAAATCGAAATCCTCATTTGTTTGAAGAGGGGATTGAATACGCAAAACGTGGGGGATATATAGACTTCACCGCAAGTGAAAATCCTAAACTTTGGGAAGATATGTACGGAGAAATTAAGTTTTCAAAAGGCTTAAAGCGACTATTGGACGAAGGAGTTAGCGAAGAAAATTATACACTTACATCAGATGGTCAGGGAAGTTTGCCTATGTTTGATGAAAAAGGAAAGTATCTTGGCATAGGTGTCGGAAGTTCAAAAAGCCTTTTGAGTTCTATAAAAGATGCAGTCATAGCAGAAAAATTGCCTTTGGAAAAAGTTATAAGAGCAGTCAGCTCAAACCCAGCTGAAATTTTGAAATTAAAAAATAAGGGCAGAATTAAAGAAGAGTTTGACGCAGACTTATGCATACTAAATGAAAATTTAGATATAGACACAGTTATAGCAAAAGGTAAGATAATGGTTAAAGACGGCGAAGCTGTTCGATTTGGAACATTTGAATAAGAAGTAAAAATGGGAGGGCGTTGCTCTCCTTTTTTATTTGTTTGAAAACAAGATACTTTAGTTTGTTTTAGCAATATAATTATAATATAATAAAGGAAAGTTAATATTTGGAGGAGCCTATGAAATATACAAATAAGAGCAAGCTAATAGCAGGAGCATTAATTTTAGTAATAGGGTCAAGTTTATGGCTAAGCAAAGATTATTTGACAAAAGGGAATGCGTTTCCAAACCTGCCAAGAGTTGAACAGACAGTGAATACAACAGAAGACTATTTAGCAGACTTTGACTATGCCTACGAAGTTTTAAAAGAAACTTATCCATATTTTGAAGTAAATAAAATTAAAAGCGGAGTGGATTGGCTGGCAAACAAAGATAAGTACAGAGCTGAAATCGCAAAGAGCAAAAGTACTTCGGATTTTTATAATAGAATGAATTTGATTTTAGAGGATTTACATAATGGGCACACACAACTGATTGATGAAAAAATAGGGTTTAATATGTATATGCTTATGAAAAGTTATCAAATCAAACCTGAAGATAAATTTTATTATTATAGGGAGCAGGAAATAGAGCAATTCGAGGCACCAAAGGTAAGAGCAAGATATAACATAAACAATGAAAGTATAAAAAAGGCACTTGAAAATGGAAATAAAAAAGATTTTTTAAATAATATAGTAAACAATGGAAATTTAGGTAATGTATTAGTAGGAGATATAAAAAATGATATAGGATATATAAAAATAAATGCAATGCAAACTGATATGGGAATTGAAGAAGATAAGAAGACAATCTTGCCATATTTAGAAAA
>NZ_JH165061.1:316964-319805 GCF_000227315.1 Peptoniphilus indolicus ATCC 29427 | reverse complement strand
CTAGGTTATTTATATTGTATTTCATAATTTATTATTTCGAGAGAGAGCTAAGGGAGTTGAGATTATCCATAACGACCTCCCTCAAGCGCCCTTCCCCGAAATCCTCAAAACGTTTTTTGGGTTTATTTTTATACATATTATTTCTAAATTGTTGATGTTTTGGATTGTTTGGCTTGATGGGAAATTTTCACTGTTACAAATTAGCGTGTCCCCACGTATTTAAGAATTATTGTGTTCTGTAATCCTATTTTATTTGTTCCATAATTACAAAAAATCGGACCTAAGTCCGATTCATAAAATCAAATTAAATTTTAGTAAGTTTCTTTGAAAACTTCAAAATGTGCACGTGGGTGAGCACAAGCCGGACAAACTTCAGGAGCTTCCATTCCTTCGTGAATATATCCGCAGTTGTTACATTTCCATAGAACTACCTCATCTTTTTTGAATACTCTGTCATTCTTGATATTTTCAAGAAGTTTTCTATATCTCTTCTCGTGAGCCTCTTCAACTTCTGCAACTTCTCTAAATACTTTTGCAATCTCAGGGAAGCCTTCCTTTTCTGCAATATCTGCAAATTCAGGATACATTTCGCTGGCTTCTTCATGTTCGCCGTCAATTGCGCCTTGCAAGTTTTCCTCAGTTGTTGAGAAAACCACCGGGAAACTTCCTGTAACTTCAATAGTTTCTCCGGAGTCAAAACTATTCTTTAAAAATTTATAAAATCTCTTAGCATGCTCTTTTTCATTTCTCGCCGTTTCTTCAAATATGTTTTGGATTTGTACATAACCATCCTTTTTTGCTTGTGATGCTGCATAAGTATAGCGCATATTTGCTTGAGATTCTCCTGCGAAAGAAGCCATCAAATTTACTGCTGTTTGTGTACCTTTTAAACTCTTCATAATTTCCTCCTACTATTAAAATAACTTTATCTACTTTCTAATTATTACCCTTATTCAGCGAAATAAACACAATAAGCTAACGATTTTCCTAAATATAATTGTAAAATTTACCAAGACCGAGTATAAAGGAAATTCCCACTAAAAAAGCCAAAACTTCAGAAACAATAGTCGCAGCCCAAATACCACTAAGACCATAGAAAATAGGCAGCACAAGCACTGCAACTATTTGAAATACAAATGTCCTCATAAACGAAATAATTGCCGACACAAACCCATTGTTAAGCGCAGTGAAAAAAGAAGATGAAAAAGTGTTAAATCCAACAATTAAAAAAGAAATCGAAAAAATTCTAAAGGCTTTAGATGTCATATTAAAAAGCTCAAAATCATAACCTACAAAAATTGTGCTTATACTATCCGTTCCAATTTGAGCAACTAAAAATAACACAACACCCGATGAGAATAGTAACACCAAGCTCTTTTTCAACATATTATTTAATTCCAAATGATTTTTCGCGCCATAATTATATCCAATAATAGGAGCAGTACCGATATCATATCCCAAATAAATTGAAATAAATATAAATTGAACATACATAATTGCCCCATATGCAGCCACACCATTCTCTCCGGCAAATTTTAAAAGTTGTAAATTATATACTATACTTATCACTGATGTCGATACGCTTGTCATCACCTCGGACATTCCATTGGAACAAGATTTTAATATTACATCCCACTTAATATCAGTCTTTGTCAACTTTAAAATACTTTCCTTAGAAATTATAAAATATATTAGAGGTATAACTGTACCGACGGTTTGACTTATACCCGTTGCAAGAGCCGCTCCAAATACACCCCAGTTAAACCATATAATAAAAATAGCATCTAAAACCATATTGGTTATACCGGCTAAGATGGTAACCTTTAATCCTAACTTGGGATTCTCTGCAGTTACCAAAAAAGTTTGGAAGATATTTTGTAGCATATACGAAACATTAAATATCAACAATACTTTTCCGTATATCAAACAATCTTTCATCATATCGTTTGTTGCCCCAAGAAGTATGGAGATGTCCTTTAAAAATAAAATGCTAACGATGCTTATACCTATGCCAAAAATTATTGCAAACAAAATGAGCATTGAAAAATACTTACCGGCAAGTTCAATTTTCCTTTCCCCGAGAGTTTTGGAAACTAAGGCGCTTCCTCCGGTGCCTATCATAAATCCAAATCCGCCAATCATAAGTAGGAATGGAATTATTATGTTCACAGCAGCGAAAGATGTCTTGCCTATAAAATTTGAAATAAAGAGTCCGTCTATGACAACATAAAAAGAAGTAAACAACATCATAAAAATAGACGGCATACAAAATTCAATTAATTTTTTATATGTAAAATGTTCTGATAACTTCATTTTTTCTCCCCAAATATATTAATTATCTTATTATACATTATTATCAATTAAATTTTCATTCACATATATTTTAGAGGTATTTAATTTTGGTGTTTATTTTGTAGAACTTCCACTAACCCTTTAGTAAGGTAGACCCATCATACTAAAGATGATGAAATTTTTGAAAATCATAGATAAATTAGATTATGCAGATTAAATTCCGCCAATTTGTTTTTGACAATAAAACAATATGTATTGCTAAATTCATGTCACCTCTGCATTTATTTTCAAAAAAATATAAATCTAAATATATAAATTTTAAAGGATTATATAATGAACTGTTTATGATCTTTATAAAAGATAATTAAACATAGATTGAATATGGATTTTATATACTATAAATTTTAAAAAAATTGAGATTTTAATATTTATAGGCATATTAGAGAAGATATTAAATCTATATTATATTTCGTACCATCAAGATGTAGTGAGTTTTAATGAATATAAAATTAAATTTTATTTAGATTTTTGTGTTTATTACAGTGCAAG
>NZ_JH165061.1:314301-316914 GCF_000227315.1 Peptoniphilus indolicus ATCC 29427 | reverse complement strand
GTTTAGAAGGAATAGATAGAGAAACAAACTATCCAACAGAATCAGGATTTGGTGGTCAAAAGCCAGGAGAAACTGAATGTAATTGCGTTGGATGGTCACAAAGAGATAATAGTGTTTGGAAAAAAATTAAAGATTCAATTTCAGGAGCTTGGTGGAACTTCACAGGATGGATTAGAGGCTGATAAGATAATATTTATCTTTTAGACTATTAACATTTATATAAGGTTTGATTTATTATAAATTCAAGTTATAAAAATATCTGTTAGGGAGTAATCTTTAACAGATATTTTTATGTATAGAAATACTCTATAATGTTTGCAAGAATTTTATCTAAAAAATATTATAGGGATTAAAATTTTAATTTAATTTTGTGAATCGGGCTCAGGCCTGATTTTTTATAATTTTTAGAGTATTAAATACAGCTGCTGAGTTGAAATTATACAACTGAATTTCATAAATAAATTTATAGAGTAAGAATAAATTAAAAAATATTTTTAATATTGGTAATTAATTGCAAATAATGTTCTGTTCACACAGGATCCGTGGTATATAGCACATTTTAATCAAAAAAACCTGAGGAGGGTAAAAATGAACAGTTTATTGTTCCTAAAAATATTCATTTGTGGCAAGGTTCAAAGGAGAGCGGAGTTTATGGTGTTTTAGGTAAGATATTGCCAGCAACAAATGGAGAGCCGGATAGATCCAAAGGGGAATATCATAAATGGGAAGATAAGATACCAAAACAAGATTTTATATTAAAAGAGGGTACTAATCTCACTATGGCATATATGAAGGTGCTTTCCGGAGTAAATATTATAGTTGAAAATGGTGCGGTATTAAATTTATATGATTCTTCAATTTTTGGAAAAATTACAGTTGATGGCGGTACTTTAAGAGTAAATTATGATACGGAAGACAAGTTTACCGGTGATATAGAGGCAAAAAATCCAAATAAATTAATATCCGGAACATCGATACAGGGTCAGATAATTTTAAAAAATGGAGCGGTGCTGGAAGATTCATATGTGTATTCACATACAAACAATCTGGTAGATGGGGGAGCTGCGCTTGAAAATATAAGACCTGTTGTATTGGTCCAAGGAAAGGCTTTTATCAAAGGCAATGTCTTTATAAGAGGGGATGAGTCGCCGACAGGAGAGGATAAGCAAACTAAAAAGGTATATAGGGGACAGAATGCAATGGCTATAGAGAATGGAAGTCTCACAATAGCTGATAAATCTTCTTTGTATTTATATGAAGGAGGAACTAATGTTACAACATCTTTAGGAGGAAATGCGCTTGAGTTAAAAGATGGAAAAGTTTTAGGCGAAGGAACTCTTGTTGCAATGGGAGGAGTAGGGCATGCTCCGATCAAGGATGAGAATATAGCAGGTTATGCAGTTGTTGGCAGAGGAGATATTTCTTGTGAGAAGGTCTATTTAAGATCCGGAAATGCTTATGCAGGAAGTGAGGAACAAAGAGCGATTAAGAGTAATGATGGTATTAAAATTCATAAGAATGTAAAGGGAAAGATCATTGACTCTAAAGGATGGGATGGAGAGTACAGGGAATATTGGAAAAGGTCGTCTATACTGTATAAAGTAGATTCACTAATACCAAATGAAATATTACGACCTGATGGTGATGAAAAAATATTTGGAGAGGCAGTTCCGGCGGATATTTTTAAACCGGGCAAAAAGATAAAAAGAGTTGATTTAAAATCATCTAATGTATATCAAAAATCTATAGCAGTAAGTTTAAATGACGAGGGCAGAGCTTGGTTAGAAGAAATTAAGAATAAATATGAGAATGAAACTACAGGTCAAAGAGAAACCGGGCACTATGAATATAGAAAATTAGTGAGAAACGGCGAGGGAAAAGTACATAAAACTGAGAAAACTAAAGTTGAAGAAGGATATATTGAAGGTTATCCGGACGGAAGTTTTAAGCCGGAAAATTCGATAACCAAAGACAAAGAAAAAAAGGATGAATTTAAGTTAAAGAAAGTAAAATTTGAAGCACAAGGATGGATACCAACGCTACAAGGTATAAAAATTTCAAGATACAAAGAAAGCCAAGAATGGTTAAAAGCCATATCAGAAGGTAGAAGCGAAATAAAGAAAGAAAAAGGGGAAAAAATAGAAAAACAGAAACATGGTAAAGAAGGTTACAGTGCTAACATAGAAGCCTCAACACTACAGATAAGTGGCTTGAAAGAGAAAGACACAGTAACTATAGAAGTAGAAGGATATGAAACTGTAACTCTAGAAGCTAAAAATGACAGCTGGGGAATTTATTACCTAACTCAAGTAGAAAATACTAAAAAATCAGAAGAAGAGAGACTTTGAAATAGTTTGTCTATAAAATTCCTCCTGATAAGATAATAATCAGGGGGAATTTTTACGCCAAGAAAAAGACTGGAAACAAAATTAAAAATATTAAAAATGTCAATCTAAGAGTATCAACTGGAAACAGCTGAGGACGTACAAGAAGCTATAGAAGAGTTTTTAGGAGATACAATGAGGCAAATGTTAAATCAAACTGGATTAGCATCTTTCTTTGGATACATTTATTTAAAAATTCAGTTTTTTCTAAATCATATATAGCATCCTT
>NZ_JH165061.1:305781-313937 GCF_000227315.1 Peptoniphilus indolicus ATCC 29427 | reverse complement strand
TGTGATATATTTACATATGTCAATTAAATTTTTAAAGGAGGATTTAGAAAATGAGAGGAAAAACAAGTATCAGTTTTTTACTAGCTTTTGTTATGTTTTTTTCACAAGTATCTGTTTCTTTTGCAAATGAAATTAAATTTTCAGCTAAGAATACTGAGAATAGTTTGAAAGTTCATAATGAATTTATAGAAAAAACAGCAAATAAGTACAAAGATGATGATCAAGTGGAGATTATTGTTACTTTAAAAGATGACAAAGAGGAACTTTTAAAGGCAATGAAGAACGATTATAGTCAAAAAAAGGTTGCTCCTTATACAAAAGTAGCATCAATTGATTATTATGAGGCTGAAAGGCAAGCTAAATTGTATAAACCGCAAACTGTTCTAAAACCAACTGATGAACATGGTGTAGTAAATACAGTTAGGTATAATCTAGCTACTCAGAATTTATTTGAGTATGCACTTGATAATAAAGGCTATAGGTTTGAAATTATAAATCATATAGATTATATTTTTAACGGAATCGGGATAAAAACTAATTATAAAACTGCAAAGGAGATTGCAAAACTCCCGTATGTAGAATTAGTAGAACCTGTTGTTGAATACAAGAGAGTAGAACCTATCCATACTGAGATGCACACATCTACAAGTATTATTAAAGCCAATAATTTAAACAAGACAGGTTATACAGGTAAAGGAACTGTAGCAGCAGTTTTAGATACGGGATTATGGCATGGAAGTGAAAGTAAAATAAAACCTGAATTTAAAGATGATAAATTAGATAAGACTGCTTTAAAACTTAAAGCAGAAGAAGCTAAAGCATTAATTGCAGAGATAAATTCACATAAAAAAATAATGCTGATGCTTTTTATATTAACAATAAAATTCCATTTGCAAAAGATTATTATAAATTTGGAGATAGTGAAATAATTGATATTACCAATGATCATACTTCTCACGGGACTCATGTTTCAGGTATATTAGTTGCAAATGGAGATCCTGAGCAAAATCAAATAAGAGGTGTTGCACCTGATGCACAGCTTTTATTTATGCAGGTTTTTAATGAAGTTGGAGGAGCAACGGGTTCAAACTTTATAGCAGAAGCTATAAACGATGCTATTAAATTAAAGGCGGATACTATTAATATGTCTCTTTCTATGGGAAATGTTGGTAACACAAGATCTGGAGATAAAATTATAGAAAATGCTATTAACAAAGCTACAAGCGCTGGCATTACAGTAGCTGTTGCAGCTGGAAATTATGGTTCGTCTGCTTATCCAAAGTTGGAAGTTAGAAGAGATAACTTTGATTATGGCACTCTAAGAGATATGGCAGCTTTTGAAAATTCTTTTTCTGTAGCGTCTTTTAATAATGAAAAACTTTATACTAACTATATTAAAATCGTGGGTAGTGAAGTAATAGTTCCTGCTTATTTAACTGATGGATTTGCAGGTGCAGCTATTAGTAATAATTTCAACAGGGAAGAAGAAAAAGAACTTGAAGTAATAGATGCAGGGATCGGAACGGATGAAGATTTTAAAAGATTAAAGGAACAAGGCGTAAAGTTTGAGGGAAAGGCTGTTATTATGAGAAGGCAGCCAGGGACTTTATATGTGACAAAAGTTGGAAATGCAAAAAAATATGGAGCTCTTTTAGCAATTGTCTACAATAATGTAGGCGATGAGCTTCAAAGTATGGGAGTAGGAGATTACTCTTCATCGATGCCATCTTTATTTATAGGGCAGAAAGCAGGAGAAGAAATTGTAAAAACGAAGGCTAAGGTAGTGTTAGGGAAAGGGTCTATAGTAATAGATAATCCTAATAAAGGGAAGATGTCTGATTTTTCAAGTTGGGGAGCAACTATTGATTTAGGGTTTAAGCCTGAAATTACTGCTCCTGGTGAGGGGATTTATTCAACTAATACCGGAGCACCAGATGAGTATATAAGTATGAATGGAACGTCTATGGCATCTCCTCATATAGCTGGAGCAAGTTTAATTTTAAGGCAATATTTAAAAGATAAGGCGCCTGAATTAGCTAATAGGGATGATATTTCTTATGTAGTTAAAAATATTATGATGTCAACTGCCAAACCTGTAATTGAGCCTTTATCCAATGTAGAATATTCACCTAGAAAAGAAGGAGCAGGATTGGTAGATTTAAAAGCGGCAACTGAAACTAGGGTTTATGCTTATGAAAAAAATACCAAAGAATCAAAGGTCAACTTAAAAGAGTTGCAAGAGAATGAGTCTTTTGATATAGATTTGAAAAATTTTGGGGACACAACTGCATCATATAAGGTATCTCTTGTTATAAATACAGACCTTGTAAATGAAAATCACATAACTTTGAGACCTAGAAGAATAAGTGAACAAGACATTGGAAGAATAGATGTAAAACCAAAAAGTATAGCAGAACAAAAAGTAACTATTAATGTTTCTAAAGAAGAACAAAGAAAATTAATAGAAGATATGCCTAATGGGTTTTGGATAGAAGGATTTGTATATTTTAAATCAGAAAAACCAGAGGAATATCCTGATCTGTCTATTCCTTTTATTTCTTTAAAGACAAAGGGTAATTTAAATGCAGGAGCTGTAGGGGTTATTGAACCTTTAATTTATGATTTAAACAAAGGGTTAAATAATTTAAATATGTTTTATAATGAAAAGAATAATGAAGAAGTTGGAAGGTATCAAAGTTACTCTCCGATAGAACAATACAAGACTATTGGTTTAGAAGTTGGAGGAACATTAGAGAATTTAAAGGCGAGAAAGGATAAGATAGCAATTTCACCAAATGGAGATGGTATAAGCGACAATATTATGCCTAAACTTGTTTTGAACAGATATATTTCAAGAATCTTTTTTGGAATTGAAAAGGATGGTAAAAATATAATAGAGACTTCGGCTATGAGCGGAAGCAAACTTGATCAATTTAAAGGGGTGTTTTTTAATTCAAACCTGATTTTAACAGTGAATGATGATATTAAAGATGGAGAATATGATTTAGTAACTACTGCTATAACTGATTATTCTGAAGCAGGAATCAGAAACGAGTCTAGTGACTATGAAAATGATGAAAAGTATGTTCTTAAAAACAAGATAATAATTGATAGAAATAAACCAAGAGTTACTAAGGTAGAAGTATTTGGTAATAAAGCTATATTGAATTTTACTGATCAATATCCTGAATTTAAAGGTTCGGGCGTTAAGTTAGTTGAAATTAAAGATAAAAGTCCTGGAAATATTATAGCAATAAAGGATGATCAAACGTCTTTAAGCATTATATTACCAGAAGGAAAAACTGTAAAAGATACAAAAGTTGCAATAGAAGACTGGGCAGGGAATAGATTAGAAGGAACTATTGAAGAGCTTAAAGAAAAACAGTTTATAAAGCTATTAATGTTGTACCTATTGTAACTAATTCAGCATATAATGCTAAAGGCTTTTCTTACACAATAATAAATAAGATGACAAATCAAAAAGTGGAAGATGATAAATTAATTGCAGGAACCTATATTGTTAAAGTTACAGACTTGACAGGGGGATTGGAACTAGTTGATGAAAGAGAAAAAGAAGTTGTTTTAAAAGATGAAGATATTTCAAAGACAGTTTTCTTTAAAATATTTAGACCCGAAGATGCTAATAGAGATAAAGTGGATACTGTTACTTTGAGCTATCTTAAAGGATTTAATGGAAGTGAAAATTATGATCCTAAAAAGATAAAAATAACTGCTACAAATTTAATAGGTCAGGAATTTGAGTTTAAACAAAGTGATTTTAATGAACTTGAATTTATAAATGACTTGAATTTAGGGAAAGTTTATAATTTTAAGATTAGTCTTGAGGACTCTGAATACATAGCAGTTCCATCAGAATTTAGTACGAAGCTTAGTTATAAGGATCAGGTAAGAACATTCCAAGTTTATAAAAAAACAGATAAGTTGCTTGATACTGTAGATATAAATGTCAAATATGAATTTGAAGAAAGCAATATTTATCCTATTGATAATAAATTTGTTCAGTTATTAGTAAATGGAGTTGCGCCTAAATATGATAATGGTTACCCTAAAATGGGAACAAGGATAGAGATAGATTTTTCGAATAAAGGAACTTTTTATAACATGCCAAAGTATGACAGTTCTGGGAATATAATCAACTATGATATTCAGGCTCAGTATAATAGAAGACATGATTATGAACTGGCAGGATATAATAAGGATTGGGAGTTAGATAAAATTGAAAAGGTTTCTGACTACAATTTTGTCATTAAATACAAATTAACTGAAAAGTCTAGAACGGAAGGAAAAGCAGGAAATTATAATCCTAAAGTAGATGTTTCTGTTAAGGCAAATTGGGAAGGAGAATATATTGATAAAAATAATTTACCTGATGTGTATTTTAAATTAATGAATGGCAACAAAATTGTTAAAGGACCTACAAAACTTGAATATGGAAAAGATACTTTAGTTTGGAAGGATCTTCCCAAAGAAAAGGACGGACTGACAATTTATTATAGTGTTGAGATGGTAAATGCAGATGGAAGCCCTTGGAAAGCTGAAAATTTTGAGGGGGGAAGAATTATAAGAAGAGGTAACACCAACGAAGAAGATATTAATTCATTTAATTTCTCAGTTACAAATTCTTTTATTAAAAAAAGAGGAAATAGATTTATAACAAAAGAAATTCATGTAAGATAAATTATAAATGTAAGATGCTTAGATTAATATTGAAGCATTAATTAAGATATCATAATAGAATAGCAGTTAGTCTTAGTAGAACTTAATTAAAAATTATTAAAGTTTATTAACTATTTTATGTATCAACCTAAATTCTTAACAAAGATAAAGGGTTGATACATTTTTTATATATGTATTCATTTCTTTAAACAAGAGGAATTTATTTATATGGTATTGTTTATAATTTTCTATAAGTGGTATAAAATACTTAAATATGGAGGTTGAAAATGAAATTAATTATAAAAGTGCTTGTAAGTGCATTGGCAATAGCAATAGCAGCAGCTCTTAGTCCTATGAGAGTTTCAAATTTTTCAGCGGCGATAATGGCTGCGATTGTAATGGGTGGTTTGGATTGGTTAATAGGTAATTACACAAATTTGAGAACGTCTTCAGCTGGAAGAGGCGCTTCAGGATTTTTGGTAGGAGCGGCTGTAATTTATATTACCGGTAAATTGGTAAGTGGATTTTCATCTGGAATTATAGGTTCATTGATAGGAGCGGCAGTTCTTGGCATTGTAAGTGCAATAATACCGGGAGAAAAGACATTTAAATAATATGTTAAAAAACAAATTTTTAAAGGGAAGTTATTATTTTATAGCATTTGCAATCTTTTCAAATATGATTGCAAATGAAAACGACTTAAAGATTAGATTGTTATTATCTGTAATGATAGTAGCATCTTTGAGTTATTTTTTTAACTTACTAAGAAATAAAGATTGAATAAGATAAGTTTGGGCGAAGTTATTATACTTCGCCTATTTTTTCACAAAAAGAGTCATAGAGAGATATTTTTAACTCAACTCCAAGCTCTTTAAAACATTCATCTAAAGCTTTGAAGAGAGCTTTAAAGTTATCTTTTGAAATATTTTGACCCATGTGTCCGATTCTAAAAAGTTTTTCACTCATATTTCCAACGCCTTTTGATATGGCAATATATTTCTGTCTCATCAATTTAAGAAGACTTTCGGATTCAATTTCATTTGGCATCAGTACGGCTGTTACAGTATTAGAACGGCAATTTTTTGCATAGAGTTCAAGTCCTGCTGATTGAATTATTTCTCGAGTTATATCAGCGTAAGTTTTGTGAAGTTCTATTGAATTTCTGTTAAATAGCTCTTCAAGTGCAATGTCCATTGCATAAATTAAATTTTCATTCATTGTGTAACAGAAAGGTGCGCCTTTAAAATCATAGTAGTTTTTAAAGTTCATATAGTATGAAATTACGGGAGTTTTTCTGTCATCAATGACTTTTTTGGCTCTATCTGAAATAGTAACTATGGTTATTCCAACCGGCGCTGAAAGACATTTTTGGCTTCCTCCGAGCAACACATCTAAGCCGCTTTCATCAAAGTCGATAGCTTCTCCACCCAGTGAAGAAACACAATCAGCTATTGTAAGTATGTTGTATTTTTTTAGTACGCTGACTATTTCGTTTAAATCATTGGTAAGTCCTGAAGGAGTTTCACAGTGCACGAAAGTTGCAAGTTTGAAGTTTGAATCTTGTTGTAAGAACGAATCCAGTTTATTTACATCAATGCCATTTCTAAAATCAAACTCCAACACGACAGGGGTTCCACCGGCAAACTTTACATAGTCTGCAAAGCCGGCGCCAAAGAAACCATTTGATAGTACTAAGACTCTATCTTGTGGCTCCACAAGTGAAATTATGGCTGCTTCAAGTCCCATAATTCCCTCGCCAAGCATGAAAAAAGAAGTAGCTTCTGTATTTAGTAATTTTGAAATCTTTTTTTCAACGCTTCTGTGAAAAACTTGATACTCCGGGTCTAAGTCGGGGTTTGTTTTTGATTTAGAAAGTGCATTTAAAACTTCAGGGGATATTGAAGTTGGACCGGCACAAAGAATTTTCATTTAATCACCTCAAATACATTATATATGATATTGTCGGGAATACAATTTTAAGTAAGGATACTTTTTATATAGCAAAAACTTTTTAGAAATAGGATAAATTTTAATTATATACATTTGAAAAAGTATAAGGGTTTAGATCAGTAAAAATTTATTTGAAACTAGTTTCTATATTTTTACCACCTGTTAAGTCAAGGATGATAGAGTGATTATCGTCCTTTTCTTATGTGAAAATTTAGAGCAATGTTAAAAATGACAATAAAAATATTAAGTTTAATAAGTATATAAATATTTTAATTTATAACAAGAAAATATATTATAGTGTATGGAATAGTTTAATGTATAGCTCTAGAATCTAGAGACATCAAATTAATAGTAGGGTTTAAATTTAAATTATGAATAGCAAATTTTATCAAACTATGGTATTTGATTTGCAGAAAAAGTAAATACATATTTTTCTATGGGAATGGGAGGGAAAAAGGTGAAATATGGCTACGTAAGAGTATCAACCAAAGAACAAAATGTAGATAGGCAAATGTCAGCTATTCTAGAAGAGGGAATTGAAATAAATAAAATATACATTGATAAAGCAAGTGGTAAAGATTTTAATAGGAAAAAATATAAAAGACTTATAAAAAGAATAAAGGAAGGGGATGAACTCTATATAAAATCAATAGATAGGTTGGGAAGAAACTATGATGAAATTATAAAAGAATGGAATAAAATTACCAAGGAAAAAAATGCAGATATTATTGTCTTGGATTTTCCACTTCTTGACACAAGAGCTAAAGTCAATGATTTAACAGGGAAATTTATAGCTGATATAGTTCTTCAAATATTATCTTATGTTGCTCAAATAGAAAGAGAAAATATCCATCAAAGACAAATGGAAGGCATAAGAGAAGCTAAAAAAAGAGGAGTCAAATTTGGCAGGGTTAAAAAGGAAATACCAAAAGAGTTTTATAATTTAGCAGAAAAATGGAGTAGAAATGAAATAAGTCTTAGAAAAGGAGCTAAAGTTTTGGGAGTGAGTCATACTACTTTTTCTAATTGGGTGAAAGAAAAGGGATACTATTTGAGAGAAGTGTAAAAAATACTAGACTTTGATTTACAGATAAAAACCTATAAATCAAATATCTGCTCAACATTTAATAAATCCATTAAATCCATAATAAAGTTCATAATAAACCTATTTTAAATATTATACTACAAAGCGGAATTCAAAGTCTAAAATTCTTGACATTTTAACCCTAGATTTGTTTACATTAAGGGCAAGAAAAGGAGAAATAATAGAGCTTGGGAATAGGAATTGATTTATATAGAGCATTAAAGACAAAATTATATTTTATGAGTTGCTATTTGTAATTTTTAAATTTATAAAAGTCTGTTAATAGAAGTTGAATTAATTAAAAGAATAGGAGTTAAATTGTTCAATAATAGTTACTTGTATAGAATTAGAATCTATTATTATTGGCTTGTATGAGTCAAGGTAATAAATATATTATGCAAAGAAATTGAAAAATAGCTGAATTTTCTTAATTGATTATTGAAGA
>NZ_JH165061.1:293431-305731 GCF_000227315.1 Peptoniphilus indolicus ATCC 29427 | reverse complement strand
TAAGAGTAGGTTTTTAGAAAAAAGAAGATTTTTGTAGATATGGTATCAAAGGATTTAAAAGAAATAGATAAAAACGACGAACTAATAGGGAAAAGGTTTGGGAAACTAAAAGTGATATCTGTTTATAAAAAAGGCAAGTACAAAAAATGTAAATGTATTTGTGATTGCGGAAACACTATTGATGTATATTATAGTAATCTTGTTTCAGGGAGGACAGTGAGCTGTGGATGTAGAGGAGCGGAGATTGCCAATAGTTATAAAAACATAGTAGGGAAAATATATCACGACCTTATAGTTGAAGAGAAAACTGAAAAACGTGAAGATGGTTTAATAGTTTGGAAATGTAGGTGTCTTAAATGCGGAAAATACATTGAAGCCACTAAAAAGCAATTGGACAGAGGATATGTCAAAGACTGCGGGAATCATAAATATGAAGATTTATTAGGGCAAAAATTTGGAGAGCTTACAATTATCTCATTTGATAAAAATAGAGAAAAGTACCTTTGTCTATGTTCTTGCGGTAAGTATACTTATGTATCCAGATCCAACCTAATCAGCGGACATACACTTAGTTGTGGGCATCTTAGTAATGAACGCAAATATAACTATGTAGACGGAGCTTTACCATACTTACTAACGGGAAAGATTCCATCAAATAATACCAGTGGAGTAAGAGGTGTCAGTCAAACTAAAAATGGAAAGTGGATTTCTTATATTACATTAAGAAGAAAGAGATATACACTTGGAACATTTAAGAAAAAAGAAGATGCTATCAGAGCTAGAAAGAAAGCTGAGGAAGAACTATTTCAGCCGATTTTAGAAAAAGCAAATAATCAAGAGAATCTATAAATTATTAAAATCAATCTAAACTTAATTTTTACATATGGGAAATAAAATACTTAACTAAAAATATTAACGCAAGCATATTGATTATCTTAAAGAGCATGATAATGTAAAAAGTGATGAAATATTGCTGTGTATAATACTTGGGATATCGACATTAAATAGAATGGTAAGAATGAGTAAGTTCAAAATTTAATAAAATTTTAAATCTTTCTTATTTTCTTCTTAGTTGAAGTGATATTATAGGCTAATATATAATAATGGCATATTTATTAAGGGGTGATTATGTGAGAGAATATATAAAAGTAGAAGTTTATATACCTGAAGAGAATGTCATAAAGTTAGTCAATGCTCTTAATGAGGAAGGAATCCTTAGAGATGGAAATTATGACTATGTATTTGCAACTTCAAATGTCACTGGTCACTTTAGACCTATTGAAGGGGCAAATCCATACACCGGAGAAATTGGCGTAGTTAGTGAAATAAGGGAAGTAAGATTAGAGTTTAGAATAAGGTCTGCGGAACTGGATTTTGTAAAAGATGTAATTAAAGAGTGTCATCCTTATGAAGAACCGGTTGTAAATTATTTAGAACTATTATAAGAGATGTAAATTTTACTGTATCAAAAAAATCCAAAAGCTTTGTTGCTTTTGAAGTCTTTTTGATACAGTTTTTTTGTTAGAATTTTGAAACAGAAACTGTATTTTTACTGGCGTTATCTTTATCCATAACTTTATTGGATATCCAACCTTGATATCTTTCTCCTGTTGAAGAGTCGAGTGCCTCTACTTCACACCAAATGCGTTCTATCCCTTCAATTTTTGTATTTTTTACATATAGATCGGAATCAATTGGCAACGTAGTTACAATTTCAGATTCAATAGAAGGAGATGTACGTAAATTGGCTTTATCTGTCTGTACTTTTTGGAAAGTGTGTAATAGATTGTTTGCTATATTAGACATTTCAGCACGATTTTTTTTGTACTCGGGAGATTCTTCAATATCATAAGGGTTTTGTTTTACATAATCCGAAGATGATTTTATAGAGCTTAGAAGTGAAGATGCTTCTGCGGATTCCGGTAATATTTCTTGTAGGGATAATAATATATTCACGGCTTCGTAAGGGTCTCCATTTTCTATACGGTTTTTTGCTCTATTTATAACGAGTTCTTCTATTTCACTTATTTTATCTTGAGCTTCTTGATAGTGTAAGTCCTCAGGTAATACTTTTTTATAGTTTATTAAGGCTGCAGTATAGTTTTTTTCATCAAAATATGTTTTAGCTCTTGAAAATAGATTATCTGATTCCATGAGTTTTTCAGCTTTTTCTATTAAAGGTTGAGTTTCAAATTTATCTGAAGGTTGTATTTTCTCTAGCAGTTGAACGGCTTCTTGATATTTCCCTTTGGCTATATAATCTTTTGCTTTATAAAAATTATTTGACTGATTAAAATTCATTATTAGATGTGAAATTAATATAAATATAATTAAAGACACAGTAACTAAAAGGGTATTTGTGAGAACTTTATTTTTACTTTTGCTCTTATCTTCATCTTCATTAATTCGAGTAGTTGCCAATACATCTGTAGAAGGAGCAATTTTTGTAAGATGTGTCTTAGTTAGATTTTCAGTTAAGGCTTTTTTTCCTGCTTCAGAAAAGTTTATAGTTTGAGAAAGCATATTTAGTATCTTCATATTAACCAGCGACTCGGTCAAATTATTTAGTACAAAATATTTATTTCTGTGACAGTGTCTACACTCCTGAACGTCTGAAGGGTTTACAGCACCACATACGCACTTCCAAGCAACTCTTAAATTTTCACCATAAGCTATTATGTCATTACCAAGCAAATTGTTTATTTTAATTTGTTTGTTTTGAGGAATAACAGCTAAGCTGTATGAAATTTCTTCGGAGGCATCGTAGACATGGTTTTTACCCCCAAGGTGAGTGATTTCTCTAATTCTTACTTCTAAACCACGAGCATCAACAAATCTCTGGTCTATTTTAAATGGTTCTACATAGTAAATTTTTTCTGGAAGCACTTCAATAGATTTTGAAGTATAGAAAAATTCACTTGAATTAAATAGAAAATTACCGTATATATCTTTGTATTTAACTGAAAAAGTTATATCTGAAACAACTAAATTGCCTATATTTAATATATCAAATGCAATGCTTAAATCGTTAGTCAGCTCCGCGCGAATTATTTGTAGGTGGTGATTCGGGTTTGTACTGACTACGGTAGGTAATGTTTTAAAATCTTCCATTTCTACCTCCTTTGTAAAAATTATATATTAGGGACTTTATAATTTCAATTGGCACGATTGTAATGATTTAGTGAGTTTGATAAAATTAAAATATGTTTGGAGGTCAATTTTGAAATGTAGAACTATAGAAATAAATGGTGAAGAGATATTTTATAGAGAAAAGGGCACAGGTCCGATTTTATTATTGATACATGGCAATATATCTTCTTCAATCTTTTTTACAGAGATGATAGAAGAATTATCTAAAGAGTATAGAGTTATAGCTCCTGATTTAAGGGGGTATGGGAATAGTTCTTACAATAAGAAAATAAATAGTATATCTGAATTTGCAGATGATATTAGAGAGTTTGTAATAGAATTAGATTTAAAAGAATTTTACATATTGGGTTGGTCATTGGGTGGTGGAATTGTAATGGAATTTATGGGGGATCAAGACCTAAAGTTCAGAGTGAAAAAAGCTATACTTATGGCGTCCATAGGAGTGTATGGTGCTGAACTTCCACTGACAACGGGAATGAAGGGCATTGGCAATCAAATATACAATGTTAATTTTACTCTAACTCAAAGTTTAGTTAAATATAATCCGATAACTTCTTTTTTAGAACATGCTAATGAAGCTATAAAGTACAGGGGAATGAGTGGAATACTGAAGAGCTTGGTATATACAGAAAATTATCCGGGTGATGAGATATATGATAGAAATTTACAAGATACTGTAAAACAAAGATGCTTGTCTGAAGCTGGGAATGCAGTTGGAAATTTTAGATTTAACAAAACAATTAGAGAGAATATACCGATTTTAATTGTTCATGGCACTGGAGATAAGGTTGTGGATTCATTGATAGCTAAAGTAAATAAAAATTATTTTTCCAAACAAGCTGAGCTGATAATGTACGATAACTGTGGACATGCTATAATGACGGATAAATATGAAGAGTTAATTAAAGATATAAGGAATTTTTGCAAATAAAATAAATTATTAAAATAAAGAGGTTCAAGATGAAGATGTTTTTAAAAATAGTTTTATTACTAATATTTATTATAGTACCTTTTGGCACATTTTTAATTGAATCTTTTAGAGAAATACCTGAAGATGTTTCATACAAGAGTTTAGAGCACCACGGAGATTTTAACTTTTTATATGATTTAACTTATTCTGACATCAAAGGAGACAGAAAGTCGGAACAGGAAATTTTTTCAAATGTATATAAATTAATAGATGAGGCAGAAAACTTTTTATTGTTAGATTTTTTCTTATTTAACGATGATTACGACAAGGATAAGTATGATATGCCGTCGCTTTCAAATGAACTTACAGAAACTCTTTTGAAGAAAAAAGCAAAGAATCCTAATTTGCCTATAGTGTTGATAACAGACCCTATAAATACTTTTTATGGTGGATATATGCCGGAGAACTTCAGAAAGTTAAAAGAGGCCAACATAGAAGTTTTGGTTACTGATTTAGATGCAATAAAGGATTCAAATCCTTTATATACAAGTTTTTATAGAGCATATTTTAGAAATTTACCGTCCGGTAAAGGGAAGTTTCTTCCGAATTTATTTATAAAGGGAGAAAAAGTCTCTATTTCAGAATATACAAAGCTTTTAAATTTCAAAGCCAATCATAGAAAAGTTGTTGTGAATGAAAAGGAAGCCATAATAGCTTCTGCAAACCCGCATGATGGAAGTGCATTTCATTCTAACATAGCTTTTAAAGTTAAAGGTGCTGTTCTAAATGATATATTGGAGTCTGAAAAAGCCATTATAAGATTTTCTGGCCTAGAATCTCGAGCGCTTGAATTTATAGTAAAAGATGTAAAAGGTGGAGAGTTTGAGATACAAAGTGTAACTGAAGGAAAGATAAAGGAAGCTTTGATAGACACTATAAGACGTTCTAAAAAGGGAGATAAATTGTATTTAGGTGTATTCTACTTATCACATCGAGGTATTATAAAGGAATTAAAAGAAGCATCTAGGAGAGGTGTTGGAATAAGATTGATTTTAGATTTGAATAAGGATGCCTTTGGTCAGAAGAAGATAGGAATACCTAATAAACAAGTTGCAAATGAACTGTCTAAAGAAAAAAATATAGAAATTAGATGGTACAACACCAGTGGAGAGCAATTCCATTCAAAGTTACTTGTTTTAGAAACCAATGATGAAATGGTATTGATAGGCGGTTCGGCAAACTTCACAAGAAGAAATTTAGATGATTTGAATTTGGAATCGGATGTAGTGATAATTGGCGATAAGGACACTGAAGAAATGCAAAAAGTTGCAAATTATATAGATGTGTTATGGAATAACAATGGTAGAACTTATACACTTGATTACAACACAAATGCCGAAGATATATGGTGGAAAAATATAATATATAGAGTCCAAGAGTTTAGTGGACTTTCAACGTTTTAAAAAAAGAGCTTTGTCGCTACGAGGACAAAGCTTTTTATTATTTGAAATATTTTTTTAATTCAGATATTAGTTTTTTGTTGTCAGCTTCCGACAATATACAAAATCTAAAGTTCTTTTCATTTAGATTTTTAAAATTTGAACAATCGCGAATGACGATGGCTTTTTTCATAAGATGTTCTCTTAACTCGGCTGCGGTGGAATGGTTTAAAATTTTACAGAGAATAAAGTTACCATAAGATGGAAAACATTTTATATTTTTAATTTCAGACAACTCTTTAAAAAAGTAGTCTCTTTGTGAATTCATAAATGAAAACACTTCAGATTGATACTTTGAGTCTTGGAACATTTTTTGACCGAGAATATCGGCAAATATATTCACATTCCAAAGCATGGAGTTTTCTTTAAGAGTAGTTAGTAGTTTTTTGTCTGATGTGATTCCATAGCCAAGACGTATCCCGGGAGTTGCAAAAAATTTGCTCACACCTCTTGCTACAAATAGATTAGGATAGTGGTTGGTGAGTTCCACTGCTGAAAATTTGCTTTTGTCGGTAAATTCTACATAGGTTTCGTCGACCAAGAGATGAATGCCGGTTTTAAGTATTGCGGAAATTTCCTCACGATTTAGTATTGTTCCCGTCGGATTGTTTGGGTTTGCAAATATCAACATCTCTATGTTTTGAGATTTAATTTTTTCTATCATAGAGTCCAAAGATACTGCATATTCATTTTTTTCGAGCAAGTCTTCATAAAATATTTCAGCACCTATACTCTTTAGTTCATTTTCATATTCTGAGTAACAAGGGGAGAATACCAAAGCTTTTTTAGGTGAAATCAAACTTATATATTGTTTAAATAGCTCTGTTGTTCCAGCTCCAAGCACAATATTCTCAGGGTTTGCTCCTGAATAAGACGATATGCTCTCTTTAAGAGAAACATATTCAGGGTCAGGATATGTTGTTACCAAATTTAAATTGTCTTTTAAGTATTCTATAGATGACACAGAAGGTCCTATAGGATTTATATTGGAAGAGAAATCGGCAATTTGAGTTTCGTCAAAGCCATACTCTCTTGAAATTTCAAAAATATTTGCACCATGTTTATCTTTCATAATACACCTCGCCAATATTATACCATGAGTAGTATAATTGTAACAAAGAGGTGAAGTATGAATATTTTTGTAAACGACTATAATGATTTATGCCATGAGAGAGTTTTTGAGAAGCTTGGTAAAATTGAAAGAAATGGACACTTGGGTTATGGCTCAGATTTTTATACTGAGCAAGCTAAAAATTACATTAGACGAGATTTAAAAGATGAAACTGTTGAAATTGAATTTGTAGGAGGGGGAACAATAGCTAACATAATCGCTATAAGCGCTAATTTGATGCCATACGAAGGAATAATCGCAGCGAGCACAGGTCACATAACAGCCCACGAAACAGGCTCAATAGAAGCTACAGGTCATAAGCTTGAAACTATAGAAGTAGCTAATGGAAAGTTAAGTGCAGAATTGATAGAAGAAAAAATACTAAGCTTAGGAGAAGAATATCATATTGAACCTAAATTAGTATATATCTCACAAACCACAGAGCTTGGAACTGTATATTCACTTGAAGAGATAAAAGAAATATACAGAGTGTGTGTTCTACATGGATTGTATTTATATATAGACGGAGCTAGAATGGCAACCGGACTTGCGGCGAGTGGAATTGATGTATCTGAACTTCCAAAGATATGCGACATCTTTACACTTGGCGGAACAAAAAACGGTGCAATGTATGGTGAGGCAATTGTAATTGTAGATGATGATTTAAAAGTCAACGTTAGAAAGTTCATGAAACAACGAGGAGCAGTTATGGCAAAGGGATTTGCACTAGGTGCACAATTTGCAGCTCTTTTTGAAGATGGACTATACTATGAACTTGGTAGAAAATCATTTGAAGCTTCTAAAAAATTAGAGAGCAAGTTGAGAAGTGTCGGAGCTAAATTCTATCAAGAACCGGTTTCAAACCAAATATTTATAGAATATCCACTGGAAAAAATTGAACAATTGGCAGTAGATAATATGTTTGAAGTAATGCCGTTAGATGAAGACAACAGAGTTTTGAGATTTGTAACGACATATCTTACAACAGATGAAGAAATAGAAAATTTAGCAAGTGCATTATAATAATTTAAGGACTTCTTTTAGGGGAGTCCTTATATAACTGATTTCTCAGCCATTGCAAGTATGGGTGTTATGAGTACGCCGGCTCTTGTAGTTGACGGAGAAGTTGTAAGCTATGGAAAACTTCTAAGTGTAGAAGAGAGTACTGAGTTACTTGAAAAAAGAAAATAATAAATCGGCATATTCTTTCGAGTATGCCGATCATTTTAATTTAAAGGTAAAATATTTCTAGTTGAACTTGCACCTATTAGCGCAGTTGAAACATTGTGTAGAAGTGCTGTGCTAGTAGGTCTAAGAGTTCCAAATGCACCAAGCACCAATAACATGGTATTTATTGTAAAAATTTTCGTGAAATTCGATTCAATACGATTAGTCATTCCACGGCTAAGTTTTCTAAGCTCTATTAGAGAATGCAAATTGCTATCTAATAGAGTGATATCAGAAACTTCTCTTGCAAGGTCAGTAGCATCTCTTAAGGAGATTGAAACATCGGCCTTAGCGAGTGCAGGAGTATCGTTTATACCGTCTCCTACCATGATTACGCGGTGACCTTTTCTTTGCAATTCTTCAATTTTTTCTGCCTTGTCTTCAGGTAACACTCCTGAGAAGACATTATCTATATTTAACTCTTCAGCTATTTTTTCAGCAGCTTGAGAGCTATCTCCTGTGAGCATGTAGATATTGTCTATTCCAAGAGTTTTTAGTTCAGCTATAATGCTTGGAGCCTCCGGACGAGGTGGGTCTTGCACGCAAATTACACCGGCAAGTCTATCATCTACTGATAGATATACACACGAATATCCAACTCCTTCAGAATTTATTATATTTTCTTCATCTTCAGAAATAAATACACCGTTATCATCTGTTAAGAAGTGTGAACTTCCTATTAGAACTTTATGTCCCTTCCATGTAGAATGAACTCCATGAGATACAATATACTGAACTTCTGCGTGTTCTTCTTTGTGTTTTAAATTTTCTTCTTCGGCTTTTTTTACAATGGCACGAGCTAAACTGTGAGGGAAGTGTTCCTCAAGGCAAGCAGCCAATCTAAGTGCTTCGTCTCTTGTGAAATCTCCAAAAGGTATAACTTTAACCACTTTAGGAGTTGCCATAGTAAGTGTGCCTGTTTTATCGAATACAATAGTATCAGCTTCACTCAAAGCCTCAAGATATTTACCCCCCTTGACCATAATTCTGTTGTTAGAAGCCTCACTTATTGCAGAAATAACTGACAGAGGAGTCGCTAACTTTATAGCACAAGAGTAGTCTACAGTAAGAGCTGAAAGAGCTTTTTCTGAACTGCGAGTAAGTGCAAATACAATTGCAGAAAACAAGAAACTGTAAGGTACAATTCTGTCAGCTAAGTGAGCAGCTTTAGAAGAAATTGCAGATTTTAATCCCTCAGATTCCTCGACCATAGATAGTATGCTCTGAATTCGAGAATCACTGTGAAGAGATTTTACAGCAACTACAATTTCTCCGTCTACAACCACTGTTCCTGCAAAGACAGAATCGCCAACTGTTTTTTGAACCGGCATACTTTCTCCGGTCATACTTGCTTCATTGACTTCAGATTCGCCACTTACTATATTTCCATCAACAGGAATCATTGATCCGGTACGGACGATGATTTGCTCTTCTAGTTGAACATCTACAAGAGATTTTTGATATTGTTCTCCATCTTTACCTTTAATCCAAACTTTATCAACTTGGAATATCAGTGCGCTCGATAATGTGTTTCTGCTCTTTTCTCTAGTGTATTCTTCAAGTACATCAGAAATTCCAAGTAAGAACATTATAGAAGCGGCATTGCCATAGTGACCTTTCAATATAGAGAGACCTATAACTGAACCGTCTAAAACATCAACATTGACTTCGCCCTTGGATAGAGAATTGAAACCTTTACTTATATAGCCAAGGGCTCTTTTTATAATTACTATTTTGCCAATGGGTCTAGGAATTAGATTTCTTGCAATGAATCTAATCAAGAATTTGTTCAAAAGTTTTTGTCTAAATTTAACACCTATTGCAGTGCTCTCATCTCGTTCATAAGAAGGGACCTCTTCAAGAGAGTCCAAATCTATTTTTTTTAGCTTTTCAATAAGTGAATTGACATCAGCATCATGTTCTATTAGTACAGAACCGGTTATGTGGTTTGCACTGACTTTATAAACTCCACTGTATTTTTTTATCTCATGAGAAAGAGAATATGACTTTTCTTCATCAAGAGTATATCGACCTAACTTTAAGCGCAGATAACCATTTAAATTACATGCGATTTGAAATTTCATATTATATTATTCGCAATCACAATCACAATTGCATTCAGCTTTAGCAGATTCTTCTTGTTGTCTTACTAAATCTTCAGCATCTTCTTTTATTGATTCAAGTTTATAGCCAGCTTCTTTTTGAATTTTCATACCACCGGCAACAGCACTAACTGCTAAGTTGTGTAGAGATTTGCTCTTTAAAACTTTTTTAGCTACCATTGCAGCGGCAACTCCACCAATAAAAAACGCACTTTTTTCAGCCACTAAGTATTTTAAATATTTCATAATGTCCTCCTAAATATATTAAAATTTTATATTATTGAGCATATCATTAAAGTTTTAAAATTACAATAAAAAACACATAAGAGTTAGTAATATTAAAGGTTTTAAGTGGAATGCTTACAAAATAATGCTTACATAAGTAAAGGAATTATGGAATTAAATAATAAAAATTTAACAGTTATAAAATGTGAGTAGAACAAAAATAATAAAAAATATTTAATTAAAATATGCTGAGCACAATTCTTAGAATTAAAAGCTAGTATATAAGGAAAATATAAGAGAAAAAATTTTTATAAATTTTTGGTAACATATTAAACAATAGTTCATTTTAAACGGATTTTTAATGTAAAGGAAATATTTACTTTTCAAAGTTATAAGTAATTGGCTTTAGAGATTAAAAATCAACTTTCTATGATTTAATAAAAAGTTGATTTTGTTTTATAAAAAATCTAATTTTTAAATAGTTTATGGTCAAAGACTCTATAATTTTTCACTGATGTTTTTTAGTAGTTCGATATCAGTTAAATTATATAAAAGTGGAGTTACAGTTGCATATCCTTCTGAAAGAAGATATCTGTCAGTATTTTCAGGGCAATTGTATTCATTTCTTCCGCTTAGAGAAAGAGTGTATCCATTTTCAGTTTGAACCTTTGTATACTTATCCATCACATTTCCACCAATTTTAGCTGCCTTTATGCCTTTTAATTCTGAATATTCAACAGATGGTACATTTATATTTACAACTTGAACTTTATCAAGAGATTTATGAACCTTGTTGAATACTTCTATTGCAACTTTTGCAGCTGTTTCATAATTTGTGTTTTCTTTTAAAAATTCAGCTGAAACCGCAAATGAATTTATGCCAAAGACATTGGCTTCAATTGCCGCAGAAACAGTTCCAGAGTAGAGTATATCCATTCCGGCATTGTATCCAAAGTTACAGCCTGAGAAACAAAAATCAAATTTTGTATCAAGTATATTTAGAGCAGCTCTTACACAGTCTGCAGGAGTCCCGCTAACTGAATAGCACATAGCGTCTATTCCATCTATTGTAACAGGAGATACAACAAGTTTTTCACGTAGAGTTATAGAATGGCTTTTGCCTGAATTTTCTTGAGTAGGAGCGACAATTGTAATGTTGTGTCCTTCTGCAATAAGTTGTCTTGCAAGTTCCTTTATACCGGGTGCAAAATACCCGTCATCATTTGTTAATAGTATATTCATTTTTCCTCCTAAATTTCATGTAGAGAAATCTCATCACGAGGAGATACCTCTAAAGTATAATCTACTCCGTCTATTATTGAGTTTTGATGGAGAAGATTACGTACTGTATTTGAAGCAATTGTATGGGTGTTGTTATCTTGTGATAGATGAGACAACATTACAATTTCATTCTTCTTTTTGATTAATCTGTTTAAAACTTCTGCCGCATTGTCATTTGAAAGGTGGCCTCGAGTTGAAGAAATTCTACTTTTCAAACTCCAAGGGTAACTTCCGTTCATCAGCATTTCATAATCGTGGTTTGATTCTAAATAGTATATATCTGAATTTTCCATTGAGTTTAGCAAATCAGGATTTATATATCCGGTATCTGTGACTACACTTATTTTTTTATTACCATTTAGTATAAAACAAGTTCCGTTACTACAATCGTGGAAAGATTGCATTGGTTGGATGAACAAGTCTTTGAACTGAAAAGGCTGACCATTTATAAAAGTATAGGCATTTTCAGCAGCTATTTCTTTAGTTACAGGTTGCATAGCTCGCATGGTTTCTATAGTAGAAAAAACTTTTATGTTGTGTTTACGAGAAAGCACCCCAACGCCTTTAGCATGGTCTAAATGCTCATGAGTTACAAAGATTGCGTCAATTTCTTCTACTTTTTTGTCGATACTATTTAAAAGTTCAGTTATCTTTTTACCCGAATGACCGGCATCTATTAAAATTTTTGTGTTTTTATATTCTATATATTGGCAGTTCCCGGAAGAACCGCTAGAAAGTGAGCAAAATAACATTTTAACCTCCATTCTCCATTTTAACATATACTAAATGAGTAAA
>NZ_JH165061.1:242952-293381 GCF_000227315.1 Peptoniphilus indolicus ATCC 29427 | reverse complement strand
AACCCAAATTTTATAAAAAAATTAAGGTTAATAGTGTTAATGTAGCAATGTTAAATGAAGAGAATAATTTTTGGATGTTTTTTTACAATCTAATGAGCAACTAAATAATATATATACCTATGATCTAAAAAGTAATTTATTCAGTACTGTTGAATTCTAAAAAACAATTTATATAACACGGTTCTTGCGAAGCAAGAGTATACCGTGTTATACTCTTAATAGGATTATTTATTAGTTCGTGCATTCTTAAAGTGTTTGCGCGAACTTTTTTATACAATTTTTTAAGAGGTGTTTATGGGAGTTTTTTCAGTGCATATGCAGAAATTTTCTACTTGAGATATTAAAGGTCTTGAGGTGGAAGTTGATCGCAAAAGTCAAAATTTAAAGAATCAGAATATTAATTATTCTCTTTCAGAAAAAAATATTGATTTGGTCAAACCTAAAATTAATTTATATTCTGACACTTTAAATAGAGCAAATACATAGCTTAAAAATGACATAGATATATTAAAAGCTGATATTAATGGCTTTATTGCTAAAGAAAAAGTAGAATTTAAAAATATTAAAACTTAATAATAAGTGTGTGTTTTAATATTTTTTATTCAACTGGGTATTGGAATTTGCGTTTATTTTATATTCTACTATTTTAGAAATATCATTTATTAAACTTGATATCCCAAAAAACACTAAAAATAATATAATATAATCTATTTTATATTGTACATACATATGAAGTCCCAAAGAATTATCTGAAATAGCTAAAATAGCTACAGAAATGCCGGAAAATATTATTTTATGAATAAATTTAATACACATCACATTACCACCTATTTTAGTTTTGTTTCATATTGAAAAGAGTAAGCATTATTATAAAATGAATTACTGCAAAAGCGCCTAAGAGATAATAATCATTTGTGGAAATATTGTTTAAAATATCAGATACAATTGTGTGAATTTTAAATATATCCCAAGAGTTAAATCTCAAAAATCTGCCAATGTAGACAGCTAAAGAAGTGCCGGCTGATGCAACAATTAAAAGTATTAGTTCGGCAATCTTATGACCACGGCATCTCATTATCTTTAGAATGTTTATAAAACTTTCAAAGCTTAGCACCATAGAAAGAGTTATTATACAAACTTCAGCGCCTAACTTTATCCAATTTATAGCTTCCATTACATAGACTACTTCGCCGCCGATAATTTTATAATAATCCGAAGTTTTTATATGTATGAAGTCGGTAAACATATATATTGCATTTGGATAGAAGATAACCGACACAAAAAGCCCTAAAAGGACAAATAACGCACTGTCCTTTTTGGAAAGAGTAAAGCCGCTTACAATATAAGGTATAAATGAAAGGCCGGCGTTAAAGATTAAATATCTTTTATTTATATTAAAGTAAATTATGACTGATGAAAGAGCTATATAGATAAGAATATATATCATCAGTTTTTTTAGTGTTGAAGTTGTCTCTCTGTTCATTGGTTCTCCTAAAATATTTTGAATCTGACTTTTGCGACAATTGAATCGGGAGTGATAGCTCCAAAATGGCGTGAGTCGGAACTATTGTCACGATTGTCGCCAAGTACAAAATATTTATTTTCTAATTTTATTGAATTTTTATAGTATCTAGTTTTTTCTTTTATATAAGGTTCTTCAAGAATTTTTCCATTTAAAATTATATGCTCGTAGTCGATTTCGATTTCATCTTTTGGTAGTCCGATAACTCTCTTTACATACAATTTATCTTCCACTGGCGATTTGAAAACTATTATATCTCCGTGTTTTAAATCTGTCCTGTCAAAAATAGTACAGAACAGTATATTTCTGTTGTGAAAAGTATTTTCCATGCTCTGTCCACTGACAACAGATATACGAAAAACAAATACACGCAACAAAATTGCAATTGCTATAACAATTAAGTAAGCTCTATATTCTTGCATTGTTTTCAAAAAATCACCTCCAAATTTCTTTTATTTAATATATGTAATTATATCTAATTATGTAATTACGGACAACTTTTACAAAGAACTTAGACAAGTAATTGATATTTAAAATTTTATGACGGTAAGATTGTAAGGAACAGAAGTATAGAAAAGAAAAAGTCTTGGATTCCGTATGGGAAAAGTCCAAGACTAATTTGTAGGTTACTAGATAAATTTACCACACAAAACTGTATTAATGAAGTGTGAGTTTATTTTTAATCTTCTTTTTCTTCAAAACCACCAGTGTATAGGCGATAGTAAACTCCTTTTTGAGCCATCAATTCTTCGTGATTTCCACGTTCTATTATTTTACCTTTTGAAAGAACAATTATTGCATCTGCATTTTTTACAGTGGATAATCTATGTGCAATTACAAAAGTAGTTCTTCCTTTCATAATTTCATCCATTGATTCTTGAACAAGTCTTTCAGTACGAGTGTCGATTGAGGATGTCGCCTCATCTAATATCAACACAGGTGGATTGTAGACTTCAGCACGTCCAATTGATAGGAGCTGAGCTTGTCCTTGTGATAAATCTGAATTTGTACCTGAGATTACGGTATCGTATCTATTTTCAAGTTTTTCTATAAAGTCATCTGATTGAGTTTTCTTTGCTGCTTCTACAATTCTCTCGGCAGATGTGTCAGGTCTACCATATTTCAAGTTATAGTTGATACTTCCAGTGAATAGATGGGTATCTTGCAACACCATTCCGAGTGCACTACGAAGGTGTGATTTTTTAATATCTTTTATATTGATTCCATCAAAAGTTATCTTGCCTGAGTCTATTTCATAGAATCTATTTATCAAGTTGGTTATTGTTGTTTTACCGGCACCGGTTTCGCCGACAAAGGCGATTTTTTGACCGGGTTTAGCATATAGAGAGATGTTGTCTAAAATTTTATGCTCTCCATCATAAGAGAAGTCTATATTGTAAAATCTTATATCACCTTTGACTTCAATAAAATCTTCATCACTTGCAGAGTTTTTCCAAGCCCAACGTCCTGTACGTTCGGAGCATATTTCAAGACCATTTTCTTTTTCGCAAACTCTGACAATTTCATAAGTTCCGTCGTCAATTTCAACTTCTTGGTCAAGCAAATCGAAGATTCTCTTAGCTCCTGCAAGCGCAAGTATAACTTGGTTCATCTGTTGAGAGATATTGTTAATTGGTCCTGAAAAAGATCTTGATAGTTGCAAAAATCCTACAAGTCCACCAACGGTAAGACCATAGTTTCCGCTAAGAGTCATAAGTCCGCCAACTGTTGCTATAAATGCGAATTGTAAGTTACCTATATTAAAAATTATAGGGAGCAAGTATAGAGAGTATCTATTGGCGAGCATTGTGTTTTCAGTTAATTCTTCATTTAAAATTTTAAAATCTTCTATAACTTTATCTTCTCGAGAAAATACTTTAACAACTTTTTGACCTTCAATCAATTCTTCTATATATCCATTTGTCTTTCCGATTGAGTTTTGTTGTCTTGTAAAGAACACAGAACTCTTTCCTCCGACGAAATTCATAGATAGGAATAATAGGATTATACATACCACTACCACTAAGAACAGCATTGCTGAGGAGAGTATCATAGCTGTTATGATAACTATAAGCGTGAGCAGTGATGAAAAGAAGTTTGGAAGTGCGTTGGTAAGCATCTGTTCCAAAACTTGAGTATCACTTGTGTATCTACTCATTAGGTCGCCGTGTGAGTTTTGGTCGAAGAATGAAATAGGCAATTTTTCCATGTGCTCAAACATACTGTTTCTAAGATCTCTTATAATCTTCTCGGCTATATTTATCATAAGTCGAGAAGCTAACAGAGTTGAGAAAGTTCCCATGAGGAATATAAATGCATATAGAAGTATCAGTCTAATAAGCGGTGAGTAGTCAGGTGCTTTAGTATTTAACATAGGAGTTATATAATCATCAACTAAAGTCTTGATGAATATAGATTGTGCAACAGAAACTACAGAGCCGATGGACACAAGCAATATGATAGTTATAAATTTAATTTTAGATTCATTAAATAGTATCTTCATAAGCCTTAAGAAAGCCGCTTTGTTTTCAGGGGTGTTAATCTTTCCACGAGCTTGTCTATTCCTATGCATCAAAGTCACCTCCTATTTGAGTTTTGGCTATATCTTGGTATATCTCATTTGTATCTAAAAGTTCTTGATGAGTTCCAATTTTATTTATTCGCCCTTTGTCAACTACTAAGATATAGTCTGTATTTTTTAAAGAATTAATTCTTTGGCTTATTATTATCTTGGTAAGGTCAGGTCTGAATTTGTTCAATCCATCTATTATTTTCTTTTCAGTTTCATTATCAAGAGCGGAAGTCGAATCGTCTAAAATTAATATCTTAGGATTTTTTAGAAGTGATCTTGCAATGCTAAGACGTTGTCTTTGACCACCAGAGAAATTTGCACCGCCACGGTCAACTTTTGTGTCATAACCATTTTCTGTATCCATAATAAAATTATGAGCTTGAGCGAGCTTTGCAGCTTCTTGAACTTGATCTAAGGTAGCATTTACATCTCCCCACTTCAAATTGTCCAAGATAGAACCTGAAAACAGAGTGTTCTTTTGCAACACGACTGACACAGCATCTCGCAAATTTTTCAAATTATAATCTTTTACATTTATCCCTCCGACGGACACGACACCGCAATCAGCATCATAAAGTCTAGGAATTAAACTTATTAAAGTCGATTTTGAAGAGCCTGTTGGGCCTATTATCCCCACGCTATCTCCAGAAGAGATTGAAAAATTAATATCTTTTAAAACATATTTTGAGTTGTCGTGTAGGTATGAAAAACAAACAGCATTAAATTCTATACTGCCGTCTTTTACTTCGGTTAACCCATCAATATTTTTATCAAGGCCGGTCTTGGTGTTTAGAACTTCAACCACTCTTTCTGCAGAATTTCTCGAAATGATGAATTGAACTACTACAAAAGATAACATCATAAGAGAAATTTGAATTTGAACTGCATAATTAATAAGACTTACAAGCTGTCCTGTGGTAAGAGTGCCCTCCAAGATATGACCAGTTCCAAAATATGCAATTAAAAGAGAGGCAACATAAGTTGAAAGCATCATTATAGGCATGGCATAAGCCATCAATTTAGAAACTTTTGTATACAGTCTGAATAATTTTTTTGAAAGGCTATGGAATTTTTCAATTTCATGGTCTTCTTTAACAAAACTCTTAACCACTCTAATCCCCAAAAGATTTTCTGAAACCATTGTGTTTAAATCGTCATAGGTTTTGAAAATTTTCACAAAAAGAGGATGGGCATGGCTGATGATATATGCCAATCCAAGAATTAAAACGGGAAAGGTGAACATAAATGTAAGAGATAGAGAAAAATGTATATTAAAACTCATAATCATGGCAAAGATAAGTAGAAGTGGTGCTCTTAGAGCGAGTCTGTTTGCCATTTGATAAGAAGCTTGAATATTTTGTACATCGGTTGTCATTCTTGTTATAAGAGAACCGGTAGAAAATGACTCTATATCTTCAAATGCAAAGTCTTGTATGTTTTTAAATATTGCAAATCTTAAGTTCTTAGCGAGACCGGCAGATGCCTTAGTGGCCAAGTAGCCTGAAATCATTCCGCTTAGAAATGCTATTACAACGGTGATAATTAAATATATTCCATATTTCATAATGTCATCTCTTGAACCCAAACGGATGCCTTTGTCAATTATTAAACTCATTAAATAAGGTATTAGAACATCCATTGTAATTTCTATGACAACAAAAATAGGACAAAGTAGGGAATATATTTTATATTCTTTAACGTATGAGACAATTGTCTTTATCATAAAATTCCTCCTGTCTTGTCGATTAATATATTATACCCAATTATTTTTTGCACAAGTGGGTATACATGATAAAGTAAGAAAGTAAAAGTAAAGTAGGAGGATATTATGTCAGAAAATAAATTTGAAGAAATGAGCACATTGTCAGAACAAAGAAAAAAAGAAATCGTAGCAGATTTAGAACAAGCTAAAGAAATAAATCACGAAGAAAGACCTGCTACAGATGTATATGCAAAATCTGAAGAAAAAGATTCAGAAACAGGAGTAGAAACTCCAACAGAACAATCGGTAGAAGAAGCCAAACAATGGGTAGATGAGGAAAATCAAAGATAAGTGGAGCTAAGCATTTTAAACGCAATAGAGACTTTGCAAAATCCTGTCTTGGATAGAATTTCAATAATTATGGCTCAACTTGGAACGGGTGGAGCCATATTTATTTTAATTGGATTGTGTTTTTCAATCTTTAAAAAGACAAGAAGAATAGGATTTAATATATTACTTAGTTTAGTACTCTCAGCAATACTGGGGAACCTTATACTAAAACCTCTAATACACAGAGTGCGTCCTTATAATGCAATAGGCAGAAAAATATTGGTTAATCCATTAATAGATGGCTCTTTTCCATCAGGACATACCTATTCAGCATTTGCAACAGCATTCTCAGTGCTCTTTTATGATAAAAAGAATGGAATTATACTGCTTAGTTTTGCAATTTTGATGGGATTTACAAGATTGTATTTGTTTGTCCACTATCCAACAGATGTACTCGGTGGAGTAGCTTTGGGGTATATTTGTGCAATAGTTGCAAAGAAAATTTTGGAGAAAAAGGTTCCTCTAGAAAATCAGAGATAAATTAAATAGAACTTACTTAAGATTTTACTAAATAAGAGATAAGAAGGCGAATAACTGATAATGTGTTATTCGCTTTTTAAATGAGATATTTAATTTAAAAAAGATAATATTTTGTGTAGTTTATTTAACTATTTATCTTTTCTCAAACCTTTAAAAAATTCGGAGATGATTTTTGAGCATTTAGCATCATCTAAAAATTCCACTTCAGTTGTATGGTTCAAAACAGAATCAAGCAGATTCAAGTTGCTGCCACAACACCCAAATCTTGGATTTCGTGTACCTATATATACTTTTTTTATCCTAAAATTAACTATTGCACCTGCGCACATACAACATGGCTCAAGGGTTGAATAAATTTCACAATCTTCAAGATGATAAGTTCCAAGATTTTTAGCCGCATCTTGGAGAGCTAATAACTCAGCATGGGCAGATGCATCAGCCTTTTTTCTTTTTGATTGTATCCGCGACCAACTATTTTATTGTCTTTTACAACAATTGCACCAACGGGGATATCCCCATGTTCAATAGATTTAAGAGCAAGATTTATAGCCTCATCTAAAAAAATTCATATTAATCACCAAAAAATATTTTACACAATGAAAAAATATTTTTCAAAAAATTAATTTGAAAAAAATAAAAAAAGTTTGAAAAAAATGTTTAATAGTAAAAACGATGGGTATATTAATAATACATCGGAAGATAAAATAATACTTTATACCGAGCCGATGTTGAACCTTTACAATTCCATCCAACTTTTAAAAATCGCGAAGGCGTTTATATAGATTGAACGCAAGTAGTATGTTAAGTGGTAAGACTTAGTTCTCTACAAAAACTTAAGAGTAGGGTTTTTGGCAATGGAGTATTAAGAATTATTGGTTGACCTTAGATTAAAAATTAAAGTAGACTATAAAATATTTTAAACGAGATGAAAAAGTAAGGTTAAAGAGAGGAAGTTGATAGACAGTGATAGAACCAAAAATGTACAGTTGGATGGAATGTGAAGTATAAAAAAGATAGTTAAGTCATATAAATGAGTAACTATCTTTTTTTATGTCCAAAATTATTTAATTTTATTATCTCTTACAATTTCAGAGAGCATATCTCTGCCGGCTAGCATCTTTTTAATATTCTTAACGTCTAAGATTATTACGTCATGTTTTAATAATTCATCTTTTGACTCTTCAAGCAAAAATGAAGAGTTTATTACTAAAACAGTTTTTAAATCTCGAAACATTCCCTCGAAACTTGCAATCATATCCAAAACGTCTTGATGATGTATTTTTTCTTGAGCATTATAAGATTTGAGCTCGATAGCATATTTTTGGGAGCCTTTACGAGCATATAAATCAAATCTTTCGCTTGTTTCAAAATTTTCTTCATATTTACCAACGTGGTAACCATTGTTTTTAAGAGCCAAAGTAACCAGTTGTGTTGAAGTTAGCTCATTGTCCAAACTTTTAAGAGCCATCAGCAAGTTTGTAGGGTCTATTTTAAAAAAAGCAGTGCATTTTTCTTCATATTTATTTACAGGTTTATAGTCAAACCCAACAATTAAATTTTCTACGATATTAAAATAACCATGGGCAATTGCATTTCTTATATGTCTTAGAACGGCACTGGTTTTAGTTTCATTTTCACCCTTGGTCATTACAATTTTTTGAGAATTGGTACATACGCTGTGTCTATAAATTTCTTCAATTGCTTTTGGAATTTCATCTGCAAACCAGACATCTTCATCTCTTAGCTTCATATATTTCATAATTTCTAAAAAAGTAAAATCATCATATAAAACATTTGAAACCAATTCATTGTCACGAGATTGAATTGATGCAATATCAGGAACGTACCAAAGTAAGTACTTTATGGCATCGACTAAATCCGGAGACATTTTGATGGGAATATCGCCATGGATTATATTGTATGAAATTTTATTTTTACAATCATCTACTTCAAATTTTTCCGTTAGTTCCATATAATCACCTAATTATATTATAACTTAAAGCAATTAAAAACCCACCGAATTTTTCGGCGGGTTAAGTTTGTTGGTTTTAACTATTAATGTAGAGCTTGTACGAAAGTTTTAATGAACCAAATAGTTTGTGGTTGGTAGATTATATCTACAAGGAATGCTCCAACTATAGGAACAATCATCATAGCTTTTCTAGACATTCCATACCTTTCGTTTACTGCTGTCATATTTACTATAGCAGATGGTGTAGCACCTAAGCCGTGACCACAAAGTCCTGCACACATAACAGCTGAGTCGTAGTTTGAGCCCAATATTCTAAATATTACAAAGTAAGCTACAAGCATCATAAATAATACTTGAGCAACTACTACTAATAGAACGCCTCCTATTAGGTCTGAAAGTTGCCAAAGTTTTAAAGTCATCATAGCTAGCGCAAGATAAAGGTTTAACATTACATTTCCAATTTCATCAACTACTGGGTAGCTGAATTTGTATAAGTTAAGTTTTTCGTTTAAATTTCTGGCAATTACCGCTACAAACATAGCACCAACATATGTTGGGAATGACATATCGATAAGCTCTCCGATTTTACCGGATATTATACTACCTATTGCCATACATACGATTATCACAACTACATTTTTTATAACGTCAAGGCTGTTTAAAGAAACGTGAGTAGCATTTATAGAAGTAACTGACTCGTCGAAATTTTCATCAACTGGTTTAAGGTTATTTTTTTCTATAAGTCTTCTGCCAAGAGGTCCACCTATTAAAACGGCAGAGATAAGACCAAAAGTTGCTGCTGCGGCGCCAACAAGAGGAGCTATATCATAGCCCATTTCAGCAAAAGTTGAACCATAAGATAGAGCGGCACCGTGTCCACCAATCATTGATATTGAGCTGGCAAGAAGAGCATAAGGCGCTTCGAGGCCAACAATTTTAGAAATAGTCATACCTATGGTATTTTGGAATAAAGAAATTACACCACAGCACAACCAGTAGATAAGTAATAATTTTCCGCCTGATTTAAGTATTTTAAAACTTGCTCCAAGACCTACAGTAGTGAAGAAAGCTAACATAAATACGTCTTGGAATACGTTTTCGAAATTAAAAACAAAACTTCCAGAAGTGTGACCCAACCAAGTTATGAACATGAATAAAAATCCACCGATAACTGGAGCTGGAATACAATATTTTTCTAAGAAATGAATCCTGTTCTTTAGGCCATATCCGATTAATAAAAGGATTGATGCTAAGGCTAAAGTCAATATACTATCTAAATTGATGTTAAGAACACCCTCTAAATTTTCAAAAGTCATAGTATCCTCCTAAAATATAGAGAGGAGAATTTCTCCTCTCTTGAAATCTAATTAGTCTTCTTCTGTTGGAATAGGACGTTTAACTATATGCTTGTAATAGAATTTTTCTACCATCATTGATATAGCATTGTCGCCTGTAACATTGGCCGCTGTACCAAAAGAATCTTGAGTTAAGTAAAGTGAAATCAAGATTGAAGCAAGTGGTGATTCAGAAGCTATACCAACAACAGGTAGGAATGGAAGAGCACTCATAACAGCTCCGCCTGGAGCTCCTGGAGCAGCTACCATTGCAACGCCAAGGATGGCGATGAATTTTAATATAAGGGCATATGAATGAGGCATATCATACATGTGTAGTAATGTGAATACACATGCAGTAAGCGTGATCATAGAACCTGGGAGGTGAACAGTTGCAGATAGAGGAATTACAAATTCTCTAATTTGTCTAGTTACACCAATTTTTCTATTACATTCAACATTGACAGGAATTGTTGCAGCTGATGATTGAGTACCAATTGCCGTTAAATAAGCAGGAACTGCTTTTCTAAGAGAAGCAAAAGGGTTTTTCTTACTATAAGCTCCGGCAACTATGAACATAGCACAAATATATAAAATATGTAGCACTATTATGCAGCCGAAGATTTTTATAAATACAGAAAGTATAGCAAATACTGATCCGGAGTAAGCCATATTTGCAAAGTTACCAAATATAAAGAATGGTAGAAGAGGTATGATTGCCTTTTCAAGTACTAAGTTGATCATAGCATTGAATTCATTTATAAGTTTATAAAAGCCTTCACCATCTCCATGTTGACGAATAATTGATACACATAAACCTATCATAAAAGCAAGAACAAGAGCTCCTGTTACATCAATAGCAGGTTTAAGTGGAATTTCAAAGAAAGCTTCAAGAGTTTTTTCACTTGCTGATTGAATTTTATCAACCATTTCAGTTGAAATAAAACTTGGGAATATATTACTAGCCATAGTGTAAGAAAGTGTACCTGCTATAAGAGTTGAAGCATAAGCAAGTCCTACGGTGGCAAGAAGTAATTTTCCGGCGCCTTCAGATAAGTCTGCAATGCCCTTAGATACAAATGCAATAATCATTAATGGGATTATAAATCCTAGGAATTTACCGAAGTTTGATGAAAAAGTAACTGCTATTTGAGTTACAACTTCAGGTAAATTTAGGCCTACTAATGTACCCAAAACTATAGCGATGATTAGTTTTGGAATTAAGCCTAATTTAAAAGTCTTTTTTTCTGTCATATTAATCTCCTTCTTTCAAGAAATCTCTTCTAATTTTTTGACCGGTTTTACTTCCGGCAAGCCCGCCAAGTCCTGTCTCTCTTAAGGCTTCAATCATGGAATTTCCAACTTCACCCATTGCTATTACCACTTCATCAAATGGCACTAAACTTTCAATACCTGCAAGAGCTAAGTCTGCAGAGATAAATGCATTGATTACTCCGGACGCATTTCTGAAAGTGCAAGGATATTGAACTAAACCGGCTATAGGATCGCATACAAGTCCAAGCACATTAATGATTGTGATACTTGCAGCGTGAAGAGCTTGTTCAACAGTTCCACCAAGCATTTCAACAATGGCAGAAGCTGCCATTGCAGAAGCGGAACCACATTCAGCTTGACAACCACCTTCGGCTCCGGCAAAAGTTGCATACTTTGCTATCAATTGACCTATACCTATTGAGGTAAGGAAGCCGTTTTGAATAGTGGTTCTATCAAAATTATATTTTTCAGAAGCGGCGACCAACATTGCCGGCATGATTCCGGAAGAGCCTGCAGTTGGAGCAGCTACGATTTTTCCCATTGAAGCATTTACTTCACTTGTGGAAAAAGCCATTGCCATAGCTTTTGCAAGGAAGTCGCCAACTATAGATTTTCCGGAAGTTGCATATTCATAAGTAGTCTTTGCAAATCCGTCAATCATTTTGTATTCAGTTACATCTGAATTAGTTAAATTTTTAGTTGCTGAGGAGTACATTACATCAATTACCTCGTCAAGTTTTTTTCTTATTTCTTCTTCAGTGGTATGAGAATTTTTAATCTCTTCCTCAAGAACTAAGTCGTAGATTTTAATGCCTCTCTCATTGCACACATCTATTATTTCACGAGCTGTGTTTAGCATCTATACCTCCACATATTTAGCTGTTATAAATCTTTCGACACCGAGTATTGCAGATTTTAAACTATCTGTAAGTGGCTTATCAATTTCTACAGTTAAAGTTACAACATTAGTCAATTTATTCTTCTTAGTATTTAAAGATTCAATATTGTAATCATTTCCTGTAAGCAGTGAAGAGACGTAAGATATTACACCACGTTGCTCAGGGTATTCAAGTAATATAGTTGAATAATCACCTTTAAACTCGATGGCAATTCCATTTATGTTTACAATTTTCATAGCTCCACCACCAATAGAAGAGCCTATTACATATTCTTCATCTCTATCAGGATATGAAAAAATTATTTTTACAGAATTTGGATGATAATTTTCACCAAGATTTATAGTAGTAAATATATAATTTAATCCGGATTCTTCAGCAATTTCAAAAGATGTTTTAATTCTGTCGTCATCCGGCTCAAAGCCAAGAATTCCACCAACTAAGGCGCGGTCAGTTCCATGTCCTTTATAAGTATGTGCAAAAGAACCGTGAAGTTGAAATTCAACTTTATTAAAACCTTCGCTCACAATATCGACGGCAACGTTTGCAATTTTACACGCTCCGGCAGTGTGTGAACTTGACGGACCGACCATAATGGGGCCCATGACTTCAAATGCACTATAATCTGTCATATAACACCTCCAAATTTATTATATCAGAAAATTTGATTATTGGAATAAGTGCAAGGAAATTTTGCTTTCAGAGAATAAAGTGGATATAAAAAATGTTCTTAAAAATTAAAGCTTACAATCAAAGCTTATTTAGGAAGATTTGAAATATTATAAATAAAATTTAACTTAAATGCTATGAAGAGTTAACAATATCCTGTATAATTTTATTATAAATAAAAGAGGAGGCAGAGTATGAAATCTACAAACAACAAAAAAGAAGTCAAAGGATTTCTAAAAGGTGTTGAAGTAATAGGTAATAGACTACCGCACCCTGCAATAATATTTTTTATTCTTTCGGTGGTTGTAGTAATTGCTTCGCATTTTGTTGCAAAGTATGGAGCACCGGTAACATATTACGATGCTAAGGCTGGGGAAGAGGTTACCAAGAGTGCCGTATCACTATTAAATGCAGAGGGTATAAGATATATCTTCAATTCAGCCACTAAAAACTTTACAGATTTTGCTCCACTTGGAACAGTACTTGTTGCAATGTTAGGGGTTGGAGTTTGTGAATGGACAGGTCTATTTAACACAGGTTTAAGAAAAGCACTTTTAAATGCAAATCCCAAAATACTTACTCCAATAGTAGTATTTGCAGGTATTATGTCAAATGTAGCTTCAGACGCAGGATATGTAGTAGTAGTTCCAATAGGTGCACTAATCTTTGGTCTTGCAGGGCGTCATCCATTAGCAGGACTTGCAGCGGCATTTGCAGGAGTAAGTGGTGGATTTTCAGCAAACTTAATTTTAGGTACGACTGACCCACTATTGACTAACATCACAAATGAAGCTTTAAAAGCTGCTCAAATTGACACAACAATACCGGTAACATCAAATATGTATTTCTTAGCAGTATCAGCAATATTCTTAACAGTAGTTGGAACAATAGTTACTGATAAAATTGTTGAGCCAAATTTAGGAAAATATGTTGGAGCAATAAATGAAGCTGAAGCAGCTGACAATGTTACAGATATTGAAGTGAAAGGTATAAGAAATGCAATGATTGCTCTTATTGGATATGTAATCATAATGGGAGTATTGATGTTCCCACAAGGAGCACTTTTCCAATCACTTAACGAAAAAACAGGACAAATGGATTTAAATGAATTCTTACATTATGGATTAATTCCAGCGATGATGCTTTTATTTTTAATCCCTGGTCTTGTATATGGAAAGACTATAGGAAAGATAAAATCTACTCATGATTTAGTAGCGGCTATGACATCAGCTATGAAATCAATGGGAGGATATCTTGTACTTTCTTTCTTCGCAGCACAATTTATAGCTTATTTTGGTAAGACAAATTTAGGACTTATCATATCATACAATGGCGCAGCATTCCTTAAGTCAGCAGGTCTATCTGGATTACCACTGATAATATTATTTATCTTATTATCAGCATTCATAAACTTGTTTATGGGTTCAGCATCAGCAAAATGGGCTATCATGGCACCAATCTTTGTACCAATGTTGCTTGAAATGGGATTCTCCCCTGCGCTTACACAAGTTGCTTACAGAATAGGTGATTCTTCAACAAACATTATTTCACCGCTTATGACTTATTTTGCAATGATAGTAGTATTTATGCAAAAGTATGACGAAGATTCAGGACTTGGAACTTTGATTTCAATGATGCTTCCATACTCATTAGCATTCTTAGTATTCTGGACAGCGTTGATGGCAGTATTCTATGCTTTCAACTTACCAATAGGTATTGGTGGGACTATATTTATGTAAAAATTTTATTTTAGGAGCTTTATTTTTATTACTCTTTTTTATTGAAAATTGCTTGAAATGAGTTTATAAGAGAGAAAAAAATATAATCAAATAAAGTAACCATCAAAATTAAAAAAGGTAGCGTGTAAAAATATTTTTACACGCTACCTTTTTTGATTTATATTTTTGATTGTAAAAATAGATACAGTGCCTACTAGGGCAAAGAGCATGGAAATTAAAATTGTATTTCCTATTCCTAAATTTTCAACTAATATTCCGCCGATTAACAATCCAAATACACCGCCGAGCGTGATGGAGCTTGTAAGATATCCTTGTGCTCTAATTCTCATAGATGGTGGGAATTTTCTACTGAATAGGTAAACTGAAACAGGAGTGAAAATTCCAAATCCTACAACTTGAGAAACTTGAACAGCAAGAAGTGTTCCAACGGTTGGGGCAAAATAAGTCAAGATACCTTTTGCGATGAACATAACTGCTGAAAATTTGAATAATTTTATTAGATTATATTTCCCCAATACTTTTGGTAGAGCAAACATTGCTATTGTTTCGGAAAATGCCGCTATTGAAAAGGCAAGACCCATGTGAGATGAATCTCCTCCCAAGTTTTCCATTATTTGAAGCATAAATGAATGGTTTATTTGATAGAATACAAATAATAGAATAACCCCAATGATAGCTGCTGTAGCCTCTCTTTTAGAGAAGGGAATATCTGATTCGACTGCTCCGCTTGAAGTATGTAATGAATTTACATTTTCTAAGTGTGGTTGGGATAGCATTATGAAGAACAACAATGCAAATAGTACGATTGAAAATATTATGGGCATATCAGAGTTCCCAACACTCATTTTACCAAGGATTAGAGAACATATTGCGTACGAAAAAGCTCCTATCCCCCTAGCTTTTGAAAAGTCTATATTTTTATCAAGTTGCATATAATTCATTCCAAGACTGTTTAGCAATGGTTGAAGAGATAGAACCAACACATTGGGAATTAAAATTAAAATAAGTACTGTGATAATTGGGCTGCGAAACAATAGTGAAAGTACTAGAGCTATAATTGAAATTAAAATTACAATCAGCATGTATTCACGTTCAGTTTTGCTCTTTGAATTTTCACATAGTTGAGATATAAATGGACCAAAGAAAGCAGCAATCACACTACCGAGTGCTGCTATTATTCCGATATTTGAAACACTTATTCCACGACCGGTCAAGATAACATTGATGTATGAAGTCAGACAAGCCATCAACATCCAAAAAATTGATTGAGTTAAAATATATTTTAATTTAAGATTTTTCATAAACACCTCAAGATTATTATAATTTAAAATATACAAGATAACAAAGAAAATATTTAGTTGACTGATACATTAGAGGTGAGATTATCATTTAGATAGAGGTGATAGTATGTTAATAAATGAAGTTGCAAAAATTACTGGACTTACTAAAAAGGCAATTGTGTATTATACTGAGAAAGAACTTGTGAGCCCCAAAGTATTAGAAAACGGATATAGAGATTATTCACAAGAAGATGTAAAAATTCTAAGAGATATCTATGTGTATAGAAAATTGAATTTACAAGTTGAAGAAATAAGAGAGATTTTAAAGCACGGAAAGAAAAAGTTAGATGAAATTTCAATAAAGAAGGATTTGGAATTAAAAAACCAATCTATTCGAGCTGAACTACTTCACAAACTATCAAATGGTTCTAGATTTGAGGAGATTGAAGAACTATTAAACATTTTAGAGAAAAATAGTTATATTTCAGAAATGTTGATCGAAAAATTTCCGGGGCACTACGGAAGATATTTATATTTACATTTTTCAAAGTTTCTTGAGATAAAAGTTGTAACGGAAGAACAGAAAAGAGCTTATGAAAAAGTCATGGAGTTTTTAGATAATATGCCAAACTTTACAGTTTCTGATAAATTAAATAAGTTTTTAGAAAATACGCCAAATATGGAAATTCTTCAGAGAGCGGAAAATGAGACTATTAAAAGTATTGAAGAGCCTGAGAATTTTTTGGATAATAGAGAACAGATAGAAGCTTATTTAGAATATAGAAAGTCTGATGAATATAAAAGTTCAATTGGCTATGAGTTAATGGAAAGTTTTAAATCTTTTAATCAGGAAAATGGATTTTATGATGTATTTATTCCAAATATGAGAGTTTTGAGTAAAAAATATGATGAATTTTATAAAAAACTTGAAATTGCAAATGAACTCTTTATAAAGGAGTATGGGATGTTGGATTAAAATTTGTGTAAACTCAATCTCAAAGGGTAAATAAAGTCTGGGTGAGTTTATGAATATAATAGGATTAAAAACTATAAAGATAGCTTTGGCGGCGGGAATATCTTTGTTTATAGCAGAATTATTGGGGCTTAAATCTTCTTCAGCTGCGGCAATAATAGCAATATTAAGTGTTATGGACACTAGAGAGGCAACTTATAAAGGCGTTATAAATAGAATGGCATCGGCAATACTCGCCTTGGGAATAGGAAGTATGTGTTTTATGTTCTTGGGTTATAATCTTTGGGCGTATGTATTGTATTTAATTTTATTTGTGCCAATTTCATTGTTGTTAAAAATTGATATAGGACTTGGACCATCAAGTGTTCTTGTAACTCACTTGTTGTTATCAAATGGTGTGGAATTGGGTTTGATATTAAATGAGATTGCACTCATGATCATTGGTTCAGGATTTGCAATTGTGGCCAATTTATATTTTCCATCTGTATCAAAAGAACTGCAAGAAGTTTTGGATAAGATAGATGGAAAAATAAGGTCTATTTTAGTTCACTATGCGAATTATATTACACAAGATATCCCTTTGATGAAAGGTGAAGTTGTGTTTAATATTTTAGACAATGACCTCAAGTTGGCAGAGACATTGCTGAGAAATGAGAGAGAAAATATGTTTTATGAAGAAAGTGCGGACTTAATGAGTTATTGGACTATGCGTGTTGAGCAAGTTAGAATTTTAAGACGTATGTTTGAAAACTTAAAGTATATGCCTCAAGAGTTTACACAGGGAACAGGCCTTGCAGAATTGATGATTTTACAAAATGAAAAGAATAGTGAGGCTGAACTAACAGACACTATAATTAATAGATTAGAAGAGCTCTACAACAGATATAGAAATTTACCATTACCTGAATCGAGAGATGAGTTTGAAAAAAGGTCCACATTATTTAGGACTTACTTAGAGTTTAAAGAGTTTGTAGATGTAAGAAATGCTTATGATGATGTTACAGAGGCTAAAAAATCCACAATAAATTAAAAGAGAGGGTAACCTCTCTTTTTTAGTTAGTTTTTATTTACAGATGCATCGAAGATTGAATCGATTGATGCTTGAAGCATAGTGTCGAATTCTTCATCTGTTTGGTCAGCTCTTAATCCTTCAGAAAGTGCTCTTGAGAAAGAAGCTATCAATCTATGATTAGCTTTTAATCTTGCATTAGATTCTTCTCTTGAATAACCGCCTGAAAGTACAACTATTCTAACAACTTGTTCGAAGTCGTATAGGTCTTCATAAAGGTCGTTCTTTTCTGGAAGAGTAAGTTTGAACATAAGTCTTGCATCAGAATCTAAAACTTCAAGTTGAGCTTTTAGTTCATCGTGAAGAGCTTGTTCTATTTCTGCTTTCTTTTCAGAGTGAATATCCACTTCCGGTTCAATGATAGGAACGAATCCAGCTGCCATGATTTTTTTAGCATATTCAAATTGTTGAGCAACTACAGCTTTTATTCCTTCAAGGTTAAGTTCTTTTATAACTGATCTCATCTTTGTACCGAAGATAGCACGTTCTTTTGCATTTTCAAGAAGTTCATCAAGACTCTTCATTTCTTTCATAAGTTGAACGCCGTCTTTTTCTTCAGCTAGACCTTCGTCAATTTTTAAAATAGGAACTATTCCAAGTTCGTTCCATAGATAGTCTGCAGTGTAAACTCCATCAATTTTAGAGTTCATTGTTCTCTTAAAAAGTATTGTAGCAAGGATTTTTTCGCCGTTAAAAGCAGGACTTTTTATAATCCTTGTTCTCATTTCATGAACAAGTTCAAACATTTCTTCTTCGCTATTGTAGCTACTTTCTTCAATTCCATATAGTCTAAGTGCCTTTGGAGTAGATCCACCACTTTGGTCAAGAGCGGCGATAAATCCGTCTTTAGATTTCATTTGTTCGAGTTGATTTTGATTCATTTTATCCCCCTTTTATTTGTTTTAAGTATATCATAAACCTTAAGTGTTGTATAATAAAGGTTAATATAATAAAATAAGACAAATAAAATTTAGGAGTATTATGAATTATTACGCAGTAAAAAAAGGAAGACAGACGGGAGTATTCACCACTTGGGATGAGTGCAAAAGACAAGTGATTGGGTTTGGCGGAGCAATATATAAAAAATTTCCAACACTTTCCGAAGCAGAGGCCTTTATAGGTGGAGAAACTAATGTAGAAAAAAAGATAGATAGTAAATCAGAAATAGTGAGTTCTATATCTGATGGAGAGATAATAGCTTATGTTGACGGTTCTTATGACAAGAATGAAAAAAGCTACTCTTATGGAATTGTACTGACTGACGGAGTGAATGTAATAGAAACTGACAGCAAGAGATTTTTCGGAGTAGAAGATGCTTCAATGAGAAATGTTGCCGGAGAGATAATGGGTTCTAAAGTTGCAATTGAAAGAGCTTTAGAGCTTGGATATAAAAAAATATATCTTCACTACGACTACATGGGCATAGAGTGTTGGGCTCTTGGAAGTTGGAAGGCAAACAAGAAATCAACTCAGGAGTACAGAGATTTTTATTCGAGTGTAAAGGACAAGATAACAGTAGAATTTATAAAGGTGCAAGCACATACTGGGGTGGAGTTTAACGAACTTGCAGATAAGCTTGCAAAGGGTGCGAAATGAGAAAAAGTTGGGATGAATATTTTTTAGAAATAACAGAAATGGTAGCTACTAGATCAACTTGTGACAGAGCATTTGTGGGTTGTGTAATAGTAAATAGTGAGCACAGAATTGTTTCTACAGGATACAATGGCTCGTTAGCCGGTAATCCACAATGTGATGAGATAGGACATACTATGAGAGATGGACATTGCATTGCAACAATACATGCTGAGATGAACGCTCTTTTATATTGTGCAAAAGAGGGTATAAGTGTAAAAGGTTGTACTGCATATGTCACTCACTTTCCGTGTTTAAATTGTACAAAAGCTCTAATCCAAGCCGGAATAACTGCCATATACTACAGAGATGCATATAGAGTGGATGACTATGCTCTAAAACTTATAAAGGATAACAATGTAGAGTTGAAAAAGTTAGAGAGGAGAGACAAATGAGTTTTGTAAAGGAATTTAAGGAATTTATTGCCAGAGGAAACGTAATGGATCTTGCTGTTGCGGTTATAATAGGTGGAGCATTTGGTAAAATTGTAACTTCATTAGTAGATGATGTAATCATGCCTGTAATCGCATATATAACAGGTGGTATTAATTTTGACGATATGTTCATAACTCTTGACGGTTCAAAGCATGCTACTCTTGCTGCAGCTAAAGAAGCAGGAGCTCCAGTTATGGGACTAGGGGCGTTTATTGGCAATGTTTTAAACTTTTAATAATTGCACTTGTAATTTTTATTATGATTAGACAGATTAATAGAGTTAAAAAGAGATTTGAAAAAGAAGAGGAAGAAGCTGCACCAACAACAAAAACTTGCCCTTATTGCAAGAGTGAAGTTGCTATTGATGCAACAAGATGTCCTCATTGTACAAGCGAACTTAACTAATTGAGGGGAACGAAGAATTATGCTTGGATTAGTTTTAGAAGGTGGAGGAGCAAAAGGAGCCTATCAAATAGGTTCCTATTTTGCGTTAAAGGAACTTGGATATAAGTTTGATGCAGTAGTTGGAACTTCAATCGGAGCGATAAATGGAGCTATGATAGCTATGGGAGAAGCTAACGTGGCTATGGAAGCTTGGAGAAATACGGGGCTTTCAGATTATTATGATAATAAAGAGATTGCTCAGATAGTTTCAGAAAAGCAAACAAACAATATGTTTCATAGTTTTAAAAAGTTAATTGATAATTTAAACAGCAAGAGAATTTCAATTGAGCCACTTAGAAATTTTGTTTACAAATACATAGATGAAGATAAAGTAAGAAATTCTGATTTAAAATTTGGTCTTGTGACTATAAATTTAACTGATAGAGTTGTTGAAGAGAAGTTTGTTGAAGATATTCCAAAGGGACAGCTCAGGGATTATATAATAGCATCTTGTTACTTACCGATTTTTAAGAGAGAGTTAATAAATGGCAAGGCATATCTAGACGGTGGTTTTGCAAATCAAATTCCATATAATATGGTTGAACGATTGGGAATGAGACCAGTTATTATAAGGGCAAATCCAAATGATTTTAGAAATATGATAATGCCAAGCGATGCAATAGTGATTGCTCCGAGTGAAAAATATGTTGAAACTATGGACTTCAATCCAAATAAATCAGATGAACTTATGAGAATAGGGTATTTTGATACGTATAAGAAATTCAAGGGACTTTTGGGCAAAAAATACTATGTGAAACCATTTGATGAAGTTGAAGCTGACAAGCTTTTAAGAGAACTATATTTTGAAAAGGTCAAGGAATATTCAAATCTTCAATTTGAGTCAGAGTATAGAAAATTCTATGAAGAATTCATACCATCTATAGCTGCCAATTTGAAACTTGAAAGCAACTATAAATATTCAGAAGTTTTGACGGGATTGTTTGAATACTTTGCCAATAAGCACAACATAGAGTACTTAAAGATATACGATATTGAACAGCTAAGCGCTATTTTAAAAGCGAGAGGCGATTTTGAAAAATTACCGGAAGAGTTATTGAGTGCATTCAACATCAAGATTTTAATGAATAAGGTGTTAAGATGAAATTAGAAGATATATCAGAAGTATTTAAAGGCTATGAACCAAAACCGATAGAAGTGAAAAATAGTTATAGTGTCTTAATTCCACTAATAGAAGTTGAAAATGAAATACATTTATTATATGAGGTTAGAAGTAAAGAACTGAGAAATCAGCCTGGGGAGATAAGCTTTCCGGGTGGTAAGATAGAAGACGGAGAAAATCCAGTTGAAGCGGCTATAAGAGAGACCTCTGAAGAATTATGCATCACAAAAGATAGGGTTGAAGTGATATCAGAGGGAGACTATTTAGTAAATCCATATAATGCCATAATTTATTCTACAATTGGGAAATTGAATTTAGATGCAACTAAAATAAGCCCAAGTGGTGATGAAGTGGATTCAATATTCTGTGTTCCACTTAGTTATTTTTTAGAGAATGAACCCGATATATACGAAGTTGATTTAAAAGTTAAGAGTTCAGAAGATTTTCCGTACGACTTAATTCCAAATGGAAAGAATTATAAATTTAAAAGAGGAACTGACAAAATTCATTTTTATAGATATAAAGACAAAATAATTTGGGGATTCACAGCTAAACTTACCTACACATTTATACAAATGTTAAAAAAGAGGTGTGAGTGAGATTTAATTAAAAATTAATTTGTAAGAATAATTATTGTGTTTTTTGGGAAATAGTTACAAATAATATCAGAAAATTTGAGAATTAAAATAAATTTTTGGGACAGATATTCAAAAAAATTTAAAAGGTTACAAATTATTGACAAATTTATAAAACTCCTATATACTAACAAAGTCAGAAAGTAGTTACAAAATGATTACAAAATTTACAAATCAGTAACCGTTTTAGAGTAGGAGGAGTTATGAGTTTAAATCATGGAGAGTGGAAGAAGAAAGCCCTAACTTTTGTAATGGGAGCAATAATTCTTTCTTCAACATTCACATTAGGTTTTAACACTATAATGAGCAAGGAAGTAAGTCTTATTATAGATGGAAAAGAAAGTAAAGTAGTGACATATACATCGACAGTAGGAAGCTTTTTAGAAAATGAAGGTATAGAATTAAAAGACAAAGAAGTTGTTGAACCAAGTTTAGATACAAAGCTTGTTGATAATATGGACATAATAATAAAAGCACCAAAGAACTATAAGCTTCAAGATGGTGCAGAATCAAAATCAGTAAAGGCCATAGGGGATAATGTCGGAGAAATACTTAAGAATTTAAAGATAAGCGTAGATGCAGATGACGTTGTTACACCAGCTATGAATACACCGGTTAAGCCTGAAACTCTAATAATTATAGAGAGAGTTAATAGAGAAACTTTTGATGTGCAAACAGATATACCTTTTGAAACAGAAGTAAGAGAAAATTCTGAAATGTTTAAAGGAGAAGAAAAAGTTATTCAACAAGGTGTAGTTGGTAAGAAAACTGACACAGTACAACATACTTTTGTAAATGGTCAAATGGTTTCAATAGATATAATAAATTCTGTTGTATCTCAAGAACCTGTTAATGCCATTGTTGAAAAAGGTACTAAAGATAAACCTAAAGAAGATCAATCTGCTTCCTTACAAGGAAGAAATGTAAAGAAAGTTATAGTTATGCAAGCTACAGCATATGATCCAACAGCCGGTTCAAAGACAGCTATGGGAACAAGAGCAAGAGTTGGTGCGGTAGCTGTAGACCCAAGAGTTATACCACTTGGCTCAAAATTATATATAGAGTCAATGGATGGATTCCCAACTTATGGATATGCTGTAGCAGAAGATACAGGTGGGGCAATTAAAGGAAATAGAATAGATTTATTTTACAGTACAAATGCTCAAGCAAATAAGTTTGGCAGAAGAAATGTAAAAGTTTATGTATTAGATTAGATAGGAGCCGAAAGGCTCCTTTTTATGTTATAATCCGATTTAGGAGGAAGTATGAGAGAAAAATCGGAGTTATTGGATAGATATATAAATCAAATGGTAAAGTACTTGAGCTATGAAAACTCTATAACGGCGACCAATGATTTAAACGAAATAATAGAGAGTAAATTGGGAGAGGATTATACATACGAAGAATTAGAAGATTTTCTATTGACGCTTGGAAGTCCTTATAATTTTTCAACTAAGTATGAAGTCAAACAAAATATGCTAATTTCAGGGAAAAACTATGAGATATTTTTCAAATATTTGAAGATAATGTCTTTAGAAATCATATTAGCTACAATAATTTATAAATTTATTGGCGGATTTCAAAATAAGGCTGAAATTATAAACTCAGCTAAGAATTTATTGCTGACAGTTTTTATAACGGGAGTGCTTAGCAGTTTCATATCTGAAAGAGTGAAGAACATTAGAATGATGAGCTCTCTTGTAAAAGATTTCTCCATAGATGAACTATATTATTCAAAAGAAAGATACACTCAAAATAATGGTGAATATCTATTTATGTTTGTATTTAGTTTATTTATATTCTTGAGTATAATCTATGCTAGTTTGAGTTCAGAAGAAGCACTTACAAAAGCACTACAAATAATATTTTTCATGTTGGTTTTAAGAGATATAAGTAGAATATCAGAAGTATATTATGGTAAATTTATCACTACACTAAGCGTGATAACTGATGCAGGAGCTTTGATTCTACTAAGTACAATATTAAAAATGTATTTTTATGAAACACAACTCAGCGTAGTGTACTATCTATTAATTCTAACCATTGCATTTGATTTAGTAAGCACACTAATTAAATTGAAAAAAAGTATGAAAAAATCAAAAAATAAAAATAAAGGTCGAAGAAGGTAAAAAATATATTTGACTTTCTTTGACTTTTATTTTATAATTAATTTAGCACTTGAGATAAGAGAGTGCTAAATATTAAATCGATGGAGATGTTAAAATGACAAACTTAGTTAGAAGAAATGGATTTGGATTACAAAATAGGGGTTTTGAAGATTTTTACAACATGATGGATTCATTCTTTAATGAAGAGTTTCCATCAAAGAGAAGTAATGTGGAATCTTTTAAGGTAGACATAAGTGAAAATGACAATGAGTACACTGTAGAAGCTGAGCTTCCGGGATTTGAAAAGGAAGATATAAGCATTGAATTTGATGAAGGAAAATTGACTTTAAAAGCTGAAAAATCAGAGTCGGTTGATGAAAGTAATGAATCTAAAAATTATATTCATCGTGAAAGAAAGATGTCAAAAGTTTCAAGAAGAATGTATTTTAAAGATGTAGATGAAGAAAATATTAAGGCAAGCTTAGATAAGGGAGTGTTAAATATACAAATTCCTAAAAAAGCTGAACTACAAAAAGTAAAAAATATACAAATTGATTAAAATTATGACTCCAAGTCTTTATAGATTTGGAGTTTTTATTTTAAATTTGTGGATATTCTATAGACTTAATAGGTATAAAATAAAATTGTTGACAAAATTTTTTATGAATTATATTATTCACAATAATTATAACTTTAAGTTTTAGAACGAAAGGAAGTTTAAAGTACAATGGATTTTAAGTATAGAGACAAGAAAATTGTAAGTGGGGAAAAGACAATTTTATGTGGAATAATAAATACCACACCGGACTCATTCTCAGATGGTGGCAAGTATTACGATATAGAAAATGCTGTGAGGAGAGCCAAGGAATTAGTTGCTGAAGGAGCAACTATGCTAGATGTTGGGGGAGAATCTACAAGACCGGGAAGCACTTATGTGGAAATTGAAGAGGAAATAAAGAGAGTTGTGCCAGCTATCAAGGCGATTAAAGATTCAGTTGATGTACCGATTTCAGTAGATACATGGAAGAGCGAAGTGGCTAAGGCAGCAATTGAAGCAGGAGCAGACATAATAAACGATATAACCGGATTTTTGGGAGATTTAAATATGGGCAAAGTAATTGGCGAGTCAAATGTTGGAGCAATAGTCATGTTTAATCCTGTTATAGCAAGGCCGAGTCATCCAAGCTCAAAGGTATTTCCTAAATTTGGAGGAGACGGAGTATTTTCAGAAGCAGAGTTAAAATCATATGAAGATATGAACATTGTGGAAGTTATGGAAAAATATTTTAAAAAGAGTTTGGAACTGGCTGAAAAATATGGAATATCTAAAGAGAGAATTATGCTTGACCCGGGTATAGGATTTGGACTTACAAAAAAAGAAAATTTAGAGTTGATAAACAAAGTAGATATTATAAGAGAAATGGGATATTTTACATTCCTTGGAGTATCGAGAAAAAGATTCATAATGAATATCTTAGATGAAAATGGATTTGAAACTAATTTTGAAACTGAAGAAGGAAGCATAAACAGAGATCAAAGTTCTGCTATTTTAACATCTATAGCTGCATTTAAGGGTGTTGAAGTTGTAAGAGTTCACACTATAAAACCTCACTTGATGGCAGCTTGCATTTCAGATAGCGTTAGAATGGCAGATGAAATGGAAGATATAAATTTTGGTGCATATAAAAATAAATAAAATTTTAAAGCTTGTGAGCTGACTTTTATGAGATCAGCTCTATTTTAATATTAAATTAGGATTAATGAGCGAAATTAAAGTTCTATAGAAATATAATTTCTTTAGAGTTATAATGAAATAAAGGATGAAATCGAGATTGAAATTTTAATTTAATATTTTGATTTCAAACCACTTTTAAAGACAAAAAATTTATAGGGGAGGTGAAGCGAAAATATTTTTATGAGTAGGTAGATTAAAAAACAATTAATAAGATAAGGAGGATAAAATGAATAAAGATAGGAAAAAAATAAAATTTGATGCATTTGTAATTATATTTTTAGTAATTGTTTTTTGTTATTTTTTAACATTGGTAGTTCCGTCTGGAGAATTCCAAAGAGAAGAAGTCAATGGAGTTACAACTGTAATAGCAAATAGTTTCCATGCTACAGAAAAAACTTATTTAGGACCTCAAGCTATTTTTCAAGCTGTGCCGGAAGGTTTGACATCGTCAGCATCTATGATGTTTGTGGTTATGATGGTGGCTGGATGTATAGAGATATACAAGCGTTCAGATGCAATAAATAAATTGGTATCTGCACTTCTATCCAAGGCAGATAGATTTGGCAGCGAAAAAATATTGTCTTTAATAATGGTTATGTTCGGGTGTTTGGGAGGATTTTTAGGTTGGAATGAACAGATAGTTCCGTTCATACCTATAATTATCTCGCTCTGTTTGGCAATGGGATATGATGTAATGACTGGGATAGCTTGTTCAGCCATGGTGGATATGATAAGTTTCTCCGTATCTCCATCAAGTGTGTACACTGTAGGAATTTCACACGAAGTAGCTCAGTTGCCAATGTTTTCAGGATTTGCATTTAGATTTATACTGTTGGTTATATTTAACATAATTATGCAAATTTATGTACTTAGATATGCAAGAAGCGTGAAGAGAGACCCTAACAATTCATATATGAAGGGAATAGACGATTCAAGTTTTAGAATTAACTTTTCAGATGAATTGAGTGCCAAGATGAATGGAAGACAAAAGTTATCTCTTTTAGTATTCTTGGGAACTTTTATAGCATCTATAGTTGGTGTTTCATCAAAAGGATGGAGCATGAACGATTTAGGCGCAGCATTCTTCTTTGCGGGAGTAATGGGTGGAATAATAAACGGAATGAATATAAACGAAGTCATCTCCGGATTTATTGCGGGAGCTAAGGACGGTCTTGGACCGGCGCTTGTAATAGGACTTGCAAGAGGTATTCAATGGATGTTGAACTCCGGTGGAGTAATCGACCCTATAATAAATGCACTTTCTAAACCGTTGAGTAAGATGGGTGCAGTTAGCACACCAATAGCCGTTATGTTTATAATCTCACTATTCAACGGTCTTATCACATCAGGTTCTGCAAAGGCCACAGCGCTTATGCCTATACTAATTCCTTTGGCAGACTTGATAGGAATGACAAGACAAACTATGATTTTAGCATTTCAATTTGGTGATGGTTTGACAAACAGTTTGTGGTTTACAAGTGGTACATTGCTAATGTTCTTAACAATTGCAAAAATTCCACTTAACAGATGGTATAAATTCGTTTGGAAATTACTCGCAATCTTATTTGTAGTTGCGATTATATCTTTAATTATAGCTGTAAAAATCAACTACGGACCATTCTAATTTACGAGGGAGAAAACTATGGATATAAAAGATAAAATACTAAGTGTCGAAGATTATACAATACAACTCAGAAGATATTTCCATGAAAATCCCGAACTGTCTTGGAATGAATTCAACACAGCTAAGAAGATTCAAAATGAACTTCAAAGCATGGGTATAGAGTACAGAGTTGTAAAAGACACGGGAGTTATAGCCAAGATTTGCGGGAAAAGTACCGGAAAAAGACTTGGTATAAGAGCGGACATAGATGCTCTTCCGATAAAAGAAGAGACTAATTTGCCATTTGCATCTAAAAACAGCGGAGTGATGCATGCTTGCGGACATGATGTACACGCAGCTGTATTGCTTGGAACGGCAAAAGTATTAAATGAAATGAGAGATAAGTTTAATGGAGAAATAGTTTTTGTTTTTCAACCGGCTGAAGAATTTATACAAGACTCCGGAGCGAAATATCTTTCTAAAGAAAAAGAAATTGAGACACTCGATAACATAATAGGACTTCATATATGGGCCGGTATCAAGTCTGGACAGGCATCGCTAAACGTTGGGCCGATTATGGCGTCGGCAGACACTTTTGACATCTACATAAAAGGTATAAGCGGACATGGAGCAACACCTAATTTGGCAGTAGATCCAATAGTGGCGGGTTCTATGGTAGTAAATGCACTTCAAACTATAGTCAGCAGAGAAAACGACCCATTGGAGCCACAAGTTATAAGTGTGACGGCATTTAACTCTGGAAATTCTAAGAATGTAATCCCTGAAATGGCACATTTGGAAGGGACTACAAGGTCATTTAACAACGAGTTAAGAGCAAAATATAAAGAACAGATAGAGAGAATATTAGCCGGAGTTGCTCTTACTACAAGAGCAGAAATCACTTTGGACTATCACGATGGAACACCCGCTACAGTCAACGAAGAAAAAGCTACTGAATTTGGAATTGAAATAGCAAGGGAAGTGTTTGGAGAAAATTATATCGAAAACTATCCTAAACTGATGGGCGGAGAAGATTTTGCAAAATATCTTTTGAATATACCGGGTTGCTTTTTATTGTTAGGCGGAGCAGGAGATAAGGGATATTTCCCTCAACACAATGAGTATTTTGAAATAGACGAGGGAGCAATGAAACTTGGAATAGAATATTTTGTAAGATATGCTTTAAAATATTTACAATAACTAAAAAAAGCTAATGGATTTAGTAAATGAATCCGTTAGCTTTTAATTTATATTTGTTCAAAGAAACTATTTATATAAGATTTAATTGTGTCTAAATCTGAGAAGTAGTCTAATTTGTAAGTTCTATTTTCATATTTGAAAAATGCTGAATAATAAGGGTTATTAGAAATGGTTTTTTACGATATGTCATAGAAAGAATCTAATGATATTTGATTATCTTCTTCTGGGTAAGTATTCTTATAAGCACTTAAATTAAGTAAAATTAATAATAAAAAAATATAAAAAATTGATTTTTTCATACTTACACCTCCATGAGAATATAATACATTGAACTCACAAGTTTGTAAATTCAATGTGTTAGCAAGGTTTAATCTTTTTTAAAACTTAAAATTACTATGGAAGACATTACAAGAGCAATGCTCACTAAATCTTGAATTGTGAATGTCTGTCCTAATAGGATTATTGAAAAAATAAGTGAGGCAACAGCTTCAAGACCGGCTATAAGACCTCCGATAACCGGCCCTACAATACTAACTCCAATTAAAAACGAAGAGAAAGAAAAGACGGTTCCGATAAATACCATTCCAAAGAGAGCCCATAGAGATACAGAGTCAGTTGGTACTACAAATTTCCAAGGTTGTAGGTAAATGGTAAATACAATTCCACCGACGAGCATTCCAAAGCCTATGACTGAAAGTTTCGGATATTTGAGCATTAAGCTAATTGGTATGAGTGTATAAACAACTACGCTGATTGCTGCCATTGTTCCCCAAAACAGGCCTAAAGGACTTATTACTAATTCACTTAAACTGAAGTGAGTTGCAAGTCCAAAAACTCCAAGCAAGGATAGGAATATTGCTAAAATTTCTATGATTTTAGGAAATCTCTTTTCAACTAAGCAAACATAGACAACGATTATTCCGCTGCTTAAAAATTGAAGTACAGTTCCAGTTGGAGCATTGGTATATTTTATAGCGGACAGGTAGGAATATTGACAAAAGAGTATTCCAAAAACACCAAATATTATTAAATTAAGTAAGTCTTTTTATTTTTAAAAATTAATAGGGATTCTTTTTTATACTTTACTATAGATAGTATAGTTAGTAAAAGTCCTGCAATTATAAGTCGTATGTTTACTATGAGTCCGGTGTTCATATGGCTGCTTTGCATTAAGTATTCGCCACATATTCCTGAAAAACCCCAAGCTACAGCTCCAAGTATTGTCAAAAGGTATCCCAATTTTAAATTATTCTTTTCATGTATTTCCATTTTAAATCACCTTAGTGTATTATACTATACATAGACTAAGGAAGGGGAAAATATGAAAAAACAACTTCTATATTATGGATTTGACGCAGAGCGTCTTGAAAAAGTAATAACTGTGGCTGAAAAATTTGGAATTGAGACAAATGAAGTTAGACAAGAAGATTTGGAGCAAAAGGTAGCTGTATTATTTAATCTTGAAGGTTATGAGAGAGAAGATGTAGATTATATTGATATTCCGAAAGTAGAGATGTTATTATTCGGAGATTTAGATAGGAATATTCTACAATCTTATCTAATGGCACTTAAAGAAAAGGAAGTGGTTGTTCCGTATAAAGCAGTGATAACTGAAACTTCAAAAGATTGGAAATTTTCTTATTTATTAGAGCATATAAAAGATGAACACGAAGTTGTTCAATTGTTTAATCAATTGGGCAAACTAACTAAGAAAGCGCAAAAGAAATTAGATACAGTAGGTAATTCTGAACTTAGAGAGGCAATAGATTATGCCCTTTCTATTAGAGAGATAAATGGTGTGGAGAAAGAGGATATACTGCCAAGATATAATAGATTAAAGGAGGCACTAGGTGAATAGTAGAGTAGAAGGCCTTGTGAATTTTATAGACAAGTCCATGACTGCACATTTCGCAGTTAAAAATATGGAGAACTTGTTAGTTGAAAATGATTATACGGAATTGAAGTTGGAGGAAGAGTTTAAATTAAATGGTAAAAAATTCTATGTGAAAATAGATGATACAGCTCTTCTTGCAATTAACATAGGCGATAAAAAATTAGAAGATGGTTTTAAAATTATAGGTTCTCACACCGATTCTCCGACCTTTAGAATAAAGAGAAATCCTGTGATGAAAAGTGCCGGAAATATCATATTGAATACAGAAGTTTATGGAGGACCAATTTTATATACTTGGATGGATAGACTTTTATCAGCAGCCGGAAGAATTAGTTTTTTAAAGAAGGAAAAATTGTAACTGAACTAATAGATTTTAAAAAGCCGATTTTTACAATTCCATCTTTGGCAATTCATATGAACAGAGAAGTTAACAAAGGGTTTGAATTTAATGCTCAAAAACACACATTACCTCTAATGGCATTGGATAGTGAAGAGATGAAAGAAGACTTGCTATTAAATGAGATGGCAAAGATAAAGGGAATAGATTCTAAAGATATTTTAGATTACGATTTATACATCTATGATACAGCTAAGGGAGAATTAGTAGGTCTTAAAGAAGAATTTATTTCTCAAGGAAGACAGGATAACTTATTTATGGCTTATACAAGCTTAATAGCTCTTTTAGAGTCGAATGCATCAGGGATCAATGTGTTCTTGGCAACGGACAATGAAGAAGTTGGTTCAACATCTTATGCTGGAGCTGATTCGCCAGTGCTCGGCAGGATTCTTGAGAGAGTTGCAATAGCACTTGGAGCAAATAGAGAAGAATATCTAAGAGCTTTAGAAAATTCTTTCTTGATATCAGCAGATGCAGCTCATGCAGTACATCCTAATTTTACTGAAAAAGCAGACCCTACTAATCAACCGATACTAGGGGGAGGTCCGGTTATCAAATATGCAGCTAGTAGATCATATACTTCAGATGCATACAGCGCTGGAAAATTTATAGATATGTGTACTAAAGCCAAGGTTCCATTCCAAACTTATCACAACAGAAGTGATGTAAAGGGAGGTTCTACAATAGGGCCTATTTCACAATCACAAATAGCTATTAAATCTGTAGACATAGGCATGAGCACGCTAGGTATGCACTCAGCAAGAGAGCTTACAGGAGCTTCAGATGTTGCTCACTTTATAAATGTGTTTAAAGAATTTTATAAATAACAAAAACGGACTGTTTAAAAACAGTCCATTTTTGTTATGTAAATAAAATTAAATTTGATATTAATGATATGAGTGAGGCTTTAATATATACTTAGTCATGCTTTTTAAAAAATTTTTGTATTATTAAACAAAGTATCACTACAAGAATTGAAAAAACTAAAACTCTATTATTAAGCAAGGATAATTTTTCGGAATGGGATAGGTGTGAGTAAATAATACCACGTTTATTAAAAATAAGCTGAAACTAAAGTGAATACAAAGATATTGCGTAGCACGTATTTTATATTTTTAATAAAAATAGCTCCTTAAATAATTTTTTGTTATTAAAATCATTATAGCATGATAGCAAATTAAAACATATTCAAAAAAATAAAGTGATTCAAAATGGTTTAACAAGTAAAGACTAAAAATATTTTTTACACATAGTATTGCAATAAAGATATAAAGGTAATAAAATTAGTTTAAGAGCGAGTGAAATAAACGTGAAAACGTATTCTAAAGTGATTCGTTCTTAATTTTACAGTAGAGGAGAATCAAATTATGGAATTTTATGTTGACTTGAACAGTGACATAGGAGAAGGTTATGGCAGTTATAAGTTGGGGATGGATGATGAAATCATAAAGTATGTTAGTAGCATAAACTTGGCTTGTGGCTGGCATGCAGGAGACCCTATGATTATGGACAAAACTGTAAAGCTTGCAATTGAAAATGGAGTAAAAGTTGGAGCACACCCTGGCTATCCGGACCTTTTGGGATTTGGAAGAAGAGCTATGACTATAACTAGAGAAGAGGCTAAAAATTATATGTTGTATCAAACAGGGGCTTTAATGGCATTTGCCAAAGCTAATGGAACAAAGTTACAACATATGAAATTGCACGGCGGATTCTATAACAAAGCTTGTGTTGATCCTGAATTGGCGGCTGGAATAATAGACGGTATAGAAGTTTTAGATAAAGACATAATTTTAATGGTTTTAAGTGGAAGTTACATAGCAAAAGAGGCAAAGAAGAGAGGACTTAGAGTAAGCGAAGAAGTATTTGCTGATAGAGGATACAATCCAGACGGAACATTAGTCAATCGTTCTCAACAGGGGGCATTTGTAAAAGATATAAAGGATGCATTGCCAAGAGTAATAAGAATGATTAAAGAAGGTAAAGTTACAGCCGTTGACGGAACGGATATAGACATAAAAGCTGACTCTATATGCGTTCATGGAGACAATCCACAAGCAATGGAATTTGTTCAACAGATAAGAGTGGGTTTAATTGAAGCGGGAATTGAAATAAAGCCCGTAGATGAATTTATAAAGTGAGGTAATTTATGGAAAAGAAAAAGACAAATTGGTCGGTTCTTTTAGGGGCAGCTTTCCTAATGGCTACTTCTGCAATAGGACCTGGATTTATGACACAGACAGCAAAATTCACAAATGATTTACATGCTGATTTTGCTTTTGTAATATTTGCTTCAATAATAATGAGTTATGTTGCTCAACTTAATGTTTGGAGAGTTATAGCAGTTTCAAAACTAAGAGGACAAGATATAGCAAACAAAGTATTGCCTGGGTTAGGATACTTTATAGCATTTTTAGTAGCTCTTGGTGGATTTGCATTTAACATAGGAAATGTTGGTGGAGCTGGACTAGGGCTAAACGTAATATTTGGTATAGACACAAAACTTGGAGCAATAATTGCCGCCCTATTAGGAATAGTAATTTTTACTTCAAAGTCAGCCGGTAATGCAATGGATAAACTAACTCAAGTGTTAGGAGCCGGCATGATACTTTTGATAGGTTACGTATGTATTACTACTGCGCCTCCGGTTGGAGAAGCTGCTGTTAGAGCAGTTGCACCTACAGAATTAAACAATACTATTCCTGCAGTACTAACTCTTCTTGGAGGAACTGTTGGTGGATACATAGTATTCTCAGGCGGACACAGATTAATTGATGCAGGAATAACTGGTGAAGAAAATTTACCACAAGTTACTAAGTCTGCAACAATGGGAATAGGAGTTGCTCTTATAGTTAGAATTTTATTATTCTTAGCTATTCTTGGAGTAATATCATCAGGAGGACAACTTGACCCTGAAAATATAGCGGCGTCAGCTTTTAAAATAGCAAGTGGAGAAGTTGGTTATAAGATATTTGGTTTGGTATTTACTGCGGCGGCGATTACTTCAATCGTAGGTTGTGCTTTCACGTCAGTATCTTTCTTAAAAACTCTTTTCAAAGTAGTTGAAGAAAAAGCTAATTTATTTACAATTGGTTTTATAGTAATCTCAACTCTTGCATATGTTTTAATAGGCCAACCACAAACACTACTTGTATTGGTAGGAGCTTTAAACGGATTGATTTTACCAATAACTTTAGCAGTTATGCTTATTGCAAGTAAGAAGAAATCAATAGTAGGGAATTATGAACATCCGATGGTTCTTTTCTACTTAGGATGGGTTGTAACAGCACTTTCATTCTATTTGGGAGTGACAACAATGGTTACTAAATTATCTACTTTCTTCTAAGGAGGAACTATGTATAATGAAGTTAAATATCTCATAGCTGGAGACAGAGCCATAGTTATGGAGTTTGGAAATGAGATAAACAAAGATATAAATGCCAAAATCAGAAGTACTATGGCGGCGATAGATGGCAATATAGAAGGAATAGTTGAAATGACTCCAACATATAGATCTATAACAATAGTATATGAACCTGAGAAGTTGAGTTATAGTGATTTGGTTGAGCAGTTAAAGAAATATGAGAGTGTTTCTTCAAGTGATGGAGAAGAAAAAGTAAATCTTATAGAAATTCCAACTCTATACGGTGGAGAGTATGGTCCTGATATGGATTTTGTAAAATCGAATGCGGGTCTATCAGAAGAAGAGGTTGTAAAAATTCATACAGGGACTGATTACTTAGTTTATATGCTTGGGTTTGCACCGGGGTTCACTTATTTGGGTGGAATGGACGAGCGAATTGCAACACCAAGATTGAAATCTCCAAGATTAAAAATTGAAGCTGGTTCTGTTGGTATAGCAGGAAGTCAAACTGGGATGTATCCATCTGAATCACCGGGTGGTTGGCAGTTGATAGGAAGAACACCACTTAAATTATACAATCCGGAAGCGGAACCGCCAGTGTTTATACAAGCTGGAGATTATATAAGATATGTGAGTATAGATGAAGAAGAGTACAATAAAATAAAAGCTGAAGTAGAATCTGGAAACTATAAAGTCAATGTTAGACGTGTAGAGGTAGGTGAGTTGAATGGCTAAAGTAGAATTTATCATGGGAGGTGTACTCACTACCGTTCAAGATTTTGGGCGAATAGGATATCAAAAGTTTGGCATAGGACAAGCAGGAGTAATGGATGAATATAGCTATGAGTTGTCAAATATTTTAGTTGGCAATAAAAGCGGTGAAGCTGTATTTGAAATAACTTATTTGGGACCAACTTTAAAAGTTGATGAAGACGTAACTTTTGCTGTTACAGGTGCTGATGTTACACCTAAAGTAGACGGTGTAGAGGTTGCAATGTATGAAACTCACTTATTAAAAGCGGGAAGCACGCTAAGTTTTGGAAAATTAAAATCCGGGATGAGAGCTTACTTGGCTTTTAGTGGAGAGATAGGCGTTGAAGAATTAAATGGAAGTAAATCAACTTTGATAAAAAGCAAGATAGGTGGCTACAAAGGAAGAGCTTTAAAACCGAAAGATGAACTTGAAATTTTAAATGCAAGAGATTTTGTGAAGAGAGTTATTCCTAAAAAGTACAGACCTGTTATGAGTCAATTTGCAGTTTTAAGAACTGTTTTAGGGCCACAAGATGATTATTTTACAGAAGAAGGTATCAAAAAATTCTTTATGTCAGGCGGATATACGATAACTAAAAATGCCGACAGAATGGGGATTAGATTGGATGGAAACCCATTGGAATTTAAGAAGGGAGCAGATATAATATCTGATGGAACAGTTAAAGGTTCTGTTCAAGTCCCTGCAGATGGCAGACCTATTGTGTTGATGGCAGACCGTCAGACAACAGGTGGATATACTAAGATAGCAACTGTAATAACACCGGATATTTGTAAGTTGTCACAAATGGCTCCAGATGGAAAAGTTTTATTCCAGCAAGTTTCTATAGAAGAAGCACAAAAAATATATAAAGATTATCGCAAAAAAATAGAAGAAATTAGAAATTTAGTATAAAAGTTAGGTGTCGGTTATAAAGCCGGTACCTTTTAAAATTTAAAAAGGATATGCATATTATTTATAATACACATATCCCAACGATTACATCTTTTTTGAAACTATATATGAAACTTTTTCTAAAAAGTCTTTTTCAATCTTTGAAAATCTATCGAATGAAGTTGAATCTATATCAATCACTCCAATCGGTAGGTCATTTTTTGTAATTGGAACAACTATTTCAGAATTACTTCGAGAATCACAAGCTATATGGCCATCAAATTTATGAACATCAGCGACGATTAGTGTTTCACGTTTTTCAAATGATGTACCGCAAACGCCTTTTCCAATTTCAATTTCAGTGCAAGCTACTCTACCTTGAAATGGTCCAAGCAATAGTTTTTCATTTTCTAACATATAAAACCCCGCCCAAGAAACATCTCCCATTTCAAATAATACGGCTGAAACATTTGCCAAAATTGAAACTTTATTTTCTGTTTGAGAACAGAGAGATTTTATTTTAAATAAAAGTTCTTCGTAGTTATTCATTCTTTCCTCTATAGCCTAGACGTTTTGAAAGTTCCAAGGCTGCTCCTTTTACATATTTAATCATCTCGTCAACTTTATCTTTTGACCTGTATTCTGGCGTCACTATACCTATGGAAGCTATGAAGTCACCTGTATGGTTAAATACTGGGGCTCCAAGGCCGATGGTATCTTTTATGTACTCTCCTTCTGAAATTGCAAGAGATTTTTCTCTAATTTTTTGAAGTTCAGATTTTAATTGTTCTATATCCACAGGACCGGTTGAGTATGGATCCAATTCAAGTTTTAAGTAAGAATTTATAAAATCTTCTGGCTGGTATGCAAGAACCACTTTCCTTATAGCGCCTTTATGCAGAGGGATTTGTCTTCCAAAATTTTCAACGATTTTCAATGTTTCAGAGCCTTCGGCTTTTCCTATGACAACTCCGGTATTTTCAGAGCGTACTACCATAAATGAGTCCTCATTAGTTTCGTCTGAAAGTTTTCTTAAAATAATATCAGCCTCGCTTTGTAGACTTATATTTCCTGAAGCTGCCATGCCTATTGAAATAAGTCCGGGACCAAGTTTATATAAGTGGGTATTGTTGTCTTTAGTTACAAACTCACAAGCTATTAGTGTAGATAAAATTCTGTGAGTTGTACTTGGTGGAATTGATATGGCTTCTGAAATTTCTGCGATAGTGAATTCGCGGCTATCTTGTTTCATATATTCGAGTATATTTGCTGCTTTAATTAAACTTTGAATCATATTAACTCCTTTCCTACACGTTAGTGAAATTATACCATAATATGCATATAAATAGCATATTAACAAATATCTATTTTATATTTAGTCGGTATGGTAAAATAAAAAATAATAAGGAGATGATTGAAATTACAAATTCAACATTAAATAAGTTTATATTGGTGACAAGAGCAGTGCTTATTGCTGCGATTGGAATGGTTTTTCCACCGGCATTTTTATTTTTACCGGCTATTTTCGTTGGGGAAGCTATATCAGGAGGCGTTATGAACGCTTTTTCGCTGTTTTTTGTTGCCAATGCACTACTTACTATGATTTCTTTAAATTATGCCATAATAGTTTTTACATTATTTGGACCAATGATTTTAGTGTTTCACTGGATGATGCATAAAAATTATGATCAAAATTCAACTGTAGTTTTGGCAGCGGTAATGTTTTTTATTTCTATATTTGTAACTTCATATTCTTATGGAGTTAGCCCTGAAATGTTAAAATCAAAAGAAGTTTTAGAAAGTTTTATACAAATACAAAATAATATGAGTATCGAAAAGCTGTCAACTGCAGAATGGACTATGCTATATAATAGGTCGTTGCAATTGATGCCAGCTATGTTAGTTATAATTTCTCTTTTGTTAAGTTATGTAACATATCACTTATCAATAAGAAAGCTTATCTTAAAACAAGGATTAAAATTAAACTATCAACCATTTATTTATTTTAATCTACCGAAAGGAATATTATTTGTAGGAGCTTTTTCAATAGCTGTATTATATAGTTTTGGGGATATATTATTTGAGTCACCTAATTTAGTTATAGAAAACTTAATTTTAGTATTTTCAAGCATACTATTTTTATTGGGAATGAGTGTTATAATGTTTATACTAAACAAGATTAAAGCTGGAAGGTTTATAAAAATTTTAGTGACTCTTTTTGGATTTTTAGTTCCGGGAGCACAGTTTATTTTTATAGCTATGGGTATTTTGGACAATATATTCAACTTTAGAAGGCTTGCGTGAGGTGAAAGATGGATTATAAATTTGATTTAAAAGACTTTAAAGGATTTATAGTAGTTGTTGCTATATTGAGCATAGGACTTTTATATTTCAAGCCTTGGTTAGGTATTTTGGGACTTCTAATTTTGGTTTATTTGATATACTCAGGTAGTAAGACTATAGAAGAGTACAACCAAAAGTCAATTGCGATGGTTGAAACAATAAGCAGAGACTTTGACTCGATAACAAAACATGCTATTTTTTCAATGCCTTTTCCAATGGTAATAACAGATGAAAATGCGAATGTAATTTGGTACAACACAACTTTCTTAAACATATTTGAAGATGTTGAAATTATGGAGATGAATGTTTCTGAGTTGATTCCTGAAATAAACTTTGAAAGTGTAATTGAAGAGCCCAATGATGAAGATTTAACTGCAAAATTAGGTTCTAAATCTTATAAAGTTTATGCGAATGTAGTTGACGTCAAAAAATCTGACTCAGATAGAAATAAATTAATTCTATTATACTTCGTAGATAAGACTGATTATGATGTTTTGAGAGATAAATATGTCTCAGAATATCCAATAGTTGCAAAAATAGAAGTAGACAACTATGATGAGGCAATGGATTCTGCACCGACTGCCAACAGACCACAGTTAATAGCTGAGATAGATTACTTGGTAAGAGGATATTTTCAAAGTTATGATGCTCTAGTTAGAAAGTATGATGACGATATGTACCTAGTTGTCATGACTTTTGGAGCATTAAAGAGCATAAAGGAAAAGAGATTTGATTTACTTGACGATTTAAGAGAGTTAGATATGGGAAATTCCATACCTATGACACTTTCAATAGGGGTATCATCTTTTGGACTTAACTTTAAGGAGTCGGTGGACGAAGCTGACACTTGCTTAGACCTTGCACTTGGACGTGGAGGAGACCAAGCAGTAATAAAAGTTGAGGACAACTATGAATTCTTTGGTGGTAAGTCAAAAGCTGTTGAAAAGAGAAACAAAGTAAAGGCAAGAGTTTTAGGGGTTGCCCTAAAACAACTTATCGATGGAGCAGAAGATGTCTATATAATGGGACATAAAAATGCCGATATGGATGCTATAGGTTCAGCGATAGGTATTTTAAGAGCTGTATTGAATAGAAATGTTGAAGGGTATATTGTTTTAAATAAGAGTAATCCTTCAATATCAAATCTTCTTGATAGAATGAAAGAAGAAGAGCCTGAAATTTTTGAGAAGATAATTTCATCAGAGCAGGCAAAGAGTAATATAACACCTAAGTCTTTAGTGATATTGGTTGATAATCATAAACCAAACTTTACTGAAAGTCCTGAACTTTTAGATTTGACAACACAAATAGTTGTAATAGACCACCATAGAAGAGGTAAGGAATTTGTAAAGAATCCTGTACTGACTTATGTTGAACCTTATGCATCATCTACAAGTGAACTTGTAACTGAGATGTTAACTTATATGAATGATGAATTAAATTTAACTCACTTTGAGGCTGATGCATTGATGAGTGGTATAGTAGTTGATACTAAGAATTTTAGTTTCCAAACAGGGGTTAGAACTTTTGAAGCAGCATCAATATTAAAACGTGCTGGTGCAGATATGATAAAGGTAAAAAACTTGTTTCAAGATGATTTAGATACACTTCAAAATAGAGCTCAAGTAGTGCACGCTACAAAGGTAGTTTGTGATGAGGTGGCAATTTCAAGGCTAGATAAAAAGGCTGCGAATTCTATATTGATAGCGGCACAAGCTGCTGATGAATTACTTGATATAAATGGAATAAGGGCAAGTTTTGTAATGACTCCGGTAGATGATGAAATTCACATTTCAGGGAGGTCATCAGGGGATTTTTCAGTGCAGTTGATACTTGAAAAATTAGGAGGCGGAGGACATCTTAACATGGCTGGAGCCAGACTAAAAGTAGAATCTCTAGATGAAGCTGAAAATATTTTAGTACAAGCAGTGGAAGAGTATATTGACGAACAGAAAAAGGGAGAAAATATATGAAGGTAATTTTATTAAAAGACGATAAAAATTTAGGAAAAGCAGGGTCTCTTGTTGAGGCAAAAGACGGATATGCAAGAAATTTCTTGATACCAAGAAAGGTTGCCATAGAAGCTAATGAAGAGAACCTTAAAAAATGGGAAGAAGATAACGAAAAGAGAGCAGAAGAAGAAAAGAAAAACAGAGCTGAATTCACTGAAGTAAAAAAGAAGATTGAAGCAGGTAAAGTTGTAATAAAAGCTAAATCTGGTGAGGGGGGAAGACTTTTTGGAGCAATAACTTCTCAAAATATAAAAGAAGCTCTTGAAGAGCAACTTAAAATAACGTTAGACAAGAAAAAAATTGAATTAAGCGAAAACATCAAGATGGAGGCCACAAAAACTGTACCTGTAAAATTGTATCCTGGAATAACTGCAAATTTAAAGGTAACAGTTGAGGCAGAATAATGGAAGATTTAAATCTCAAAGTACCTCCTCACGTCACTGAAACGGAACAGTCAGTGCTTGGTGCTATGATGTTATCTAAAGATGCCATCACATCGGCTGTAGAAATTTTAAGAGCTGAAGATTTCTATTCAGAGATTCATGGTGAAATATATGGAGCCATAACTTCTATATACAATAGAAATGTTCCGGTTGATGTGATGACTACAGTAGATGAACTGAAAAAGAGAAATAGTCTTGAAGATGTTGGGGGGATTAGCTATATAGCAAGTTTGAGTTCTTCTGCAGGTTTAGTCTCAAATACAAAATATCATTGTGAGATAATCAAAGAAAAGTCTACACTGAGAAAGTTGATAGCTGCCTCAGATGAAACTATGTCGAGCGCGTATGCACAAGATGCAGATTTGGATATGATTATAGAAAAAGCTGAGTCGAATATATTTAATATAACTCAAGCCTCTCATAGAATTGGACTTTCGCCAATAAAAGAAACTCTGCTTGAATCATTTGCTGCAATGGAAAAACGTGCACAAAATCCAAACTCGCTAACAGGAGTTACTACAGGTTTTGAAGATTTGGATAGACAGTTGAGTGGTCTACAAAAGTCGGACTTAGTGCTTTTGGCGGCAAGACCATCGATGGGAAAGACTGCTCTAATGGTAAATATAGCAACAAATGCAGCGCTAAGAGCAAAGGCAAAAGTTGCAATGTTTTCTCTGGAAATGAGTAAGACTCAGTTGGTTGACAGAATCATAGCTTCAATAGCACATGTGGATTTACAAAAGATAATATCTGGTAATTTGACAGCAGATGACTGGGAAAGAGTCATAAATGCAATGCCAATAATATCTGAACTTGAAATTGAAATAGATGATACAGCAGGTATTTCTCCGTTGGAATTAAAAGCCAAGTGCAGAAGACAAAAGATGGAAAAAGGCTTGGACTTGGTGGTTATAGATTATCTTCAACTTATGCAAATGAGTGAAAAAGTTGAATCGAGAACTCAAGAAATTTCAGCAATTTCAAGGAGCTTAAAAGCTATAGCAAAAGAGCTTGAAGTGCCGGTGCTTGCACTGTCTCAACTTTCACGTTCGCCAGAAGCAAGAGCTGACCACAGGCCTATTCTTTCAGACCTTAGAGAATCAGGAGCTATAGAACAAGATGCCGACGTCGTAATGTTTCTATTTAGAGATGAGTACTATACAAAAGAAGAGTCAGAAAAACCAAATATTGGCGAAGTTATAATTGCAAAACATAGAAATGGACCAACAGGTACAGTGGAACTGATATTTAGAAAAGAATTTACTAAATTCTTAAATAAAGAATATGGTTCATAGGAGGGAAGATGGAGTTAATTAAGATAATAATTTTGGGAATTGTAGAGGGTATTACGGAATTTTTGCCGATATCATCTACAGGACATTTAATCTTAGTTAGTGAGATTTTAAAATTACACTCACAAAGCTTTGAAAATGCGTTCTCAGTAATAATTCAATTGGGGGCAATTTTAGCAGTAGTGCTATTGTATTGGGATAAATTAAACCCAATATCAAAGAAAAAATTATCCTCAAGTATTGTAGAAAATGAATCGCATTTATCTATTTCAGATAGATGGCACTTACGAGATAAGAAAACTATGAGATTGATAGCAAAGGTTATAATAGGATTTTTACCTGCTGCAGTTTTAGGTTTTCTATTTGATGATATAATAGACAAGTACTTATTTAATCCAACTGTAGTTGCGATAACATTGATAATCTATGGTGTGATAATTATATTTATGGAAGACAAGAAAAAATCTGAATTTAAATATGAAGACATTGATGAGCTAAGTGTAGTGGATGCTTTTAAAATAGGCGTGTTCCAATGCTTAGCGATGATACCGGGAACTTCAAGAAGTGCAGCTACAATAATTGGTGGAATGACTCTTGGCTGTAACAGGACAACAGCAGCGGAATTTTCATTTTTCTTGGCAATTCCAACAATGTTAGGTGCAACAGCTTTGAAGGTATTGAAGATGGGAACATCGTTTACAGTAAGTGAGTGGTTCTATATTTTAGTGGGTTTTGTAATCTCATTTGTAGTAGCATATGCTGTAATAACTAAGTTTATGAGTTACATTCAAAAACACGATTTCAAAGTGTTTGGAATGTATAGAATAGGGCTTGGCGTACTAGTAATTTTATTTTTGAAGATATTTTAGTATAAAAAGGCTTGAAATTAACGGTTTCAATTGATTTTGAAAATTTATTGTGGTAGAATTAATGCATTGTGGATAAATAAAATAGGAGGTTTTACAGTGGAATTATTTTTAACAGTAATTATTGCCATTTCATCGCTCGTTTTAATTGGCACTGTGGTAGTTACTGAGAGTGCTCAAGCAGGACTTGGCACATTACAGGGAGAACAATCAAATCTATGGGGAGAACATAGAGGAACAAGCAAGAAGGAAATTGAAAATCGCATTATAACAGTATCATCTATAATATTTTTAGTTTCCGTAATAGCACTTTCAGCAATATAGGGGGTATACGGAAGAATGAACGTTTATATTTTAGCTATAATAGCCGGAGTTTTAGCATTAGCTTTTGCTTTCTTTAAAGCGTCTTTTGTGTCTAAACAAGATCCGGGAAATGAAAGAATGAGGGAAATTTCTTCATATATACAAGACGGTGCAATGGCATTTTTAACAAGAGAATACAAAGCACTTGTAGTATTTGTAATAGTTCTTGCAGCAATTTTAGCTGTTGGACTTCACAGTGTGGCAACGGCTCTATGTTTCATTGCAGGAGCTATTTGTTCAGTAATCGCAGGTTATGTGGGTATGAGAGTGGCAACACGTGCAAATGTTAGAACTGCAAACGCAGCTAATGTTTCAGGTCTTGCAAAAGCACTTGATATCGCATTTTCAGGTGGTGCTGTAATGGGTATGTGTGTTGTAGGTTTGGGGATCATAGGCATCACAGCAGCTTATATGTTAACTCAAGATACAACTATAGTTACAGGATTTTCACTAGGGGCTTCTTCAATCGCTCTTTTTGCAAGAGTTGGTGGTGGTATATACACTAAAGCGGCAGATGTTGGAGCTGACCTTGTAGGTAAAGTTGAAGCGGGAATTCCTGAAGATGATCCAAGGAACCCAGCTGTTATCGCTGATAATGTAGGTGATAACGTAGGGGACGTTGCAGGTATGGGTGCGGACTTATTTGAATCATATGTTGGAGCTCTTTTATCAGCTATCACTTTAGGAGTTGTTGCATATCAAGAAAATGGTATAGCGTATGCTCTATCAATAGCAGCAGTAGGTATAATCGCTTCAATTATAGCAGTGTTTTTTGTAAAGGGAGATAAAGACCCTCAAAAAGCTCTAAATGTTGGAGAATACATCGCAGCTGGAGCTAGTATAATTGCAGCAGCTGTATTATCAAATATGATATTTGGTAACTTTAAACCATTTGTTCCCGTAATCGCAGGTATATGTGTTGGACTTATAATATCTAAAATAACTGAGTACTATACAGCGGACGAATACGCTCCAGTACGAAGAATAGCATCAGAATCTGAAACAGGTTCTTCTACAAACATAATTTCAGGACTTTCTGTAGGAATGATGTCTACAGTTGGACCAATCATAGTAATCGCTATTGGTATAATGGTTGCCTTTATAGGTGCTGGTGGAAATGAATCATCAGTTCACGGATTATTTGGTATAGCTCTTGCAGCAGTAGGTATGCTTTCAACTACAGGTATGACAATTGCAGTTGACGCTTATGGGCCTATAGCTGACAATGCTGGAGGTATTGCAGAGATGTGTGAACTTCCAGAAGAAGTAAGACAAATAACTGATTCACTTGATGCAGTAGGTAACACAACAGCGGCTATTGGTAAGGGATTTGCAATTGGTTCAGCAGCTCTTACAGCCTTAGCACTATTCGTTTCATATATCAACGCAACAGGATTAGAAGGAATTGACGTATCTAAACCAGAAGTTATTGCCGGAACGTTTATCGGTGGTATGCTTCCATTTGCCTTCTCTGCTTTGACAATGTCAGCAGTAGGAAATGCAGCTTCTTCAATGATTGATGAAGTAAGACGTCAATTTAGAGAAATCCCAGGAATCATGGAAGGTAAAGCAACTCCTGAATATGCAAAATGTGTAGACATTTCTACAGGAGCAGCTCTTAAAGAAATGATTGTTCCAGGAGTAATAGCAGTAGTAGTTCCAATAGTAGTAGGTCTATTACTTGGAGCAGAAGCTCTAGGTGGATTACAAGCCGGAGCTCTTATCACTGGTGTATTAATGGCAATCTTTATGTCAAACTCTGGTGGAGCTTGGGATAATGCTAAGAAATTTATCGAAGGTGGAGCACACGGTGGAAAAGGTTCAGAAGCTCACAAAGCAGCTGTAACTGGAGATACTGTAGGGGACCCATTCAAGGATACTTCAGGACCTTCATTAAATATTCTTGTAAAACTTATAACAGTAGTATCATTAGTATTTGCACCACTATTCGTAGCATTTGGTGGAAAATTATTCTAAGATATTTAAAGCACAGGTTAAATTGCCTGTGCTTTTTTGCGCAAAATTTTAAGGAAAATTAAAATAAATATTTAAATTGCTAAAAGATAATAATTTTTAAAGTGTCTTTAAAGTTTAATTTAGGTCTGTTACACTGTGTATATAAGTTATTTATTGGGAGAAATATTTATGGATAAAAATAAATTAAAGGCATCTATCTATTTACTAGTTGCAGCGGCAATATGGGGTTTGACATTTGTAGCACAGAGTAAAGGTATGGAATACATAGGCACAATGACGTTTTCTGCATTAAGATGTTTGATTGGCGGATTTGTGATACTTATTATGAGGATGAATCCGTTTTTAAGAAAAGCTATACTTGATGAAGAAAGTGTTGTCGTAGATCAAGCAGCTACAAGAAGAGGGGGAATCCTAACAGGAATAGTGTTGTTCTGTGCAATGAATATACAGCAAATAGGAATAGTAGATACAACTGTGGGTAAGGCGGGTTTTATAAGTGCACTCTATATAATAATAGTACCGATACTCATGATGTTTAGAGGGCATAGACTGTCTAAAAAACTAATAGTTTGTATTGTACTATCTGTAATAGGAGTTTATTTATTGTCAGTTAAAGAAAATTTATCAATAAATAAAGGGGATTTAATAGTTTTTATTTCCACTGTATTTTTCTCTGTTCATATGCTTATAATAGCGTACTATTCTCCGAGAACAGACGGATTGAAATTTAATGCTTATCAATTTATAATATGTGGACTTTTAAGTACAGTAGGAGCGGTTTTATTTGAAACCATTTCATTAGAGGCTATAAAGTTGGCGATGTGGTCAATACTTTATGCTTCAATAATGTCAAGTTCTGTGGCATTCACATTACAGATAATGGCTTTAAGACACATAGATGCGGCTTTGGCATCTTTGATAAGTTCAATAGAATCAGTTTTTGCAGCGGTAGGTGGTTATTTAATACTTGGAGAAATTTTAACTAAAAGAGAATTAATAGGATGCCTGTTGATGTTTATTGCAATTATGGCTGCACAGTTGGGAAATAAAGAAAATGGAAAATAAATATTATATTGAGAACAATAAATTGACAATGTCAGAAAATGGTGAAAAGTTTTTTTGGATAGAACTTATAAATCCTAATCAACAAGAAATAGATGAAATACTTACAAAATATAAAATTCCAAAGGACTATATATACTCTGTGCTAGATGATGAAGAAGTTCCAAGAGTTGAAGTTTGGGAAAGTGGGGCAGCTAATTTATTTTTACTAAGTCATCCAATAAAAATAAATAATTGTAGTTATATAACAAGACCGATATCAATGATAATGGTTGATGGAATTTTGATTACAGTTTCTACTGAAAATTTGAAGTTGATAAACAAAGTTAAAAATTCTTATGAAGAGAAAGGTTTGGGAGAAGATAGCGAGAGTTTATCTACAGAAATTGCATGGGCAATTTGTTCTGAATTTGTAAAAAGTGTTAGAGAATTAAATGAAAGTATAGAAAAGATTGAAAAGACAGTTCTGAAAAATAGTGATGAAAAAGCTTTTTCAGATATGATAGTGATACAAAAGTCGCTTATAAAATTTAGTATGGCAACCAGAGAAAATGGACCGGTAATAGAAAAGATGTTCGAGTCATATTCTAAATTAAAAAGTGATAAGGCATCTGAATTGTTACATGATTTGCTTGTTGAAAACAAACAAGCTCGAGTGATGATTGAAGAGTCTACAACTATAATGGAGAATTTATCTGATTTGTATTCAAATTTGATTTCACATAAATTGAATGTTGTAATGCAAGTTTTGACTTCTATAACAATAGTGATGACTGTACCAACTATAGTTGGTGGATTGTGGGGAATGAATGTAAAACTTCCGATTGAAAATCATCCGGCGGCATTTTGGATTTTGGTACTGCTTAGCATGGTAATATCTTGGTATATAGTGAGGATATTAAAGAGAAAAGGCTATCTATAGAAATTATTTAGTGCAATCTTAGAAATCATCATCTAATTTTTAATAAATTATTTATTCTAATGTGAGATAATATATTTAATAAGGAAGTGGTGAAGATGAATTTTTTAATAAATTGTTAGGTAATGCAAATGTATCTAATGATGTAATATATACAATTGACAGAGAACATGGTACTGGAGCTTTTGAGATAGCTTCGATACTTGGCAAAAAATTAAATATTGAAGTTTATGATGAAGACATAATAGAGTTAAAAACCTTGGAGAGCCAAGTAGACCCTTCAAATGTAAAAAAAGATGATACATTTTTACAGGGAACCGTGTATGATTTATACAGAGAAAATTATTCTTATTCACAAGAAGATATCACGAGTAATGACGCACAATTTTTAGCTAATTCAAAAACAATAAGAGATTTAGCTAAAAAAGGTTCTTGTATAATGATGGGGAAGTGTACAAATTATGTTTTGAGTACGGGAAAAATATTCAATGTTTTTTTGACCGCACCGGAAGAATATAGATTAGAAAAGATAAAAAATAGATATAAATATGACAATGCAAAAGCTAAAAATGAAGTTCAAAAGATAGATGCAAGGAGAAGAAACCATTATCAAAAGTATACAACAGGACAGTGGGGCTACTCCTCAGATTATGATATAACAATTGATGTATCAAAATTTTCTGTACAAGATGTAGCAAATATAATATTAAGAGCATCTGAATTAAAAAAATATTAAAAATTAGGAGATATTTACAAAGTCGTAGTTATCTCCTTTTCATTAAAATTATAAATTTTTAAGTCGAGCTCAGATGAGAAAGAATAAAATTTTTCTCCATCTCCAACCATTATAGATGGTACACCAACTTGACAATTAGCTTTTATAGAGTTGAAAAAAGAATCTTTGTCTCTATATTTTAAGAAAGCTTTTAAGTTAGCCATGGATTCGGTAATGTCGATTATTTTATAGTCGAGTGAAGAGTTTTCAAAAGCTTCTAAAGCTGGGGGACAATCTGGACATAAACTTGATATAAATAGTGTTATCATAAAACACCTCCTGTTTGATTTGCAAAGTTAGATAAAAAATTTCTAACAGAAGCTATAAAATTTTGAGTATCTATTTTTTTGCGTGCACTAACTTTTGAATATATACCCTTTTTTCTAAGATTTCTGTTAGCATGTCTAGTGTCTAAGTGGAACAAAATATTATCGTTAGTTATATGATTTCCATAAAAGTCTATAACGTATGAGCCCTTTGCCAAGATGAGAGCTGATAGAGCTCTGTCAGCAGTTATAGTTAAGTCTTCGTGTTCAACGTGGTTTGCAATATATAAATCTGCAGAGTCAGAAGATATGTCAACACTAACAACAGTTGCATATTCGCTTTTTATGTTGGTTAGATAATTTTTAACTATTATTAATTCTACATTGTATTCTCTTGCTAAATTTATTAGTTCAGAAGTAATGGGAGAACCATCAGCATCAAGATAAATCTTCATTAAATCACCTCTTATTTTAAATAGTGTGATTACATGATATAATAAAAAATTAGGAAGTGAAAGTATGGAACTTTATGTTGTAGGTGCAATAGTTGCGATACTATCTGCATTAATTATATTTAAGTCTATAAAAATAGTTGTTAAAGTTATATTAAACACAATCATAGGAGCTATAATTCTCTATGTTGCAAACATTTTATTGAGCTCTTTTGGTATTTACATAGTAATTAAACCAATAGTGGCATTTTTGACAGGCTTATTGGGAGTACCATTCGTTATAGCTTTAATCATACTGAAATTATTTATTTGAGGTGTAGAGTGAAATATGTATTCAGAATAGTCGCAGTTTTAATGCTGTGCTTGTTAGCAGGGGTAGTTTTGCTATTATACAGAATAAAACCTGATTATGAAAACAAGGGAAAAATTAGTTTAAAAGACAAAAAAGAAGAATCTATCCTAGACACTAAGGGGACGGAAGTTTTTAACAATGATGAAGTGTTGAGAGTGCTTGTTTTAGGAGTTGATAAAACAGCTACTAAACAACTTTCAGAAGAAAAAAATGGAATGAGAAGCGACACGATAATGTTATTCTCAATTGATCCGGTAAGTAAAAGGGTACAATTACTATCAGTTCCAAGAGATTCTTATGTGAGGATTCATGGATATGATAAAAATAAAATAAATGCTGCATTTAGCGATATAGTTTATCCTAAGGGAGGATTAAAACTTGTGGCTTCTACAGTTGAAGATTTATTGAATGTGAAGATAGACCACTATGCTTTAATAGATTATAAAGCAGTTACACAAATTGTTGATGCTGTTGGGGGAATGGATGTAGAGTGGGATAGACCTGACTATATTTACAAAGATGATTGGGTAGTGCCACCTTTAGAAATAAGCATGAAGAGGGGAATTAACCATTTAGATGGTAAAAAGGCAGTTGACTATCTCAGAATAAGAAAAGCTTATGAAGGTCAAGATATAGATAGGATAGGAGCGCAACAAGGATTTTTGATGATGCTTTTTGAAAAATTGAAGTCACCTGCAATGCTATTAAAAATTCCAGAATTACTTGATATTGTTGATGAGTTTGTGGAAACAGATTTGACTTATGGACAAATGGTTACTTTAGCAAGGTTTGGAATTGGAATAGATAGAGAAGACATTTCAACAGCTACCCTTGAAGGGGTACCTGTAAATGGTGTAAAGATTGGCAGAGATAAAGTTTCTGTTTACAAGATAGATGAAAAATTTGCAAAGGAAGTATCTCTTAGAAGTGAAGTTGTAGAATCTGAAGACAGTGTAGAAAATGGAAGCACAAATGTTTCAAATAAAGACAATGATGAGAAAAACGATAAGAGAAATTTAGATTCAAATAACGATAGAGAATCCAAGAAACAAGGTAAGAAGAAAAAATAGTTTTATAAAATTTAAACTTTATTTAAAATAAGCTCAGAAGTTTCTGGGCTTATTCTTTTAATGTAAGGAGACTATTTTATAAAGGACAATTAGAGAAAAAATTAAAGGATTTAATCTTAATTCTATTTGGAATTTAAAATTCATAGAAAATA
>NZ_JH165061.1:213654-242894 GCF_000227315.1 Peptoniphilus indolicus ATCC 29427 | reverse complement strand
AAAGAGGTAGTTGTGGATATATTAGTAATTGATGCTCAGGGTGGCGGACTTGGCAAACAAATTGTTCAAGCCTTAAAAGAAAAGTATAAAGATCTAGAAATTATTGCAGTTGGTACAAATGGTATTGCAACCACAAATATGTTAAAAGCAGGAGCGAGCTTTGGAGCGACAGGCGAAAATGCTGTGGTAGTAAATTGTGCAAGAGCCGATGTAATAGTTGGTCCAATTGGGATTTTATTAACTAATTCATTATATGGCGAGATAACGGCAAAAATGGCAGAAGCGGTAAGTCTTAGTAGAGCAAAGAGGATTTTAATTCCGTTTTTACACGATGATAACGTTATTGTGGGAATTAATGAATACTCTATCAAAAAAATTGATAGCGCTTGCGGTTAAGGAAGTTGAAAAAATTTTATAGTTGTTTGAGTTGAATCTTTTATATGAAGTAAAGGATGACTAGAGAAGTAGTCGGTTAAAAATTCAAACGGTCTTTTAATAGTACTATGAAAGTATGCAATCTCTGTAGGGATTTGCATGCTTTTTATTTGTGAGGAACAAAGGATGAATTTAAAGGAATTCTTTAGCAAAAATAAAAAAGTTGCAATTGCTTTTTCGGGTGGAGTTGATTCTGTTTTTTTGTTACAACAAGCTCTAAAAAACAAAGCTGAAGTGAGAGCATATTATGTGAAATCAGATTTTCAACCTGAGTTTGAGTTTAAAGAAGCAAAATATTTTGCTCATGAATTAGGAGCGGATTTAAAAATACTAGAAGTTGATGTCTTAAAAGATGTCCGTATAGAGAAAAATGATAAGGATAGATGTTATTTTTGTAAGCAAAAAATTTTTGGAACTATTATTGAGGCAGCAAAAATAGATGGGTTTGATGTCTTATTAGATGGGACAAATGCTTCGGATGAATATGAAGATAGACCGGGGATGAGGGCAAAAGAAGAGATGAAGGTATTATCTCCACTTAGAGAGTGTAATTTGACTAAATCTGAAATAAGGGAATTGTCCAAAAAAGAAGGATTGGCAAGTTGGAGAAAACCATCATATTCGTGCTTGGCAACGAGAATAAAGACAGGAATGAATATAACAAAAGAAGATTTAGCAGTCATTGAAAAAGCAGAAGCATTTTTAATGAATCTTGGGTTTAAAAATTTTAGAGTCAGGAAAATAGACGATGTTGCAAAAATTGAAGTTACGGGGAAAGACTTCGAAAAGATAATTTCATTTAGAAAAGAAATAGTAGATGAATTTAAGAAGTTTTATAGAGAAGTGACACTGAATTTAGAGGTGAGAGATGAAGAATGATATTAAAAAAATTTTAGAGTCTGTAAAAAATGGAGAAATTTCAGTTGAAGATGCACTGTTAGAATTAAAATCTAAACCTTTTAAAGATATAGAGTATGCAAAGATAGATTTTCATAGAAAAGTAAGACAAGGCGTTGGAGAAGTCATCTACGGTGCAAGCAAGACTGCAAATCAGATGATAGGAATTATTTCTACAATGCTTGAGAATGGACAAGGTTCAATTTTGATTACGAGATTAAATGAAGATGCAGCAAGAGAGATAAAAAAAATACACTCAATAGAATATTATGAAGAAGCAAAGATAGGGATATACGGGCCATTAAAGAAACCGAATGGAATTGGTAAGATTGTAGTTGCTACGGGAGGAACAAGCGACATTCCGGTAGCGGAGGAAGCAGCTTTGACATGTGAATTCTTAGGAAATGAAGTGGTTAGACTCTATGATGTAGGGGTTGCAGGACTTCATAGAATTTTAGGGCATCTTGATGAAATAATGAGTGCAAGTGTTGTTATCACCATCGCAGGTATGGAAGGAGCGCTTGCAAGTGTAGTAGGAGGCCTTACAGATTGTCCTGTTATTGCGGTTCCAACAAGTGTTGGATATGGAGCGGCATTTAATGGAGTAGCGGCACTTTTATCAATGCTTAATTCATGTGCAAGTGGAGTGAGTGTTGTAAATATAGATAATGGATTTGGAGCGGGTTATACAGCCAGTATGATAAATCATATGGAGGTCAAGAAATGAAAACTTTATATTTGGAATGTTCAATGGGAGCGGCTGGAGATATGTTGACAGCGGCGATATTAGAACTGTTTGAAGATAATGAAAAGCAAATAGAAAACTTAAATAATCTTGGAATTGAAGGGATTAGTTTTGAAAAAGTGGATTCTTTTAAGTGTGGCATAAAAGGAACTCGTATGGTTGTAAAAATAAATGGAGAAGAAGAGAAAATCGACGAACATGAACACCATCATGAACATCACCACCATCATCATGGAGACCATGAACATCACCACCATCATGAAGACCATGAACATACACATAGTCACCATCACCATGAACACGGGCATCATGTGCATAGAAGTATGAAAGATATTGAAGAAATAGTTCGTAATATAAAAGTGTCAGAGAAAGTTAAAAAAGACATTATGGAAGTTTATAAGCACATAGCAGAAGCAGAAAGTGTAGCTCATAATGTTGATGTTTCAGAAATTCACTTCCATGAAGTTGGAACTATGGATGCAATAGCAGATATAACAGCAGTTTGTTTTTTGATTGATGAGTTGGAAGTTGAAAAGATAATAGCATCTCCAATAAATGTTGGAAGTGGACACGTACATTGTGCACATGGGATATTGCCTGTTCCAGCTCCGGCAACAGCTTATATATTAAAAGATGTTCCAATGTATACTTCTGAAATACGCGGAGAACTTTGTACTCCTACCGGAGCGGCTATATTAAAACATTTTGTATCAAAATTTGAAGAAATGCCTAAATTGAGAGTTGAAAAAATAGGTTATGGAATGGGGAAAAAAGATTTTGAGAGAATAAACTGTGTAAGAGCTTTTTTGGGAGAGACCAAAGACTCAGAAGAAATAGTGTATGAGTTGTCTTGTAATGTTGATGATATGAGTGCTGAAGAAATTAGTTTTGCAATGGACAGATTTTTTGAAGCTGGAGCTAAAGAAGTGTATACAGTTCCAATAGGAATGAAAAAATCAAGGCCGGGAACTTTGATAAAGGTAATGTGTAGAGAAGAAGATAAGAGTAATTTATTAGAGCTTATATTTAAACACACTACTACTATTGGTATTAGAGAAACTCAAACTTCTAGATATATTTTAGATAGAAATATTGAAGAAATCGAGACTTCTTTAGGCACGATAAGATTTAAGAAATCTTATGGATATGGAGTGAGTAGGGGAAAGTTTGAATACGATGACCTATCAAAGATAGCAAGAGAAAATAACTTGAGTATTTTTGAAGTGAAAGAGAAAATTAGAAAAAAATAATTTTATAGGAGGAAATTTATGAGAAAGAATACGACAAAAGAATTGATTTTAGCGGCATTATTTATAGCTTTAGGATTGATTTTACCAATGGTATTTCATGCTATTGGTGCAGGACCGGTATTTTTGCCTATGCATATTCCTGTTTTATTAGCGGGGTTTTTCTTGAGTGTGCCTTATGCAGCTTTAGTTGGAGCCTTGACTCCAATTCTTAGCTCTGTGCTAACCGGTATGCCACCAATGTTTCCTGTATTACCTTTTATGGTTTTTGAACTTTTGACTTATGGAGCAGTTGTAAGCTATATTCACAACAAGGTAAAAGCTAATATATTTGTGTCATTAATAGTGGCTATGATAGCAGGAAGAATTGTATCTGCGATTGTAGTTTGGGTTTTAGCTTCTTTCTTTATGGCTAAGTTACCGGCGCCTACAGTGTTTATTACTGGAGCTATTGTAAAGGGAATTCCAGGAATTATAATTCAGCTAATATTTATTCCGGCCATTGTATATATTTTAAATAAACAAAAAAGGCTTGAAATATGAATCAAAGAGAATTTTTTAATTCAATGGCTGAAAAATGGGACAGTTTTTGTAAGCACGATAATAAAAAGATTATAGAGATTTTGAATTTATTAGAAATTAAACCAAGTGATAAAGTGCTTGACGTTGGAACGGGGACGGGGATTTTGATTCCATTTTTACTTGAAAGAGTTGGTAAAGGTGGAGAAGTGTGCGCGGTTGATATCTCTGAGAAAATGATAGAAGTTGCAATGAAAAAGTATGCTGCAAGTAATTTGACATTTAAGAATGAAGATATTCTAGATTGCGATTTAAACACTAGATATTATGATAAAGTTATATGTTATTCAATGTTTCCTCATTTTGAAGATAAAAAGAAGGCGATAGAAAAGCTTAGAAAATATTTAAATGAAAATGGAAAGTTAATTATATGTCATTCTCAAAGTAGAGAGGCAATCAATAATTTACACAAGGATTCGTCAATTGTGGTAGAAAAGGATATTTTGCCAAAGATGGAAATTTTAGAAAATTATTTTATAGGAGCAAATTATAAAGTATTAAAAAAAGTAGATAGTGAGGAAATGTTTGTTGTGATTGCTAAAAAGATGGATTAAATCTAACAACATTAGTAGGAGGAGTTATGAAAAAATTTTTAAAAAACGCTTTGTTGATAATGATGCTGTTATTTGTAATGGTAGCTTGCGCAGATAAGAAAGAAGAGAATACAAAAGAAACTACTGCTAAAAAAGATGAATTAGTTCTGGGGTTAGGTAGTGAGCCGGAACAAGGTTGGGACCCAATACATGGCTCAGGACATTATGGGACTGCTATTTTTCAGTCAGCTCTATTTAAAAGAGATATTGATTTGAATATAGTTCCGGACTTAGCAAAAGAATATAAATTATCTGAGGATAAGAAGGTATATGAAATTACATTAAGAGATGATGTAAAGTGGTCTGATGGAGAAGTTTTTACGGCGGATGATGTTGTCTTTACATATAATTTAGCTAAAGAAGAAAAGACGCCAGGAGTTAATTTGAGTAGGCTTTTAGAAGCTAGAAAATCAGACGAATACAAGGTTGAGATAGAATTGAATCAGCCGGATATTTCGTTTATGTCCTCTATGTGTTCACTGTCAATTGTCCCAAAACACGCTTACAATCAAGAATATGGGAAAAATCCAATCGGGACAGGGCCTTTTAAGCTGTTGGAGTGGAAAGAAGGGCAACAACTTATTGTAGAACCTAATGAATACTATTACGGAGACAAAGTTCCGTTTAAAAAATTAACTTTTTTATTTTTCAAGGATGATGATTCTGTTTTGGCAACAGCTAAATCAGGAGACTGCGATATGATAAAGATTCCTTACACTGCTAAAGATATAAATGTAGAAGGATTTCATGTTGAAAGTATAAAGTCAATAGATAACAGGGGAATTTCAATGCCTGTTGTAAAGAATGAAGGAAAGGTGACAAACGATGATACAATGTCGCCGGGAAGTCCTATTGGGAATGATGTAACTTCTGATCTTGAAATTAGAAAAGCACTTAATATAGCTATGGATAGACAAGAGATAATAGATAATGTTCTAAATGGAGAGGGAACTAAGGCAAATTCAGTTGCCGATGAAATGCCTTGGTACAATGAACAAACTAATGATTTATTTGATGGTGATATAGAAGGTGCAAAGAAGATTTTAGAAGATGCAGGTTGGAAAATGGGAGCTGATGGAGTACGCGAGAAAAATGGACTAAAAGCAAAATTTGATTTGCTGTACTCTTATAAAGAAAGAGAAAATATTGCACTGTACTTCGCTGAGAGAGCAAAAGAAATAGGCATAGATGTGAATCTTGTATACGGAGATTGGGATTTTGTAACTCCAAGAATGTATAGCAGTGCTGTTTTATTTGGGTGGGGAGGATATGACCCTCTAGAGATGTACTATAACTATTCTAGTAAATTTAAAGGATTTGAATATTATAATGCAAATCAATATGCAAATGAAAAAGTTGATGAGTACTTTGAAAAAGCTCTATCTAGTGATAATGTTGATGCACTTTATGAAAATTTCAAGCTTGCTCAATGGGATGGAGAAACAGGTTTATCATGGAAAGGTGATTGCCCGTGGATTTGGTTGGTAAATGAAAATCATCTATATTTAGTTCGCGATGAACTTGAAATAGGAAGACAAAAAATACAACCTCATGGTGGGGGTTGGCCAATGATTGATACAATTTCTAATTGGAAATGGAAGTAATTTTTAAAATGAAAAAGATTATAAAACAAACTTTATTCTTTTGTGTTTTAATTTTAAGTATTTCTTTTATATCTTTTTTATTGATAGATCAATCGCCTATTGACCCTGTTGCTTCATTTACAAGGAGCAGGGCAATAGGTTTAACACTAGACGAAAAACAAGCCCTAATATTAAAATGGGGCTTAGATAAATCGCTATTTGAAAGATATATAATATGGCTTAAATTTTATTAAGAGGGAATTTAGGAATCTCAAATATATATAATAGACCAGTTTTAGAAATAATAAAAAGAGGGTTTTCATCTTCTATTATGCTAATGGCATGTGCATGGCTTCTACAGGGGATATTTGGGATTGTATTAGGGATCGTTGCAGGGGCTAATGTAGGCACAATAAAAGATAAAGCAATTAAGTTATATGCTTTAATTTTTGCTGCAATGCCTACATTTTGGATAGGGTTGATGTTGATAGTTGTGTTTTCAATAAAATTGAATTGGTTTCCGGCATCTATGGGTTCGCCAATAGGTGTTAGAGATATAGATGTAAATTTTTTACAAAGGTTAAAATATATGGTATTACCTTGTATAAGTCTTGTGTTGGCAGGAGTCTCAAATATAATTTTACAAACACGTGCTAAAGTTGAAGACATTTTAAACTCAGACTATGTACTTTATGCAAAGGCAAAAGGATTAAAGAAGAGAGAGATACTTTGGAACTATGCTTTTAAAAATATGATTTTACCTGGACTGACACTTCAATTTACGTATTTTAGCGAATTGTTTTCGGGGACTGTATTAGTAGAAAATGTTTTTAATTATCCGGGCTTAGGGAATTTGACAGTTGAGGCTGGGCTTAGAGGTGATACGCCTTTACTGTTGGGATTAGTGGTTTTTTCCGGTGTGTTTGTATATGTGGGCAATAGAGTTTGTGATTTACTATATTTATTTATAGACCCAAGGCTTAGGAGGAAAAGTGGAATTTAATAAAGATATAAAATCAAAAATAAAAATTTTTAAAAATACTAATCAACGAAAATCACAAAGACAAATAACATTAACTATAATGACCGTAGCAATATTTTTATAGCATATATATTTATAAGTTATTGGAGAATAAGTGAAGCAGATTTAAAAGTTAATTTTTCTGAAAAGTTTCTAGGTCCTAGTTTAGAGCATCTTTTTGGAACTGATGCAGTAGGCAGAGATATGTTTTTAAGGACAGTTAAGGGCCTTGGGATATCAATTTGTGTAGGAATGGTTGCAAGTTTTTCCAGTGTTTTAATAACTATGACTTTTGCAATTCTATTGACTGTGTTTGGCAAAAAGACAGATATTATTGTGAATTGGCTGATAGATATATCTTTAGCAATACCACACATGGTGTTTTTAATTGTAATTGCTGTAGCAGTTGGAAGAGGGGTTAAAGGGATTATAATTGGAATAGCACTGACTCATTGGACTTCTCTTACTAGAATTATAAGAGCTGAAATTTTGGAGATAAAACAAGAAAACTACATAAAAATTTCACAAGCTATGGGTAAGAGCAGTTTATATATTGCATTTAATCACGTTATACCTAAAATATTACCACAGATTTTAGTTGGAACTATATTGTTATTTCCTCATGCAATATTACATGAGGCAGGAATAACATTTTTGGGATTTGGATTTGATGCATCTACACCGGCGGTGGGAATAATTTTGTCAGAGGCTATGAAATATTTAATTTATGGTTATTGGCATTTGGCAATATTTCCGGGGATAGCATTGGTGAGTATAGTAGTATGTATTAATTTTTTAGGAGAAAGTTTAAAAGATTTAATTTGCCCATATTCTTATCACAGGTGATTTTATGTTATTAAATATAGAAGATTTAAGCATTTCATTTCTACAGTATGAAAAAGGTCTTAGAGTAAGAGAATTAAATGTAGTACACAATTTAAACTTAAAAGTTGGAGCTAATGAAGTTGTTGCGATTGTTGGGGCGAGTGGGTCCGGAAAGAGTTTATTAGCTCATGCAATCTTAAATTTATTACCATATAATGCTGTTGTAAGGGGTGAAATTTATTATAAAGAGCAATCGTTAAACAATAGATCTATTGAAAAGCTGCGTGGTGAACAAATTTGGTTAATTCCACAGACGGTAAACTCATTAAATCCACTTTTAAAAATTAAAAAGCAACTTAAATTTTATAAAAGAGATGAAAAGAAATACGAAGAAATGTTAAATCAGTTTGGATTAAAAAAAGAAGTCCTTGATAAATATCCATTTGAACTTTCGGGGGGGATGGCAAGAAGGATACTCGTCAGTGAAAGTATGATTAGTGAAGCTGACTTGATAGTAGCGGATGAACCAACACCAGGTATGGACGACTTGGGTGTTGAAGAAACAGTTAACTTTTTTAAATCCTTAAAAGAGAGAGGAAAATCAGCTTTAGTCATAACACATGATTTGAAAATGGCACTTGAGTTTGCAGATAGGATTGCAGTTTTTTGGGATGGGACAATTATAGAAGTTGAAGACATAAAAGATTTTGAAAATAATGGCTTAAATTTAAAGAACGATTACACAAGGAAGTTGTTAAGAGCTTTGCCTGAAAATGAGTTTAAAGTTGACTTTTAGGAGAAGAAATATTGATAAAGTTAGAAAATGTGTGTTTTTCTTATGACAAAACAACTCCAATTATAAAAAATTTGAGTTTAGAATTAGATGAAAATGAAATTTTGGGAATTGTGGCTCCGTCTGGATATGGGAAAAGTACTTTGGGACAGTTGATGAGTGGATATCTAAAACCAAACTCAGGTAAAATTTTAGTGGATGGAGAAGACATAGAAAAATTGCAAGGATTTTTAAAAGTACAAATGATTCATCAGCATCCTGAAAAAAGCATAAACCCAAACTGGAAAGTATCAAAAATTTTAAATGAAGGTTGGAACGTAAGTGAAGAAGTAATTAAAAGTTTTGGAATAAAAGATTTCTGGTTAAGAAATTTTCCAAATGAGCTATCTGGAGGAGAGTTACAGAGAATATGTATAGCCAGAGTTATGCATGAAGATACTAAGTATTTGGTAGCTGATGAAATAACTTCAATGTTAGATGCAATAACACAAGTCAAACTTCTGGAGGAATTAATCAACTATGTGAGACAGAGAAAGATGGGCATGTTATTTATATCACATAATTATGCTTTGATAGATAAAATATCAGATAGAATAATTGACTTAAAAGAGATAAATAAGCGATAAATGGATCATATTTTTCCGTTTATCGCCTATTTTATTTTATATATGTTGTTCTAAATTCAGAAGGGGTAATATTTAAAATCTTTATAAAATTTCTGACGAAAGTTTTTGTAGAATTATATCCTACTAAAGCTGAAATATCTGCGATAGGAAGTTCAGTCTCAGTGAGTAGGTCGCAAGCTTTATGAATTCTAATTTGATTTAAAAAGTTGTAAAAATTTTTCTCAATGTAATACATTAGAATACTATTTATATTTTTTGGTGTGGTCTTAAATAAATCTGAAACTGTGCCTATATCTAATTCTTCATCATAATTTTCATACATATATTCAATTATTTTTAGTCCTCTATAATCAAGCCTTATGTTTACTAATGACTCAGGACATTGTAATTTTTTAAAATCTTTAGTTCCAAGATGATATTTGTCATGGAATATTTTTGATAGTTGCCCGGGATCGGAATAGTTTAATATATATGCAATATCTTTTATATTTAAATTTGTATGAGTTAAAAGAAATTTAGCTTTAAAAATTCTCATTTCATTTAATAATTCATAAAATCCAATTCCGGTAAAATCATGTATATATTTGGAGATGGAACTTTCGCTCATAAAGAATGCTTTTGAAATCAATTCTAAACTCAAATTATTGCAACAGTTTAAAAACATATACATAAAAATCATGTCCGGGTTAATTTCATCGTCAGCTGGTGTAGTTTCATTAATATTTCTTAAATATATAACTAAGAGTTCAGCAAATTTTGAAATGCCATAAAGAGTTGAATAAGGTTTTGATTCTGAAATGAAATTAACAGAGCAAAGTCCAAATTCATCTTTAATATCTTCAAAAATTGATTTTATTTTCAGTGAATCTTTGCTGGAAGGTATGATTACATTTGATTTATAAAGAGAATTTATTATGTTAATGTTTTCACTATTGATATTAAATTCTTTTTTATATAGATGTTTAGGAGATTAAAATTATAGACCAAAAGATAGTATGTGAGTTCTTCGGAAACTTCTATTATTTCCGAAATTTGCCACGGAGCTATTGAAATTATAACTCCCGGGAATAAGGCTATAATTTTATTTTGAATTTTAATTTTGCCATGTCCTTCTAAGATGTAGATAAATCTGCTGTGTTTATGCAAAAGTGGTTCTGTGGGTTTAGAATCACTTTGTATGTCAAAATTAAAAATGTAGTTATTATCAACAGTTTCGTTATAATTTTCTTGTATTTTAATTTTTTTCATGGTGAATCTCTCCAAAATATAACATAAGGATCAGATAAGAAACATTATTCTATGTTTAAGTTATATTTAATGTGATAAAATTATTATAATACGTAATTCACTTTAGTGCAATTGGAAAACATTGGACTAAATTAGTACTATAAAGATAGCCATATTTGTACATTGTGAGATAATAGAAATTATTTACAGAAAATTAATCTTAATTTGTCTCTGGAAATGTTTTCAAATGTGATAAATTAATCTTAGGTAGTAAAGATAAGTTACATAAAGGAGTGATTAAAATGGCACAAAATCTTAGAGGTAGAAATTTTTTAAAGTTGATTGATTTTAGTTCAGAAGAAGTTCGTTACTTAATGGAACTTGCTAAAAACTTCAAGTCAATGAAAAGAGCAGGACAACCACACAAGTATCTTGAGGGGAAAAATATTGTTTTATTATTTGAAAAGACTTCAACTAGAACTAGATGCTCATTTGAAGTTGCTGGAAACGACCTTGGAATGGGAGTAACTTATTTAGATCCAGCCGGTTCTCAAATGGGACATAAGGAATCTATTGCAGATACAGCAAGAGTTCTTGGAAGAATGTATGATGGTATTGAGTATCGTGGATTCTCTCAAGAAACAGTTGAAGAATTGGGGAAATATGCAGGAGTACCTGTATGGAATGGATTGACTGATGAATGGCATCCAACTCAAATGTTGGCAGATATGCTTACAGTTGAAGAACATTTTGGATATTTAAAAGGATTAAAATTTGTATACATGGGAGATGCAAGAAACAATGTTGCTAATTCTCTTATGATAGTTTGCGCAAAATTAGGAGTTAATTTCGTGGCTTGTGCACCGGAAGAATTATTCCCTGAAGATCATCTTGTAGAAATGGCAAAAGAAATAGCTAAGGAAAATCACTGTACAGTAACTTTAACATCTGATGTTAAAGAGGGTACTGAAAATGCTGATATTCTTTACACTGACATCTGGGTATCTATGGGCGAGCCGGCAGAAATTTGGGAAAAGAGAATATCACTTTTGAAGGATTATCAAATAAACAAAGCGGCTATGGAAAATGCTAATGAAGAAGCTATTTTCTTACACTGTCTACCATCTTTCCACGATACAAAGACAAAAGTTGGAAAAGATATTTATGAAAAATTCGGATTAGAAGAAATGGAAGTTACCGATGAAGTATTTGAATCAAAACAATCATTAGTATTTGATCAAGCTGAAAATAGAATGCATACTATAAAAGCGGTAATTTATGCAACTCTTTGTTAATGGACAACTTATGAGATAGAGAATTTATTGGTGTATTTAGGGGAGACGCAACAGTTTCCCCTAAATCTCAATTAACTAAAGGAGTTTATTATGGAAAATTTAATAAAAATAATATCTGATATAACTAACGCATTTTGGGGATGGCCAATATTAATAGTATTACTTGGTGGAGGGCTTATAATCTGTGTGAGAACAGGATTTATTCAAGTCAGATATCTTCCATTTATTTTAAAACAAACTTTTGGAAAAATGTTTTCTTCTAATGTTGGAGGAGAGGGTTCAGTAAGTCCTTTCCAAGCGGCAACGGCAGCACTTGCATCGTCAATAGGAGCGGCAAATATAGTAGTAGCACCTTCTATTATTTTTACCGCAGGTCCTGGAGCAATATTTTGGATGTGGATTGCAGCTTTAATAGGTCAAGCAACTAAGTTTGGAGAAATAATATTAGGTATTAAGTATAGAGAAAAGAATGTTGAAGGAGAATATGTTGGAGGACCTGCATATACATTTAAAAAGGGTATTGGAGGAACTTTAGGCAAGATAATGGGGTTCTTAGTATCTTTCTTCTTTATGATAGAAATATTGCCATCAATAACATTACAAACGATTTCAGCGGCTGCGCCTTTGGAACAACTGGGTTTATCAAGAGTGGTTTCAGCTGTTATAATAGCTGTGTTGGTTGTGTTAGTAGCTTATGGCGGGATTAAGAGAATTGCTCAAGTAACTGAAAAGATGGTACCTATAATGGCAACAATCTACATATTGGCAGGTCTTGCAATTATAGTTATGCATATAGATAAACTCCCTGAAGCATTTAGAATGATTATAGTCGGAGCATTTAATCCAAGAGCTGTTGTTGGAGGAGCAGCCGGAGCAGGTATAGCTCAACTTATTAGAGCCGGAGCAGCAAGAGGTTGTTATTCAAATGAAGCGGGTATGGGTTCAGCGCCTTATGCACACGCAACAGCAGTTACTGACCATCCTTGTAGACAAGGTATGTGGGGTATATTTGAAGTAATAGCAGATACAATTATCGTATGTACAATTTCTACGCTTGTAGTTATTGTAACAGGGCTTTATCAAAATCCTGATATGAAAGATATAGGGGTTGAGAGAGCATTTAATTCTGCATTTGGACAAGTTGGAACAGCAATTATAGCAATAAGTTTGTTCTTATTTGTACTTTCTACAATAATAGTTATAGTATTTTATGCTGAAAAACAAGGCGAATATCTATTCGGTACAACTATAGGTAAAGTTGTAAGACTTATAGCTTGCGGCATGGTTATACTTGGTGGATTTGTATCATTTGATAATGCAGGAGTATTCTTGGATGCAACTTTAGGACTTGTTGTTTTTACTAACATGGTAGGTATGATAATGCTCAGTGGAGAACTTAAAGAGCTTGTAGATGAATTTTTTAAAGATCCGAAATATTATCCGGGGGCTAAAAAATAGTCAACAAATTTTATGACAGAGGAAAATAAATGGAAGAATTAAAGAATGATAGACTGTTAAAAAAAGAAATTGGATGGGAAGCTCCCATATTTTTAGTAATATTTTTTGGGCTATTTGCCTATATTGGGAACGTAATGGGCGGAACCAATATGATTAAGACAATGATGAATACTGCGTTTGATTTGCTTATAAATGTTTGTTTTTATCTTATGGCAGTTGCAGTTATAGCAGGGGGGATTTCTTCTATATTTTCTGAATTTGGAGTTATAGCTTTAATAAATAAGGCAGTATCTGTAATTATGAAACCAATTTATGATTTACCGGGGGCCAGTTCAATAGGTATATTAAACTGTTTTATGTCAGATAACCCTGCTATATTGACTCTCGCACATGATGATAATTTCAGAAAATATTTTAAAAAATACCAAATGCCAGCCCTAACTAATTTGGGGACTTCATTTGGCATGGGTCTTATCACTGTTACTTCAATGATGGCGTTACCTGTTGATGGAGCAATTAAAGGTGCATTGGTAGGTCTTTTAGGAGCTATTATAGGAAGTGTTGTTTCCGTGAGACTTATGATTAGAAAAACTAAGAAGTATTATGGAACAGAAGAAATGGTTGAGTGTAAGAATACTGTTTCATTACCTAATGGGAAGAGAAAAATAAGAGAAGGCTCTGTGGGGTCAAGATTTATACAATCTCTTTTAGAAGGTGGAAAGATAGGAGTTGATATGGGTATTGCCATAATTCCCGGAGTATGTTTAATTTGTACAATTGTAATTTTACTTACAAATGGAACAGGAGCAAGTGGAATATACGATGGCAGTGCAAATCAGGGGATAGGAATTTTGCCAATAATTGGCGAAAAACTTAGTTTTATTTTAACGCCACTATTTGGATTTAGCACACCTAAGGCCATTGCTATACCTATAACTGCACTTGGAAGTAGTGGAGCTGCAATTGGTATGGTTTCTGATATGGCAAGTAAAAAAATAATAGGTGGAAATGACATAGCGGTATTTACTTCAATTTGCATGTGCTGGAGCGGATATTTATCAACACATATTGCAATGATGGATGCACTTGATACTAAAGAGATGACGGGAAATGCCATACTATCTCACACAATAGGAGGACTAAGTGCAGGAATAGCATCGCATATAATTTGGGGGTTATTGTTTTAATGGATATTTCAAGATACTCACAGGCAGCTATTAATATAATTAATGAATCGAATCAAGTTGCTATAAGAAATAACAACAATGAAGTAACCGATTTACACATTTTTTATACCATTCTTCTAAATCCGAATAAGAATATTAAGGATTATTTCAAGGAAAGAGGAGTTATTTTACAAAACTTAAAAGAAGATGTTAAAAATGCAATAAGTAAATTGAGAAGTTTGAAAGGTGTTTCTAATTTATACGTGAGTAGATCTTATCAAAGAGTTTTGTTAATATCTGAAGAAATCTCAAGAAATTTATATGAAGAAAAAGTAACTATAGAGCATTTATTTTTAGCTCTTTTAAGAGAGAATGACATTGCGAGTGCTAAGCTTGCAATGTCATTTAAAGTAGACTATGAAAGTTTTATGAGATATGTTTCAAAAAAATTTAATGAAGCTTTTTTAAGTGGAGTATCTCAAGAAACTATGCTAAATCTTGAAAGATATGGGAGAAATCTCACAAAAGAAATAATTGAAGGAAAATTAGATCCTGTTATAGGTAGAGATGAAGAAACAAGAAGTGCGATAAGGGTGCTTACAAGAAGAATAAAGAACAATCCTGTCTTAATTGGAGAAGCGGGCGTAGGAAAGACGGCAATTGTAGAGGGAATAGCTCAAAGAATTGTAAGAGGAGATGTTCCGGACAATTTAAAAGAAAAGATCGTTTTTTCATTAAATATGACTGCGTTGATTGCAGGAGCTAAATATCGTGGTGATTTTGAAGAAAGACTTAAAAAACTTTTAGATATAATTAAAGATTCAGATGGAAAAATAATTTTGTTTATAGATGAAATTCACAACATAATGGGAAGCGGAAATACATCTGGGACCATGGATACTGCGAACATATTAAAGCCAATGCTTGCAAGAGGAGAAATACTAACTATAGGAGCGACAACTATAGAGGAATATAGAAAATATATTGAAATAGATGGAGCTTTAGATAGAAGGTTTCAAAAAATTTTGATTGAAGAGCCAAGCATAGAAGATTCTATCGCCATATTAAGAGGATTAAAGAAAAAATATGAGAATCATCATATGGTAAAAATTACAGATGGAGCATTGATAGAGGCTGTAAAACTTTCAAAGCGATTTTTAACTGAAAGGAAGTTGCCCGATGTTGCACTGGATGTAATAGATGAAGCATGTGCACTCGTTAGAATGGCGAGAGATCAAAAACCGGAAGAGCTTGATAATTTGCATAGAAATATTGTTAAGTTGGAGATGGAAAAGATTGCATTAAAAGATGAAGTGGATAGTGTTTCAAAAGATAGACTAAGTGAAAAAGAAAGAGAAATTGAAAAACTTGAAGCATTATTAAAGCATAGAACTGAATTGTATAATTTAGAAAAAAAGCGACAAGAAGATATATTATTAAATGAAAAAGAGATAGAAGATATAAATTTACAAGTAGAAGAGGCAAAAGAGCTACATGATTTTAAAAAATTAGATGAGCTCATTATTGCAAAAAAAAGAATAGAAGAAAAAATAAAATCTTTAACTGATATACAACCATATTATCCAATACACACCAGAGTAACTGCTAATGAAGTGAAAGAAATTATATCTAAAATTTCTGGAATGCCGAAAGTGAAACTACAATTGAATAAACTTGAAAAGCTTGATGAAATAAAAAACTCTATGAAAGAAGAGTTTGTTGGCGAAAATGAATTGATAGATAAGATAGTCAATACTTATATGATTTCAGAGAGTGGTTTAATCAACAGAGATAAACCTATAGGAACTTTTTTAATATGTGGGAGTTCAGGCTCGGGGAAAAGCTATATTGCAGAAGTTGTATCAAGAAATTTGTTTGATGGGCAGACAAGTTTAATAAGATTTGACATGAGTGAATTTAGCGAAAAAGCTTCTATAACAAAATTGATAGGTGCACCTCCAGGATATGTAGGATATGAAATGGGCGGTGTCTTAACAGAAGCTTTAAGAACTAAACCTTACAGTGTGATATTGTTTAAAAATATAGAAAATGCTCATAGAGAAGTTCAAAGCTTAATCATGCAGATTATTCAAGATGGCAAAGTAAAAGATAATAAAGGACGAGAGATAAATTTTAAAAATACAATTGTAATACTGACTACAACTTGTGGAGTGGACGAAAGCATTAAAGATATTAATAAAAATTTAGGATTTCAAATTGATAACTATGTAGATTATATATTTTATTTGAAATCATTAACCCCTGACACCATTAAAGAACTCATAAAACATAACCTCAACGAACTAAAAAAGCTATTAAAAGATAGTCGTGTGGACTTAAATATTACAGAAGAGTTTATTGATAGATTAACAAGTTATGTTTTAAAAGAAAAAATGGGTGCAAGAGAAATCAAAAAGTATATAGAACATGAAGTATATTTTTTAATATGCAAGAGAAAATTAGAAAATCAAACAGAAGATGGTATTAGTATTATTTTAAAAATGGAAAATGAAAGATTATATGTAGATATTAAATAAAAATAGGAGGCAAGCATGGGAATTCAAATACCTGAGTTTAATTCACCAAATTTTTCCGAAGAAAAGTATAAAGATGCACCGAATATTGAATTGGGAGTTGTTGAAAGAGATGGAGTAGCGCCTGATAATTTTTATCTTACAACTCATATGCCAACTTTCTATAAATATGAAGATAGATGGCTATTTCCAAAACACAATTCATTAAACTGTGTAGCTGTTTTGGAAAATGGGGAAATTTTTATAAAAGAGATAAGAGAGCTTAAAAAAGGCGAGAAAGTTGTATTATCTTTGACTGGAGAGATGGACACAGGAGTCTTGGTATATAGAAAGGGATTTCCAAAATCGATATATTCAACACTTGGAAAGGCAGTAGAAACTTCATTTTCAAAAGACTATGAGTATTTATTTGAGCTTATGCAAAATGAAAGAGATAGCGAAGATGGATACATTACATGGGTTTTAGGACCTAGTGTTGTCTTTGACTATGACACAAGAAAAGCACTTAATCAGTTAGCTGAAAATGGATATATTGATTGTCTGCTTGGTGGGAATGCAATGTGTACTCATGATTTAGAAGGCGGATTTTTACAAACAGCATTGGGACAAAATATATATACTCAAGAAAATGTTCCGATGGGACATTACAACCATTTAGATTTGTTAAATGAAGTTAGGACAATAGGTTCTATAAAAGAATTTATAGCTAGTGGAAATGTAAAAGATGGAATAATAAAGACTTTATCAGACATGGACATTCCTTTTGTACTAAGTGGTTCGATTAGAGATGATGGACCACTACCAGAAGTTATAGGAGATACTGAGAGAGCACTTACTGAGACTAAGAAAGCACTTGATAAGTCAACATTGATAATTTGTATAGCAACTATGCTTCATAGTCTTTCTGTAGCAAACATGGCTTCAGGATATACTGTCAGAAAAGATGGAAGAATAACACCGGTTTACATGTATTCAATAGATGTAACAGAAAATGTAGTAAACAAAGTTGGAGCTGCAAGAGAATTGATGGCATTTGTACCTATGGTAACTAATGTACAAGACTTTGTAGTAAATTGTGAAAAAGCTCTTATAACACCAGCGAACAAAGTTTTCGCAGATGAGATGAAGATACCTGAAGAAGAATATGTAGGAATTGAGAGAGATAAAGAAGAAAGCAGGGGGGAAATCTAAAATGAAATTTGAAATGCCAAAATATCATCATCCGGATTTTGAACAAGAATTTTTGAAAAAAGCTCCTAATGTAACTTTGGAGGAGGTAAAAATAGATGGAATAAGTCCAAGAAATTACCATGCTCTTTCAGTTTATCCTGAATATTTTAAAATAAATGGGAAATGGGTTTTAGCAACTCAATCAAGAATGGACACAGTATGTGTTGCAAATGATACATTGGGAGAAGAGAGTGTAAACATAGTAGAGTTTCGAAACTTAAAAAAAGGTGACAAAGTTGTAATAGGACGTACTGAAGATGCCTCAGAAGGTATCTATGTTTGGACTCGAGGATTTTTAACAGCAGATGAAAATACAGATACTTTTGCATTCCGTTCAGGCCGTTCAAGAGAAACAGCTTTTTCTATAGACTACGATACTCTTTATGAAGTTTTAAGATATGAGAAAGCAAATAATGGATATGTTACTTTGATAGTCGGTTCTGCACTTTCGCTTGATACAGACTCAAGAAATGCATTGGCAAGACTTATAAGAAATGGCTTTGTTCAAGCAATTTTCTGTGGTACAGAAACAGCAGCATTTGACCTTGAAAAGGGATTATTTAATACATCTTGGGGTCAAGAACATTTTGAAAAAGAGCAGAATACGACTAGAAATTTATTTGAAACACTTAACTTAGCTAGAAAATACGGTTCTACAAAAGCGCTTGTTGAGTCAGGGTTAGTAAAAGATGGGTTTATAAAAGCATGTGTTGAAATGGATGTTCCATTTGTAATAGCAGGGACAATTCGTGACAGATTGGGATTGCCTGAGACTATAAATAATGTATATGAAGCACAAAATACAATGAGGTCTCACGCGAGAAAAACTTCAACTATAATCATGATGTCAGCAATTTTATTTACCATAGCAACTGGAAATATGACTCCATCATATAATGAATTCGACGGAGAAATTCGACCGGTATATATGTATACAATAGACATTCAAGAATTTGCTGTTAATAAATTATCAGACAGAGGAACTGTAACAGCTGTTTCAATGGTAACTAATGTTCAAGATTTCATAAGAAATGTAGACAGAGCACTAAATAGTTAGGAGGGATTATTATTAAAAAGATAGTTTTAGCACTTGGTGGAAATGCACTTGGCAATTCACCGGAAGAACAAAAAGAGGCGGTTAAGATTACTGCAAAATCAATTGTAGATTTAGTGGCTGAAGGAAATAAAGTAATAATTTCACACGGTAACGGTCCGCAAGTTGGAATGATAAATTTAGCTATGGAAACTGCTTCAAAATCAGAAGCAAATACTCCAAACATGCCTTTTCCGGAATGTGGGGCAATGAGTCAAGGCTATATAGGATATCATCTACAAAACTCAATAGAGAATGAGCTAAACAAAAGAGATATGAAAGTGGACGTTGTTTCTCTTGTAACACAAGTTTTAGTAGATAAGAATGACAAGGCATTTGAAAATCCAACTAAGCCAATAGGTTCTTTTTATTCTAAAGAAGAAGCAGAAAAATTGATGGAAACAGGATTGGTTTTTAAAGAAGATGCGGGTCGTGGATATAGAAGAGTTGTACCTTCACCAAAGCCAATAGACATAATAGAAAAGAAGTCGGTAGAGCTTTTATATAATAATTCAACAATAGTAGTGGCTGCTGGAGGTGGCGGCATTCCAGTGGTAGATGAAGCTGGAGAATATGTTGGAGTTCCTGCTGTTATAGATAAAGATTTTACAACAGCTAAATTGGCAGAACTTGTCGATGCTGATGTACTGATAATTTTGACTGCTGTAGAAAAAGTTGCAATTAAATTTGGAACGCCTGAAGAAAAATGGTTGAGCGAAATGAGTGTTGAAGAAGCTGAAAAATATATAGAACAAAAAGAATTTGCAGAAGGTTCTATGAAACCGAAGGTTGAAGCAGCATTAGGATTTGTAAAATCAAAAGAAAATAGAAAGGCAATAATCACTTCTCTTGAAAAAGCGTTAGAAGGATTGGAAGGAAAAACAGGAACTTTAATTAGACAATAATAGAATTATTGTATTTTTAAACGAAATATTTGTAAAAAGTTAGATTTAAAAGCCCGGGAGTTCCTGGGCTTTTAAATAAATAAAATAAAGATGATATTTATGACTTGTAAGTCGTTAAATTAATGAGATACTATAGTAAATAGGCATAATAGTGTGTTATACTATTAAAATAAGAGAAATTTATCATAAAAAGTTATTGGTGAGAATATATACTTATCATAATCAAAGTGATATAATGTTAAAAACTGATATAGGAGGTGGAAAATGGCTAGTGCAATAGAACGTATTGTTGAAAGTGAGAAATTGGCAGAAGATCAATTGAGCAGTGCTAAAAAAACTGCAGAAAAGATATTGAGAGATGCAAAAGCCGAAGCCGAAAAGTTGAAGCAAGAGATATCAGAACAAAGTGAAGAATTGAGAAGTCAGAAAATTCAAGAAGCTGAGGAAAAGGCTAATTTAATAAGGACTAAAATTCTTGAAGAGAGTAGGAAGAAAGCTGATATAATTTCCCAAATTGACAAGGGGAAGATAGAAAAATTAGCTGATATGGTTGTAGATAAGGTTGTGAAAAATGGCAATAGTTAAGATGCATAAGTTTGATCTGTACACATTTGCCAATCGTCAAAGTGAGCTTTTAAAATCTTTGCAGGAATTCAAAGATGTTCATTTAAACGATTTAAAGCTTTCAGAAGAGCAGGATTACTTAAAAAAAGTTGATGTTCCAGAATCTGTGTTTAAACTCGATAATGAAATAGGTAGAGTAAAGTGGACGATGGATTTATTACAAACATATTTGCCGTCAGCATCTGCAGTAGACGGATTTAAAGGTCAAAAGATAAGAGTTTCATTAAAAGATTTAAAAGAAAAGGCAGACAGATTTAATTTTAATGAAATCTATGACAAATTAAACAGTCTTTACTTGGAAAAGAATGAATTGAATCAAAAAATTTCTACGGTCAATGAAGTAATAAATGAATTAGAACCATTTTCAGAATTAAGAGTAAGTTTAAATGAGATTAGAAATTTAAATCGCATAAAAGTTATACCGGGAAGCATTCCTTTAAGGAATGAAGCGCAGTTTAAGGAATCATTATCCAGTTCAGAATTAAAATTGTACTCTGTTGAAGAGTATAAAATATTAAATGGAATGAAGTATTTGATAATTGCAGTTGAAAAAACAGAAGAAGCTGAATTAACAAATATTTTAAGAGCTAATGGATTTACAAACAATAGAATAAAAACTGAAAAAAGAGTAAGTGAAGAAATTACAGATCAAAAAAATAAATTAAAAGAATTTGAAAATAGAATTGGACAAATAGATTCTGAGATAGATTCAGAAAAAGAAAACTTAGAGGATCTTAAGTATTATTATGAATATTTGAGAAATGAGAGTTTGAGACAAGCGGCAGTACAAAATTTTGCAAAGTCTAAAAAAATAGATTTTATCACGGGTTATGTACCAAGTGATAAGGCTGATGCATTTAATAATTTATTAGATGAAGTTTTAGGTACAGAATATTATTTAGAAATTGCTCCGGCAGAACAAGAAGATACAAATGTACCTATTAAATTAAAAAATAATAAATTAGTAGAACCTTTTGAATCAATAACGGAAATGTATTCAATTCCAAGATATCAAGAAATAGACCCGACACCACTGCTTGCACCATTTTATTTTATATTTTCAGGAATTATGGTAGGAGATATGGGCTATGGTATCTTAGTTACTTTAATAAGTATGTTTGTACTAAAAGTTTTAAAACCTGATAAAGTAAAGGCTAGACTTATAAAGTTCGTAATGTATATGGGGATTTCATCTACATTCTGGGGATTCATATTTGGATCGTTTTTCGGAGATTTAATTCCAATAAAGGCATATCTAAACCCATCAGAAGATTATATGAAAATGATTGCCATGTGTATGGCTTTTGGAATATTTCATATATTCTTTGCAATGGGAATTAAAGCATACATGAATTTAAGGGATCATAAACCGGCAGATGCGCTATTTGACGTTGGGTTTTGGTATATGGCATTAATAGGTGCTATGTTATTTATAGGTTCTAAAGTAGTAGACTTAGGAAGTATCGTCAGTATGGTATCTCCTATAATAATGCTTATAGGAATGGTTGGAATATTATTTACAGGAGGTCGTGACCAAGAATCAGTTGGCGGAAAGATAGGATGGGGTGTGTATGCCCTATACGGTATTACATCTTATTTAGGAGATTTTGTAAGTTATTTCAGACTTATGGCTCTTGCTTTAGCAGGTTCATTTATAGCTATAGCTGTAAATATAATAGTAAGAATGTTAATGGGACAGGGAATTATAGGAGTTATATTTGGAGTTTTAATATTTGTGGCATTCCAAATATTTAATATGTTTTTATCATTCTTATCATCATATGTACATTCAGCAAGACTTACTTTTGTAGAAATGTTTAATAAGTTTTATGAAGGTGGAGGAATTCCGTTTAAGGAAATGGTCACACAGTCAGATTATTTTATAATTGAGGAGGATTAAAATGGCAGAGTTTTTTGTTAATTATGGAGGAATGATACTTGGAGGTTTAGGTGTAGCAATTTCTGTAGCACTTGCAGGCATAGGGTCAGCTAAAGGTGTAGGGATAGCCGGAGAAGCAGCAGCAGGTGTTATAATTGAAGAACCTGAAAAGTTTGGTAAAGCACTTGTACTTCAACTATTACCAGGTACACAAGGGTTATATGGTTTTGTAATAGGAATGCTTATGCTATTTAGACTAAGCCCTGATATGGATTTACAAACAGGATTTTCACTATTTTTAGCAGCTATTCCAATAGGTCTAGTAGGTCTCTTCTCTGCAATTAGCCAAGGTAAAGTTGTTGTAAGCGGTATAAACATATTAGCTAAAAAAGAAGAGCACATGACTAAGGCTATAGTTTTAGCAGTAATGGTTGAGATGTATGCGATTTTAGCATTGGCAATCTCTTTCCTTCACATGAACTCAATTTAAGGAGGATGTAGTGTCAAATATAGAAACTTTACTTGAAAAAATAGAAGCTGATTCTAAACAAGAACAGCAAAGTATCATTGACGCTGCAAGACAAAAGGCCGAAGAAATAGTAAGAAAAACTGAAGTAGAGTCTCGTGAAAAATCAGAGGTATTCTTAAAAAAACAGAACAGGAAGCTGAAAATTTAATTGAAAAAGCTACTGGAAGAGCAGAGTTAGAAGCTAGAGACCAAATTTTAAAGATAAAACAAAGTACGATTGAAAAAGTAATAGAACTTGCGGTTGATAAACTCAATGATATATCAAATGATGATTATCTTGAGTATATAAAGAGGGAAGTTGCTTCAGTAGACTTATCTGAAAATGCTGAGTTGAAAGTTATGGCTAAGTATAGAGAATACATTGTTGAAAACTTCAAAGAGATTAAGATCAGTGAAGAAACAATAAATTCGGGATTTGCAGTACAAGATGGCAATGTTTTATATAACAATGATTTTGTAGGAATAATAGAAAATAATAGAAGTGATATAGAAGGCTTAATTTATAGGGAATTATTTTCAAATGGAAATTTGAAAAAATAGGAGGTAGGCATGGATAGAAATGAATTTGTTCAGCCGTCCGTCACTACCAGAATTTTTGAAAAATCTCTTTTAACTAAGTCTGATTTTGAAAGATTAATAGAAACCGCTGATATAGAAGATGCAATTCGTGCGTTGCAAGAGACAACTTATAAAGAAGAAATTTCTAAGCTTAGTGCAGCGCAAAATTATGAAGAGGCTCTTGATAATATGCTCTTAGACTTTTATAAAAAGATGTATGAGATGACAAGAGAAGACTTGGTAGTAGATTTGTTAGCGCTTAAATACTATTATCATAATTTAAAAGTTGTCTTAAAAGAATACATTTTGGGAGAAGATTTAGAATATTTATACTATAAATTAGAAAATTTCCCAAGAGATGAAATTAAGAAAAGCATAGATACTGGAGCGAGTGTGGAGTATTCAGATGTGGTTAGAGAAGCTATGGAAGAATATGAAAAGGGGAAAAATCCGCAAGATATTGATATTTTTATAGATAAAAAATATTTTGAGCACTTAAAGAAAATAGCTAAAGAGTCTAAAGTGGAACTTTTTGACAAATATGTGAGAAATCTAATTGATTTTACAAATATAGCAACAGTATTAAGATGTAAAAGACAAGACAGAACTATTGATTTTTAAAAAAGGTTTTAGTTGAAGGTGGAAGTATAGAAGTTGGAGAGTTAGAAAATATATTCGGATTAGAAGTAGATGAAAATTCTTCAGTATTTAGAAGAACTGAGTTTTATAAATATTTGAAGAAGGGAATTGAAGAATATAAACAAACAGGAACTATGTCAGAGTTTGAAAGACAAAAAGACAACTACTTCATGGAACTAGTAAAGGATGTAAAAAAAAGTGACATATGGCCCTGAAGTCTTATTTGCATACTTATATGCAAGAGAAACTGAAATTAAAAATATAAGGATGATTTTAATTTCAAAGTTGAATTCAACAGACACCAACTCTATACGTGAAAGGCTGCGTGAAACATATGTATAAAATAGCAGTTGTAGGGGATAAAGATTCTGTATTAGCATTTAAAGCATTGGGAGTGGATGTAAAGATAAGCTACGATGCTGACCAGACGAGAAGAATAGTAGATGGCCTTGCAAAAGATAACTACGGGCTCATATTTATTACAGAGCAACTTGCAGAAAAAATTGAGGAGACCATCGATAGATATAATAGTGTTACAGTACCGGCAATAGTTTTAATCCCATCAAATAAGGGTTCTTTAGGGATAGGAATGAAAAATATCGATAAAAATGTAGAAAAAGCTGTTGGAAGTAACATATTGTAAGGAGGAAATTTTGAAAACAGGAAAAGTAATAAAAGTTTCCGGTCCGCTAGTTGTGGCAAGTGGCATGGAAGAAGCCGCTGTTTATGATGTGGTGGAAGTTTCTAAAGATAGATTGATAGGCGAAATCATCGAGATGAGGGGTGATGAAGCCTCAATACAAGTTTATGAAGAAACAACAGGGATAGGTCCTGGAGATGATGTAATTACAACAGGAGCTCCATTATCAGTTGAACTTGGACCGGGACTTATAGAGCAAATGTTTGATGGTATACAAAGGCCACTACAATCACTTCAAGAAGTAGCAGGAGATTTTTTGACAAAAGGCGCAGAAGTTAAAAACTTAAATAGAGAAAAACTATGGGATTTTGTACCAGTTGCCAAAGTCGGAGATGAAGTAGTAGAAGGAGATATTGTAGGGACTGTCCAAGAAACTGAGGTAATAAACCACAAAATAATGGTACCTATAGGGGTATCAGGTAGGATAAAAGACATAAAGAGTGGAAGTTTCCATGTTGATGAAACAGTATATGTACTTGAAACAGAAAGTGGAGACAGAGAATTTAATATGATTCAAAAATGGCCTGTAAGAAGAGGTAGAAAGACAAAGGGAAAGATAGACCCAAATACACCTCTTATCACAGGACAAAGAGTAATAGATACATTTTTCCCTATAACTAAGGGAGGCACAGCAGCTATACCTGGTCCGTTCGGTTCAGGAAAGACAGTTGTTCAACATCAACTTGCAAAATGGGCAGATGCTCAAGTTGTAGTATATGTAGGTTGTGGAGAACGTGGAAATGAGATGACAGACGTTCTTATGGAATTCCCTGAACTTATAGACGAAAAGACGGGTCAGTCTATAATGAAACGTACAGTTCTTATAGCAAACACTTCAAACATGCCTGTAGCAGCACGTGAAGCTTCAATCTATACAGGGATAACTATCTCGGAATACTATAGAGATATGGGTTACTCAGTTGCGATGATGGCAGATTCTACATCACGTTGGGCAGAGGCACTTCGTGAAATGAGTGGACGTTTGGAAGAAATGCCAGGGGACGAAGGATATCCAGCATATCTTGCATCTCGTGTAGCAGAGTTCTATGAAAGAGCAGGACGTGTTACTTGTCTTGGACAAGATAACAGAGAGGGGGCACTTTCTGTAATAGGCGCAGTTTCTCCTCCGGGGGGAGATATTTCAGAGCCGGTAACTCAATCAACACTTAGAATTGTAAAAATATTCTGGAAGCTTGACTATGACCTTTCATATAGACGTCACTTCCCGGCAATTAACTGGATAGAATCTTATTCTCTATATCAAACTAAGATGGATAAATATTTTGATTCAGAAATAGATTCAGAATTTTCTAAAAATAGAAGAAGAGCAATGGCTCTTTTACAAGAAGAATCATCACTTCAAGAAATTGTTCGTTTAGTAGGACGTGATTCTCTATCTGAACAGGACCAATTAAAGCTTGAAGTTGCAAAGTCTTTGCGTGAAGATTATCTACAACAAAATGCATTCCATGATGTTGATACTTTCTGCTCTCTTGAAAAGCAAAACAAGATGATGAAAGTTATTCTTTCATTCTATGACCAAGGACTTAAGGGAATAGAAGACGGCATTTATCTATCAGAAATAGAAAAGATGAATGTAAGAGAACGTATAACAAGAATGAAGTACGTTTCTGAAGAAGAGATATCTTCTTTAGATGAAATTATAGAAGAAATAGAAAGAGAAATGAGAGAGCTTTCTCCTAATTCAGAAGACAAAGGGGGTACTGTAAATGCTTAAAGAATATAAGTCGGTTACAGAAGTAGTAGGCCCTCTAATGGTTGTAGAGGGAGTTAGCGGAGTTGAATATGAAGAGCTTGTAGATATTGAATTACAAACTGGAGAAAGACGCCGTGGTCGTGTAATTGAAATAGAAAGAGATAAAGCCATGGTCCAAATTTTCGAAGGTTCAACAGGAATCAACCTACAAGATACAAAAGTTAGATTTTTAGGACATCCTCTTGAATTAGGCGTGAGTCCTGACATGATTGGTCGTGTATTTGATGGGCTTGGAAATCCAATTGATGATGGTCCAAAGATAATTCCTGAAGCTAAGATAGATATAAACGGTACTGCAATAAATCCGGTATCTCGTGATTATCCATCAGAGTTTATACAAACTGGTATATCCACTATTGATGGACTCAACACACTTGTGCGTGGACAAAAGTTACCTATCTTTTCCGGAGCAGGACTTCCACACAACAATGTTGCTGCTCAAATAGCAAGACAGGCAAAGGTACTTGGTAAAGATGATAAATTCGCAGTTGTATTCACTGCAATGGGAATTACATTTGAAGAAGCACAATTCTTTATAGACGACTTCAAAGAAACTGGAGCTATAGATAGAGCTGTATTATTTATGAACTTAGCAGATGACCCTGCCATTGAAAGACTTGCGACTCCAAAAATGGCATTGACGTGTGCAGAATATTTGGCGTTTGAGTTGGGAATGCACGTGTTGGTAATTATGACTGATATGACAAACTATGCAGAAGCTCTTCGTGAAGTTTCAGCAGCTCGTAAAGAAGTTCCAGGACGTAGAGGTTATCCGGGATATCTATACACTGACCTTGCGGGAATTTATGAGAGAGCAGGCAAGATAAAGGGAAGAGATGGTTCAATCACTCAGATTCCTATTTTGACAATGCCTGAAGATGATATAACTCATCCAATCCCCGACCTTACAGGATATATAACAGAAGGACAAATAATACTTTCTAAAGAATTATATAAACAAGGAATAGAACCGCCAATAAATGCAATACCATCATTATCACGTTTGAAAGATAAAGGTATAGGTGAAGGTAAAACTCGTGAAGACCATTCAGGTACTATGAACCAAATTTATGCAGCATACACTTCAGGAAAAGAAGCTAAAGAACTTTCAGTAATCCTTGGAGAATCTGCGCTTTCAGAAGCGGATAAGGCATTTGCAAAATTTGCCGATGCATTTGAAAAAGAATATGTAAATCAAGGATATTATTCAAATAGAAGTATTGAAGAAACTTTAAATACAGGTTGGGATTTGCTTAGAATTATTCCAAGAACCGAACTAAAGAGAATAGATGATAAATTAATTGATAAATACCTTACTGAAAAATCAGAAGTTGAAGTTGAACAAAAGAATCTGACTAAGAAGGCAGTTAATAAATCAATAGAAGAAATAGATAAGCAAAGAGCTGAACAGTCAAAAGCGTCAGCTAGAGCTACTTTAAACGATATAAAAGGACAAGATCCAGTAAGTCAAGACAGAAAGTAGGGATAACATGGCTAGATTGAATGTAAGTCCTACCAGAATGAACATGACAAATCTAAAGGGTAGGCTTGCTACATCTAAAAGAGGACACAAACTCTTAAAAGATAAGCAAGACGAACTGATGAGAAGATTTATTGACTTAATAAGAGAAAATAAAAAATTAAGAGAAGAAGTCGAAGAAGAATTGCACAGAGCCTTTGCAAACTTTCTATTGGCATCATCTTCAACTGATCCAAAGATGTTAGAGGCGGCAGTTTCTTTTCCGACACAAGCTATAGAATTAGATATAGAGATTGAAAATGTAATGAGCGTATTCATTCCAAATATGAAATTTCAAACAAAAAAGTTAACTGAGTCAGGTTCAGTATATCCATATGGATATGCTCAAACAACTTCAGATTTAGATGAGGCGATAGACGGATTGAACAAGGTGTTAGGAAGACTTCTCGAACTTGCTCAAATGGAAAAGTCTGCACAGTTAATGGCAGATGAAATAGAAAAGACAAGAAGAAGAGTAAATGCACTCGAGTACAAGACCATTCCGGATTTATCCGAAACAGTTTCTTATATAAGAAGCAAGCTGGATGAAAATGAAAGAGCGGGAATCACTCGTCTTATGAAAGTAAAAGATATAATTTCAAAAGAAGAAAGTAAGCAACCAAAGAAAGAATCAGAGTTCCATAGCTTTGATTTGGCAAATTAAATAAATTTTAAAATATCTGTTAGTAGAAATACTCAACAGATATTTTTTATAATTAATTATTTAATGCTTCAGCAAAGAGTAAAATTCATTTTTTATTAA
>NZ_JH165061.1:201555-213604 GCF_000227315.1 Peptoniphilus indolicus ATCC 29427 | reverse complement strand
TTAACTATTAAAGAAAATTATAGGACAATCTAAATAAAAAGGAGGAGTTTTAATGGGAAAGTGTCAAAATCCTCAAAGGTATAAAAACGGAGATGGGTTTAGTTTGTAAATGACTAATATTGACTAGACAAGATATAATAGATCTAACATAAATGTTGATAGTAACAATTGGGTTAGATGTAGGGTTGTTTCCGCTTCTGATTTTTCAAATGTATTATACGATAAATATTACTATTTAAATGGAATTACGAAATATAATGCATCATTTAACAAACAAATAACATTGTGCAATCCTAATAGAGATTTTAATACAGGAAGTGCTATATAATGGGGGATTTTCTCAATCATATTTGTATAGAGCAGATGGGAGTTATACACCTATGAACTATAGTAGTGTTACTAATAGAACTGGAAAATTTGGAGTTTCAGGGATTTATGGAAGTAGAGATAAAGTAGAAGTAAATAGTAGTACACAATGGGATACAGAAAATATAACTATAAGATTTAACTAATAAAAATAAGATATGAGTTGATAAAGGAGAGTGAAAGTGAATAACAAAACTAAGTTTATAATATTGTGTTGCGTATTGATGATGACTAAACGTGTTCAGGCTACGGAAATACAAAAAGTAAATATTCAAATTCCAAGTTTTAAGGTAAGCATTAATGATATTGAGATGGAAAAGAGAGAAAATAAATATCCTATTATTTTATATAAAGATGTAACTTACTTCCCAATGACATATAAAAATTCAAGATTTTTAGGAGTGAATACTTTTTGGGATAAAGATACAAAAACTTTAAAAATAGAAAGTGATATACCAAAAGGAGATTATTATAGATATATTGGAAGAAGAAATAAAAATTATGATGTAGCTAAGCAAGCAGATTTCAATATAGTTGTCAATGGAAAGGATATAGATAATAAAAATGAAAAGTTTCCTTTGTTAGTATATAGAGATGTGACATATTTTCCGTTGACATGGAGATTTTGTAATGATGAATTTAATTGGGAGTATAGCTTTGATAAAGATTCAGGCTTGAGAATAAGTTCTAAAAAAAATAATTGTAAAAGAGATATTTTAAATGTAAGTTCATACAATACTAATTTTAGAGAATACTATTTCTCAAAAGAAATAGGAGGAATAAACTACTTAGTAGGAAGAAATAGAAAGAATTCAAATATAATAATCTCTAAGGTTGATAGCGGAAAAGATGTTGAAGTAAAAGATGTAAATAAAAATGGAAGCAATTTAGTTTTAGACAATAATAATTTATATTTTACCGTGGATTACGAAACTCAAAAAACTGTTAATTGTTTAAATTTAATAGATATGGAAGAAAAAGAAATATTAAGGCTTGATGTTAATAAATGGGATCCTATATTAATGACAGCACTTAATGGAAATATTTATTATAAAACTTCTATAGAAAATGGATCATTATTCAACCAAAATAGAAAGAAATTAAATAGAGAAGGTTCTCTAACAGGTTTGAGAAAAGTAAATAACTATGTATTTGCGACTTTTGATAAAGGCGACAATTTAATAGTTTTTGATAAAAATCAAAGTATAGTTGCAAAGACAAAGGGAAATATAAATGTTAAAACAGTTAGTGTTTTAGATGGAGTATTGACATTTAAAGATGAAGATACCGGGTTAATAAGAGAAGTGAAGTTTAATATTTAATAATTAAGTCCGTCGAAGAAATTCGGCGGATTTTAATATGGAAAGATAAAGTATAAATTTAATATAAACATAATATTTAAAATAGCTTTGAAGCTATAATTTAAATGATAAAATAAGATGAGTTGCTAGAGAAATACGAACAAACAATGAGATGAAGCAATTTAAAATACTAACATTTGGAATGAAGAATTTTAAAAGATTTAGAATCAAAATATTATTTATGACAGATTCAAAAATTGTAAATTGATATACACTCTCTTGAATGGTTGAGTTTGAATTAGATATCTGAAGTTGAGTTTCTTGATCAGTGCCTCCTATATACTAATTCACCTGAGGCAACCATATCCTTAAAGGTTTCGTTTTCTATTACCGAATTCATTTCTTGTGCAAAAGCTGTTCTTGAAAACATAGAGATAAAGAACATTACCAAAAAGTAATAATAAATTTTTATTTTCATATTATTTCTCCTTATATTGTTTTTTTATATAGGCATACAAGATTAGGCTATATAAGACGGCAATTGTAAATTTTACAATATCTTTTTCTATTATACCGGCGCAATAAATTAAGAAATTTAATAGCATAAGATAAAAAATCAATTTTGATAAGTTTTGAAATGAGGTTGTAAAAACTAATACATGAATGTAAAATTTTTGAAATACCAAGATAAATATAATATAAAAATTATACTAAAAATAGTTTTAAAGTTATAATTAAAATGGTAAAAGTAGTAAAAATATAATTTTAGTTTGGGAGAAGAAGATGGAGCTAATTTTAAAAATAAATGATATTTTAAATGGAATAGTTTGGGGTTGGCCTATGTTAATCCTATTACTTGGAACGGGAATTTTATATACTACAGTGCTAGGGGCACCGCAGCTTACAAAATTTTTCTACACAATAAGAAATACTATACTGAAAGTTTTTGAGCAGGCGAGTGAAGAACACGAGGGAGATATAACTCCTTTTCAAGCAGTGTCTACAGCACTCGCAGCCACAGTTGGCACAGGGAATATAGCCGGAGTTGCTACAGCAATAGCATCCGGTGGGCCTGGGGCTATATTTTGGATGTGGGTTTCAGCACTATTTGGTATGGCGACAAAGATGTCAGAGGTAATATTGTCCATAACGTATAGAGAAACGGACGATTATGGTTATTCAATAGGTGGGCCAATGTACTATATCAAAAATGGATTGGGACTTGGTTGGCTGGCAAGTACATTTGCATTTTTTGGAATGATTGCTTCGCTCGGAATAGGCAATATGACTCAATCAAATTCCGTTGCTGTCGCACTCAACACCACATATGGATTGAATAAATTATATGTTGGTATAGGAGTTTCAGTCTTAGCCGGCATTGTAATAATTGGCGGGATAGCACGTATAGCAAAGTTCACAGCAAAATTAGTTCCTCTTATGGCAACACTATATATAGTAGGTGCATTATTTATAATATTTTTAAACATAAAGAACGTGCCAAGTGCTTTTGCTGAGATTTTTAGAACTGCTTTTTCACCGAGAGCTGCTTTGGGTGGCGGAATGGGAATAGCTATTAAAAAGACTATAAAATTTGGTATAGCAAGAGGCGTATTTACAAATGAAGCTGGCTTGGGGTCTGCACCGATAGCACATGCTGCAGCTCAAACTGACCATCCGGTAAGACAAGGACTGTGGGGTATATTTGAAGTGTTTGCAGATACTATAATGATATGTACCTTAACTGCGCTGGTAATCATTGTTACAGGTCAAGCTTACAGTGGTCTGACAGGAGCGGAATTGACTACAAAGGCATTTCAAACTGGATTTGTAGGGGGAGACCACGTAGTTACAATTGGGCTCGCTCTATTTGCCTTCTCAACTATTTTGGGTTGGGAATACTATGGAGAAAAGTGTTTCCAATATTTATTCGGCAGAAATTCGGTTTGGATTTATAGATTAATTTATATACCGATAGCAACAGTTGGAGCTATTGGAGGCTTACAGGAAATTTGGCACATTTCAGATACATTAAATGGACTTATGGCAATACCAAACTTGGTTGGAGTTTTACTCCTTATGCCGGTTGTAATAGCGTTAATCAGAGACTTCTTCAGAGATCCGGACAGAAAGAGAACTAAAAGAGAAGAATACCTAAGTGCTATTCCGGAAAAATATAAAAAGCATTTAGATATTTAGCAGATTAGAAATGATTTTTAAATGATTAGATCAGTAAATCATGGCAAAAAGCTGACAATATTTTAATTTAATGATAAAATCAAAATATTGAGGGAGTGGTTATATGATAGAAAATTATAGTAAAGAACTTCCATACAACTGGACGGGAAGAGTAGATTCAGTGAATGATTTCGACTCATTTAGATGGCATCAATGGGTTGAGATAATAGATTTAAATGATGAAAGTTTAGAACCTTTTGAAGGTAAATTTGGAATTGGTATATTAGGTTTCGAATGTGATTGGGGAATAGAGTATAACAAGGGAAGAGTTGGAGCAGCCAACGGACCTAAGAGCATTAGAAAAGAACTTTCTAAATTGCCATGTGATTTTCCAAAAGAAGTGAAAATTTTCGATTGTGGAAATGTATATGTTCAAGGTATTAGTTTAGATGAAGGACAAAGATGTTTGGCTAAAGCGGTGGACAGAATGTTGGATTTAAATTTAAAACCTATTATTTTGGGTGGAGGGCATGAAACAGCATTTGGACATTACCAAGGACTTTTTAATAAGTATGGAAAATCAAACAAGTTAGGAGTAATAAACTTTGACGCACATTTTGATTGTAGACCTTATGAAGAAAACGGCCCATCATCAGGAACTATGTTTAGACAAATTCATGATATGAACAAAGAAAATGGTTTAGATTTTAATTATTTGCCAATAGGAATACAAAAGCATTCCAACACAGTGAGTTTGTTTAATTTTGCAAAAGATGCAGGTGTAGAATATATTTTAGCTAAGGATATAGTGAATGGACAAATTTATAAATTGTTTGACAGTATAGATAAGTTCACAAGAAAATTGGATTCTGTATATGTGACAATTTGTTCTGATGTATTTTCAAGTTCTTATGCACCGGGGGTAAGTGCTCCACAACCTTTGGGGTTGGATCCGGAAGTGGTAATTATAATACTTAAACATATTTTACAAACAGGTAAAGTGGTGAGCTTTGATATAGCGGAAGTATCGCCAAGATACGATAAAGACAATGCTACAGCCAGCCTTGCAGCAGTGTTGATATACAGTGCAGTGAGTGAGATGGTTGAAATAAACTTTAATTAGGGGGAAGAAATGACAGATATAGTAAAGCCTTCAACACTTCCAGGATTTATGGAATTGTTGCCGAGAGAACAAATACTTTTTAATGAGATGTTGGACACGATAAAGAGAAACTACGAGAAGTATGGATTTTTGCCATTGGATACTCCGGTAATTGAAAAGAGTGAAGTACTTCTTGCGAAGGGTGGTGGAGAGACAGAAAAACAAATCTATAGATTCCAAAAGGGAGACACGGATATGTCTCTTAGATTTGATTTGACAGTGCCATTGGCAAGATATACAGTAGAACATTTCAATGATTTGTCTTTTCCATTTAAGAGATATCAAATAGGAAAGGTATATCGTGGAGAAAAGGCGCAAAAAGGAAGATTTAGAGAGTTTTACCAATGTGATATCGATACGATAGGAAATGAAAAGCTCAGCATTTTAAATGATGCTGAATTCCCTGTTGTAATATACCACACATTTAAAGAATTGGGATTTGATGAGTTTGTAGTAAAGCTAAACAACAGAAAAATATTAAATGGATTTTATAAAGAACTGGCAATAGAAGATACAGTTTCTGTGCTTAGAACTGTAGACAAGTTGGATAAAATAGGTATTGATAAAGTTAAAGCTGAGCTTTTAGCGGTAGGAGTTTCTGAAGAAAATGCCGATAAAATTTTGAACTTCATCACAATAGAAGGTACTAATAAAGAAATTATAAAACAGCTTGAAAATTTAGGTATTGAAAATGAAAGTTTTAAAGAGGGAGTTTCAGAATTAACTACTGTAATAGATTGTATTGGTGGATATGGAGTTCCAGAGACAAATTATAGAGTTGATCTAAAAGTTGCAAGAGGACTGGATTATTATACAGGAACGGTTTATGAAACAGAACTTGTAAACTATCCTGAAATAGGTTCGGTTTGTTCGGGGGGAAGATATGAAAACCTTGCAAGCTATTACACAGATAAGAAACTTCCGGGAGTTGGTATTTCAATAGGACTATCTAGGCTTTTCTATCAACTTAACCAAGCAAATATAATTGAAGCTAAGAGAGAAAGCTTAACAGATGTAATGGTAATTCCTATGGATGAATATGAAATGGACAGCATAAAACTTGCTGCAAAATTACAAGAAGCAGGCATAGCTACAACTGTCTATACAGAAAAAGCCAAGCTTGGAAAGAAATTTAAGTATGCTGATGCTTTAAATATCCCATACACAATTGTAGTTGGAGAAAACGAAGTACAAACTGGGAAATATGCTATCAAGGATATGGCAAAGCAAGAACAAGAAAGTTTAACAATAGAACAAATAATAGAAAAATTAAAGTAATAAAATCCGACGGGCAATCGTCGGTTTTTTGTAAATAAATCTTAAATATATAATTTTTTTTAAGAAAGGATATACAATTCCTGCACCAATTGCGCCGAAAAGACCTTGTAACAAGTTTGGAATTAGTGCAGCAAGTGCTGTTTCGTAAGTGTATCTCAATATTCCAAATTCATATAAAAAGTATCCGGCCGGCATAAATATACAAGCTATACCGAAAGCCACAAAAGGATTGAGCTTAAACTTTTTAAGAAGTTTAAATGCGATGAAAGCTTCAATTGCCTTTATAACTAAAGTTGCAGGAGCATAAAGACTATATCCAAGCAAGATATCAGCGAGTGCACAGCCGGCTCCGGCAGCAAATGTATTATATGCAAATGGTAAAAGAGCTGCAGCCAAAAATACGGCTATTTCAGATGCGTTAACATACCCTTTAGTGGCCGGGATTGGAATATTTATAACCATAGTAGTTACGGTTACGATAGCCATAAAAAGGGCAGTGCGAGTTAATAACTTAATATTCATAAAAACCTCCAAGTAATTATATTATAATTATATGGAGGTTAACGATTTTTTACAATACTTTATATAGATGGATTCTTGGCAATTAAAACAATGGCAGTAAGGGTTAGTACAATTTCATCATTTTGATTCATAGAGACCATATCAAATTTTACAACACCATGAGGATTTTTTACTGAAGGAGTGATTTCAGATACAGTCAATATGGAATGCAGTTCATCATCAGCAAAAACAGGAGCCAACCATCGTATGTTGTCCATTCCTATACCGGCTATAACTCCTTTTTCATCGATTTTAGTTTTAACCCACTCTCCCCAACATACATTTAAGGTCATCAGTCCGGATGCGAAAAGCTTTTTAAACCTTGTCTTTTCAGCGACAGATTTATCTAAATGAAAAGGGCGAGGGTCATATTTTTTAGCATGTTCTAAAATATGTTCCTCTGTAATTTTAACAGAATCTATATTAAATGTTTGTCCAACAAAATAATCTTCTAAATACATAATTCACCTCTTTTAAAAGATACCCTTAGAAAAATTAAAATAACTGAGTATAGAGAGTGAGTTTAGGTATATTTCTATAGGAATTGTTGTATAATTATAAAATAATGAAAAAGGGAGAAATTATGAATAAAAATATTTCTGTAATAGGTGCACCGCTTGATATGGGTGGAGTCCGTCAGGGTTCTAGGTTTGCACCTGACACACTTAGATTACTCGGCTTAATAGATAAAATAAAAAGACTCGGATTAGATATAGATAGAGATTTTAACTTAGATGTTAAAAATGGATATAAATTGGAAAAATCAGAAGACAATTTAAATCATTTAGATATGATTTTAGAACAACTAGATATTCTTTTTGAAAGTGTAAAAAATCAAATGGAAGAAGGCAGATTGCCTTTAGTAATAGGGGGCGACCATACAACAGTTCTTGGAACTATGAAAGGTGTGTTGAATAATTATCCAAATGCTGGGCTAATATATTTTGATGCGCATGCGGATATAAACACAACAGAAACCTCCCCATCGGGGAATATACATGGAATGCCTATAGCAGCTTTAATCGGAATGGGAGATGAGAGATTAAAGGCTGTTGGGGGAAACTTAACTTTAAATCCTGAAAATATAGTTTATGTGGGCCTTAGAGATTTGGATAATGGCGAAAAGGAAATTTTAAAAGAGAACAATATTAAATGCTACACTATAGCCGATATTGATCAACTTGGAATGGGAAGAGTTATGGATGAAGCTTTAGAGTATTTAAAAAATACAGACGGAGTACATGTTTCATTTGATGTAGATTGTTTAGATCCAATATTTGCGCCGGGAACAGGGATTCATTTATTTGGTGGACTTAATTTTAGAGAAGCAAGACTTGGTTTAGAAAAATGTCACGCTTCAGGAAAAGTTTTGAGTTTGGAATTTGTAGAGCTAAATCCATTACTTGATTATGATAATAAGACGGCGGAATTATTAATTGAACTTATTTGTGCAGGATTAGGAGAAGTTAGATTATAGATTAATTTTGAGGAGTCGTTATGAGAAAGAAAGTACTTACTATAGCCGGAAGTGATTCGAGCGGAGGAGCAGGAATACAAGCTGATTTAAAGACTATGATTTCAAATGGAGTATATGGGATGAGTTGTATTACAGTGATAACAGCTCAGAATACTACAGGAGTTACAAAAGTATTAGAAGTTAGTCCGGAAATTTTGGATGAGCAGTTGAAATGTGTATTCGAAGATATATTTCCAGATGCTGTAAAAATAGGAATGGTTTCAAATTCTGAATTAATTGAAGTGATAGTGAAAAATTTAAAAAATATTCTGCAAAGAATATTGTAGTGGATCCGGTTATGGTGGCGACAAGTGGTTCAAATTTAATTAAATCAGGGGCAGTGAGTACACTAGAAAATAAATTATTTCCAATAGCTGATTTGATAACTCCGAATTTAAAAGAGGCAGAAGTTTTATCTGAAAAGAAAATAAAAAGTAAAGAGGACATGCTTACTTCAGCGAAGTTTATATATGAAAAGTCACACGTGGCAGTGTTGGTAAAAGGTGGACACTTGGATAGCAGTTGTGATGATTTGTTATATGATGGAACTGAAAATTGGTTTAGAGGAGAAAGAATAGATAATAAAAATACACATGGAACCGGATGTACACTTTCATCAGCCATAGCTTCGAATTTAGCTAAAGGAAATTCACTTAAAGACTCAATATATATGGCGAAACTATATTTAAATAATCTATTGATGAGAAAGATGGATTTGGGTAAAGGAAGTGGCCCGTTAGATCACGGATATTTTATTTCTGAATAGAGCGAAGTAAAGGTACTGGAATTTAGTACCTTTAAAATTTATTTTTAATTATTATAGATACTTTCTAATATAATTATTTTCATGTTAATATAGTAAATATAAAAAGAAAAAGCATTTAATAAGTGTATGTTTAGAATTTAACTCATATATTTGAATGAAGGTTTGATATGGATACTAAAAAAATATTTAAACAGAAATTTCCCTTTTGGGAAATGTTAACAGAATATGAACAAAATTGTATAGTTGAAAGTACCCTTTGTAATAACTATGAAAAAGGTGATTTAGTGCATGGGGGAAGAACTGTCTGCACGGGCATACTCTATGTAATAAAGGGAAAGCTAAGAGGTTATGTGTTATCTGAAGATGGAAGAGATATGACGTTGAATAAACTTATGGAAGATAGTATGTGCATAATGTCGGGAGCTTGTATTATAGATGATTTAAACCGAAATTTTTATATAGAAGCAACTGAAAATGCACAAATTTTAGTAATTGATGTGAAATACATAAAAAAACTTTCTGAAAAATATAATGAAGTTAAAATATTCTTTTTGGAAATAGCAAAAGATAAATATCAAAATGCATTTAATTTAATGCAAAGTATGATGTTTATACCCTTAGAAAAACGCCTTTTGAATAAGCTCTTAGAAGAAAGAGAAAGACAACATTCCGATGTTCTTAGTTTAACTCATGGAGATATTGCAAAAGATATAGGCTCGGCAAGGGAAGTTGTTTCAAGAAGTTTAAATACACTGCAAGATAAAAACATAATAAGCCTTTCAAGAGGTAAGATAGGAATTAAAAATATAAAAGAGTTAAAAAAATTGATATAATAAAGAAAATAAAAATTAACGATAAATTAACGATGTTAAACTAAATTAATAATAATCGATTTGAGAAAGAGATTATGAAGAATAAAATTTTTTAGTAATATTATTTTATAATAAAGTTAGTGTAGTTTTAATTATTATGAGTAGAATGGTCATTGTAAATCAGCGAGACTACAAAAAATAGTATAGTCTTTAAAAGACGGAATGAACAGTTTTAAAAGCTTCTAGAAGTAGAAAAAGACGAGAAAACTAAAGATTCTCGTCTTTTTTGATACAATACATTTATTAAAAAGCAAATTCATATATAGGCAGTGAATAATTTTACATTAATTAATGAAAAGATAGAATTAAGAATAAACTTTAATACCATAAATATACAATAACTATATTTGTGGTTTATGAAGTGTTTTAGAATAGCTATAATCTCTTTGAGAGATATTTAAATTGAGTAATAGTATTAACTTCAAAAATAAACGGGAGTAATGTATGTTATGGAGACAAAAAAATTTTTGCAAAAATTTAATTTAACAGAAGGAACAGTATGGAAGATTATGCTGCAATTTGCAATGCCGATTTTTCTGGGGACTTTGTTTCAATCGCTCTATACGACTGTAGATGCGATTATTATCGGAAGATTTGCAGGTAAAGAAGCATTAGCATCAATAGAATCTGTATTCACATTAACAAAAATGCCGATCAATTTTTTTGCTGGACTTGCATCAGGGGCAACAATTATTATTTCTCAATATTATGGGGCAAAAAAGAATAAAGAGGTGTCCGATGCAAGTCATAATGCTATGTTGTTTGCTTTTGTCGGGGGGATAGCATTGACTGTAATTGGCTGTATTTTGTCACCATTTGCTATAAAAGCCATTCGTGTTCCAAATGAAATTGTAACTGATGCACAGAGATATATCTTTATTTATTTTTCGGGGATAGTTGTATCTATGCTCTATAATGTGGGAGCCGGTATATTGAGAGCGCTTGGAAATTCTAAAACACCTTTTTATTTTTTAATCGCAGCTAATTTTCTTAATGTAATTTTAGATTTGATTTTTGTAGCATTTTTTAGATTAGGTGTTGTGGGAGCAGCAATTGCTACTGTTTTTTCTCAATGTCTAAGCACTGTTTTGATTGTAGTGGCATTAACAAAAACTAAATTGCCTTGCCAAATAAGCTTTAAGAATCTAAGATTTCATAAAATTCATGTAATAGAAATCTTTAAGTTGGGATTACCAATAGGAATACAATCCGTTTTGTATCCACTCTCCAACACTATAGTTCAAGCTAGCATAAATAGTATAGGAGTTGATAGCATTGCCGCTTGGGCTGTTTGTGGGAAATTAGATTTTCTTATATGGGCTATATCTGATGCTTTTTCTGTTGCAGTGGCAACTTTTGTTGCTCAAAATTATGGTGCACAGAAGTACGAAAGAGCAAGAAATGGTGTGAGAGTGGGATTAATTATGGCATTGACCTCAATATCAGTAGTGAGTTGCGTTTTATATTTCTGTGGTGAAATTTTTGCGCAACTTCTTATTGATGATGAAAATGTAATTTTTATTACTTCGCAAATTATGCACTTCATTGCTCCGTTATATCTTATTTATGTGTTTTGTGATATCTTGCCTGGAGCGATACGAGGAACGGGAGATACATTTAGGCCTATGGTAATAACTCTTTTGGGAACTTGCATTTCAAGAATTTTGTGGGTTTTATTCATAGTTCCGCTTAACCATACTCTTATAACAGTATTATCATGTTATCCCATATCATGGGGGATAACAGCGTTCATATATATAGTATACTACATAAAGCGTTTCTCAAGATTGGGTAACAAACTTAAAAGTATTTAAGTGAAGTAAAGCACTTAAATTATATATAGTGGTATTGCAAAAATTTATATATACAACAAATTTGCTTTTTAGACTAAGATGTTTTTAACTGTATAAGTTTTCATATTTATAAAACTTGGAATTAAAGAATTAGCTTTCTCATCTTCAAACACCAATGTTCAAATAATGTTTTGTCTTTAGTGTAAATTGTTTCTAGCGATTTACATTTTATACTAATATCCGTTAAACAATAGATACA
>NZ_JH165061.1:190024-199646 GCF_000227315.1 Peptoniphilus indolicus ATCC 29427 | reverse complement strand
TTAGATAGTTTAAATTATAAGAGTTTTATAAAGAGTGAAGAGATAGAAATCGATTCTAAGGATAAAAAAAGTATTTTTATATTTTGACTCTGAAGGGTATATTATTTCAGTAGATCAGTTTAGCTTAGCAGCAGATATAGAAAGTATAGATATATCAATAAACAGTAAAATAGATTCTCTAACAGAACAAGAATATATTGATTATATAATTAATAAATATGTTCCAAAAGAATATAGCTTGATAGAAATAGAGAATACTTTTAAAGATATTCATTTAATTTCTTGTAGAAAGCCTAATAAACATGGGATAATAAATGATTATGATAAATATAAAATTACTGTTAATGTTTCAAAAAAAGTGGTTTTAGGATTTAATAAGATAAGTGAGTATATTGTTAATAATGAGTCAATAATTTCAAGGGAAAAAGCTGAGAATATAGCCATAGAAAAATTGATAGACGAAGGTTATAAGATTGAAAGTGTAGTTAATCCAGAAATAGAACTAACAGTAAAAAGAGAAAATGATTATTTTGAGAATGTTGATTATTTAGAAATGAGCGAAGAAGAAATGTTAAAATATACAGATATTGAATTAAATCGTCCTTTAACGTTGGTGTATTCTATTAAATTTCAATCCGGTATAAAAATATATGTAGATGCCTTAAAAGGTGTTATAGTTGGGGGAACAGAGGTTGCTAGTAAAGATGCGATGGCTACTTTTGGCTCGAATAAAGAAAAGAACGATTATAGATTTGCAATGACAGCAGGGAATACAAACAGGCTATTTAGAATATTAGGATATAATAGTATAATTTCTGATTCTATAGCAGATAATGGTAGATCTGCTCAAGCTTTTGTGCAAGGAGATGGCAATAATTATGCATTTAGTTTTTCAGGACATGCTAGCCCAACATATTTTGGGAATGGGCATGAAGATAGTAGATATTATGTAAGATATTTATCTCCTGATCAAGTAAGATGTTGTTGGGATTTAGTAATTTTAAATGGTTGTAATACTGCAGATCATGGAAATTATTGGAGTAATGCTTTCGGGATAAGAAATAACTCTTACAGAAAAGCATTTATAGGTTGGTATGCACATGAAGATATAGATGTACTTCGTGATTTTTCTAGAAGATTAACTAATTGTGTTGAGAATCATCCAAGAGATTCTATACTTGAGAATATCAATAGAGCTATAAGCCAGCAAGGAACTTATTATCATGTAAGATTTATAGGTGATTCTAACTATGACGAAAGAGCATAGTATGACGACATATTTTTGCAAGAGAGATATATAATTATGAGAGAAAAAATTTTCCCTATATTCATTATAGTAATAACTACTTTGTGCAGTTTGATATGGTTTGTAACAAGAGAACCTATAGCAGATAAAGATATACTATATAAAAAAATATCTGAAACAATTTCAGACTTTAATATTATGATAAAAGATACATCTAGTATAGATATTTCAACTGAAATAAATAGAGCAAGCAGAAAAAGTAAGTTTATTAAAATTCCAATAACTAGAGAAAAGGGATGTATGGTATTTACCAAGAATGGTGAAGTTAATGAAATCGACCAGATAGGTTTAATAGAAGATTATGACAATGTGAGAAAATCTATACCTAAAAATGAAAAGATAGATAATTTTTCTAGAACCGAGTATATAAACTATATTATAGAAAAATATATTCCCAATGAATACAGAATTATAGAAAATCAACCTTTTTTAAATTTAGGACACAGAATAGCATGTTTAAAAAATAATGAATATGGAATAAAAAATTATTATGATAGCTACGTATTTGTAGTTCCATATTCAGGTAATACAGTTTATACATTTTATAGAGTAGATGAATTTGAAATGACAGAAGGACCTAAAATTACTGAAGAAGAAGCAATAAAAATAGCAAAAGATGTATATAATAATGATGATTATACTGAAAAACCTTTTGAATTAGCAGAAGTTGAATTAGTTGTAAAAGGAGAAAATAATAATTTTGGTAGGTCATTTTGGAGAAGTGCATCTAATAAAAAGTTACATTTGGTTTATTCGGTAATATCAAAATCAAGAGATAAAATATATGTTGATGCGATAACGGGAAAAGTTATTGGTGGAGATTCAGAAGCATAGTTTAATTGTATTAAAAATTAAAAAAGTTAATCTAGTATTTATTAAGAATAATTAAATTTAATCAACTATAATAAATGGGCTAATCATTTTCGATTAGCTCGTTTTAATGTACTTACAGAAATTCCTGTCATCTCACTAACTTGTTTATATGAATAGGATTTTTTCAATTCTAAAGCATGATTTATTTGTTTTTGTGAAAATTTTTTAGGACGCCCTTCTCTATAATCTGATTTTAATTTAGCAATAGCCCTTCCCTCTTGAGTACGCTCTACAATAAGATCTCTTTCAAATTCAGCAAAAGCAAAAAATATTTGCCTAATTAATTTACTAGCAGGAGTATTATCCATAATGCCAATATTTAATATATGGACTCTAACATTTTTTTCTAAAAGAGAATTAATTTAGAACCTTCAATAGCACTTCTAGCGACTCTATCAAGTTTGGTAAACATTAAAGTGTCACCATCTTCCAATAAAGAAAGTAATTTATTTAGTTCAGGTCTATCAATTTTTGTTGGCTCTATAATAGCTGTTAGAGATTTACTCCCCAACAGATATTATAGAGCCTTTTTTTATTTCCTCGTATTTTTTATTCTCGGGACTTTTGCAACAGCCCCTTGTGTTATATAAATAAATTTACATTTGATTCTTCTGCATCACCAAGATAAGTTCCAACTCCTACATATTCAATTCCGTCGATTAGTTCTTCTTTAGTAATTCCCATAACGTCCATACTCATTGTGCAAGCCATTATTTTAACACCGTTTTGCATAGCACATTTAATCAAGTCTTCTAATGAATTTACATTTTTATCTCTCATTATCTTTTTCATCATTGCAGTTCCTAAACCGCCCATGTTCATCTTAGAAAGGCCAAGCTTAGTGCTACCCTTAGGTAACATAAATCCAAACATCTTTTCCATAAAGTTCTTTTTAATGGATGGCGGATTTTGTTTTCTAAGAGCAGACAGTCCCCAGAAAGTGAAGAACATAGTTACAGGTCTACCCATTGCTGCGGCGCCATTTGCAATTATAAAACTTGCCAAGACTTTATCAAAATCTCCGGAGAATACTATCATAGTTTTCCCATCAGGTGTGTTAGTAGGTGCGAGCTTTGGCATAGGTTTTAATTCATCACTGCCTTTTTTTAAAACTGCAACATATTTATTTCCATCTTTTCCTGCTGAAATAAGTGTGTTTCCGGTTCGGTTACTCCAAGCTTTAATATCTTTTACAAAACCGGGATCTGAAGCTTGGATTTCTAAAATATCCCCCTCATTTACTGTGTTCATCTTTTCAAAAACTTGCATCAAAGGACCGGGACATTGCATCCCCATACAATTTAGTTTGATTGTCCTGTTGTCTTCGTTATTACTATGGTTTTTGACATTAAAAGTTTTTTCTTGAAAATTTATATTTCCATTATCGGATAACGGCTCTAATTTTGGAGAAGGGTTTAATTTATCGTAATGAGTAGATTGATAGAATCTTGTTCCACCGGGATATAATTTAACTTTTTTAAAACCGTTTTGAATTAAAATTCTTGCAGCATTGTAAGAACGAACTCCAATTGCACAGAAAGTTATAATTTCTTTTTCTTTATCGAGTTCAGAAAGTCTATTTATCAACTGTCCTAAAGGAATATTGACAGAGTTTTCAATTTCAAATGCCATAAGTTCAGCCGGTTCTCTCACATCTAATAGAACTGCATCAGGATTTGTCTTTTCTATGTCCCAAGCTGAAAATTCAACTAAGTTAGTTAAGGTATTTTCAGCTGTGAAGCCTGCCATATTCACAGGGTCTTTAGCAGAAGAGAAAGGCGGAGCGTATGATAACTCTAGAGCTTTTAAATCAAAGATACTTCCGTTAAGTTTCATTGTAGTGGCGATTGTATCAATTCTCTTATCAACACTTTCCATGCCAACTATTTGAGCACCGTAGATTTTCATTCCGTCTGTGCTAAATAATAATTTAATAGTTAATGGGTTTGCTCCGGGATAGTAACCTGCATGGGAGTTTTGAGTTACGTATATTTTTTTGAAGTCTTTACCTTCAACAAGACCATTTTTTAGTAGAGCTTTTTCATTTGAGCCTGTTGATGCAACAGATAAATCGAATACTTGTGCGATTGAAGTGCCCATAGTTCCAGCATAGACTTCATTTCTACCACAGATATTGTTTGCAACAATTCTCGCTTGTTTGTTGGCAGGTCCGGCAAGAGGAATCATGGTTTTTTTATTTAGTATAAAATCATTAACTTCAATGACATCTCCAACGGCATATATGTCAGGGTCATTAGTTAGAAGATGTTCATCAACAATGATTCCACCACGTTCGTTAGTATTTATGCCGGCATCTTTAGCAATTTGACTATTAGGACGTACACCTATAGATAAAATAACTAAGTCAGAAGTTATTTTTTCTCCGGATTCTAAAACTACAGAGATTTTATCTGAAGTTTCTTCAAATTTAGAAACCGTGCTGTTAAGATGCAGTTTAACGCCATTTTGCGCTATATTTTCGTGTAAAAGTTGAGCCATTTCAAAATCTACAGGCGCCATCACTTGATTTGTACCTTCAACAAGATGGACATTTAGTCCTGCATGTTTCAAGTTTTCCATCATTTCAAGGCCAATAAACCCACCACCAATGACGACAACGTCCTTTACATTTTTTTCAGTTAAGAATTTTTTTATTGTAAGTGTATCCGGGACAGTCCATAGAGTTTTAATTCTATCGCTATCAATTCCGGGAATAGATGGTCTTAGAGGCGAAGAACCTGTTGAAATTATAAGTTTGTCATAGTTTTCAGCGTATTCAATACCGCTGTCAACTTTTTTAATTATTACTGTTTTAGAATCTCTATCTATTTTAACAACTTCATTTTCAACTCTTACATCAACATTGAATTTAGATTTCATTGCCTCAGGAGTTTCTAAGAAGAGAGCATCTTGAGATTCAATCACACCACCTACATAGTATGGGAGACCGCAGTTGGCGTATGAAATATAAGGACCTCTTTCTAAAACAATTATTTCAGCATCTTTATCCAGTCGTCTGAGTCTTGCAGCGGCTCCTGCACCACCGGCAACTCCTCCGATAATTACAATTTTTTTCATAGTTTTCCACCTTTCAGTAATATATATTTAGTATATATCTTTATAAGATGAGAAGTCGGTGACTAAGTCACAGAAGAAAAATAAGAATGTATGAAGTAGTATGTAATGTTATAATTATCAAATAGGGAGGGCGCATGGGAATACTATCTTTGATTATAGGATTTTTATTTGGAGGATTTGTAACTTATAGTTATGGAAATTACATATTAAATGGAGAAAGAATTAATCCTTTGGTATTTTTATATACTCTTGCACCGGCTATAGTATTTAGTATATTTATACATGAGTTGGGGCATTATTTAGCAGCAAAGATAAGTGGATATAGATTTGTAATGTATAGAATATCTTCGTATGCATTGGTAAGAGAAAATGGACATTTAAAATTTAAGAAATTTAAAATTCCGGGAACTCTTGGGCAAAATCTAATGGTTCCAAAACAGAAATTAGGGGAAGATTATCCATATATTTTATATAATATGGGTGGAGTTCTGTTAAATTTAATTACGGCAATAATATTTTTTGTAGTTATGATTAATGCTAGAGGAGATTTAAAAGCTTTTGCATTTCACATGCATATAGTAAATATATTTGGTGTGATAACCAATGGAATTCCATTAAAGGGAATGATTAACAATGACGGGAAGAATGCGCTTGAAAGCTACAAAAATAAATCATATAGGTTGTTAATTCAAGCGTCTTTGATTGCGAGTGAAAGATATTTAACAGAGTCAGAGAATTTGTGGTCGGAAGATGAAATGAAAGTTTTAACAGCGCCCGAAAATATGAAATATTTAGAATTTAACAGTTTTATGGTAGATTATTATTTGGATATTGGAGATTTTAAAAGAGCTGAAGAAACAGCAGAATTGGCTTTGACAAAGCCGGTGTTGTCTTCAGATTTACAAAGACAAGTTTTAATTGGAGAGGTACTCTTCTATAAACTAGTGAATAGAGATGAAGAAGGTATAGAGAAGTACGATACTGAAGAATTTGAAAAATTTAGAAATAAAATATTAAAGGCTCTTATAAATAGATTTCATATAGAATATGCTTTTACACTGTATGAAAGAGATTATGCCGGAGCTAGAAAGATAAAGAAAGATTTTGAAGAGTATATTACAACTTATCCATTTGTAGGACAGAGTAAGTCCGTTGCAAAATTAATGGATTATGCAGATGAAAAATTAGGTGAAAAATGAGTATTTTAACAGTAAAAAATTTAAGTCATCAGTATGGCGGCAGGGAAATTTTAAATGATGTAAATTTTAGATTATTACAAGGAGAACACGTTGGTCTTGTGGGTCCAAATGGAGAAGGTAAGAGCTCCTTTATGAACATCATAACAGGTAAGTTAGTTCCTGAAGAAGGAGAGATAACTTGGGCAAAGAGAGTGAGAGTTGGATATTTAGACCAACACGCCACTTTTGTCGGAGATTATACAGTTAGAGATGTATTAAAGAGCGCATTTGCGCATTTATATGATTGGGAACAAGAAATAAACGCTGCATATATGAAAATGGGAGATGTTGGGGAAGCTGAGTTAAATGAGTTGATGGAAGAAGTTGGAACGCTTCAAACTCTACTAGAGCAACACGATTTTTATATGATTGATTCAAAAGTTGAAGAAATTTCAAATGCATTTGAGTTACACTCAATAGGACTTGATAAAAACTTTAAAGATTTATCCGGGGGGCAGAGGTCAAAGATATTGTTGGCAAAGTTACTGTTGGAAAAACCGGATATATTGATGCTTGACGAGCCGACAAATTATTTAGACGAAAACCACATAGATTGGTTGAGAAATTATTTGGTAAATTATGAAAATGCATTTATTCTAATTTCTCATGATATAGACTTTTTAAACTCTGTAATAAATATAATCTACCATGTTGAAAATAAAGAATTGAACAGATATGTAGGGGATTATTCAGAATTTGAAAGACTTAGAGAGTTAAAGAAAAAGCAAATAGAAGCTGCATACAAGAAACAACAACAAGAAATACAAGAGTTGGAAGATTTCGTTGCGAGAAACAAGGCGAGAATTGCCACAAGAAATATGGCGATGTCTAGACAAAAGAAATTAGACAAGATGGAAATTATAGAACTTGCCAAGGAAAAACCAAAGCCGGAATTTAGATTCTTATCTACTTCTCAAATGTCAAAATTAATTTTTGAAACAAAAGATTTGGTAATAGGCTATGACAAACCACTTACTAAGCCTTTGAATTTGAGAATGGAGAGAGGCGATAGGATTGCTCTTGTAGGTCCAAATGGAACAGGAAAGAGTACCCTTATAAAAACTGTCTTGGGAGAAGTTAAACCAATTTCAGGGAGCATACACCAAGGGCAAAGCATTCAAGTTGGATATTTTAAACAAGAAGAATTTTATGAAGATAAAAAGACGGCAATTGATGAAGTATGGGAAGAGTATCCAAGCTGGAACCAAGCAGAAGTCAGAGCTGCTCTTGCAAAATGTGGTTTGATGACAGAACAGATAGAATCTTTAGTTAGAGTTTTAAGCGGAGGAGAGCAAGCTAAGGTAAGGTTATGTAAAATTTTAAATAGACCGGCAAATGTATTGATGCTTGACGAGCCTACTAACCACTTGGATCCTGAAGCAAAAGAAGAATTAAAACGAGCTATTAAAGATTTTGATGGGGCGGTTTTCTTAATAAGCCACGAAAGAGATTTCTATGAGTCGATAGCAACAGAAATATGGAATATGGAAGATTTTAAGGAAGTGTAAAATGACTTTTTTAATTTTGGGTTCGATTTTTTCTACGATATTTTCTCTAATCATCTCAAAGAATAACAAGAAAATTAGAATTGTAGATTTTTTCAAAGAACCTAAAATAGTTTTGTTAAATTTTTTGCCTATAATTTTATGCTCAATAATACTTAGCAAAATAAAATTTGTAAACGGAGCAGCGGTTGTAATGGTAGCGGTTAACACTTTGGCATTAATCCACTACTACAAAGTTCAGTTTAGAGAAGAACCATTGTATTTTAAAGACATATTAATTTTTAAAGAAGCTATAAATATGTCAGGGCAATATCCACTAAAATTAAACGGAAGTGCTTTACTCTATATATTGTCAATTATGGTGGCGATATTAATGCAATGGTACAAAACGGAATTTGAGATATCTACAGCTATGCTTTTAATTTCAATTGTATGCTTAGTGGCAGTTTGGTATGCGATAAAAAATGAGAGAGTTTATAGAAGCTTGACTATAAGAGATATGAGCCCATATATTGAACTTGAAAGTTACCAAAGCAAAGGATTTTTATATCCATTTCTACACTCTATATCCGATATATTTGAGTATAAATTTAAAAACTATTCTGAAAAGATGGCAGTAGAGGAGCTTTCAGAATTTGAGGAAGGCAAAAATTGTGATATAAATTTTTTAGTTATAATGCTTGAATCATTTAAAGATTTTTCAACCGTTCAAGGAAATTTTGAATTTGAAATCGATCCGTATGAAGATTTTAAAAAATTAAAAGTTGAATCGTTGAGTAGCGGGCTGATAGTGGATGCGTTCGGAGGAGGAACTTTTACCACTGAAATGCAAGTTCTAAGCGGTTTTTACCATCTTCCTAAATTCAAAAGAAATACCCAAACTTATGTGAATTATTTTAAAGATCTGGGCTATATGACCACAGCACATCATCCATATTATGGTGGGTTCTACAACAGAAAACAGATATACAAAAATATAGGCTTTGAAAGTTTTAAGTATTACGAAAATTATTTTAAAAATTTTTCTGAAAAGCCGCTGAGGGATAGAGAATTTTTTGAAAAACTTATGGAAGATTTTGAAGAGAGTTCTAAAAAATCAAAAGTATTTAGTTTTGCAGTTACATTTCAAAACCACGGGCCGTACACTAAAGATATAGAAGGCGAAGATATTATAAAGTGGAAAGAAAATTATAATGAAGGACTGTTTAACTACTTTAATAATTATCTCAGAGGAATTAAGGATACTTCTGACAATCTTAAAATATTGACGGATAAACTAAATAAAATTGATAAGCCAACAGTTATGGTTTTATTTGGCGACCATTCTCCAACGATGGGAGAAAATAAAAGTTTGATTGAAATGCTTAATATCGAACAAAATTTGAAGACTGTTGAAGGTGTACGCAACTTGTATGAAACTCCGTATTTGTTTTGGGCGAATGAAAGTTTGAGACAAAGGATAGAACTTTGTGGAGATGGAAGAACCATAGAGCCGGCTTTTTTAATATCTGAATTGTTAGATAAACTTAAAATTAAAGGAAATATATACAGTCAGTTTTTATCAAGCTATTCTAAAGAACATTCAGTTAGAAAAGATTTTATAAACTTAGACGGACAGGGGA
>NZ_JH165061.1:188567-189974 GCF_000227315.1 Peptoniphilus indolicus ATCC 29427 | reverse complement strand
TTGAAAATTTAGGTAGAGAAGAAAAAAATAAATTTGATAATGTTGAATACTATCAGCAATTAAAGAATTGAGATTTTGTAGGAGTTGTTTTCTTTGAGAATAGCTCCTTTTTATGTAATGTATTTTATGCAAAATGGGTAAAATACAATATAAATTAAAATATAGAATTTGGAGGATTGAAATATGTTAGAAGTTGGAGTAAAAGCACCTGAGTTTGAACTTGAAGACCAAAATGGAAAGCTACACAAATTAGAAGATTACAGAGGAAAGAAAGTAGTATTATATTTTTATCCTAAAGATAATACACCGGGTTGTTCGATGCAAGCAGTTGGATTTTCAGAATTAAAAGATGACTTTGACAAGAAAGATGCAGTGGTTCTTGGAGTGAGCAAAGACAGTGTTAAATCACACAAAAATTTTGAAGAGAAAAAAGATTTAAAAATTACAATTCTTTCAGACCCGGAGCTTAAGGCAATAGAGGCATACGATGTTTGGAAAGAAAAGAAAACTTTTGGCAAGGCATATATGGGAGTTGTCAGAACAACCTATGTAATAGATGAAGAAGGCAAAATTATATATGCAAATGACAAAGTGAAAGCTAAAGAAGACCCACAAAAAATGCTTGGGGAAGTATAATGCACATTATTATTTCACCAACTAAGAAGATGAGATACGTTGAAAATAATTTAGAAATAACAGAACCTGAATTATTAGAAGACACATTAGAAATTTTAAGTTGGTTAAAAGATAGAACATATTCTGAGTTAAAAACTATATGGCAATGCAACGACAAGCTTGCAGAACAAAATTACGAGAGAATAAAGAGTATGGAGTTAGACAAAAGAGTTACTCCAGCAATTTTAGCTTATGACGGGATAGTTTTTAAAACTATTGAACCTGAAAAATTTAGTCCAAAAGAAATAGAATATCTATCAGATAAATTGAGAATACTTTCAGGATTTTATGGAGTTTTAAAACCAACTGATGGAGTTGTTCCATATAGACTTGAAATGCAAGCAAAGGCAAATATTTTAGGTCATGATGATTTGTATGACTTTTGGGGAGAAAAATTATATAGCCAACTAAAAACGCCGATTGTAAATTTGGCGTCAAAAGAATATTACAAGGCCATAGAAAAATATTTGGGAGAAGATGATGTATTTATAACTTGTAATTTCTTTGAAGTTATAGAGAAAAAGCCGGTGCAAAAAGCCACTTATTCCAAAATTGCAAGAGGAGAAATGGTAAGATACATGGCTGAAAACAATGTTCAAGAAATTGAAAAGATAAAGAGATTTGATAAGTTGGGTTATAAATACAGTGAAGATAATTCAAGCGAGAGAGAATATAATTTTTATAGAGAAACAAAAAGTAAATATAAATAAACTTAAAGTTAAATAAATTGTT
>NZ_JH165061.1:175179-188517 GCF_000227315.1 Peptoniphilus indolicus ATCC 29427 | reverse complement strand
TATAAAAAGTTAATGATATAATCCTTTCCAAATGATATATATTATCAAAAAAATGAGATCTAAAGTTTATTTAAAGAAAATAAATTTTGATCTGTAAATAAAAAGAAAAGGAGAGAAAGAAAAATGAAGAAATTATTTTTAACAATTATGGTTTTGGTTTTAATGCTGACATCAAGCGTATTGGCTGCTGGGGAAAATTATGATTTGCCGGTTGAGATTATACACTATTCAAGAGAAGCCGGTAAAAAGTCTATGGCAAACGAGGCCATTATACATACAGCAAAAGTTAAAGAAGAAAATGGGAAGTCCATTTATACAGTATCTTTCAAACCGCTACAATTTAGCGGATTAGAGGGGAAAGTAACTAACTTGTTTGTAATATCAGGAAGTTCTAAAACTGAAGCTAAAAAAATAGAGAAAAGCGATAAGACAGATTTTGAATTTTCAAGAGATATGTTAAAAGAAAAAGAAATTGAAATAGCAGTTTGGGTAGATGCCATGGATGAACTTGCAGGGGGAACTCCGGGTGCCGGAGAGCAAAAGGCAATATTGAGTTTAGATTGGTCTAATGTTGATGTAAAATCACAAAATAATAAAGAAAATAAAGTGAAAGTTGAAGAGAAAAATAGCGATTTAATAAAGATAAATGTAAATGGCAAAGAAGTTCAAATGGATACTAAACCATATATAGAAAATGGCAGAACTATGGTTCCTGTTAGATTTATTTCAGAGGCACTTGGTTTAAAAGTGGATTGGAATGGAGAGGTTCAAAAAGTTTTTATAGATGAAAAAATCAATTTGACAATTGGAAAAGCTGAAATAGAAAAAGATGGAGTAAAAACTAAAATCGACGCTCCGGCAGTTATAAAAGAAAGCAGAACTTTTGTGCCATTAAGAGCAATTGCTGAAATTTCTGGCGCTAAAGTGGATTGGAACGCAGAAACTCGTACAGTGATAATAAAAAAATAGTAAAGGAGAGAAAATGACAATGAATAATAAAATAAATAGAGCGATGGCACTTATGTTGGCATTGCAAATGGCGGCGTCAACTGCTAGTCCGGTTATGGCACAAGTTAGAGCTAGAGGGCCTATGGAAGTGTTGTCTATAAGCAGTCAAAGTACAAATAGCAATCAAGAAGATGTACAGGAATACTTAAAGCGAGAATTGAGGCAAAGAGCAGAAGAAATACAAAATATAATAAATAAACAAAAAGGGAAGGAGAAAGATAGTTATAAAGGTTTAGAAGTAATTATAAAATCTTATAAAGAAAATTTTGAAGATCAGAGTAGTACTGATATTATAAAATTGATAGCACTATTTGAAAAAATTTAGTGCGATATAAAAAGGAAATGAATCAGTATAATGATGAAGATGAAAAAAAAGCAAGTGAAAATATAAAGTCTATAATAACAAAAATAAAAAATGATGAGAAAAAGTTAGAAAAAATAAATCCAAAATCTTCAGATATTAGTGCTCATCTTAGTCTGATAGAAACTGTAAATGAAGAAATAACTCTTGAAGAAGTACTATTAATACTTGTTGAAGGAGATAGCTTAATCAAAAAGAATGAAAGCGAATCAACAAAAGATGTTCCGGCAGATGAGAAAGATGAATCTATAAAAGAGATAGAAGATATACAGGAATACTTAAAGCAAGAATTGAGGAAAAGAGCAGAAGAAATACAAAATATAATAAATAAACAAGAAGGGAAGGACAAAGATAGTTATAAAAATTTAGAAATAATTATAAGAGGATATAAAGAAAATTTTGAGGAAAGTAGCTCTACAGATATTATTAATCTTATAAATAGATATGAAAAACTTATAGCAGTATATAAGAAAGATATAAGTAAAGAAAAAGATTATACAGAACGAAACAGTCAAGATATAGTAAATAAAATTAGGGAACAAGAAAAATTTTAAAAAGAATAAAAATAAACTCAGAAATTAGCCTATTTTTAGATAAAATAGAAAATGCAGATAAAAGCTATGGAATAGATGAACTATTATTTTTACTTGTTGAAGGAGATAGCTTAATCAAGAAGTATACAAAAGATTTAAATAAAAATATATCTCAAGGAGAAATTTTAAATAGCAATAAAAAGGAAAAAGCTGAAAAGAAAGATTCTGACAAAAACAAAAAAATTGAAGATGTGCAAGATGTGAATGAAGAAGGGATATTAAAAAAAGGTCAAACATTAACTTTAAAAGACAAATATGATGAAGGAAAAAATTCAATATATATATTTGAAAGTACGTTACCTGAAGATTTTGAATTGGAATTTGAGGGGGTGACTTATGGAATATATAATGAGGAAGTGGAAGGACAATATACATTAGAGAAAATTAAAGATAGACAATATAAGTTAACAGGGCCAAAAACACATTTAGGAGGTATATATTTTGTAAATATAAAAGATAAAAATGGTAAGTACAAGTTACCTGAAAAAAGAATATATATTGAGGGTGTGGAAGGAATTTATTTGAACCAATGGAAAAATAATAAAACAATAATAAACTCTCCACATTTTATAAATAGTTTGTCATCTGATTTTGAGTATCATAATGGCAAGATAGCAAATGGAGATCCTCAACAAATTGATCTTTTAAATAAAAATATAAGGCTTATTCTAGTAACTACAGCAGGAAGTAGTGCTTTTCAAATATATACGCCACAAGATGAAAAAGGTAATGTTATTGGAAATTTGAACAATGTATTTTATGACTCAAAAGGTACAATAAATTCAGAGTATAAGGCAGGGGCATATATATTAAAAAATAGTGTATATACAAACTTAAAATTTATTCATGAAATAATCAATATGAAAGATTTAGATGGGAATGGACCAGCTAAGTCTGTTAAGGTATATTACTATGGAACAGAAATTCCAACGGAAATATCATATCCTTTTTCGGAATACAAACCGTCTGATAAAGATCCAGCTATAATATTAGGTAAGTATAGACTGCCGGAAAAGACTATTCAACTAAAAATCAAACTTAATACTACAGAAGACAAAGTATTAGAAGTGACAGATAACAATACAGCGGTTGCGGGCAATCCTGCATATGCTTCATATATGGCGGAAGGTTTTAAAGAGTACAAGGGCAAGACGTTAGAAGAAATTGAAAAAATAGTCATAGAAGATAGAGATAGCGATTTAAAAGCACGAGCAACAGCAGATGTTAAAAAGGCAGTAAAGAGTGCGATTATAGATGCTTTAAAGGAAAATAACAGAAAAAGAGCAACGTATTCTGAAATAAAGAAAAATTTAAAAACACTTATAAATGAGTCTTATGAAACATTGTTAGAAATAGAGCAAGGAGCATTTAAAGATAGTAATGTAAATGAGTTTAAAACTGCTTACCAAAAATCACTTGAAACTTTTAGAAATAGTAAGGATGATGCAAGTTTATCTAAAGTTTACGATTCTTTAAATAGTACAAAAAATGCTTTACAGCGAAAAGATAAAGATAATAAATTATTGGAAGCTGCAGTGCAAAGTGCCAGAACTAAAAAGGCAGAAGATTATGAAGAATGGTCTTATGCATTTTTAGAAAAAGCTATAAAGGAATGTGAAGAGGAGTTAAACAAACATTTAAATCCTACTCAAATACAGGATAAGATTAAAAAATTACAAGATATAGAAAAAAGTTTAGTACCTAAGCTTAAAGGGGAAAGACAGTATTTTAAGGTAAAGGGAAGAATTGCCGAGAGTGGGCTTTCTTCTGATTCTATGGCAAATGATGCGATGTCTAAGGAAATCTATATAGAGCAAGTAGCGGGAAAAACTATATATCATTTGTTATTTAAACCTATGGAAGTTATGGGAGTAAAGGCAGAAATTCAGAATTTAAAGCATTTTGAAGATAATCAATTTAAGGAGACAAGTGTAAGATTAAGTAAAAGTCCTGGATATACTAAAGTAATTTCGTTTATAAGAGATAAACAAGATGAAAAAGAGTTCAAGATTCAAACGGGAGCCTATATGACATCAGCAACTATTGACTATAGAGATGCTGATTTGAAGTTAGACAATAACAAAGAAACAATTACGGAAAGTCAATTAAAAGATGCTATTAAGTCAGAAATTCCTAACTTAAGTATTACTGATGAGAAAGACTCAAAAATTAAAACAGATAAAAATATAGAAGATAATATTGGGAACAAAAAGGCACTTGAAGCAGGTGTATATAAAATTCCGTTTGAATGGAAAAGAGATGGCTCAGAAGAAGAGGCTATGGGCAAAGATGCTTTTAGCTTTATAACTGCCAAGGTGGATGGAGAAAAAGCGACCATAACTATAAATACAAGAGAATTAGAAATTAAAAATAATAATGGAGCTTTAAAAGGGCATTTACTGGATTTGTTTATAAAGGATGGAAGTAGTAAGTCCAACAATGAAACGGATAAAAGCAAAGCATTAAAAGGTGAAATTGAAACTACAAAATCTGATTTTAAAACTATAACTAATCCGACAAGTAAGATTAAAAAGTATCCAACTAAGTTTACTTTTACAGTTCCTAAAGAAGTTTTAACTAAAAAGTATGAAGTTAATGTAAGGGTTATTGTAGATATAATGGATATGCTTGCAAATGGAGAACTTGGTTCAGGTAAAGGAAGTAAATCAGCAAAGCTTGTTTTAAATCCTAATTCTGAAAGTCTTAAACCTGTAGTTAATAATAGTGAAAGCAGTACTGACATAAGTCTTACAAAAGATGATTTAAGAAAAGAATATTATAAGTCTTATGCACTGTCTGAGAGAGATTATGAACCAAGTTCATGGAATGTTTTTAAAGAAAAATATGACAAGGCAGCAGATATTTTGATTGAAAATAAAAACTTTACACAAGATGAGATAGATAGAGCTAAAGAAGAATTAGTTAAAGCAAGAAATGGACTTAAGAGACTAAATAATTCTACATCTACTAATGTGGATAGAAGAGTTACTAATGGTACAAATTCAAATATGTATACAATGCGAGTAACTGCATTAGAAGCGGATAGAAATGAAACTTCAATGGCAGCTAATGCCATAGTAAACCCTGTAACTATAAGAGAAGAAAATAATAGATTGTATGCGGATGTTAAAATGCAATCAATCAATTACAGAGGATTTGAAGGAGAAGTTCAAGAGTTATTTAGCTTTAGCGGCAATAGTCGCTATGGAAGTAGAATTCCTGCGCGCAAGTCAGGAAATATATTTACATTTGAAGTTCCAAGGGAAGTTTTAGATAGAAATACAGAAGTTTGGTTAGAAGTCAATGTTGATATGATGGATGCTTTAGCTGGTGGCGGCTATGGATCTGGAAATAGAGTTTTTAGAATGGTGTTTGATCCATCAAATAAAAGTCAAGTAAGCTCAAATTATAATCCAAATTCCAACTCTAGATTTAGCATAAAAGATGAATTAGAGAGAGAAATTAGAAATGGATTGAATTATAATTCTAGAGATTATGAAGATAGATCTTGGAGAGATTTTCAATATTCATTGGATAGGGCAAGAGATGTAGTAAGAGATTATAGAGCTTCTGATAGAGATATAAGTAGGGCGCTAGATGATTTGATTAGAGCGAAGAGAAATCTAATTAAGAATAATACAACAAAGAGCGTTGAAACTAAAAATTCATTAGAAAGTAAGAAAATCAACGAAAATGTAAAGACTTACGAAGTAGGAGTAGAAGTTTTAAGAGCTGATGGAAATGGGACTTCAATGGCAAGAGATGGGGTTCATAAAATAGCTAGAGTTGAAGAAAAAGATGGAAAATTCAAATACTATGTTTCATTTAAGCCTATTGAAAAGTCATTTAAAGGTAAGACTTTAACAGGTAATATAACAAAATTATTCTACTATGATGGCGGCAAGTATGAAGCTACTAATGAAGGTGGCGGAGTTTGGTCATTCACTTTAAATTCTAAAATAGAAGATGTGAAAATTGCTGTTTGGGTAGATGCAATGGATGAATTAAGAGGTGGACGCCCGGGAGCTGGTGAACAAGATGCAATCTTAAGATTTAATTGGTCATCTGCTAAAGATATAACTCCTAAGAAGAATGAGGAAAAGAAAGTAATAAATAAGACTGGCAATCTTTACGATATTCAAAACCACTGGGCAAGAGTAGCTATAGAATTTGGCTTGTCTAAAGGATATTTTGAAGGAGTAGGAGATAACAAATTTGATCCGGATAGAGGTATGACAAGAGGAGAATTTGTAACAGTTCTTGGAAGAATTCAAAAAATTGATAAGAGTAAATATCAAAGTTCTAAGTTCTCAGATGTAAAACAAGGAGAATTTTATGCACCATATGTGAACTGGGCAAGTGAAACGGGAATAGTCAACGGAGTGGGAAATGGAAGATTTAATCCAAATGATGTTATGACTAGAGAACAAATGGCTGTAATAATGGCTAGATATTTAAAAGTTACAGGAGTCACAGTTAAGAATGGTGGAAATTCAGAATTTAAAGACAGTGCTAAGATTTCAAGCTGGGCTAAGGATTCAGTTGAAGAACTTGCAAAAGCTAAGATTGTAAACGGAATGGAAGATGGTACATTTAGTCCTAAAACTCCATTTACAAGAGCTCAAGTAGCCCAAGTGCTATATAATATCTATAAGTAAAAATTAAGAAGCTTTAGGGTCAGACCTTAGAGCTTCTTTTTAAAATTTGTAATAAAGTTTTAAATTAATAAATTAATTTGAGTGTCGGATTGAAAAATTAAAATTATTTATCAGTATCAGAAGTGTTTTCACGTAATATTTTTGTATATTCTAAACAAATTTGGTCAAAAGCTACAAGCTCATCAATTGTAAATTTTTCTAATAACTTTTTTCGAGTTTTTATAATATCTAAATTATCATATTTTTTATGGAGAGTTACGAGTGATTTACCATCATTAGTACACTCTAAATAAAATATTTTTGCATCTTGTTCACTATTTTTACGAGTAACAAGATTTTTCCCTATTAATCTACGAACGATTTGTGATATCGCTGAATTACTACGTCTCCATTTATCAGCTAAATCAGAGACAGTAATATTATTATAATCATAAATATCAGTTAATATATGAATTTCTATCATTGTGGATAACATACCATTACCATAATCGCGTCTAGTATTGTAATAATTAGAGTAAGAAAGTATGAAGTCATACATAGGAGTAACAATTTTATTCAATTCTTTATAGCGTTCATGAATTTTGTCGTCTGTTTCATTAGGTTCTACCCACGTATCAATAATGTTTTCTAAATATAATTTTTTATTCAAGTTTGTGCACCTCTAAAAATATTATAACAATAAAAATTTGAAAATCCATATTGAAAATGTGAGAAAAGAGTATTAAAATATACTTAATAATTAAGTGCCTAAATTATAAAGGGGGTTGTAAAATGAATGTAGCTAGAATTGAGGAGAAATCACTAAAGTTATTTGATGTTTTTAACTTAGGGTTTGGAGGAGCTGTAGGATCAGGGATATTTGTATTAATGGGGTTAGGAATAGAATACACTGGTAAATCTGTAGTATTAGCAGTAGGAGTGGGTTGCCTTGTTATGTTATTAGCCTATTTTTATAATGTACTCTTATCATCGATGTTTGTGTTTAAGGGAGGAGATTATAGTCAGAAAGCTATTTGTTTTGGACCTGTTTTAACTGGTGTAGGAGCATATATAACTTTTATAAATGGGTTTAGTATAGCTATGTATAGTGTTGCAATTGTTGAATACTTATCGATAGTTTTTCCGGAAATATTACCTTATACCAAAATTTTAGCTGTAATAATTATAACGGTATTATTTGGTGCAACAATAAAAGGATCTAAATTTATATCTACTTTAAATAGTATAATGACAGTTGTTTTAATATGTTCTATACTGTCATTTATAATATTTGGTTTGCCAAAAGTTACTACAGGATATTTTAGTGGAACTGATTTTTTTAAAGATAAGATGTCAGGATTTATATCAGCTATAGCTATAATGGGATGGGCTTGCCAAGGGACTACAATGGGTCCTGTATCAGTATCTGCAGTAACTATAAATTCAAAGAGGAATATCCCATTAGGAATACTTTTGGTTACAGTAGTATTGGCTTTAGTATATGCATTAATGTCATATGTAGCAGCGGGCGTATTGCCAATAGATCAAGTAGCGGGTCAAAACTTAAGTGTTGTTGCAAGGGAAATATTTCCAAGTATATTGTTTGTAATTTTTATAATAGGAGGAGCTACATTTGCCATAGCAACTTCGATGATAACAGGTGTGACAATGGTAAGATATCCTATGTTAAAAGTTGCTGAAGATGGATGGTTGCCAAAAGTTTTTACAAAGACTACAGATTCAGGATATCCATGGGCAGTTTACTTACTATATTATATAATAAGTATTATTCCTGTAGTTGGTGGATTTAGCTTAGGAGCAATGGTTTCTTTGGTTATGATACCATCTATGTTAATGAATGCGTATTGCAATGCTAAATGTATAAAATTAATAAAGCAACATGATGAACAATGGGATAAAAGTATATTACATATGCCTAAACTAATGATAAATTTAATTTGTATTGCATCATCAATATGTGCATTAATAGTTTGTTATAATTTATTTATTAGTTTTAAGCCGGTTGAAAAGATATTTATGGTAGCTATTTTATTGTTGGTATTAGTATTATCAGTATTTTGTTTAAAAACTGGAAGAGTAAAAAAGAGTATCTTAGAAGAAAATAGACTTAGAATAATAAAAGAAGCACTAGAAGAAGAATAAGGAGAAAAGATATGAAATATGATTTTGAAACATTAATAGATAGAAAAAAACAAGGGTCATTTAAATGGATAGATATGTATAACAAAAAACCTAATGTATCAGAAAATGTAATACCATTATCTGTAGCAGATATGGAAATTGTGAATGCTCCGGAAATTAGAGAAGGATTAAAGAAATATATAGATGAAACTATTTTAGGTTACACAATCGCAAACGATAGTTTTTATGATGCTGTTATTTCATGGATGGATAGAAGGCACAATTTTAAAATAAAAAAAGAATGGATTATAAATACACCGGGGGTTGTTCCGGCTCTTTTTACAGCAGTTAGAGCGTTTACTCAAAAAAATGAAGGTGTAATTGTTATGTCTCCAGTATATTATCCTTTTTTCAATGCAATAAAATTACAAGATAGAAAAGTTATAAATTGCCCTTTGATTAAAGAGGATGAAAATTATACTATTGATTATGAACTATTAAATGAGCTTGCATCTAAAGAAGAAAATAAAGTATTGCTATTTTGTTCCCCTCACAATCCAGTTGGGAGAGTATGGAAGAAAGAAGAATTAGAAAAAATATCCGAAATAGTATTGAAAAATAATCTTATATTATTGAGTGATGAGATACACCATGATTTAGTAATGAGAGGGAATAAACATCTAGTGCTACAGACTCTAAGTGAAGAATTGGCAGATAAAACTGTAACATTTACAGCACCATCAAAAACATTTAATTTGGCTGGAATGGGAATGTCCAATATTATTATAAAAAATAAGGAATTAAGAGATGAATTTATAGAAGAAGTGAATAACATAAATGGGATAGCGCTAAACGTATTAGGATATAAAGCTTGTGAAATAGCATATAATGAATGTGAAGAATGGTTAGAAGAATGCTTATTACACATAGAAAAAAACCAAAAAATATTTAAAGAGTTTTTCGAGGTAAACTTCCCAGAGATTAAAGTAAAATTAAATGAAGGAACTTATTTACAATGGGTTAATTTTAATTGCTTAGGTATGAACAGCGAAGAACTTGAAGAATTTATGATAAATGAGGCAGAGTTGTTTTTGGATGAAGGATATATATTTGGAGATGGTGGAGAAGGATACGAAAGATTTAATTTAGCTGTGCCTTCAGATGTATTGATAGAAGCATTAAATAGATTGAAAGTTGCTGTTGATAGATTAAAACATAATATTTAATAGATAATAGGGTTCTAATGATTAGATAAATTCACTAGAACCTATTTTTAAATTCAAAATATTTCTTCATCTTCTATTTTATAACCGCACTCTGGGCAGAATTTAAAGTAATCTTCTAATTCAAAACCACAATTAGGGCAGAGGTTATGCTTATGGAAATTTTTAAAATTTGTCTTATGAACTCGCTTTTTAGAGAAGTCTTTCTTTTTATGACTTTTATGAAAAGATATATTTATTCTTAGCTTGTACACCAATAAAAAGATGCCTATTGAAATAATTATAAAGCCACATATATGTAGTGCAGTTACGATGAAAGGGTCTACACCATCTCTTAGTAAAATCATTTTATTTGAAATTGAGAAATAGCTCCAAATAGTTCCTAAGAAAATTAAGGCTATCGCAACTAAAGCTTCTGAAAATTTTGGACCATTTACATTATTTTTCATATAATCACCTATATACATATACCCAATATGTACCGAAATCATGTTATAATAAACTAGGATTAAGGAGAGAGATGATTGAATAATATAAAGGCTTTAAAGGAAATTGAAAGAAGTTTAATAAAAAGTTATAGAAAATATATATGGGTGCCTTTTGTAAAAGGAATTAATGAATTTGACATGATTCAAGATGGAGATAAAATTGCAGTTGCAATCTCAGGGGGGAAAGATTCTCTTACACTTGCAAAATGTCTACAAGAGCTTAAAAGGCATGGGAAGATGAATTTTGAACTTGAATTTATAGCTATGGACCCGGGTTATAACAATAAAAATAGGGAAACACTTAAATACAATTGTGAAAGGCTAGGGATTCCTCTGAAGATCCACAATTCGGATGTGTTTGAAGTTTCTCAAAAAGTATCTGATGGGTATCCATGCTATATGTGCGCAAGAATGAGAAGAGGGAATTTATATGCCAAAGCACAGGAACTGGGTTGTAATAAGTTGGCGCTTGGGCACCATTTTGATGATGTAATAGAAACTATAATGTTGAATATACTTTTTGCAGGAAACTATAAGACTATGATGCCAAAACTTCATTCTCAAAATTTTGAAGGCCTTGAGCTGATAAGACCTATGTACTATGTAAGGGAAGAGTCGGTTATAAATTTTATAAATTCTACAGGACTTCATGCACTTGATTGTGCTTGCGAAGTTGCACAGAAAAAAGAAGAAGGCTCCATGAGAGGCTATATTAAGAATTTAATTGCAAGAGTAGAGGAGAAAAACCCAAATGCCGCAATTAGCATTTTGAGGTCAGCTGAAAATGTTGAATTGGGAGCTATTATAGGATATAAGAATAAAGACGGAAAGAAAATATCTTTTATGGAAGAATATTAGAGGTGAAGATTGAAATTTATATCGTGGAATGTAAACGGACTTAGAGCAGCAGTGAAAAAAGGTTTTTTAGAAAAACTTGCAGAGATGAACCCTGATATAATTGGGCTTCAAGAAATAAAACTTTCAGAAGGACAATTGGAACTTGAACTTGAAGGATATGAATTATATTATAATTATGCAGAGCGAAAGGGATATTCAGGAACGGCAGTTTTTACAAAATTAAAACCGATTTCTGTAACTTATGGAATAGGAATTGAAGAGCATGATACAGAAGGGCGAGTTATAACTCTTGAATTTGAAGATTATTATTTTATAACTTGTTATACACCTAATTCAAAGAGAAAATTGGAACGTTTAGATTACAGAGTAGTTTGGGAAGATGCTTTTAGAAACTATCTAAATGAACTTGATAAAAATAAACCTATAGTGTTGTGTGGAGATTTAAATGTCGCACATAATGAAATTGACTTGGCAAATCCGGATACAAACCATAAATCTGCTGGGTTTAGCGACGAGGAGAGAGCTAAGTTTACAGAACTTTTGGCGAGCGGATATGTAGATACGTTTAGACATTTTTATCCAGATAGAGCCGACGAATATAGCTGGTGGAGTAACTTTAATAAAGCACGTGAGAGAAACATAGGTTGGAGAATAGACTACTTTGTAGTCTCTGAAAGATTTTTAGATAGGATTGAAGATTCTAAGATTCACCAAAGTGTTATGGGGTCTGATCATTGTCCTGTTGAAATTATTTTAAAGTGAGGTAATAATGAACAATTTATTGACAGAAAAAATACAAGAAAACTTATATTACATTGGAGTAAACGACAGAATAACTCAACTTTTTGAGGGGATGTGGCCGCTTCCGGATGGAGTTGCATATAATTCATACTTACTTACAGGGGAAGTTAGCATCTGTATGGATGTTGTAAAAGACACTACAGTGCAAGGATTTTTAGAAAAGTTATATGAAATTTTAGGAGATAAAGAACTTGATTATCTTGTAATAAACCATATTGAACCGGATCACTCGAGTGGGATTGTTGAGTTACTTTCAATATATCCGCATGTAAAAATCATATGTAACAAAAAGACAGTGCCGCTTTTAGAAAGCTACTATGGAATTACAGAAAATATAATCGAAGTAAAAGATGGGGAAGTCTTAAAACTTGGAGATAGAGAACTTACTTTTTATATGACACCAATGGTTCACTGGCCTGAATCGATGGTATGCTACGAAGAGGCTACAAAAACTCTATTCTCTCAAGACATATTTGGTGGATTTGGTACATTAAACGGTGCAATTTTTGATGACGAGGTAAAATTTGACGACTACTATCTATCTGAAACAACTCGTTACTTTATAAATATAGTTGGAAAATATTCAGGACAAGCTTTAAAAGCACTTAATAGATTAGAGAGTCTTGATATAAAAACGATTTGTCCGGTGCATGGAGTTATTTGGAGAAAAGATCCTTCAAAGATATTAGATTTGTATACAAGACTTTCAAAACAAAAAGTTACAGATGGTGTAGTAATAATTTATGGAAGTATGTATGGAAATACAGAGAGAATGGCAGAAGCAGTTGCAAAAGGAGTTGTTGAAGGCGGAATAAGTGATGTCAGAATTAGAGATATCTCAAAAACTAACTTATCGTATCTATTAGCAGATACATGGAAATATAAAGGGGTTATTTTAGGTTCATGCTCTTATAACAACAATATATTCCCACCAATGTCATTCCTAATTGAAGAATTAAAACATCAAAAGATGAAAAATAATATTTGGGGATTCTTCGGCTCATACTCTTGGAGTGGTGGAGCAATGAAAAGATTTGACCAGTTTGCAGAAGAAATGAAGTACAATGTTTTAGATATAAAACCCGAAATCAAAGGTGCTGCAACAGACGAACAAATTCAAGAATTAAAAGATCTTGGAAAAGAAATGGCTAAGAGAATTCTTGCAGATAAAAAAGAAGATTAATTGTGAAAGTAGAACTTGTTAATTCAAGTTCTATTTTTTTTAGA
>NZ_JH165061.1:136373-175129 GCF_000227315.1 Peptoniphilus indolicus ATCC 29427 | reverse complement strand
ATTTTAAAAAATGGTTGTTAGGCGAAGTTAAATGATATATAATATCATTAAATACCGACTACGTCGTCGGTATAAGAGGAGGAAATATATGTGTGCTGCCAAAAGGTTGAGCGTAAAGGAAAGAAAAAAAGAAATCATGGACTCAGCTGCAAAAGTAATTGCAGAAAAGGGACTTGAAAAGACAACAATGGAAGAAATTATTGCAGGAACAACTTTATCAAAGGGTGGGGTTTATCACTATTATGGAAGTGTTATAGAAATATTTAAAGATATTATGCTTAATGGAATTAAATATAGAGACGAAATTATAAGAGAACATCTGGCTAAATCTCAAAAAAATGTAACTAAGGAATTTATGGCTAAGGAGCTTGTAACAAAGATAATTGATGACAACCTTTATATGCCGCTTTATATTGAGTTTTTAATTGCTAAAAAAAGAAATCCTGAGCTCTGTGAACTTATGGTGGAATTACAGGAGCAGACAAAAGAAAGACTCAAAATATCTATGAATGAAGAACTAAAATGGATAAATGAAGCCAATATTTTTCAATTAGTTACTGATTTTACAAATGCAATGATTATTGCGGCAGATGTTTTAGACGCTAGAGAAAATTTCGCCAAGAATAGAAAGATTTTAGAAAAAATGATTATTTGCATATTTGAAAATGGAGAGGAATAAAATAAAGCTTTATAAGAATAGATAGTTTTTTTCTAGGATCCGTTAATCTGCTTATCGATAGCTATGATAAGGCAAATAGAATATTTTTTATAATCAAGGGTTAGTATACACTAGCTGAAAGGAGATAAATTAATGAAGGAGAAAAAACATAATGATAAATTGCTTGATTCTACTTCGGAAATCAAGAAGCCCAAGGGAAATGAAAATTTAATAAGAGATATAGAGAATTTAAATCTCGATGTTCCTAATGAAATTATGCAGCGAATCGAAAGTGATGTTGAGCGAAGTGAAAAGCAACCCAAAATTAGCATGGGGGGATTAAATAAAGCGCTTATGAGTATAGCTCCGGAGTATAAGGGGAGGATGCAACTTTCTGTTATTTTGGCCTGTATTGGAGAGATTTTTAGTTTTTCTACTTATTTTTTCAGTGCTTATGCGGCAGGGTGGTTAATAAAAAATTCCGGTAATAAACCGGTAAGCTTTGATGAACTTATTAAATATGCTTTTTTGGCAGTAGGATCATTGTTTCTCTATTTTATATTTACAGGATTTAGCACAACTATTTCACACAGAACATCATTTTCTATACTCGCAAAACTTAGACAGACTTTATTTGAAAAATTAAAGGTGATTCCAATGGGATATTTGGTGGATAATCCTGTGGGAAAAATCAAAGTAATTATCATGGAACGAGTAGCGGATATGGAAGATTGGGTAGCTCATATAATGCCGGAGTTGCCGAGTAGACTTTTACATCCGATACTTTGTATAATCATTTTATTTTTATTGGACTGGCGGATAGGATTATCAATATTTGTACCATTGCCAATTATTTTTATCGGAATGGCTACTATGATGTATAAATACCGTAGCAGGATGGCTGTGTGGATATCAAGTTATGCTAATGTTGCGGATAGAAGTGCTGAATATGTTCGTGGGATACCTGTAATAAAAGCTTTTGTACAAGATAAAGTTTCGTATGGGAAATTTGCAGATGCGGTAAAATTCTATCATTTCTCTACGATGAAGTGGTGGAAGCAAAGTTGGTTTGGCAAAGCACTGATGACTGCGGCGATGATGACACCGCAGATAGTTAGTATGCCTTTAGCTTTTTATTTATATGGGAACGGACAAATAGGTATCGAAACTTTAATTTTATCACTTATACTTCCGATTGCTATTCTTCCGCAGGCTTTTTCAATTATGACGAGCTTTGAACTCTTCCAAATGGCATCGAATACTTGGGTATCCATACAAGAATTGCTTGATATGCCTGTACAAAAACGTCCTGATTCAAAAAATAAAGCTGTTATAGACAAGAATAGGGGAATTAAGTTTGATGGGGTAAGTTTTTCTTATCATGACGGAACTGAGGTTCTGCATAACATTTCTTTTGAAACAAAACCGGGGGAAGTAACTGCACTTGTAGGGCCTTCAGGGGGAGGTAAATCCACAATTGCAAAGCTTTTAGTAGGCTTTTGGGATCAGTCATCGGGAACAATTTCTATTGGAGGTGTGGATACAAATAAAATCTCATTTAAACAGCTTGCAGAAGAGATTTCTTTCGTATCACAAGATAACTTTTTGTTCGATGTGAGCATTAGAGATAATATAAGACTTGGTAAACCGTGGGCGAGCGAGGATGAAATTATTGCGGCAGCAAAAGCTGCTCATTGTCATGATTTTATTATGGCACTTCCTGAAGGATATGATACTAAAGCGGGTGAAGCAGGCGGAGCAATGTCAGGTGGAGAAAGACAACGTATAACTCTTGCCAGAGCAATTTTGAAACCTGCATCAACAATTGTCTTAGATGAGGCAACAGCTTATGCCGATCCGGAAAATGAAGCACTCATTCAAGAAGCGTTATCTCATCTTGTAAAGGGAAAAAATCTTGTGATGGTTGCCCATAGATTAAATACAATTAAGCAGGCGCATCAAATAATTTTGATTGATAAAGGTAAAATTATAGCTAAGGGTAAGCATGATGAACTTATGAAAGAGCCGCTCTATGCAAGTCTTTGGGAACAATATTTAGGGAAGGAGTAGAATATGAAGTTTATAAAATTATCACTCAAATTAGCGGGACAGTATAAAAATCGACTTAAGGCGGGAATGTTGCTTATTTTTCTTCAAAACGCTTCTGTGTTGTTTGGATTTTTCGCTCTATTCCTTGCATTCGGTTGGATGAATGAAATTACTGTCGGACATATTTGGACGATTTTTGGAGTATTATTTGCATCTTTTCTTTTCAATTTTCTAACAGGTTGGGCAAAGAGTGGTCTTAGTGACGGTGTTTTCTTCGGAATTTTCAAAGATTACAGACTTGCTGTCGGAGAAAAACTTAAAAAAGCACCCATGGGATATTTTGCAGAACAAAGTTTATCGAGAATTATGGCGGCTTTTACCAATGTTATGAAAAGTCTTGAAAACTACTCTGCAATGAGCATAGACTTTGCTGTTTCCGGGATTTCAATATCATTTTTCCTATTGATTGGAATGTTCGGTGTAAATATTAAAATCGGAATATTGACTTTAATTTGCTTAATTTTTATTTGGCTTTGCGTATTACTTATGACTAATCAAGCAAAGAAAGAAATTGCACGTGAACATACTGCCATTACCAAGTTGGGGGATGCTTTAGTCGACAGTATCAGCGGTATTCCTGTGCTTCGAAGTTTTCCGCTTGTGAACGAGAGCGTTGAGGAGGAAATACACTCTAAATTGAAGAATGCTTCTGAGGAGCTTAGACTTACGCAAGTACATTTTGAGATGGTCTTTGTTATTTATGCTAGAATTTTTTCTACTATTATCAATCTTTCGAGCCTCCTTGTTACACTATTTTCTTGTTATCTCTATACTAAAGGAGAGGTTTTATTACCGCAAGCACTCACTGTTTCAGCTGCCGGGTTTATGATTTTTGGTGGCTTAAAACAACTTGAAAACGCAGCTATTCTGATGGTTAAAAATCCTGCGAATATGCAATATTTGGATGAGGTTTTAGATATTCCTGAAATAAGTGAGGGGACTTTAGAAGTCATGAAAAACAATGATATTGTCTTTGATAAGGTGAATTTTGGTTATGACAAGAGAAATTTTGTCTTAAAAGATCTTTCATTTACGATTCCACAAGGTTCAAGGACAGCTATTGTCGGACCTTCCGGTTCAGGGAAAACTACAATTATCAATTTAATATCTCGTTTTTATGATGTTGATAGTGGTGAAATAAGATTGGGGGATGAGGATATACGAGATTATAAAGTAGAAAGTTTACTAAAAAATCTTTCTCTTGTTTTCCAAGATGTATATCTTTTTCGAGATACCATAGAAAACAATATTCGCTTTGCAAATCCTGATGCAAGTCATGAAGAAGTTGTAGAAGCTGCTAAAAAAGCGCGCTGTCATAATTTTATTATGGAACTTCCCGACGGTTATAATACTATGGTAGGCGAAGGGGGAAGTTCTCTTTCAGGCGGAGAAAAACAGAGAGTTTCTATTGCGAGAGCGTTACTGAAAAATGCACCGATTATTCTTTTAGATGAAGCGACCAGCTCTGTTGATCCTGAAAATGAATATGAGATTTTGGCTGCTATTGAAGAATTATCGAAAGGGCATACTGTTATCTCTATAGCACACAGACTTTCTACAGTGAAAAAAGCTGATCAAATCTTAGTAATTGACGGCGGTACATTGGTGCAAGCGGGAAATCACAGTGACTTGATTTGCAAGGAAGGAATTTACTCATCGTTTATACAGGCACGAGAACGTGCAGCCAATTGGACATTATAGAAATTAGAAAAATTTATTAGGAGGAAGAAAATGAGAGAAAATAAACTAAAAATCAAAGATTTAGTAACCATTGGTGTATTTGCAGTTATCTATTTTGTAGTAATGTTCGGTGTGGGAATGATAGGAATGGTACCTATTTTATTCTTAGTATATCCAACTCTTCTTGGTATTGTGACAGGTACAATTATTATGTTATTTATGGCAAAGGTTCAAAAACCTTGGGGCTTATTTATATTAGGAATACTATCCCCATTATTGATGTTTGCTATGGGGCATACCTATGTAATAGCAGTTCATGCTATTGTTGTTATGTTTATTGCTGAAATGATAAGAAAAGTGGGCGGATATAATTCTTTTAAATACAATATGTTTGCTTTTGCGATTTTTAATACATGGATTTGTGGATCTTTAATGCAAATGCTATGGGCAAAAGAAAAATATATTAAATTATCAATGATGATGGGAAAAGAATATGTAGATGCTTTAGAAAAGTTAATTACCTATCCAAATATGTTATTAGTTTATGCCGGTGCTTTAATAGGTGGAATTATCGGAGCATATATTGGAAAGGCTCTTCTTAAGAAACACTTTAACAAAGCGGGTATTGTTTAATGTTTATTGAGAATAATAGAAGATTAAATCCAAATCCCATAACAAAGTTATTTGTTGTGGGATTATTGGGGTTAACTGTTGTACATTCCATTCATCCTATTTTGGAATGGGCATTGATATTTATTATTTCCATAATGTACTTAATAAATGGCTTTAGAAAAGAAGCAATAAAAAATATTCTTTTATTCGGTATTCTATTTCTTGCACCGAATTTTAAGATATTAGCTCAGTTGCCATTTTTAATAAAGATGTTATTTTCTTTAATTTTTGTACTGCGTATGTTTTATATACCTTTTGCTGCAGGAAAATTTTTGATTAAAACATCGGATGTTGGGAGTATTATTTCATCTATGGATGTCTTAAAAATCCCAAGTGTCATATCTATACCTATAGCGGTGATGTTTCGATTTTTTCCGTCTTTTGCGGAAGAAAGAGAAAATATAAAAATGGCAATGAAAATAAGGGGAATAGAAACAAAAAATCCTTTTAAATATTTAGAGTATGTTATTGTACCTCTTTTAATTATTTCATCTAATATTGCTGATGACATCTCTAAGGCGGCTGAAACAAAATGTATTGCAAATCCCATAAAAAAAACGAGATATGTTAGGGTTGGTGTAAATTTAATCGACTTCATCTATGGGATAGTGATGGCATCAATAGTCATAGGAGGATGGTTATGCTTCAAATAAAAAATCTTTGTTTATCGTATGGTGAAGATAATAAAATATTAAATAATATTTCCTTAAAAGTTCTTGACGGAGAATGTATTTTACTAACAGGTGAAAGCGGAAGCGGAAAGTCCTCTATAATCAATTCAATTAACGGATTAGCATTTGCCTATGAAAATGCCGTTGGAACAGGTAGCATTAAAGTCGATGACAAAGAAATAAAGAACTTAGAACTTTATGAAGTATCCCTACTTATTGCCAGTGTTTTTCAAAATCCTAAGACACACTTTTTTAATGTTAATACTACAATAGAACTCCTGTTTTATTTAGAGAACATCGGGTTATCTAAAGAGGATATGGACTCACGTATGCAAGAAATGCTGAAAATATTTCATATAGAGCATTTACTTGGACGTAGTATCTTTGAATTATCCGGTGGAGAAAAACAGATATTGTGTGTAGCTGCTTCGTATATTTCCGGATGTAAAATTATAGTACTTGATGAACCGTCATCAAACTTGGATGACAAGCACATAAATATTTTAATGAAAATGCTAAAAATGTTAAAAGAAAAGAAAATAACGCTTATTCTTGCAGAGCATCGAATTTATTATCTGATGAATTTGGTCGATTATATTTATTTAATAAAACAAGGAAGAATTGACCAAGTTTTTAACAAAGAAGAGTTTTTGTCATTATCAAGTGAAAGTTTGATCGAGTATGGACTTCGTTCAATACACAAGACACCTTTAAGTAAAAATCAAAAACTTTATGGAAAAGATTTAGTCATTCAAACGATGAAAATTGATTTTGAAGACAAAGGTGAATTAGTCCTTAAAGACATATCTTTTGACTTGGGAGAGATTTATGGCATTGTCGGCAAAAATGGTTGTGGGAAATCTACTTTTTTACGTGCAATGACAGGGCTGAACAAAAAGGATAACAATGAAATTATTTTTAAAGGTAAAAAACTTAGCAAAATAGAACGAATTAAAAATTCAGCTTTTGTTATGCAAGATGTAAATCATCAACTTTTTACAGATTCTGTAGAAGAAGAATTGAAACTCGGAGTTAAGGATTCAAGTCAAGATAAAATAGATAGGGTTCTAATTGGACTTGGACTTGATGAATTGAGGAAAAGGCATCCAATGAGCTTATCAGGAGGACAAAAACAAAGAGTGGCGATTGCTTCTGTTTTATGCAAAAATTCTAAGTTTATATTTTTTGATGAGCCTACAAGTGGAATGGATTATAATAATATGCTAAAAATTTCAAAACTGATAAAGAAAATGAAAACGAAAGATAACATCGTATTTATTGTTTCTCATGATATTGAATTTATAAATGCAACAACAGATTATGTTCTTTGTTTAGAGGATTTTCGAAGTTATAAATATCAAGAATAATGAAGAGTACTGTTTAAATGAAATGGAAAGAAATTTAAATAGTCTTAGTGAAGTATATGGAAGTTTAATAAGTGCGAAAATTAATATTATTAACGATATTATATTAAAAATAAGGAGATCGTTTATGAAAGAAAATATGAAAGAACAATTGCTCACAAAAACACCCATATCATTGATGTTTCAATTATCTATCCCGGCAGTTATCGGGATGATAGTAATTGGATTGTATCCATTAATGGACGGAATATTTGCAGGGAAGATTATTGGACAGATAGCCATGACTGCCTGCGGGGTTGCAATGCCGCTTACTTTTTTTAATAGTGGTGTTTCAACTTTACTTGGTGTAGGCTCGGCATCTGTTTTATCACGAGCAATTGGAAAAGGTGATCAGAAAACTGTAGATAAAATCATGGGGAATTTGATTTTTTGGGTGATTTTCTTTTCGACAATTATAACAGTTGGCGGAATACTACTTGCACCACATTTTTTAGATATGGTCGGTGCGACAGGCGAAATCAAGTCTTATGGTATCAGATACCTGAGAGTGATTTTTATCGGTTCTATCTTTGTAAACTTCACGCAGTCTGCAAATATGGTCATGCGTGGGGAAGGATTGATGAAAAAAGCAATGATGATTATGGGGCTTGGGGCATTACTCAATATAATTCTTGATCCGATTTTAATGATACTTATGGGTAAATATGCCATTGAAGGTGCTGCTCTTGCAACGATCACAGCACAGTTTGTTCAAGCTGTGATAACACTTCAATATTTTTTGAGGAAAAGTAAAGTTGTAAGGATCTATAAGATTAAATCTGATGTGAGAATAAAAAAAGAAATGTTCGCAGTAGGTTCATCGGCTATGATGATGCAGCTTTTGTTTATGATTCAGCAAACTATGCTCTACAAAATGGCATTTAAATATGGCGGTGATCCAAACGGAATTTTAATGGCAGCATCGCTTCGTGTATATGCCTTTTCATTCATTCCGCTTTGGGGAATGAGCCAAGGCTTACAACCTGTTGTAGGAACAAACTTCGGAGCCGAGCAATATGATAGAGTAAGACAAGCAATGAAAGTATTTTCTATCGGAGGGATTGTGCTTGCAGCAGTCTTCTGGATTCCGTCATTATTGTTATCAAGTCAGATACTTTCGCTGTTTGGAGTAGACGCAAATATCATAGCTCAGGGAGTAGGGAATTTCAGACTGTTCTATTCTGTATTTATTTTATATGGTGTTATGGTCATGAGCATTACATTTTTTCAATCAATTGGAAACGGAAAGAAGGCAGGGATTATAGTTATGTTAAGACAGTTATTTTTATTTGTTCCTGCAATGATTTTCTTGCCAATGGCATTTGGAGTGAAAGCGGTTTGGTTCACGCAACCTCTTGTAGATTTTATAATGATTGTTGTTGGAATATTTATGATGATTGTTGAGTTGAATAAAATGGGAAGAGAAAAGACAATTAATTAAATACTATTAACAAAAATAAACATATTGGTTGTTAGAAATGCGAAATAAGAAATGAAATATTTAATTGTTGAAGGAGGATAAAACATAACAATAGGATACTATCTGTATATGATTGAGCGGCATGGCATAAATTAAAAGAACTTAAAATTTCAGGGAATATAAAAATTATTCACATACCACCCTATACACCGAAAATGAATACCATAGAACAAATATGGAAACAAATAAGATCTATGGGATTTAAGAATGAACTCTTTCATTTATTAGTTGATGTCGTCGATGTATTACTTGAAACAATAAATACTAAAGAAAAGATTAAAAACATTACTCGTATGAATTGATTGTATTTCTACATTTAATAGGATATTAGAATTAAATGAATCGCTAAGTAAAAACTTAAAAAGAATTAGATATCGAGGATTAATTAAAAGATAAGAAATAAAATTTTTAAAAAGATAAAAAATTCATTGTAGTAATTTAATATTTTAGTAATAGAGGAGGTCAATCTGCCCTTATTAAAATAAAGGAGAGGTTGACCTCTTTTACGATCATAAATATATGAGTAGAAAAATAATGAAAGTTGTGATAAAAGATACTATATTTAATAATTATATTTTTGGCAATTAATCAATATAGAATTATTTCTGTGGACCTTGTAAGATGCCAAGTCTTTCGATGACCCAGTTATAACTTGAATCGACAAAGTTTTGAGTTCTTTGGTCTAAAGTGTTTCTATATTTTCCACCGTTTAGAATATCTGAATACAATACGACTTCGGATTGTATTTTTCCGTTTTGGTCGTGGTATCTATTCACGTAAGTTGGGTGGAGAATAAAGTTTTCAAGTTTTGTATTTCCATTTTGTTTAATCAAATTCAATTCTACAAAGACTCCGGATTCAACTCCGGCATGACCAATCCACTGTTGTCTTTGGTTTGAAATTGAGTTTCCCATTGAAAAAATTGTAAATTTATTATCTTTTAGTTCAACTCTTTGCAAAACATGAGGGTGCGAACCAAGGACTGCGTCTACACCATTATCTAACAAAAATTTTTCAAAATATTTTTGAGTTTCTGATGGTTCGCTCGCGTATTCAACACCCCAATGTGGGTATGCAATGATGTAATCTGCGCCAAGGCTTTTTAAATTTTGGATGTCACCTAAAATTAAATCTTCTTGAAGTGGTGAGATTTCATATCTCTTATCTTTTGGAACGAGTCCGTCTAAACCGTTAAACATTTCAGAATATGATAGCAAACCAACTGCGATGCCATTGGTAGTTATGATTAGAGGTTTGGAATTTTCTTTGCGAGTGCCGAAGTGCTTTAAGCCGGCTTTTTCTATTGCGTCAATAGTTGTTTGAACGCCTTCGTATCCGGAATCAAGACAGTGGTTATTTGAGGTCGCTAATGCATCGAAACCAAAGTCTTTTAAATAATTTAAAGCTTCAGACGGGGTGTTGAACATTGGATGACCTGAGATATTTTTGTTTGGATTGACTGTGCTTTCAAAATTTCCAATTACTAAGTCAGCACCTTTTAAATATTCTGAAACTTTTTGATAATAGGTGTTGAAAGAGTACAATCCTGTGGTGGCATCATAATTATATTTATACAATGGCATATGGTACATGATGTCGCCAGTTGCCCAAATTTTAGTTCTGTATATTTCATTTTCAGTTTTTTTCGGGCTGTTTATGTTAATAGATTTATTGTTGTTTGAGTAAATGTATAGTGCTCCTACTAAACACAGTAGAATGGATAATGATATCGTTATAAGTTTTTTCATTGAATCACCAAGTTAATTATAGCATATGTACTGTATTGGTGAATAATGACATGTTTGATTAATTTAGATGATTAAACTGGTTTATATTAAAAAGGTGATGTTGCAAAATAGAATTCTATTTTACAATATCACCTTATTTTTATCTTTTTAGTTCAATTACTTCTTTAAACAACTTGCTTGACTCTATCATTTCTTTTGAGCCTATTGCAGTAATATAATTTTTATTCATAGCTTCTTTTAATGCTCCACGTAGAGCTTTTAGGTCTGAAAGCTTGGTGTTTAGCGCTTGTTCTTTAAATTCAGCAACTTTTTCTTCTGTTAAGTTTGTCATAAATCGGCTGAAGTTTGCACTTCCCTTTTCAGCTGCGCCAAGAAGTGGGTCGAAAGCATTCATAGTACCGATTATATAATTTTTGAGTTCATCTTCAGTTAAGTCAAGTGAGTCCACATATTCAGCCATATTGTCATAAACTTCAGCTGTCTTTTCAAGGTTAGGGTCTCTATAAGAATAAGTTACTACGTCATCTGACATAGAGAACTTAACTCCAGCTCCATAAGCGCCACCTTTAGCACGTATTTGATTATGAAGATAATCAGCGGACAATATATTTCCAAGGACAGGCATAATACCTGAGTAGTTTATTCCGAATTCTTTTAGATTATATCCTTTAGATACATAGTTTACATTGGCAGAAGTTGTAAATCCTTGATTTTTTGGATTAGGAGTAAATTCAAATTCAACAGATTCATATTTTTCAGTAGGAAGAGATTCTAAAAACTCGGATAGAAAATCTTTCTTTTCAGAACTGTCGGCAGTTAAATTCACAACAACATCCACACCGTTTATCAACTTGGCTGATAGTTCTTTAAGTTTAGCGCTTAAACCTTCCCACATAGTTTCAAAGTTTTCAATCAAATCAGAAAGGTAGAAGTAGTAGTTAAATCCACCGGCTATTTGATTATAAGCAGATAGCTTTGAGAAATAACTCTTAACAACTTCAGCAGCTATTGAATGTCCGCTTTGAAGTATTATTGCCTCGATATATGATTTTTGAAGTAAGATAAGCTCTTTAATTCTCTTCTTATCATCAAATTTAGAATTTAATAAAATTTCTTTTGAAAGTTCAATAGACTTTTCAAAGTTCAAGTCTAAAGTCTTAATAGAAGCTTCAAATCGAGATTTGAATTCATCTTCTTTAGTGTAGTCTCTATAAGTTGCAAGTCCTGTTCCAAAACCACCCATTGTCTTATATATTTCTGTGTCTAAATTAGAATAGTGATAGTTTTGAGTGGAGACTTTGCCGAATAATTCGCTTAATAGATTCATAGTTGGCAAATCTTCGATAGCTATATATTCAGCAGGGAACGAAATTGTAACGTAAGAGATACCATTTGTAGGTTGAGGATTGAATAAAAGCGTTCCATATTTTTCTTTAAATATCTCACTTTCAATGTGTTCGATACCCTCTTTGATATCAGAAAGTTCAAGTGAAGGTATGGTGTTTTTATCCTCATCACTGTCTTCTCTTAATTGATATTCGACTAAATTTTTATGATTTAATATAATGTTATCTACTTCTTCATCAGAAAGAGAGTCCTTTATATTCTCAAGTTTTTCTTTTAATTCATTTAGTTCAATTTCATTTTTATCAGCGTCTGCTGAAATTTGAACTCCAACTGAATATTTGTTATCAATCAAATGCTTTTGAATGTATTGTTCAAAGAAATCAGTATCTATTTTATTTCTCAAGTTTTCAATTACAGATAGAGATTTTAGTCCGTCTATAGGGTTTTCGCCATATAACCAAGTGTTAAGAGCTCTAATGTAATATATTATAGCCTTTTGGACTCCTCCGCCTTCACGATATGCAAACTCAAATTTATTAAATGTAGCAAGGAGCAAATCCTTATCTATGCCATTTGAAACTATTTTTTCGAGAGAGGCATATATGAAGTCGCGAAATTCTTCGGCAGTTTTCCCACCGGTGTTTTTAGCGACAATTGATAAGTCAAGAGTTAGTGAAGTTGAATTTTCAGCCCAAACATCTTCTGCAAAACCTGAGCTTAAAACATCTTGTTTTATAGGAGATGAATCTGAATTTACTAAGAGTTCAGATAGGAAATTTCTCATAAATAAATCTTCAGGGTTTAAACTCTTTCCAATACACCACCCAAATCCTAAATAATCATTTTTCTTTTCAACCTCTGCTGGAGTTGCAGCATAAGTCTCTTTTACAAAGGTAGTTTCTGTAATTGGAGAGTTTAATTTTATTTCAGAGTCTATTTCTTCAAAATCAAATGAATTTAAATAGTTATCTTCTATAAATTTTAAAACTTCTTCATAATTCATATTTCCATAGAGATAGATATAAGAATTAGAAGGATGGTAAAATTTTTTGTGGAAATTCAAAAAGTTTTCGTAAGTTAAATTTGGAATTTCTTTAGGGTCTCCACCTGAATCAACACCATAAGTTGAGTTGGGATGTAGGTTAAAAGTCAAAGTATCAGAAACTATTGATTGAGGGTCTGAGTAGACACCTTTCATTTCATTGTATACGACACCGTTTATAGATAATGGAGAATCTTTTTCCATTTCATAGTGCCAACCTTCTTGTTCAAAGATTTCTTTGACTTCATACATTCTCGGATAAAATACGGAATCTAAGTACACATCCATCAGGTTATAAAAGTCTTTTTCATTTCTTGAACTGACAGGGTAGATTGTCTTATCAGGAAATGTCATAGCATTCAAAAAAGTTTGTTGGCTGGATTTTATAAGGTCCATAAAAGGTTCTTTTGTTCTATATTTTCTTGAGCCGGATAGTACAGAGTGTTCAACTATATGGGCAACTCCTGTTGAATCTTCAGGGATTGTCTTAAAACCAATTCCAAAGGCTTTATTTGCATCATCATTTGAAAGCACAAGGACTTGTGCATTAGTTTTTTCGTGTATAAAATATAGTGCCTTAGAAGACACTTCATCAATCATTTCTTCTTTTAAAAGTTTATACATTGTAGCCTCCTTTATTAAAGATATTATACACATTAAATGTACAGCATGGCAAAAGAAATAATAATTTACAGCAAATTGAAGAAATAATTTTAAAATGATAATATTATTTATGATTAAGTAATATTTTTAGATAAATCGATAGGAGGATATTTATTATGAATACAATTGCAAACATATTGCCAACGATTTTTATGATACTTATGGCGGGCTTGGTTGTATATGTTATAAGTAAAATAATTAAGAAGTAAAACATAGATTATTTAGAATAAGTTATAGTTAAAAATAAAGGTTAGTATAAGGCGTCAACTTATTGACAAAGTATCTCAGTAGATGATAAAATTGACCTATAAAGAAGTTCCGTGTTATGCAAACGATTCTAAAAACTTGAATACATAGATCTAATAAAAAATCAAAGCAATTGTTTGTAATATCTAAGGAACTGCTTTAGATATTCAAAAATAGTTAGAGTAGTATACTGTCCGCTAATCGATAATTTCGAAAACCGGGGTATCCTCTGAGAAGGCGATAGTCAAAATTTAGGAGGTCAGTATAAAAATGAAAGAATATCAATTAAACGTTCCAACACCACGTTCTTTTTCTTACGTAAAACGTAATATCCCAAATGTTACTATTGAACAACGTGAAAGAGCTTTGAAAGAAACTCATTACAATGAATTTGCATTCCCGGCAGGTATGCTTACTGTAGATATGTTGTCTGACTCAGGTACAACAGCTATGACAGACCAACAATGGTCAGCAATGTTCTTAGGCGATGAAGCTTACGGAAGAAACAAGGGCTACTATGTACTTTTAGATGCAATGCGTGATTGTTTTGAACGTGGAGACGATCAAAAGAGAATTATAGACTTGGTTAGAACAGATTGCCAAGATATAGAAAAAATGATGGACGAAATGTACTTATGTGAATACGAAGGCACTCTTTTCAACGGTGGGGCAGCTCAACTTGAACGTCCAAATGCGTTCATTATGCCACAAGGCCGTGCAGCGGAATCTATTTTATTTGAAATAGTTCGTAAAATATTAGCAGAACGTGAACCGGGGAAAGTATTCACAATTCCTTCAAATGGACACTTCGATACTACTGAAGGAAATATTAAACAAATGGGTTCAATTCCTCGTAACCTATACAACAAAGAATTATTATATGAAGTTCCAGAAAACGGACGTTATGAAAAGAATCCTTTCAAAGGTGATATGGACGTTGAAAAACTTCAACAACTTATAGATGCAGTTGGTATTGAAAACATTCCAATGATTTACACTACAGTTACAAACAATACTATCTGTGGACAAGCTGTTTCTATGAAGAGTATCAGAGAAACTTCTGAACTTGCTCATAAATATGAAATTCCATTTATGCTTGATGCTGCAAGATGGGCAGAAAACTGCTACTTTATCAAGATGAATGAAGATGGCTATGCAGACAAATCAATTGCTGAAATAGCTAAAGAAATGTTCTCTTATTGTGATGGTTTCACAGCTTCACTTAAGAAAGACGGACACTCTAACATGGGTGGTATCTTAGCTTTCCGTGATAAAGGATACTTCTGGAAGAAATTCTCAGATTTCAACGAAGACGGAACAGTTAAGACAGATGTAGGTATATTACTAAAAGTTAAACAAATTTCTTCTTATGGTAATGACTCTTACGGTGGAATGTCAGGACGTGACATCATGGCTCTTGCAGCAGGTTTATATGAATGTCTAAACGTAAACTATCTTGAAGAACGTATTGATCAATGCAACTATCTTGCAGAAGGTTTATTCAACGCTGGAGTAAAAGGTGTTGTAATTCCTGCAGGTGGACACGGAGTTTATATCAATATGGATGAATTCTTTGATGGAAAGAGAGGGCATGAAACATTTGCCGGAGAAGGTTTCAGTTTAGAACTTATCCGTCGTTACGGTATAAGGGTTTCTGAACTTGGAGATTATTCTATGGAATATGACCTTAAGACTCCTGAGCAACAAGCTGAAGTTGCAAACGTAGTAAGATTTGCAATTAACAGAAGTGTTTACTCTAAAGAACATTTAGATTATGTAATAGCTGCTGTTAAGGCGCTTTATGAAGACCGTGAATCAATTCCAAACATGAGAATTACAAAAGGTCACACTCTTCCAATGCGTCACTTCCATGCATTTTTGGAACCATATCCAAACGAAGAAAAATAATTTAATAATTAAATAAACCAACCTAAAATCTCATCCCTTCTGTAATGGAGAGGATGAGATTTTAATAAAATAAATAATTGTGGAGGCACAATATGTCAGAAAAAAACGGTGGGAAACGAGACGGATTTAGCAGTAAGTGGGGATTTATTTTAGCCTGTATAGGTTCAGCTGTAGGTATGGGAAATATTTGGAGATTTCCTGTTTTAGTTTCGGCATGGGGAGGAATGACATTTTTAATTCCGTACTTCATATTTGTAATTTTAATAGGTAGTACTGGGGTTATAGAAGAGTTTGCACTTGGTCGTGCTGCAGGAGCAGGCCCTGTGGGAGCTTTTGGGATGTGTACAGAGCAAAAAGGTAATAGAAAAGTGGGGGAAACTTTAGGTTTAATTCCTGTAGTGGGTTCTCTTGCTCTTGCGATAGGTTACACATGCGTAATGGGTTGGATTTTTAAATATGCTTGGATGTCAATAGACGGTTCATTGTATGCAATGGGTAATGATATGGATGTAATAGGTTCTACATTTGGCAAAACTGCTTCAGCAGGTGGAGCTAATACATGGATCATTATAGCAATAGTTGTAAGTTTAATAATAATGTCAATGGGTATTGCAGGCGGTATAGAAAAGGCAAATAAGATAATGATGCCGGTGCTGTTCATACTATTTGTATTTTTAGCCATATACATAGCACTACAACCGGGAGCATCTAATGGTTATAGTTATATATTCACTGTAAATTCAGAAGGATTAAAAGACCCTAAGCTTTGGATTTTTGCTTTTGGACAAGCTTTCTTTTCTCTATCAGTAGCGGGAAGTGGCTCGGTAATATATGGTTCATATTTGAGTAAGAGTGAAAATTTAATAGATTCTGCAAAACAAGTTGCATTCTTTGATACTTTAGCCGCAATGCTTGCTGCAATAGTTATTATTCCAGCTATGGCAGTTGGTGGCGCTGAGCTATCAGAAGGAGGTCCAGGACTTATGTTTATTTACTTAGTAAATGTAATAAATGGAATGATTGGTGGAAGAATTATAGGGGTTGTATTCTACCTCTGTATATTATTTGCAGGCGTTAGCTCAATAATCAATCTATATGAAACACCGGTTGCAGTCTTACAAGAAAAATTTAATATGAATAGATTAACTGCAGTTGTAATAATTCATGTTATTGGATGTGCTGTAGCTATATTTATACAAGCCATAGTTTCTCAATGGATGGATATTGTTTCGATCTACATTTGTCCGTTAGGAGCACTTTTAGCAGGGGTAATGTTCTTCTGGATAGCAAACAGAGAATTTGCAGAGGAAGCAGTAAATTTAGGAGCACCTCACAAAATTGGAGGATGGTTTTATCCTGCAGGAAAGTATTTATATTGTGCTTTAGCTTTTATTGCCCTAATAGCAGGTGCAATCTTTGGAGGAATCGGCTGATATATATTACAAGTCCCCTTTTTAAAAGGGGATTTTTTAGTTTAAAGTGAAGAAAAATATGAGCTTGTATTTTACTAAACTACTTTAAAAAGATATAATAATAAGAGAGGTGTTTTATGAAGAAGATTTTGATTTTATTTTGTTTTATATTGATGCTAAGTACACCGGTGTTTGCTCAAGAAATATCTGCTGTTTTGGAACAACCGGCAGTGGCAAAGGCGGTAGTTGGGGATAATTTAAATTATAAATTGAATATAAGTATTCCAAAAGAAGGTGTAAAGTATAAATCTTTTGCTGTTACTCTACTAATGGATGAAAAGTTATCAGTTACTGGGACGTCTTTAGAAGGTGTTGTTAAGAATGATAAGATTGTGTTGAAGAGTACAGAAGTTAAAGGGAAACAAAATATAGTTTCACTTTCAGTGAATGATATGAAGGCACTTGGAGAAGTAAATAACTTTTCAGTTTCTATATCAACTAAAGTTAGAACAGGAGCACAAGAAGGAGATTTCAACAATTCTGTAGTGCTTAGTTCAATAAAAGATGATGGAAAAGAGAGTTCAAGTCAAAAAGATTTGACATCAAATACTGTTGTAACGAATTCTAAGACACAATTAAAAATCAATGAATTAAAGACTCAAGATGAAATTCTAACAGGGACAACTCAACCAAAAGCTAAAGTAAGTGTTTTTGATGGAAATATAGAAATTGAAAATGTCATTGCAAATGACAAGGGAGAATTTGAAATAAAGATTCCTAAACAAGAACTTGGCAAAAAACTAAAAGTCATTTCAGTATATAAATTGAATGGAAAAGTTACAACAGACTCTGAAAACATAGTTGTTTCCGATTCGGAAGGGAAGAAGGCAACTGTAGCTATCGATACAAAAGTTTTAGAAGATTATGTTAAGATGGCAATGAATATTTCTACAAACAGAGCAAGTAATGAAGACAGGGCGAGAATAGAAGCGGCAGTTGCAAATGCTAAATATGTATTAGTAATGTCAGATAGAAAAAATTCTGATTTAGAAGACGCACTTACTAAAGTTAAGAATGCAGTTAAATATTTAAGAGTTCCATATATGAATGGATATTGGGACAAGACTTTTAAACCTAAAAAAGAGATGACAAGGGCAGAAGTTGCTCAAGTATTGGCAAGAGTTTACTTGAAGAAAGAACCTTCAGGGAACTATACTAATTTTAGGGATGTAAAACAAAGTGAATGGTATGCAGATGCAATTGGTTTTATGGAAGAAAAGGGCTTTATGAAAGGCTACTATGACGGAAGCTTTAAACCTGAAAAATCTATAACAAGAGCAGAATTTGCAGCAGTTATAGCCAAATTAAAAGATGAAGGTGTAGAAGAAAGTGTAACTTATGAAGATGTAAAAGCAGATAGTTGGTCGAGGGAGGCAATAAGCTATGTTAGCTCTAAAGGATATATGACAGGCAGAAGTTCTACAATATTTGCAGCAGATTATCCTATTACAAGAGCTGAGTGTGCAAAAGTATTGAACAAGATTTTGGACAGAAGTCCGAATAAAGAATTTATGGATACTTATTCAAAGAATCCATTTAAAGATTTTGATAAAAATGACTGGGCATATTATGAAATATTAGAAATAACAGGTTATTAATAAAATCTTAATTATAACTTAAGAATAGAAATTAAAAATATTGTGTATAATTATAAATATGAAGGATGAAAAAAATATAGAAACTGACAAACCACATGGAATTCTCGAAAGAAGAGGCTTGTTAGAAGAAAACAATAGAAAACTAAATAGAATTTATCATAGTATTACTGCGGTAACTATGTTATTAATGTTTTGGGGATTTTATAGAGGTTATAGACTTGGAATTTTTACATCTCAAGAAAAGTTAGATAGCTTCATAGTAAATCTTGGAGTATGGGGACCGTTATTTTTTGTAGTACTTCAAATTATACAAGTAGTTGTTCCTATAATACCGGGAGGAATAACCTCAATAGCAGGAGTTTTCATATTTGGACCTTTGAAGGGAACTATTTATAATTATGTTGGGATTGTAATAGGAAGTTATATCAATTATTTTTTGGCAAGGAAATATGGCATAGTATTTGTTGAAAAATTAATTGGCAAGAAAAAATTGCAAAGATATACAAAATGGATTCACAAGGGAAATAAATTTGATAGGTTTTTTGCAATAGCTATTGCGTTGCCAGTGGCGCCTGATGATATACTCTGCTTGTTTGCAGGGCTTGTGAATATGAAATTGTCAAAATTCACATGGATAATTTTATTCTTAAAACCTTGGTCATTAATCGCCTATACATTAGGTGGAGATGTTTTGATTAAGAAAATGCTATTAAATTGGTAAGAGAGGGAAACCTCTCTTATTTTTTGTAAAAGTTATATAAAATAAAGATAATTTAAATAATAAGGTTAAAAATCTTCACAAAGGGTATAAATTTGTCAGAGTAAGTTATATACAATTTGAGGAGGAAATATAATGAAATTAACAGAAACAGTAAAAGCCGGAGATTGGAAAAACGAAAAGCACGTACCTGTACTTCACGTTGAAAGTGTAAACGGAGAATTAAAAATACATGCACAAGTAGGAGAAGAAATTGAACATCCAAATACTTTAGAACACCATATTGGATGGATTAAAGTATTCTTCCAACCTGAAGGATTTGCAGCTCCAGTTGAAGTAGGTTCTTATAATTTCTCTGCACACGGAGAAGGAGAACTTCTTTCTAAACCTGAAGTTCACGCAGTTGTTAAGACTGATAAAAAAGGAACTGTATATGCATTAAGCTATTGCAATATTCACGGCCTTTGGGAAAGCGCTGAAGAAGTTAAATAAGAATAGATTTAGAGATGGGTTAAGCTCATCTCTTTTTTAGTATAAATAAATTTTAATTCAGGAATTTATAATATAATTTAAAAATAAATAGAGTTAGAACTGAACTATTACATAGTAAATTTTATAATATTAAAAGTTGTGATAAAATTACTATATAACATCAAATCAAGTTTGTGTTTTAGTGAAAAGGAAAACGTAAGCAAGAAGTGGTTTACATAATATAAAATTGGAGTTAGAGAATTAAGAGGGGGTTATTTGTATTGAATAAATTAAGTATGGAGAGCGTATATAGTGCGGCAGAGAAACTTAAAGAGGTTGCGAGAAAAACTTCTTTAATTGAGTCAAGTCAATTTAAAGGGGTTTATCTAAAAACTGAAAATTTACAGGTAACAGGTTCTTTTAAATTGAGAGGTGCATATTATAAAATATCAACTTTAAGTGAAAAAGAAAAAGAAAGGGGAGTTGTTGCTTGTTCTGCCGGGAACCACGCTCAAGGAGTAGCCTTAGCATGTCAAAGACTTGGAATCAGTGCAACTATTTTTATGCCTGAGTCAGCTCCAATTTCAAAAGTTGAGGCGACAAAATCATATGGAGCAGAAGTTAAGTTAGTGGGAAGTGTATATGATGATGCATATGCTGCTGCTATAAAATACAATGAGTCAGAGGGAAAGACTTTCATACACCCTTTCAATGATGAAACTTTAATTGCAGGTCAAGGAACGGTTGGACTTGAAATTCTTCAAGAAATTGAGGATATTGATGCAATTGTGGTGCCAATAGGCGGGGGTGGACTTATCTCCGGAGTTGCTTTTGTGGCAAAGAGTTTAAATCCAAATTGTAAAGTTTACGGTGTAGAGGCTGAGTCTGCAAATGCAATGAAGTTGTCTAAAGAAACTCATCAATTGATGTGCATTGATTCAGTTTGTACTTTTGCAGATGGGATAGCTGTAAAAAAACCGGGAGAAGTTACTTTTGATTTAGTTGAAAAATATGTTGATGAAATAGTGACAGTGTCTGAAGATGAAATTGCATCTGGTGTACTTGAACTTATGGAAAAACAAAAGTTAGTTTGTGAAGGGTCTGGTGCGGTAGGATACTCAGCCATTAAACACGGAAAGATTCCATACGAAGGCAAAAAGGTAGCTGTTTTATTATCTGGAGGCAACATTGATGTAAATATACTTTCTAAGGTTGTTCACAGAGGTCTTGTAATGAGCGGAAGAAACACTAAGTTTAGATTAGTGTTGACTGATAAACCTGGACAACTGGCAAAGGTTGTAAACTTAATTGGCGAGTCCGGGGCAAACATCATTAAGGTTGAGCACAATGAAAGTGAAGAGCATATGGAGATAAATTGCAAGATAGTTAAATTTGTAATTGAAACAAGAGATGCAGAGCATATTAAGGAAATAAAGAACAAAATAGTTGCAAGTGGAATAAATATAGTAAATATGTAAAAGCCGGCTAAAGGTCGGCTTTTACAGTGTCTGCATAAAATTTTGTAAGTTTTCTAAGATTAGTTCATCGTTATTTAAATGCAAGTCATCTTTGGAATAATTTATGGCGTAATGACTATCGTAGTAGTTTAAGATTAAATCTTTTATAACAAATTCAAGATCGTTATTTTCAACATGGGATTTATATGAATTAATTCTATCTTCGGATATATACTTACTTAAATTATCGAGTGCTGAGTTGATTTCTTCTTTTGTGCCATTTACATAGTCTCTTTTTATTCGAGCAACTCTATTTTCAATGGTATCTTCTATAACTATGTTGGTTCCCTTGTACATTTTATCTAATAAGTATTTCGGAAGTAAGATATTTCCTATTCTACTACTCTCACCTTCTAAAAATATTAAATCGGAAGTTTTCAAAAGAGAGTTATACAGAAGAGATTCAAATTGTTTTTGAGATGGCTGAGCATTTAAACCCAGACTACCAAATGAACTGCCACGGTGGTTTGCAAGTTCTTCGAGATTTAAAATAGATAGCCCTGAACTTTTTAACCTATTTAATATCTCTGTTTTTCCTACTCCGGTTTTTCCGTGGAGAACTACAAAGTTTTTAGTGGATACTAATTGCTCTAAATTTTCTCTTATATATTTTCTGTATGCTTTGTAACCTCCGACTAATTTTTTTACAGGGACTCCCAGACTTCTTAAAAATTGAAAAAATACTGTGCTTCTATATCCACCTCTTGCACAGTATAAAATTACATGGTCATAATTTTTTACAAGTTCTAAAATATTATCAAATAAAGTAGGTAATTTAGCAGCGGCGTATTTAACTGATAGAGATTTTGCTCTATCTATTTCTCCGTTATCAAATAAAGTACCTACAATTTTTCTCTCTTCATTATTTAAAATTGGAAAGTTTATAGCTTCAGGGATATTAAAACTTTTAAATTCAATTGGGCTTCTCATATCTATTAATATAAAAATTTCATTTTTAACGCTATATTCAAATAAGTCTTTGGGACTAATTTCAAATTTCATTTCATCACCTTAGGACATTATAAACCTATAAGATAAAAATATGTAACATATGTAATAAAATTTTAAAAATTTATTTATATTTACTTTGCTTTTGATGTATTAAACACTGATATAATATAAAGTATATAAAGTCAATAATATAATAAATATTAATAAAATAAATTGGCTAATTTAATAGGGGGATAATTTTGAAGATTAAAAATTTTATTTTAGGACATAAGAAAATAGCCATAGCATTGGGTATAATATTGGTTCTTTTAATAGGTAGGTCGATTTTAGGGAGAGCTGGTAAAAGTAAATATGTTCAATTACCAAAAATAGAAACTACTGAGATAAGAAAAAAGGATTTTTCTAACATGATAAAAGAAAGTGGAAAGGTAAAAAGTGAAGACTCAGTAGATATATTTGCTGAAAAAAACCTACCTGTTGAAAGCGTGGAAGTAAAAGTGGGAGATGAGGTGATTGCAGGGCAGATTATAGCTAAACTGGATGACTCTTCTTTAAAACAACAAATAAAGGCGAAAGAAGCTCTTATTGCGTCTAATAATAGAACTTCAGGAATTCAAGTAAAAAGTGCCAAGGATAAATTAAATGAAGCATTAAAGGGAAAGAATGATGGGACAAATTCACAGGTTGTGAGTGCAAATGCCAATGTATTACAAACTTATGACCAATGGCAATTAGCTGAAAAAACATATGATGATTATTTAAGAAGTTTAAATATGGGCTATAATGAAGCTTTAGTTGCAAAAAAGGGTAATGACACTACTTTACAAAATAATTTAAATAGTCAAAATCTTACTTATGAACAAACAAAACAGAAATTAACAGAATCTGTATCTTTAGCAGAGAATGCAAGAAGGGGCTATAGCGAGTTGACAGTTCAACTTGATAGATTAAAATCTGAAGATGAAGCTATAACTAGAGATATAAATGAATTAAATATAAAATTGGGAAATGTAAAAGCAAGAGGAGAAGGAGGCTCATCAGGAGATGAAATAAATGGAAAAAAGAATACACAAATGTTTGAAGAAACATTAAAGATTCAAGAGGAAATTAATAGAGAGACAAGGAAAATAAATGAAAAGACGATTGAGTCTCAACAAATCAAAGCTAAGATAGCCGAAGTAGAAGCTGAGAGATCAAAGTTTAAATCACAAATTGATAGTAATGAAGAGACAAGATTGTCTTTAGAGAAAGAATTGGCACAACAAGAGCAGAATCTTGCAAACACAAAAAATACACTTAATACTCAAATAGGTCAAGATCAACTTTCAAAACGCTCAAGGGAAGATGTTTTGAATACTTATAGAAAAAATGCTGCAGATGCGAAAAATGTATATGAAAATGCAAAGAAGAATTTGACAGTTGCTCTTGCAGCGCAAGAGGCAGAAATAAGAAGCCTTGAGTCAGGTCTTGAGCAAGCTAAGGCAAGTGGAGATAATGGGGTTAATTCAGTAGATTTGAAAAATTTGTATGAAGAACTTGAAAAGACAGTTATAAAAGCTCCTATCTCAGGAACAATTACAAAGGTAGATATGGTAAAAGGGCAAGCTCCAACGGCGTCTCTTGCTCAAATACAGACTGTAAAGAGAACAATAATTGAATCTCAAATAAAGGAATATGATTATCCTAAGATAAAAGTGGGGATGGAAGTTGAGGTTACGGCTGATGCGTTAGGCAAGAATGAAGTATTTAAAGGTAGGGTTGAGTCCATATCTCCAACTCCTAAAGCAGCTGAATCTAACCAAGGACAAACACAATCACAAGAAGTAGCTTATAAAAGTAAAATTTCAATTGATGATCCGCAATTAAAACTTAAACCTGGTATGAGTGTTAGGACAAAATATATACTAGAATCTAAAAAAGATGTAATAATAGTCCCTACAAGTGCAATTTACAAAAAAAATGACAAGAGTTTTATGCTTGTTGTGGACGATAAAGATGTAACGGAAATTAGAGAAATTGAAGTAAAAGTTGTAACAGGAAATGATGTGGAGAGTGTAATAACATCAAAGGATTTAAAGGGGAAAATGAGAGTTATAAATTCTGCTGATAAGTATCAATCAGGAACAACAGTACAACTTACAGAAGAAATGGAAGAAAAGAAATGAAAGAATTAATATCGATGAAGAATATCATCAAGAGATATTATATAGGGCAACCGAATGAGTTAGAAATTCTTCATGGGATAGATGTAAATATATACGAGGGAGAATTTGTATCTATAGTTGGTGCTTCCGGATCGGGGAAGAGTACACTTATGAATATAATTGGACTGCTTGATAGGCAGACCGAGGGAGAATATTTTTTAGACGGAGTGAATGTGAGTGAAGCAAAAGACTCAGAACTTTCAGGGATACGAAATCAAAAAATAGGTTTTGTATTCCAAAACTTTAATCTAATACCAAGGCTTTCTGCGAGGAAAAATGTGGAGCTGCCAATGATATATTCAAAAAATAAAAAAGATATGAGTAGCAGAGCTATGGAACTTTTGGAATTGGTTGAGATGTCTGAAAGAGCTAATCACAATCCCAACGAATTGTCAGGGGGACAAAAACAAAGGGTGGCTATTGCAAGGGCGATGGCAAATAGTCCTAGTATATTGTTAGCCGACGAGCCAACCGGAGCACTTGATACAAAGACGGGAAGAAGTGTAATGGATTTGTTTCATAGGCTAAACAAAGAACAAGGCATGACTATAGTTTTAATAACTCATAATCCTGAATTAGCTGAAGAAACTGGGAGGGTACTTACTATGTCAGATGGAAGGATAATAGAATAATGAATATACTTGAAAATATAACCATGGCACTGGAGGGACTAAAACTTAACAAGATGAGGTCTTTTTTGACAATGCTTGGGATAATAATAGGTATAGCTTCTGTAATTTCAATTCTCACAATAGGACAAGCAATGTCAAAGTCGGTATCTGATGGGTTTGATAAATTTAATAAAAATATGTTTCAAGTAGGCCTTAGACCTAAAGAAGGCTATAGCTGGACAGATATACAAAATAGAGATTTTTTTAAATCTGAGGATACAGAATTTCTTAAACAACAATTTGGAAGTTTTATAAAGTTTATTATATTACAGGGTGACGGTAAAGGAGCTAAGATAAAAACTGAGCAAGGTAAGGATTTAAAAGTAAATATTAATCCGAGTACAGAAGGTGTGAAGGAAATTCAAAAATTAAAGATGCTGTCCGGAGAATTTTATAATGAAAATGATGTTCAAGCGTATAGAGAAGTTTGTATCATAAGTGACAAAGTAGCAAAAGATTTGTTTGGTGGATATTCAGAAGCTTTAGGGAAAGAAGTAGAAGTTGATACCGGGAATGGCATATATGTTTACAGGTGTAAAGGTGTTTATAAAAATGAAACTATAAACTTTGGCGCCTTGGGAGGACAAGGTGAAGATAGTACAACGTTGTACATTCCATATACAGTAGGAGTTAGAGATTTTGAAAAAAATGATCAGAAGTTTATGAATTTCAGCATAATAACTAATAAAGCAGAGGATATAGATTTTGCCACAAAAGAAATAGAAAAATATTATAATGAAAATAAATTTGCTGAAAATGAAGTTGTCAAGGTTGAAGCTAAATCCGTAGGATCGGAACTTGAGCAAATAACATCAATTATGTCAAATGTTAAATTGGCAATAGGAGGAATAGCGGCAATTTCATTATTAGTAGGTGGAATTGGGGTAATGAATATACTTCTTGTTTCTGTTACAGAGAGGACCAGAGAAATAGGGGTTAGAAAGGCATTAGGAGCTACTTCAAAAGATATTAGAGGGCAATTTATAACAGAAAGTATTATAATATGTATAATAGGTGGAATAATAGGGGTGTTGTTGGGAGGTTCGCTCGGATATCTTGCTTCATCAATGATGAAGTTACCAACACTTCCAAATATTTTATCTATAGTAATTGCAGTTGGCTTCTCTATGAGCATAGGAATTTTCTTTGGATATTATCCGGCGAATAAAGCTGCAAAATTAAATCCTATAGATGCTTTGAGGTATGAATAATGAATTTAAATATTATAGTGACTGTGAATTTTGGACTTGAATCAGTAGTAAAAAGAGAATTATATGATTTGGGGTATGGAGATTTAACAGTTCAAGATGGACGAATAAAATTTAATGGCGACTTGAGAGATGTCGCCATTTTAAATTTAAGACTTAGATGTGCAGAGAGAGTTTTAATAGAGATTGGGAATTTTAAAGCTCTTAGCTTTGAGGAACTCTTTGATAATATAAATGCTATAGATTGGGAAGAATGGATTTCTGAAGATGGAAACTTCATAATAAATTCTAAGAGTTATAAGTCAAAATTGTTCTCTCTTTCTGATATTCAAAGAATTTCGGAAAAAGCAATAATAAAGAGTTTGCAAAGAACTTACAAAAGAAACAGATTTGAAAAATCTGCAGAGAGGTACTCTATAGAAGTTGCAATTAGAAATGATATTGTCTCTGTGACTTTGGACACATCAGGAGAAGGGCTGCATAAGAGGGGATATAGAGAGGCTTCATACAAGGCACCTATAACAGAAACTCTCGCAGCGGCAATGGTCCAATTGTCTTATTGGAAACCGGAGAGGCTGTTGGTAGACCCGTTCTGTGGATCAGGGACTATTTTGATTGAGGCAGCTATGATGGCTAAAAAAATAGCGCCGGGACTTATGAGAAAATTTGATTTTGAAAAATTTATCTTTATCGATGAATCTCTTTTGAAAGAAGAAAAGGCGAGATGTTATTCGGAGATAGATTATGATAAGAAGTTAAATATAATAGGCTCTGACATTTCAAGGAAAGCTATAGAAATAGCAAAGTCAAATGCGGAAATTTTAGGACTTGAAGAAGATATAACTTTCTTTGTAAAAGATGTTAGAGATTTAGACTTACCTGATAACTATGGCGTGATAATAACAAATCCACCTTATGGTATCAGAATAGGAGTAGATGAAGTAGAGGAATTGGAGATAGCTTTAAAGGTTCTCTATAAATCCGTTCCAACATACTCAATGTATGTAATTTCGGCAGATGAAAAACTTGAAAAGAATTTAGGTAAAAGCAATAAAAATAGAAAACTTTATAACGGAAGATTACTCTCCTATTTGTATCAATACTTTGGTCCTAAACCGTTATAGTGTGTTTGTAAAGCAATATTAGTATGGTATAATTAATATCAAGGAGAGGTTCGCTATGAATGAAGATTTAGAAGAAGTTTTAAAAAATTCAAAATTAAATTATCAAATATTAGATGGAATAGTGGACTTGGTGAGAGTTTTAGACCATAGAAATGAAGTGGTCTATGTAAATCAAGCTATGAAAGATACTTTAGGGTATGATACTGAAAATTTGATTTGCAATATTTATGATAATATCTTGAAATCGAAAATTACAAAGAGAACGCTTGAAACAGGAGAAGTAATTCAAAGAGAAGAAACTATTCAAGATAAGTTGTATTCAGTAAAATGCTCACCTATTAAAAGTGACGAAAAAATAATAGGCGTAGTAGAAGTGTTTAGAAATATTTCCCAAGAGAGAAAATTGATTTCAGCCATTGTAGAAAAGAATAAATCTATGACAGTTGAAATGAATCATGCCAGAAAAATTCAAACGGCATTGCTACCTGAAAAAGGATTTTTTGGGGTGTTAAATGTAGATTATCTATACAGACCTTCAAATTTACTTAGCGGAGATATGTTTGATATATTTGAAATAGACGATGACCACTTGGGGATATATATTGCAGATACTGTTGGACATGGTTTTGCAGCGTCAATGGTAACTATGTTTATTAGAATTACAATGCGTACAATATCGTATGGCAAAAAGTTGAGACCATCAATGTTACTACAAGAGCTTTGGAGGAGATTTAAAAATTTGGGACTCGACTTTGAAATATATTTTACTTGCTTTTACGGAGTGTTTAATAAGAAAACAGGGCAGTTCACGTACTCGAATGCAGGACATTTTCCTTGTCCCTTGATAGTACAAGGTGAAATAATAAAAGAAATAGAAGTGGAAGGATATCCAATTTCCAGATTTTTCGATAAGGTTGAATACAAAGAATACAGTATAAAATTAAATACATCTGACAAAGTCATAATGATGAGTGATGGAGTTAGTGAAGTTATGAATTATGAAAATGAACCTTATGGAATAGAAAGAATTAAAGATATCATGCTAAAAAATGAAACTGACGAACTTTTGAAGCTTAAACAATCTATTTATAGTTATATGTGGGGCGAACAAAAGGATGATATAACTGCTCTTTTGATAAAGGTTTGGTAGATGATAAAATTTATTGGAGAAACTAAGTTTATAGAATTTGAAAAAGTTGAAAAGTTAGTTGAAGAAAAATCTAAAGAGTATTCAGATTACTTAGGGTGGACTGATGAATTTAATTCGACTTTTGAATTAGATAAGATATATGAATACGCACAAGAAATAAGAGATAAATACAAACTGATAGTGATTTGTGGTGCAGGTGGTTCATATACTGGTTCGAGAGCGATAATAGAAAGCGTGCAGGGAGAATTAAGAGATGAACCCAAGATCATATTTTTGGGGCATGATTTGTCTTCGAGATATTTGAGAACAGCTTTAAAATTAATCGATAACTACGAAGCTTGTATAATCGTAATTTCAAAATCCGGAGAAACTCTTGAGACAAATATAGGCTATCAATTGGTAAGAGAAGGCTTTAAAAAAAAGTATACCGATGTTTCTGATAGAATCTATGTGATAACTAATTGTAACTCGGGATATCTATATGATATATCAAAAAAAGAAGGCTATAAAAGACTTACAGTTCCTAAAAATGTAGGTGGAAGATATTCACTCCACACATCAGTAGGGTTGTTACCTATGGCGGCGGCGGGAATAAATATAGATGAATTTCTAAGAGGAATAAGAGATTACAAACGAAAATTGGTTACATTCGATAATCCTTCTGTCCAATATGCTCTGTCGAGGAAAGAGTTTTATGACAATGGGAAGAATAAAGAGTTTTTAGTTTCATATGATCCGAGCTTGAAATTTTTACAAGAATGGTATGTGCAGTTGTTTGGAGAGAGTGAAGGGAAGAGTGATAATGTTATTTTTCCCACATATTTGACAAACACAACAGATCTCCACTCAATTGGGCAGTATATTCAAGAAGGACCTGGAGATCTATTTGAGACAGTACTATTCGTAAATGAAAATAAAATAGATTTGGAAATAAATTTGGAAGAGTTCAGCAATGACTATGCGGGTTTGAATAAATATAGTTTAAACAATATAAATAAAGTGGTGATGGAAGCCACTAAAGTTGCTCATTCAAAAAATAATATAGATACTCTTATGATTGAGATAAATAGTATAGATGAGTATAACTTAGGTCAATTAGTTTACTTTTTTATGTACGCATGCTTCGTATCTTCCGTTTTATTTGGAGCAAATCCATTCAATCAGCCGGGCGTTGAGCAGTATAAACAAATATATAAAAAATTATTGAGATAATCTATTCAAACGGAATAGGTTATTTTTTGTGGGAAGTTATAAAATTTTTAAATGCAAACAGTTATTGAACAAATGAATTTTCCAAAAGGGACAATTAAATTAAATTGGAGTGGAATAAAGAAAAAATAAAATGTATACTGATAGCAAATGATATATGTTATCAATTTATTGAGGGTAAATTTATGAAACAAATGAAAAAATTCTGATGAATAAAATGAATTTGGATTATATAGGAGAGCTCAAAGGTCTTTCGAAGTTTAGATATAAAAAGGCACAAGATAGCTTTAATTATGTGGCGAAATTATTTGATGGGATATATTTGGTTTTGACTGACTATAGAGACACATATAATTATGAAGTTTCTGGAGGGTTTAATATTAAATCAATGAATTTGTCATACTGTTTAGAGGGGCAAATGAAGTGTCAGTTGCCTACCACTAATGAGGTATCTTTTATAACAAAACATTCATTCACTGTGGACTGCATAGCTAAGCACTGTGCGGAGGCTAAATTTCCGGAAGGACATCTAAAAAATTTAGAGTATTTTATTTCAATTGAAGAGATAAGCGAAGAGACAGAAAAAATTTTTGAAAGCTTTGGAGTTTCGATAATGGGAATATATGAGAAATTTGGTTCGGAGAAGGTGGCTGTACTTAAAAAGGATTTAGGAATCGAAAAGATTTTTAAAAGTTTTATAGGAGAAGAGTTTTTTAATGTGAATAGATACAGAATGGCTCTTTTAGAAACGCTTTTCTATTTAAAAGACATTCAACTTTCTGAAGAAAATGAATTTGTCTATCTGCCAAAGAAACATATAGAAAAAGTACAGCAGGTTCAAAAATTGATAACTGGTGATTTTAGAAAAAAATACACTGTTGATGAGTTGGCGAGCATCGTGAACATTTCAAAGACTTATCTGAACAGAGCTTTCAAGGAAGTTTATGGAGATAGCATCCATGTGTATTTAATAAACAAGAGAATAGAATATGCAAAGGAACAGATGAGATTGAGCAAAATTAGCATAACAGAGATTGCAGAGAGTGTTGGTTATGCAAATGCGAGTAAGTTTGCAGATATGTTTAGAAAATATGAGGGCATTAGTCCTAGAGTATACAGAGGAGGGTTGAAATATGATTTATAAAAAGTTAAAGGAGTATGTGCCGGAAAAGATTCACTTAGTTTATAGCGGAATTCTGTTGACCATAATATCTTCAGCATGTATGGCAGCGTCGTATTGGCATTTGTACAAATTATTGAACAGTCTTTTAGTTGAGAAGAAAGTTGTAGATGCTGTAAACATTGCGGGATGTATATTAGGGTTTTTAATAGCAAATGCAATTGTTTATTTTATAAGTCTTTGGTGTACTCACTTGGTAGCATTTAGATTGGAGACGAATTTAAAAAAGAGGGGAATAGACAATCTTATGGGAGCTTCATTTTCATTTTATGACAAGAATGAATCAGGAAGAATTCGTAAGATAATAGATGACAATACGGCTTTAACTCATATGAGCGTGGCACACTTGATTCCAGACTTGGCGACAGCGGTATTCACTCCATTGTTTTCTTTAATTTTGGCTTTTGTTGTAGACTATAGACTCGGAATTTTATTTATTATAACTGTAATCATTGGTGGAATTATCGGTAAGGGAATGATGGGTGAGACTGAATTCATGGGCAAGTATATGTTGGCTCAAGAGAAAATGACTTCAGGAGCTGTAGAATATGTCAGAGGCATGAGCGTTTTGAAGATATTTAAAGCAAATGTCAGATCATTAAAAGAGTTTTACAATTCTATTTTGGACTATTCAGAAATGGCTCTTTCATACAGCATGAGTTGTAGAGTGCCTTATGTAGTATTCCAAATGTTTTTTAATTCTATAATTTTAATTTTGATACCTGCGTCAATATATGTCATATCAAGAGGAGAAAATATATATGATATAGCGGCTAAGGTTATTTTCTATGTATCTATGTGTGGAGTAATTTTCAATGCATTTATGAAGATAATGTATGTGGCAATGTATCAATACCAAGCAACATCAGCGATTAAAAAGATTGAAGATTTATTTACAGATATGAAACAAAAAGGTTTATTTCATGGTGAGGTCAAAGAGATCGAGAATTGTGATATAACTTTTGAGAATGTCAGCTTTGGATATGAAGAAAATATGATTTTGAATAATCTTTCATTTTATTTAAAACAAGGTAAGACATATGCGCTGGTTGGAGCTTCAGGAAGTGGTAAGTCCACAATAGTTAAGTTGATTTCAGGATTTTATCCTGTGAATAGCGGCAAGGTTTTGATAGGTGGACATTCTATAGATGAATATACAGAAGATGCTATAGTGAAGAATATAGCGAATGTGTTCCAAGATTCAAAACTTTTTAAAATGTCGATATTTGACAATGTAAAAGTTGGGAATAAAGAAGCAACTCGTGAAGAGGTTATGGAAGCTTTGCACTTGGCACAATGTGATGAGATATTGGACAAATTTAAAGAGAGAGAGAATGTAGTTATTGGGACAAAGGGAGTTTATCTATCAGGTGGGGAAACTCAACGCATAGCTATAGCCAGAGCGATTTTAAAAGATGCCAAGATTATAATCTTAGATGAGGCGAGTGCGGCAGCTGATCCGGAAAATGAATATGAATTACAAAAGGCCTTTGCCAATTTAATGAAGGGCAAGACGGTGATTATGATAGCACACAGGTTGAGTTCTATAAGAAATGTGGATGAAATTTTGGTTGTGCAAGATGGAAAGATAATTGAACGCGGTAATGATGCTGAATTGATGGCTAAAGATTCAGTATATAGAAGTTATCAGGAAAAATTTAGACAAGCTAATGATTGGAAGGTGAAAAAATGAACTGGTTAAAAAATAAATTTGCTCTAACTGAAAAGGGAGCAAGGGGAGTTGTAAAAGCTATAAAGGCATCTGTGCTGGTGAATTTTTCACTTATGTCTGCCATGGTGGCAATATTGTTTTTCGTAGATAATTTGCTAAAAGGAAATTCTGTAGAAAATAAAACTTACTACATAATTATTTTTGCGATTGTGGTAGTGATGTACATTGTGCTGAATTTAGAATATAAGAGAACTTTTAACACTACCTACGCTGAGGCAAAGGATTTGAGAATAGCAATTGCAGACCAACTCAAGAAGATGCCGATATCATATTTCTCAAAGCATGATATATCAGATGTGGCTCAAACTATAATGCAAGATGTGCTCGATTTGGAACATAGCGTGTCCCATGCAATTCCAAGAGTGGTAGCAACGGCAATATTTTTAACTATCATAGCGACTATGATGTTGCTTTCAAATTGGAAATTAGGCGTTGCGGCTATGGTTCCTATGTTGATTGGAATATTGATGTTAATTATGTCTAAGAATAACCAAAAGGTTTGGAGTGAAAAATTCTTTTGGAAACTTAGAAAGAATGCAGAAATATTTCAAGAGAATATAGAGATGCAACAAGAGATAAAAAGTTACGGTATGGCATCGGAAAAGAAAGATGAAGTATATGCTGCAATAGAAGACAGCGAGGATATGCATATAAAGGCAGAAATAAGACAGGCTTTGCCGGTGTTGAGTTCTTTTTCGGTTATTAAATTTGCAATAGGTGCTGTGGTATTGGTGGGTTCTATGATGCTTGCCAAAAATGAAGTTGAGCTAATTTACGTAATAGGATTTTTAATTGGTTCAGTTAAGTTAATAGACAGCATTGGAGCTATGGATGAAAATTTAGCTGAGTTATTCTATATAGATGCAAGGACTAAACGTATAAATGCTTTAAAAGATACTAAAATACAAACGGGGAAGGATGTTGAATTGAGAAAATTCGACATAGAATTTAAAAATATATCTTTCGGATACAATTCTGATGTGAGAGTATTGGATGGAGTTTCATTTGTAGCTAAGCAGGGTGATGTTACAGCGATAGTCGGACCTTCAGGATGTGGTAAGACTACTATATTACGTCTTATATCCAGACTGTTTGACTATGATTCAGGCAATATAGAGATTGATGGATATGACATTAAAAAAATTTCAACTGATTCTTTATTTGAGAATGTGTCAATGGTATTTCAAGATGTAATTCTTTTTAATGCCTCTATTATGGAGAATATAAGAATAGGTAGACAGGATGCAACTGATGAAGAGATAATGGAAGCGGCGAAGGCTGCAAATTGTGATGAATTTATAAGGAAGTTACCTAATGGATATCAGACGCTCATTGGTGAAAATGGAAGTAAGCTATCAGGGGGAGAAAGGCAGAGACTTTCAATAGCAAGAGCATTTTTAAAAGATGCTCCAATATTACTCTTAGATGAAATCAGTGCATCTTTAGACGTAGATAATGAGATGAAGATACAAGAGAGTTTAAATAAACTTATAGTTGGAAAAACTGTAGTCATTATTTCACACAGACTAAAGTCAGTAGAGATGGTGGATAAAATAATAGTTATGGATAAGGGCAAGATAAACGCACAGGGAACTCATAGAGAACTAATGGAAAAATCCAAACTATACAACAGACTCATAGAAAAATCAAACTTGACAGAAAAGTTCACTTATTGAGGAGGAAATTATGGATAAAAAAGGATTGGAAGTTAAAGATTTAATAAATGCGGGATTATTTTCGATCTTACTTACAGCACTTTACTGGTGTGGAGGAATGATAGGGTTTATTCCGGTCTTGATGCCTATAGTACCATTCGTTGGAGCGCTTGTTTCTGCGCCGGTATTTATGCTGTATTCAACCAAGATTAAAAAATTCGGTATGGTTTTAATACTTGGAATAGTGGTGGGTCTTGTATTTATGATGAGCGGACACGGTCCTTATGTATTGCCGGGAACAGTGGTTACAGCTTTGATTTCTGAATACATTATTAAGTCCGGAAATTACAAGAGTATTAAGAAAGCTAGACTTGCATATACAGTTTTTGCGGTGTTTGCCGGATTTAATTTAATACCTATATTTTTTGCTAGAGAGGCTTATATTAAGCAAATTATAGCAATGGGATATCCTAAAGAATTTGTCAACAAGATGTTATCAGTCATGCCAACTTGGTCATTTATACCTATAGTGCTAATGGGGTGCCTTGGTGGATATATAGGAGCGACATTCGGAATAAAAATGTTAAACAAACATTTTAAGAGAGCGAATATGATCTGATGTTTGATTTTAGAACTAAACTTATTATGACTGTGACTTTGTCCACGGTATGTATTTCAGGAAATTTAGAATATACAGCTCCTCTATTAGCGTATTCTTTGGTAGTATTTCCATTTGTATTATTGCTTGAAAAAAAGAAGTATAAAATGTGTATAAAGGGTTTACTTGCAATAGTTATATCTATTTTTTTGACAAAGAATTTTGAAGAGGGAATGGGAATTTTATCTCTAATTACATTAATACTTGGAAGCATAATTAGAAGAATGTTGCCGGGGATAATGATGGGGTACTACGCAATATCCACAACAACTATGTCGGACTTGGTGGCGGCTTTAAAGGCTTGGCACTTTCCGGATGAACTCATAATACCTATAGCCGTCATGTTTAGATTTTTCTATTCACTACAAATAGATTTACAGTTTATAAATTATGGAATGAAGATGTACGGGATCACTATATCTAATTTTTTCAAAGACCCAATTAGATATTTTGAATTTAAAGTAGTACCATTGTTCATGGTTGCTTCAAAAACTGCGGACGATGTCTCCATATCTGCCATGAGCAGAGGGCTTGTGGTTGGGAAAGAAAGGACTTCTATATCTAACACAAGACTAAAAATTATAGATTACTTAATGATTTTAGGATGTGGTGTAGTGTTTGTAATATTTGTTAGAGGTAGGTATGCTTGAATTTAAAAATGTGACTTTAAAATATGCAAAAGATACAGTTTTGAATGGAATTTCAATGAAGTTTGAAAAAGGAACAATAAATGTAATAACAGGCAATTCAGGTTCAGGCAAGAGCTCTATTATGAAACTGATAAACGGAGTTATACCTCACTTTACAAAGGCTTATTTTAGTGGAGAGATACTTTTTAATAAGAAAAACATCTATGAACTGGACATAGCAAAACGGAGCGAAAGTATATAGACGGTGTTTCAAAATCCTAAAAGTCAATTTTTTTTCAATAGACAGCTTTGATGAAATAGCTTTTGCGTTAGAAAACAGAAACATTCCGAGGAAGAAGATAATAGATACAATTGAAGAATATTCGACTCTGTTAAATACAAAACATCTACTAGGTAAAAATATTTTTAAATTGTCAGGAGGTCAAAGACAGCTAGTAGCTATAACGGGAGTGGCCGTTATGGATGGAGAAGTATATATTTTTGATGAACCTTCCTCGTCTTTGGATGGAAGTTCAATAGATGAATTCAAAAATGTGATAGAAAAGTTACGAGACATGGGCAAGATAATTATAGTAGCTGAACATAGGTTATATTTTTTAAAAGAACTCATGGATAAGCTCTACATCCTGAACAAAGGGAGAGTTACAGAGTTAAATAAAGACGATATAAGAGAAGAAACTGTATCTACATATGAACTTAGAACTCTTGAAAAAATAGTTAAAGAGAATGTGGACTGTGAATGGAGTAAAACGAACGTCTATGAAAAGCATGCTCCACGTGGAGCATTGGAGATGCGAGACTACAAGTATTGGTATGAGAGAGGCAAAGTTTTGTTCGACATGGATTTGTCGATTGATAGAGGGATAAATTTTATAGTTGGAGAGAACGGAATAGGAAAGACAACTTTTATAAGGAGTTTGTGCGGCCTTAATAAAAAATTTAAAGGAAAGACATTTTACAATGGAGAGAGAATAAAAAGACCACAGGATTATATTTCACTGGTCATGCAAGATGTGAACTATCAAATTTTTACAGAAAGTGTTTGGGAAGAACTCTCTTTGGCGACCGAAGATAATTTAAGTAAGGAGAGAGTGCTAAGAGTTTTAAACTTATTTGAAAAGAAAGACTCTCACCCACAAAGTTTATCGGGCGGAGAAAAACAGAGGTTATTAATTGCAAATGCTATTTTATCGGACAAGCCAATAGTGGTTTTAGACGAGCCGACGAGCGGGTTGTGCAATAAGACCATGAAATCTGTTGTAAACCTTTTGGATATGCTAAAAGAACGAGATAAAATTGTTATAGTAGTTACGCATGACTTTGAATTTATTAAAAATTCAAATGGTAAAGTTATAGAATTTGTGCATTAAATAAGGGCTATGCTTTGTTGCGTAGCTCTTTTTTATGAACAGTGCAATAGAAAAAGGTAATTAGTAAATATTGTATAGTTTTAGTATAATGCTATTATTAACATAATGACAATAGGAGAGACTTATGACAGAAAAACACTTATCTAAATATCAAGTTGTGGGAGGAATATTTTTATCAATTGTATGCTTAGTTATAGCGCAATTAGCAGCAATTGGAGTGGGAAGGATAGTAGTGAAGATAGGTATTCCAAATGCAGTAGCAAATATTTTCACGGGAGTAATATCTATTGTTTTAATATTAATAAATTTGAAGGTATTAATTGAAAAAGTACTTAAATCAACTTTGAATGAATATAGGATATGCCCAACTAATATGAAATTAAAGTATGTAGTTATAGGGTTTCTTATGGTTATTTTTGTAATAGTACTATTAATTACTACAGGTGCAGAATTTAAAATAGGAAATGCGACAAATAAACTCGAGATAATAACGGCTTCAGTATTCTTTTTTGGAATTGCAACAGGGATAGCTGAGGAGAGTATATTTAGAGGAGTAATACTTGGAATTTTGGAAAAGAAACTAAATAGAAAATGGGCTATTTTAATACCGTCAGTTATATTCGGAGGATTACATATAATTGGCAGAGACTTGGATATTATAAGTATAATTCAATTAATGGTTGCAGGAACTTTTGTTGGGATATTATTTTCTCTAATAACTATTGAAAGCAATAGTATTTGGAATAGTGCCATTGTACATAGTATATGGAATATAGTATTTATTGGTAAAATAATAAATATAGGTATATCAGAAAATCCGGAATCTATTTATAATATAGTTTTATTGTCAAAAAACTTATTGATTACCGGTGGGGATTTTGGAGTAGAAGCTTCTCTACCATCAATTTCGATATATATAATTTTTTCTTTAGTAGTATATAAATTGTTAAAAAATAATGATAGATATTTTCAAAATTGAGATACAAATAAAAAAGGGCGAGATGATCGCCCTAAAATTTTAGAATGTGTTGTAGTGTATTTTTTCGTCAACTTCAAAATCTTTTCTTTTTCTAACTCTTTCGTTTCCATATCCAACAGGAATCATGCAGACGGCTTTTAAGTTTTTAGGGAAGTTTAGGAAACTTTTTAAGTAAGCCTGTATTTCTTCTCCGTTAGATGCTTCACCTTCTTTTAAGTTTACCCAACAAGTATTAAGCCCTTCTTCTTGAGCAAGAAGTTGGAAATAAGCTGCAGAAATAGCGCTCTCTTCAACCCAAGTTGTAGTGGTTTCAGTATTTGCAAGGATTACTATAGCCATTGGAACCTCAGCTATGTATTTTGTTGAGAAAGAGCCGACGTTTGAAAGTTTTTCTAAAATTTCTTTGTCAGTTACAACTAAAAACTCAACCGGCCTTGCGCTCTTATAAGATGGCCCCATAAGTGAATATTTTAATAAATCTTTTACTAATTCTACATCTACAGAATTTTCTTTATATTGTCTAATACTTCTTCTCTCTTTAATTAAATCTTTTAACATATTTCACCTCATATTTATTTAATTCTCATTATTTATACCAAAATAAATATTTTC
>NZ_JH165061.1:127057-136111 GCF_000227315.1 Peptoniphilus indolicus ATCC 29427 | reverse complement strand
ATGTTTATGATTTATACAGAAGTTAAACAAAAGGACGCATATATAATATGACGTCCTAAAGTTAAATTATAGTTTTTAAAATTGGCCGCGAACGGAAACTTCCCCTGAAGAAAGTGTCATCAGTTTACTATCGTCTGTTTGGACTATTAAATTTCCCTTTTCATTTATATCTTTTGCAATGGCTTCGTACTTAGTTCCGTTGAGTTCGAAATTTACATATCTTCCGAGTAAAAGAGAATGAGATTTATATTCGGATAATATTTCTTCGTCAGGTTTATAATAAAGAGCTTTGTAAAACTCATTTATTACTTCGGCGACAAGTTCAGATCTAAGTAAATTTTCAGCATACAGAGAACCTGCAATAGGACTTAATTCGTCTATAAATTCTGTTGTGAAATTTATGCCGATTCCTGTGACTATAGAGTGAACTTTCTTAGATTCAAAGTCTATGTCAGCTTCAGTTAGTATTCCACAGATTTTTTTGTGGTTTAAAAATATATCATTCACCCATTTTATTTCAGGTTTTTTGTCCGTAGTCTTTTCAATTGCCTTAACAATAGAGACGGCTGCCTTTATAGTGACTAAGTCAAATGAATTATATGAAAAATCTTCTTTAGGGAAGAATACAATAGAAAAATAGACTCCAGTTCCCTTAGGAGATTTAAAAGTTTTTCCACGACGACCTCGTCCGGCAGTTTGTTCATCAGAAACTAAAACTGTGAAATTTGAAAGATTTTCAGAATTTAAAAGGCGCTTTGCCTCTGTGTTAGTTGAGTCGATAGTTTCATAAACTCTGACATCACTTTCTTTTATTTCAGAATCTAAGTAGTTTATAATTGCCCACTTATCCAACTTATCAGATGAGTTATCCAATTTATACCCTCTGTTGGTTACAGAACTGATATTATGACCATCATTTTTTAAATTTTTAACAGCTTTCCACACAGCCGTTCTAGATACACCAAGTTGAAGAGCTATGCTTTCTCCAGACATATGGATATCTCTATTTTCTTCGAGTATTTTTAAAACTTTATCTTTAGTTGACATTTAATCACTTCCTAATAAAATTATAGTTTATTTTTGTAATTAGGTAAACAAACTTTTCAATTTGACAATAGCTTGCAAAAAATGTAAAATGAAAGTCTAAACATGTGGAGAGATGGTCGAGCTGGTTTAAGGCGCGTGCCTGGAAAGTGCGTATGCCCCATAAAGGCATCGGGGGTTCGAATCCCCCTCTCTCCGCCATCCATGATAGACGGGGAATTAGCGATGCCTTGTAACCTGCAATTCGCTATAGCAGGGTTGAATTCCCGTTCAAGGATTTTTGTTTGTATAGCCTGCCCCAAGCAAGTGGCGGTGACGATAGGGTCCCATACAATGTATACTTGTGAATCGTGTCAGGTCTTGACGGAAGCAGCACTAAGCAAGTTCATGCGTGTGTTATGGGGGTGCCTTATCTGAGTTAACTACTTGGGTACCGTATGTGAACAATAATTCGAAAGCGGGTTCATGGTACATATTAAAATCAACCACCTATAGGGGTGGTTTTTTTGTGTGAAATTTTAAAATTTAAAGAAAATATTCAAAGCTTCCAAGAAATAGTTAACCAATATAAACAAAAGAATTTATTTTAGAATTGATTTAAATTTTACAAATAGGAGTAATAATATTTTTCAATTATAGTGATTTTTTATGAATTTATGCTATAATATTGTAGAAGTTAATACAAATTATCATTTATACGCTGTTAATGATAATAGATAGGAGAAATATTATGTTGAGTTTATTAATGGCTCCGATAGATAAGGAGTTAAAAATATTAAAAGTTAAGTCTAATAAACTTCCAACGGATTCACAGGCAAAGCATTTAAACAATCTTGGATTTATAGAAGGTTCAACTCTAAGAGTTGTAAGTGAGAACAATGGAAATTTAATTGTAAATATTAAGGGTGCTAGAGTTGCAATAGGAAAAGACATAGCATCAGCATTTATGGTAGGGGAGTTACAATGACGCTAAGAGAAGCAACAGTAGGAAGTTATTATAAAGTTAAAAAGATTAATGGAGTCGGTCCGTTAAAGAGAAGAATTATGGATATGGGAATAACTAAAGGAGCAGAAATTTACATAAGAAAAGTGGCGCCACTTGGAGACCCCGTACAAATTAACATAAGAAACTATGAACTCAGTATAAGAAAAGAAGATGCTGAGCTTATTGAAATTGAAGAAATGTAATTATAACGGGAGGAAAGAATGGCATATACAATCGCATTAGCGGGTAATCCCAACAGTGGGAAGACTACGCTTTTTAACACGCTTACAGGTTCTCATCAATACGTTGGAAACTGGCCGGGTGTAACAGTAGAAAAGAAAACAGGGGAATACAAAAAAGATAGGGAGATATTTTTTACGGACCTTCCAGGAATTTATTCGCTATCTCCATATACACTAGAGGAAGTTGTATCAAGAGATTATCTATTAAATGAAAAACCTGATGCAATTATAAATGTAGTTGACGCATCAAATATAGAGAGAAATCTTTATCTTACAACACAACTTTTAGAGCTTGGAATACCTACAGTAATAGCTTTAAATATGATGGACGTTGTAAGAAAGAATAAAGATAAGATTGACACTAAAAAACTTGAGAGAGAACTTGGCTGCAAGATAGTTGAGATATCTGCGCTAAGAAATGAAAATATAGATGTTCTTGTACAAGAGGCTATAAAGATTTCGGAAAATAACTACAGCATTAAATTTTCTGAAGGTGTTGAGAAATATCTTGTGGAAATAGAAACTATGTTGCCAAAAGTTTCAAATGATACAGCTAAGAGATGGTTACTTATAAAATTGTTTGAACTTGATAACAAATTAATTGAAAAATTAAATTTAACACAAGGGCAAATAGATAGATTAAATAAGATAGCAGAGGAAGCTGAGAAAGAATATGATGACGATACTGAGGGTATCATAACCGATGAAAGATACTCAGCTATCACTGATATGACAACAACAGCAGTTAAAAAGGGAACAGTAGGCCTTACTACTTCAGATAAAGTAGATAGAATTATAACAGATAGATTTTTAGCGATTCCAATTTTTGCAGGGCTTATGTATGTTATCTACTACATAGCGATAAAAATCGTTGGCGGACCAGTAACAGAGTGGGTAAATGAAGCTCTATTTGGTGGATTTATAGCTAATGGAGCTACTGAATTTCTTGAATCAATGGAAGTTGCGCCTTGGCTTGTATCTTTAATAGTTGATGGTGTAATAGGCGGAGTTGGTGGAGTATTAGGGTTTTTACCTATAATAGCGACTCTATTTTTCTTGATATCACTGTTAGAAGATGTTGGATACATGGCGAGGATTGCCTTTATATTAGATAAAATTTTCAGAAGATTTGGACTTTCAGGGAAGAGTTTCATTCCTATTTTGATTGGGACGGGATGTTCAGTTCCAGGAATTATGGGTACAAGAACTATAGAAAATGACAATGATAGAAGAATGACTATTGCAACGGCATCATTTATGCCTTGTGGTGCAAAAACTGAAATTATTGCCATGTTTACAGCTGTGTTAGGGGGACATTTTTGGTATGGACCTCTTTGGTACTTTGGAGGAATTTTAGCCGTAATAGTTACTGGTGTAATTTTGAAAAAGACAAAGAGATTCCATGGTGACCCGGCGCCATTTGTAATGGAGCTACCTCAATACCATTTCCCATCTATAGTTAATTGTCTAAAGGCTACATGGAATAGATGTAAGGCGTTTATAATTAAAGCTGGAACAGTTATCTTGCTATGTACTGTGGCCATTTGGTTCTTACAAAATATTTCAATTCACGGAGATTTCTTGGATTGGGAATCTGAGTCAGTAGATTCTATTTTGTCATTCGTAGGTAAGAAGATAGCAATTGTATTTGCTCCACTTGGATTTGGAGAGTGGAAAGCAGCGGTTGCAACTGTGCTTGGTTTAGTTGCAAAAGAAGTTGTAGTAGGTACGTATGGTGTAGTTGCTGGAATTGGAGAAGTTGGGGCAGATGATCCGGGTCTAGTACCGTTGATTCAACAAAACTTTACAACCGTTTCAATTATTTCATTTATGTTCTTTAACCAATTGACAATACCTTGTTTTGCGGCAGTTGGGGCGATAAGAGAAGAGATGAATGATAGAAAATGGTTCTGGTTTACAGTTGGATACCAAATATTATTCTCCTATACAGTAGCGCTTATGATATATCAATTCGGAAGAGTTTTAGTAATGCATGAACCGGCTAATTTTATGACGGCAATAGCAATTGTAATCTTGGCTGTATATCTATATCTTTTATTTAGACCTAATAAATATAAAGACATAAAAGGAGTACAAGCCAGGTCAGTAAAGGAGTAAGAAGATGAATGTTACAGTATCTACAGTAGTAGTTTTGGTGTTACTTTGCGTGGCTTTAGGCTTTGCGATCAAAAGAGTTTTTTCAAAGAAGTCAACTTGTGATTGTGGAAGTTGTAATAGCAATTGTTGCGGAAATCCACACGGAGAGCATAAAGACATTTATTGATTTGATATGTATGATATAATATCTTACAGAGAGTAAGTATTTTAAAGGCCTCGAAAGAGGTCTTTTTAAATGGCAATATTTACAAGAATTTAGTTTTTTTATATAATCATTCATAAGATATTAAACGGCAGTTGTCGTATAGATAGATGAATGACCTAGCTTTATAATCATTTACAGGGGGATTAGAATTATGGATAATGTCAGAGTTAGATTTGCGCCAAGTCCAACAGGATATCTACATATCGGAGGACTTAGAACAGCGCTTTACAATTACTTATATGCAAAGAAAAATGGTGGACAGTTTATTCTTAGAATAGAAGATACAGATAGAACAAGATTTGTAGAGGGAGCAATTGAAAATTTAATAGACTCTTTAAAGTGGGCTGGAATTGACTACGATGAAGGAGTTATGGTTAAAGACGGCAAAGTGGTAGAAGTTGGAGAAACTGGGCCATATATTCAATCTCAAAGACTAGATATTTATAAGAAATATGTTGATGAACTTATAGAAAAAGGATATGCATACTATTGTTTCTGTTCAAAAGAAAGACTTGATAAAGTAAGAGAAGAGCAGAAGATAAAAGGTATGGTTCCCAAATATGACGGATTCTGCAGAGATATACCACTAGAAGAAGCTAAAAAGAGAATTGAAGCCGGAGAAGAGTATGTAGTCAGATTAAAATTGCCAAGAAATAAAGACATATCTTTTGAAGATGCGGTAAGAGGTAGAGTTACAATCAATACAGATGAAATTGATGACCAAGTTTTAATGAAATCAGACGGATTTCCAACATACCATATGGCAGTCGTAGTAGATGACCATTTGATGGGAATAACTCACGTGGTAAGAGGGGAAGAGTGGTTACCATCAACACCAAAACATGTATTTTTATACGAAGTACTAGGCTGGGCAGCACCTACATTTGTACATCTACCAACAGTTTTGAATAAAGATCGTAAGAAGCTTTCAAAACGTCAAGGAGATGTTTCAGTAGAAGATTTTAAAAACAAGGGGTATTTACCCGAAGGTTTAGTAAACTACTTAGCGCTTGTTGGTTGGAGTAGTGAAGATGGAGAAGAAATCTTCACTCTTGATGAGATGGTAGATAAGTTCACTTTTGAAAGAGTTGGAAAGAGCGGCGGTATTTTTGATGTAGAAAAATTGAACTGGGTAAATGCTCACTATATTAAACAATATCAAACAGAAAAGATAGCAGAACTTTCAATGCCTTTTATGGTGGCAGAAGGACTTATGACAGAAGAGGAAATGAAATCAAATTGGGATTGGTATGTTCTTCTAATTGAAACGGTTAAAGAGAGTTTGAGTAACTTAAGTGAAGTGCCTGAAAAAGTTAGATTCTTATTTGGAGATTTAAACATCACAGAAGAAGAGGCAAAAGAAGAACTTGCAGGTGAACAAGTACCGGATTTAATAAAAGCATTTGAAGATGAGTTAAGTTCTATAGAAGAAGTTGACCAAGAATTTGCAAATGGAGTTATGAAAAAAATCCAAAAATCTACAGGAATAAAGGGGAAACAACTCTTCATGCCTATAAGGGCAGCCATTTCTGGAAATGTTCACGGTCCTGAACTTAAGAACATCATCTATTTACTTGGAAAAGAACAACTTTTGAAGAGACTTGACGAAGCAAAAGCGTTTAGAAAATAAATGCTTTTGTATTTAAGGTATGGCGATTAATCGGCGTACCTTTTTTTAGAATTTTAAATAAAATCTACAAAAAAAGTATAAAAAACATTGATAATAGGTTTCAAACAAAATTTTAGGGGGTATACTTAACGTGTAAGTCATAAATTACAAATAATATTCTTAAAAAAATTAAGAAATAGATAAATTACTTAAGGAGGAAATATGTCATTAATAGGAAAACAAATACCAGAATTTAAAGCAAATGCTTATAATCCAAAGAAAGAAGAGTTTGTAACAGTATCAAATGAAAACTTAAAGGGGAAGTGGAATGTAATTATGTTCTACCCGGCAGATTTCACTTTTGTATGTCCAACAGAACTTGAAGATTTACAAGAACAATATGCAACACTTCAAGGATTAGATACAGAAGTATATTCAGTATCAACTGATACACACTTTGTTCACAAGGGATGGCATGATCATTCTGAAGCTATAAGCAAACTTGAATACACAATGATTGCTGACCCTTCTAAAGAAATTGCAAGAAGCTTTGAAGTTCTTGATGAAGAAGCAGGAATGGCACAACGTGGAACATTTATCGTAGACCCGGACGGAGTTGTACAAGCTTGTGAAATCAACGCAGATGGAATCGGACGTGACGCAAGCGCACTAATCGATAAGATAAGAGCAGCTCAATTCGTACGTAACAACCCTGGTCAAGTTTGCCCGGCAAAATGGAAAGAATCAGGAAAAACTTTAACTCCAGGACTAGACCTAGTAGGTAAAATTTAATGAGTCTTGATGTTAATTTGAAAAATCAATTAGCACAATATTTACAACTTCTTGAAAAAGAAGTTGTAATTACTTTATCGGTGTCTAATGATGAAAATTCAAAAGAGGTTAGAGATTTTGTAACTGAAATTTCAGAAATGTCAGATAAGCTTAGTCTTAAAGAGGGAGAATTGGAATTCAAACCAAGTTTTTCACTTAGCTCTAAAATGAGCGAGGGAGTTGTATTTGCCGGTGTGCCTTTGGGACATGAATTTGAGTCTTTCGTTTTAGCGCTTTTACAAGTTGGTGGAAGAACTCCAAAAATTTCTGAATATGAAATAAACAGAATCAAAGCGATAGATAGAGAACTAAACTTTGAAACGGTAGTTAGTTTAAGTTGCCATAACTGTCCTGATGTTGTACAGGCATTGAACATAATGTCAGTTTTAAATCCTAATGTAAAACACACTATGATAGAAGGCGGAATGCACAAAGAGCTTGTTGAAAAAAGAGGAGTGATGGCAGTCCCGAGTGTATTTTTAAATGGTGAGGAATTTGCAAATGGACGTATGACATTAGAGCAAATTTTAGATAAAGCCGTTGGAGAATCCGCACAAGATAAATTTGAAGGGGTTGAACCCTTTGACGTCTTAGTAATCGGCGGTGGTGCAGCAGGTGGTGCAGCAGCTGTATATGCAGCGCGTAAGGGCATTAGAACTGGAATAGTTTGCGAAGAATTCGGTGGACAAGTTAAAGAAACTCTTGGAATTGAAAATATAATAGGTACATCATATACTGAAGGACCTAAATATATGGAAGAAGTTAGAGCTCACGTCTTGAGCTATGATGTTGCATTGATGGAAAATGCAAAAGTCGAAGATGTAGTGCCTGGGGAAATGATTACTGTTGTAACAAATAAAGGTGAACTTAAATCCAAAACTGTAATCATAGCGACAGGAGCAAAGTGGAGACTTATAGGAATACCTGGAGAAACAGAACTTAGAAATAAGGGTGTTGCATATTGTACACATTGTGATGGACCACTTTTCAAAGACAAGAAAGTTGCGGTAATAGGCGGCGGAAACTCAGGTGTTGAAGCTGCGATTGACTTAGCTGGAATGGCTAAGGAAGTACTACTTTTAGAATTCCTGCCAGAATTAAAGGCAGACGAGGTTTTACAAAAGAGATTGAAATCACTTTCTAATGTAAAAATAGTAACTAATGCACAAACTTCTGAAATAAAGGGAACAGAAAAAGTAGAAGGTATTACTTATACTGACAGGATAAGTGGAGAAACAGTAGAGTCTGAAATAGACGGTTGTTTCATACAAGTTGGATTAGTTCCAAGTACAGAGTGGCTTGGAGATAGAGTTGAAACAAATAACCACAAAGAGATTGTTGTAAATAGAGAAGGCGCAACAAATGTCGAAGGGATATTTGCAGCAGGAGATTGTACAGACACTGCATTTAAACAAATTATAATTGCAGAGGGAAGTGGAGCAACAGCAGCTTTAGGTGCATTTAATTATTTAATGAGAAAATAGATAGACAAGGCAGGTTTAATTCTGTCTTGTTTTTTATATATCATGGGTTAAAGAAGTTAATCTATAGAATTCTTAATGAATTAGATAGATTGATTTAATATGGTTGTGTGTTAGAATAAAAATATAATAAAATCGAAAAAATGTTTTATAAAATTGAATCAAAGGACATATTAAAGATGGAATAGTTTATGAAAATGAACCTATTGAACCAGATATAAATATAAGTATAGAACAAAGCTATGAGATTTTACTTAAGTGGCTAAAAGAATTTAAGTAATAATCTAACAATTTAGCTTATTCGTAATATTAAAACGCACAATAAAAATAATACTTTAGGAGGGTCTATGAAAAAATAATTGCAAGTACATTAATCTACTGGAGTGTGTTGAGTTATTATATTTTTATAGGTAAAAAACATATATTTAAGTATTTTACGCCCCAAGAAAAAAATGAATATATTTTTAGAGCTGTCATAATTTATTTTTGTGTATGTTTATTGGTGGTATAGTTAATCATTTTACAATAAGAGAAAGATG
>NZ_JH165061.1:119238-127007 GCF_000227315.1 Peptoniphilus indolicus ATCC 29427 | reverse complement strand
TTAATTTCAATATATTATTTATAAACTATTGACTGAAGGAGTGTATGTGATATACTCTTAGTGGGAACAAAAAATGACAAGCGGGACAAAAGGTGCGAATATGAATTTAGAATTTTTAATAGAGTTTGTGCCTGAACTTCATGATTTGTTTATAAAAAGATATGAATTACTTAAATATATAAGCATAAATGGAAGAGTGGGCAGAAGGACAATTGCACAAGGTATGGACATCTCTGAGAGAGTTGTTAGAGATGAAATTGAAAAGCTTAAAGCTCAAGATTTTATTGCTGTTTCTTCTTTCGGTATAGAGATATTGGAGAAGGGAAGTAAGTTCATAAGTGAATTGAGTTCTGTTTATCGTGAGATGAACAGTTTACGTTCTCTAAGCATTGAAGTTGAAAAGTGTTTGGGTGTTAAGAGTGTGTTCATTGTTGAAAGTGGCACTCATGCTGAGACGGTGAAGAACTTAGGCGCTCAGGCGGCAATTGTATTTGAAGATCACATCTCTAAAGGGGAATTGATAGGTGTGACTGGTGGCGAGACTATCTATAGTGTTTCGGAGTCTATCGTATCGAGAGATGAAAAATTTGATGTGACAGTGATTCCGGCCAGGGGTTCTGTTGGTAGCCAAGCTAGATTTCAAGCTAACACAATTGCATCCAGAATTGCAAATAAATTAAATGCGAAGTTACAACTTTTGCCTATACCGGAGACTGTTTCGAAGCAGGCTATGGAAATTTTCTTAAGCGATAGTGAAATGAGAGAAGCTTATGAGATGTTAAAGAGTTTAGATGTTTTGCTGTTTGGTATAGGTAGAGCTGATGTTATGTTGGCAAGAAGGGGTATAAATGAAGAGAAAAGTTCGAAAGTTTTAAACTGTGGAGCTGTGTCTGAAGCATTTGGAAATTATTTTAATTTAAAGGGAGATAGAGTTTATTCTCAAGAGAGTGTCGGCATAAGTTTGGATAAGTTTTTAAGCATACCTAAGATTATAGGTGTTGCAGGTGGGGTTGAAAAAGCACAAGCTATTATAAGTATTTCAACTCTTAGACCTGATATGGTTTTAGTTATAGATGAAAGTGCAGCGCACGAGATTATTAAGGAGGTAAATTATGGCAGTTAATGTAGCTATTATGGGATTTGGAAGAATAGGTAGAGATGTTTTAAGAGGTTGGGCTCTTAGAGATGAAAAGAGTTTTAATATTACTCACATAGCTGATTTAAAGGCGAGTGAAAAGATAAAAGAACACGCTCATTTATTTAAATATGATTCAGTATATAGAAAATTCCCTGGCGAAGTTGAAGTTGTAGAAGATGGATTTTTAGTAAATGGAAATAAGGTTACAGTTATCGATGGAAAGTTACCAAGTGAAATGAACTGGGGAGAATTAGGGGTTGATATAGTAATTGAATCAACTGGTGCATTTACTGAATATGCAAAAGCTCACGGACACATCGAAGCTGGTGCTAAAAAGGTTATTATTTCTGCTCCTGCAAAGGGAGATGTCAAGACAATAGTAATGGGAGTTAACGATTCAGAATATGACAGTGCTGTTCATGATGTAATTTCAAATGCTTCTTGTACAACTAACTGTTTAGCTCCTGTAACAAAAGTTATTCTTGAAAACTTTGGTATCGAAAGAGGAATCATGACAACTGTTCATGCGTATACTAATGACCAAAAAATTCATGATGCTCTTCATAAAGATATGAGACGTGCAAGAGCAGGAGCTGAAAATATAATTCCTACAACAACTGGAGCAGCTCAAGCGGTTGCAAAGGTAATTCCTGAAGTTGAAGGAATTTTAACTGGTATGGCAATGAGAGTTCCTGTTCCAACTGGTTCTGTAGTTGATGTTACTTTTGAAATTTCTAAAGAAGCTACTGTTGAAGAAATCAATGCAGCTATTAAAAAGGCTTCTGAAAATGAATTAAAAGGAGTTTTAGCATACACTGAAGAAGATATAGTATCTTCTGATATAGTTGGAGATCCTCATTCTTCAATCTTTGATTCACAACTTACAATTGTAAAAGACAGACTTGTGAAATTAGTTTCTTGGTACGACAATGAATGGGGCTATTCACAAAGAGTTGTTGATTTAACAGATAAAGTTAGCAAAGGACTTTAAGTTGAGATAAATTAGCGGAAGCTTTTTGCTTTCGCTTTTTCTTATGGAGGAAAAATGAAAAAGACTATAAAAGATTTAGATTTAAAAGGAAAGAGAGCGGTAATAAGAGTTGACTACAATGTGCCACTAAAAGATGGAAAAGTTACTAATGATGCCAGAGTAAGGGCAAGTCTTGAAACTATAAATACAGTTTTAGCGGCAGGAGCATCAGTAGTTTTACTATCTCATCTTGGAAGACCTAAAGGAAAATACTCTGAAGAGTTTTCTTTAAAACCGGTTGTGGGAGTTTTAGAAAACCTAATTGGTAAAAAAGTTAAATTCATCCCAGATGAAGAAGTTGTTTCAGATAGAGTTTTGGAAGAGGTTAGAGAACTAAAAGCCGGAGAAATAGCATTGCTTGAAAATACAAGATTTGTAGCAGGGGAAGAAAAAAATGACCCTGAGTTTGCAAGAAAACTATCAAGTCTTGGAGATGTATATATAAATGATGCATTTGGCACAGCACACAGAGCACATGCTTCAAATGTAGGAATAGCACAAAATTTACCATCAGCTATGGGATATTTAGTTGAAAAAGAGGTAAAATATATTAAAAATGCAATTGAAAATCCAAAGAGACCTTTTGTTGCAATTTTAGGAGGAGCAAAGGTTTCAGACAAAATTGGGGTAATAGACAATTTACTTGGAATAGTAGATAAGATTATAATAGTAGGTGCAATGGCAAATACGTTTGTAAAAGCCATGGGATGTGAAGTTGGGAAGTCTCTTGTTGAAGATGATAAGCTTGAGCTTGCCAAAGAACTTATTTCAAGAGCAAAGGAAAATGGAGTAGATATGATACTGCCGGTCGACTTTGTAATAGCAGAAGAATTGAAATCGGGAGTTCCAACTGAAGTTGTAGCTGCTAATGAAATTCCAAGTGATAAAGCCGCATTTGATATAGGACCGGAGTCGGTTAAGAGGATAGAAGATGCATTAAATGGTGCGGCAACTGTAATCTGGAATGGACCTTGTGGAGTTTTTGAAATAGATGAATTTGCTAAAGGTACTTTCTCAGTAGCAGAAGCTTTGGCAAATCTTAAAGACGCCATAACTATTGTTGGCGGCGGAGATTCGGGAGCTGCTGTTGAAAAGAGCGGTGTTGAGGATAAGATTTCACACGTTTCAACTGGTGGTGGAGCAAGCCTTGAAATGTTAGAGGGTAAAGTTTTACCTGGAATAGATATAATTGAGGAGGCATAATATGAGAAAAAAACTTATAGCCGGAAATTGGAAAATGAATTTAAATGCAAGTCGAGCTCAAGATATGCTAGTGGAGTTTATAGAAAAGCCACTTGCTATAGATGTTGATGTATTGGTAATTCCGCCATTTACGTCAATACCAAAGGCTTATGAGGTGTTAAATGAAACACATATAATGTTGGGAGCTCAAAATTTAAGTGAACAAAATGAAGGGGCGTACACAGGTGAGATTTCAGCTGAAATGCTAACTGATTTAAATGTAACTCACGTACTAATAGGACACTCTGAGAGGAGAACTTACCAACAAGAAAGCGATGAATTATTAAATAAAAAAATAAAGAGAGCGTTGGAAGCAAATATTGTTCCTATACTTTGTGTTGGGGAATCTAAAGAAGAGCGTGATGAAAATCGTGCGTTTGATGTTGTCAAAGCTCAAATTGTAAATGGACTTAATGAAGTTGAAAACGATGGAAGCATAATAATAGCTTATGAGCCTACTTGGGCAATTGGGACAGGAGATGTTTGCAGTCCTGAAGATGCAGAAGAAATGGCTAAATTTATAAGAGAAACTATTGAGGGACTTTATGGCAAAGAAGTTTCTGAAAAGACAAGAATTCTATACGGAGGTTCAGTTAAGCCAAATAATGTAGCTGAATTAATGGGAAGAGAAAATATAGATGGAGCTCTTGTTGGAGGAGCATCTTTAAAAGCAGATGATTTTGAAAAATTAGTAAATTTTGGAGAATAATATGAAACCTATGATGCTGATAGTCTTGGACGGGTTTGGCGTCGGCAAAGAATATGACGGAAATGCTGCATATCTTGCAAATACACCTGTAATTGATGAACTAAAGAAAAGTGTTCCAAGTACCACACTACAAGCTTCTGGAGAATATGTTGGTTTGCCTGATGGGCAGATGGGCAATTCAGAAGTAGGACACTTGAATATAGGCGCTGGACGTGTAATATTTCAAGATTTATCAAGAATTAATAAAGAAATATCTGACGGAGAATTTTTCCACAATAAGGTGTTAGTTGGAGAGATGGAGTCAGTCAAAAAGAATGGAAAAGCTCTACACTTGATGGGATTGGTATCTCATGGGGGAGTTCACTCACATATGGAACACTTAAAGGCATTGTTAAAACTTGCTAAACTTGAAGGAGTAGAAAAAGTTTATGTGCATGCTATTCTAGATGGCCGTGATGTGGCGCCTGATTCAGGTAGAGAAGACTTAAGAGAACTTCAAAGAGAACTTGATATAATAGGTGTTGGAGAAATTGCAACTGTCAGTGGAAGATACTGGGCTATGGATAGAGATAGAAGATGGGAAAGGACCATGAAGTATTACAATCTCTTGACCATAGGAGAAGGGGAAGCTTATTCATCAGTTGATGCTCTTATAGATTCGAATTACCATAGAGAAATATATGATGAATTTGTAGAACCTGGAAAGGTAAAAGACATAACGCTTGAGGATGGAGATTCTGTTATTTTCTTCAATTTCAGACCGGACAGAGCAAGGCAAATCGTCAGACTTTTAAGTGATGATGATTTTAGTGATGCACTCCGCGCTAAATACGTTCGATTAAACGTAGTGAGCATGACACAATATGATTCTACACTTACTAATGTAACTGTTGCATATGGCGAATTTATACCAAGTAATACACTTGGAGAAGTGCTTGCAAAAAATGGAAAGAGTCAGCTCAGAATTGCTGAAACAGAAAAATATGCACACGTGACATTTTTCTTAAATGGTGGAAGAGAAGTGCCTTTTGAAAATGAAGATAGAATTTTAGTCCAATCACCAAAAGTGGCAACTTACGATTTGAAACCGGAGATGAGTGCATATGAAGTAACTGAAAAGTTAATTCCTGTAATGGGGGATTATGATTTTATAATGTTAAATTTTGCCAATACTGATATGGTTGGGCACACAGGTTCAATTCCTGCTGCAATAAAAGCTGTAGAAACAGTGGATGAATGTCTTGGAAAAATAATTGAGCAACTTAAAATATTAGGCGGAGCGGCAATAATAACTGCGGACCATGGAAATTGCGAAGTAATGCTAGATGACAATGGAAAACCGGTTACATCACATACAACAAATGTAGTGCCGATGTATCTTGTTGGAGTTGACAGAAAATTACACAGCGGAGCACTTGCAGATTTAGCGCCGACAGTGTTGGAAATAATGAATATTGAACAGCCTATTGAAATGACGGGAAAGAGTTTATTGGAGGAAAATATATGAGTTTAATTTCAAATGTATATGCAAGAGAAGTATTGGATTCAAGAGGAAATCCAACTGTTGAAGTGGAAGTTAGAACTGTAAAAGGCGGTCTTGGAAGGGCTATAGTTCCAAGTGGAGCTTCAACAGGAGCTTATGAAGCTGTTGAATTGAGAGATGGCGGTTCAAGATATCTTGGTAAGGGAGTTCAAAAAGCTGTAGATAATATCAACACTCAACTTACAGAAGATTTAACTTTCTTTGATTGTTTTGACCAACTTGCAATAGATTCTTATTTAATAAGACAAGATGGAACTGAAAATAAAGGTAAACTTGGAGCAAATGCTATTTTAGGTGTTTCATTAGCTGTTGCAAGAGCTGCTGCTGATGAATTGAATTTACCGCTATATCAATATCTTGGAGGAGTTAATGCAAAGACATTACCTGTGCCAATGATGAATATTTTAAACGGTGGAGAACATGCAGACAACAATGTAGATATTCAAGAGTTTATGATTATGCCAGTTGGGGCTCATAGCTTTAAAGAAGCTCTTGAAATGGGGGCAACAGTTTATCACAACTTAAAAGGAGTTCTTCGTGAAAGAAATCTTTCAACAGGAGTTGGTGATGAAGGTGGATTTGCACCAAATCTTGAAAGTAACAGAGAAGCTCTTGATGTAATAGTAGAAGCTATTGAAAAATCAGGATATAAAGCAGGAGAAGATATTGTATTAGCTCTTGATGTTGCAGCTTCAGAAATGTATGAAGATGGAAAATATAATTTAAAGGGTGAAGGAAAAGTTCTTTCATCAGAAGAAATGATAGATTACTATGCTGACTTAGTTGAAAACTATCCAATCTATTCAATAGAAGATGGACTTGGCGAGGATGACTGGGCTGGTTGGAAAATTATGACAGATGAGATAGGCAATAAAGTTCAATTAGTTGGAGATGACTTATTTGTAACTAATACAAAGAAATTACAAAAGGGAATCGAAGAGGGAATTGCAAATTCAATTCTAATCAAATTCAACCAAATTGGAAGTTTGACAGAAACTTTAGATGCAATTGAACTTGCTAAAACTCACAACATGACTTGTTTAATTTCACATAGAAGTGGAGAAACTGAAGATTCTACAATTGCAGACTTAGCTGTTGCAACTAATGCAGGATTTATAAAGACAGGAGCTCCTGCAAGAAGTGAGAGAGTGGCTAAATATAACCAACTTTTGAGAATTGAAGACCAATTAGGGCAAACAGCAAAATATGCGGGATTAAAAGGATTCTACAATTTAAAAAGATGATTTATTTAATAAGACATGGCATAGCTGAAGCATACAGCACATCCGATTTTGTAAGAGAATTGACTATAGAGGGAAAGATAAAGCTAAAGGCGGCTTTCTTGGGGTTTGCAGAAGACTTTGATTCCAAAGACTACAAGATTTATGTTTCCCCCGCAGTTAGAACAATGCAGACTGCAGAAATTTTAAGTGATATTTTAAAATGTGACTTTGAAACGATTGATGATTTATATGATTCAAGGTATGAAGACTTTGTGAGAGAGTTATCTAAAGATATGGATTATATAATAGTTGGACATGAGCCATATATTTCAGATTTGATTTACCAGATTACGGGAAGAAATGTGATTGTATCAAGAGGGTCTATTCACAAATTGGAGGTGTAGTATGGATTATAAGAGGATGATTGATGAAAGAAACGCAAGTGGATATATAAATCACTTGGGGATTAATGTGGTTGAAATAAGAGAAGGATATGCAAAGACGGAAGTCGAGATAGGGGATGGGCATATCAATCCTATGGGAGCAGCTCATGGTGGGTTGATATTTAGCTTGGCAGATGTAACTGCCGGCTCTTGTGCAAACTCTTTTGGGAATAAAGCGAGTACGTTAAATGCAAATATCAATTTCTTAGCTCCGGCTATGAAGGGCAAGAAGTTGATTGGAGAATCAAAACTTTTAAAAATGGTAAAACTGTAAAAGTTATTGATGTTGAAATAAAAGATGATAGTGGTAAGTTAGTGGCGAGAGGGACTTTATCTTTCTTTGACCTTGGAGAACCACTTTTTGAAGATTAAACTTATGACAATATAATATAGCTAATAAATCTGTGCATACGAAGGTGTGTGCAGATTTTATTTTTTAAT
>NZ_JH165061.1:107773-119188 GCF_000227315.1 Peptoniphilus indolicus ATCC 29427 | reverse complement strand
AAATTTTATATTCAACATATTGAAAAGTTTTTTCTGTGTGGTAACATATTATAGTTAATTAGGAGGACGAAATGGAATTTTTAACAGAAGGTATAAAGCTTATCACTTGGCAGGATTTAGTTATGTATGGCGTTGGAATTCTGCTTATTTACCTAGCTATTGAAAAAGAATTTGAACCGGCACTATTGCTCCCTATGGGATTTGGTGCAATTTTAGTTAACCTACCATTATCTGGAGCTATAAACCAAACCATGGCTGGAATTGGTGAAGTAACGGGGATAGTTGAATGGTTATTTAAGGTTGGAATAGAAGCGTCAGAGGCACTCCCGCTATTATTATTTATTGGAATAGGAGCCATGATTGATTTTGGTCCGTTACTTTCAAACCCTAAAATGTTTTTGTTTGGAGCGGCGGCTCAGTTTGGAATTTTCTTTGCACTTTCTTTGGCGACAGTTCTTGGGTTCGAATTAAAAGATGCAGCTTCAATAGGAATAATAGGTGCAGCAGATGGACCTACTTCAATACTTGTTTCTCAAGTTTTGGGCTCAAAGTATGTAGGTGCTATAGCGGTTGCGGCATATTCTTATATGGCATTGGTTCCAATTGTGCAACCAATGGCAATAAAATTGGTTACTACTAAAAAAGAAAGACAGATAAAAATGCACTACAATCCTACTGGAGTTTCAAGAAATGCGAGAATTTTCTTCCCTATTTTAGTTACGATTATAGCAGGATTAGTTGCTCCTATGTCAGTTTCGCTTGTTGGATTTTTGATGTTTGGAAACTTAATTCGTGAGTCGGGTGTACTTGGAAATTTAACAGAAACGGCGAGCAATGAACTTGCGAATTTGATAACACTTTTACTTGGAATTACTATTTCATTCAGCATGAGGTCGGAAGCTTTTGTAAATTTTGAAACTCTTTTGATAATGGGAATAGGACTTATAGCATTTGTGTTTGATACAATTGGCGGAGTAGTGTTTGCGAAAATACTAAACTTATTTACAAAGAATAAGATTAATCCAATGATAGGTGCTGCTGGTATTTCAGCATTTCCAATGTCAGCTCGTGTAGTTCAAAAGATGGGGTTAAAAGAAGATCCATCTAACCACCTTTTGATGTTTGCTGTAGGTGCAAATGTATCGGGTCAAATCGGTTCTGTTGTAGCTGGTGGAGTTATATTAAACTTAATCCAACAGTTTCTATAGGAGGGGAATATGAATCCAAATTTTTTAGTATCCCTTGAAATAATGGGAAAGGGAATGATTTCTATTTTTGTAGTGCTTGGACTATTGTCACTTATAGTAATGGCATTTGCAAAAATATTCAAATAAAATAAATTATATAAGGCATAGGTTCTGTAAGAGATATAAACTTTTGCAGGGCCTTTTTATTTGTAATTTAAAATTTAATTTAGAAGATTAAGTAAACTAAAAGGAATTGTACAAAATTGAAATATTAATTAATTTCAAACATATTTTTTTAATTAAATCTTTTTGTTACAATAATAATATAGTAAAAAATAAAAAGAGGTTAAATATGAATACGTCGTATATATTGATGATTGTAACAATATTATCAAAAATTTTTGGTTTGGTACGTGAAAAAGCATTGGCTTATTTTTTCGGAACGGGAATAATTGTAGAAGCTTTTTTGGTCGCTTTTCAAATTCCAATGACTTTTACAAACATATTATCCGGAGCTACAGCTAATGGATACATTCCTATGTATAATGAAATTAAAGAGCGAAGCGGAGAAAAAGAGGCTAATAGATTTACTTCAAATTTATCTAATATCGTCTTTATGGGCACTTTGTTAATTTCCATTGTAGGGATTGTATTTGCAAAACAATTGGTTATGGCAATGGCGATAGGTTTTGAAGGTGAGACACTGACAATGGCTGTCTTTATGACAAGAGTTGCGCTTTTAAGTCTTGCTGCAACGACTGTCTTTTCTATTTTTAAAGCTTATCTTCAAATTAAAAGACATTTTATAGTTTCAATAGCACATGCGATTTTGATGAATGTAATTATAATTGCAAGTATGACAATTGCTAAAAAAATGGGTTATCAATACTTGGCGTTTGGTATCTTGTCAGGATTTATATTCCAATATTTAATATTTTTGCCATACATCAAGAAGTCGGGTTATAGACATAGAAATCTAATCAGTTTGAAAGATAGAGATTTTAAAATGATGATGAAGATTATTGTGCCTGTGCTTATTTCGACTTCAGTAATTGAATTAAATTTTATAATTTCAAAATCATTGGCATCTGCTTTGTTTACTGGAGCTATGGCTTCTTTAAATTATGCTTATAAGTTGCAAGCTTTTGTAACGGGGATTGTAATAACTTCAATTGTAACAGCTGTATATCCGGACATGGCAAGACTTGGAGCAGTTTGTGACTATGACGGCTTGAAAAAATCTGTTGGGGGAGCCTTGGTATCTATGGCTCTTTTAGTTGTACCGGCTTCGGTAGGTCTATTTATATTTTCAGATCCAATTGTAAAACTACTATTTGTGGGGGGAGCTTTTGGGAAGCAAGAAGCAGTGGTGACTGCCAATGTTTTAAATTTCTATGCCATAGGGATAATTGGTATAGGCGTTAGAGAGATAGTATCAAGGGCGTTTTATGCAATTATGGATACTAAAACACCTGTTGTAAATTCAGTTGTAATGGTTGGAGTGAATATAGTTTTGAGTATGGTAATGATGAAGGTGTATGGGATAAGAGGACTTGCACTTGCAACTTCTATCTCATTTATTGTTGGAGCCATACTGATGGTTTTAAGTTTAAAAGGTAAATTGGGCAGAATGTTTAGTAATATAAATATTTCAGATTTGATGAAGATAACTATAGCGACTGTATGTATGGGACTTTTAGCGAGTGTTGCTTATAGTTTTTCAAGAGGAGCTATTGGCAATATTTTAGCTCTATTGGTTGCAATTGTGGTTGCTGGAGGGGTTTACTTGGTAGCTATTTTAGTGCTAAAAGTATCTGAAGTTCAAATTATTATAAATAAGATAAAAAATAAGAGAGCAAAGTAACTATAATCAATGATATAAAAAAGGACTTTCCAATGAAGTCCTTTTTCTTATGTTACTGTATTTCTAATTCTTCTAATATTAGTTGGATAAGAGCATTACTTTCAACGCTCTTTGAATATAAAATAGGTATTTCAAAATCTTTGCTCACATTTCTAATTTTGAACATTGCATCGTGGCCAACAGAATCTATAAATATTATTAAAATATTTGTCTTTGAAATTTCGTTTGAAAGAATTTCGACTGACTCATTTCCTGACAAGTAACAAAGTTGTCCTCCATTTGCTTCGATAGCTCTTTTGAAGATTTCTTTATCAGTTTCTAAACCGATTATTCCAATATTTAATCCGTTTAATGAGCTGGAGGTTAAGGATTGTATTTCGTGGTCTTTGATTAATTCGGGAGAAGAATCAGTGTGGTAAACCCATATTATTTTTCCGCTTAGGATTTCATCGTTCCAATATGCATAGTCTACTACATCACCAATTTCTAAGTGGAAATTACCTGTCTTATATTGGTCAAGTAGTATTTTTGTAGATAGTCTATCTTCTGAAGATTCTATGTAATATTGTTCTAGATCTTCGTCGAATTCTACAATGGCATATTTGACAACTTTTTTATTGCTTTCGGCAGCGACTTTTTCAATTAATTCATATTCATATACAGGTTTTTGGTTGTAAGCTTTTTTGATAACTGAAGCCTTAACCCAATCACCTTCTTCAATATTAAGTTTTCTTATAAACTTTTCAGGCACAAATATTTTAAAGCTTCCAATGTTTGCTCCGGATAGATTTAAGTGAGCTTGACCTAAGAAAATATTGTTATTTGCATCATAAATTTCGGTTAAGTTATTATTTGACTTGATAGTCGTGGAGTGTTCATACGTATTATAGTTTGATAAATTATTTGGTAAATCATTTAGTGAATTTAAAATACAAAGATAGTTTTTTAAATATACATTGGTTTCTTCCAAGTTATCAAAAGTTAAATTTGAAACTATCGATGATAAATCGGATTTAATCTCTTCTAAAAATTTGATTTTATTCATACATAACCTTCCTTAAAATTAATGATTAAATTTATTGAGTATATTATACTCCTTATTACTTTTTAGGTAAAAAGAATATTTTGTGAAACTACATTCAAAAAAATATTGTATTTAAAAAATTTTATATAGAAAGATAATATATGACTATGGTAGAATTAAAATCGGAGGTGAAACGTTTGCGTAGATTTAATCAGGAACTACTAGAAGGTGCAATAGCGCTTGGAAGAAAATATACTGACATGGGAGAAGTTGCAGATTACATACCTGAGTTGAAGAAACAAGATCCAAATAAAATAGGGATTGCTGCAATCGAAGATGGAGAATTAATTTGTTCGGGAGATAGTGAGGATAGATTTTCCATACAATCTGTTGTAAAAGTAATTTTATATGCTATTGCACTTGAAAATTTTACTGTTGATGAATTGAAAAAATATGTTGGGCTCAAGCCATCATCAAAAGCTTTTAACAGTGTAATAGAACTTGAGTTGTCAAAGAAAAATGTGCCGGTAAATCCTTTTATAAATGCAGGGGCGATAGTTGTGGTTGCATTGCTACATAGGGTTTATAAAGAAAGGACACTAGAAGTTATAATTGAGAAAGCATCAAAGTTTTTAGGGGAAGAAATAAGTTACAGTGAAGAAATTTTTGTATCTGAGAAAGTATCTTCTTTTGCCAATAGAACTTTAACATATCTCATGCTTTCAAGAAAGATTTTACCACCGAGTCTTGAAGTAGAAGAAGTTTTGGATATTTATTTCAAAAGCTGTTCATTGATGGTAAATGTTAAAAATTTGGCCAATATGAGCTATTGTATATCTAACAATGGAGTATCTTTGAGCGGTGAAAAAGTTATAGAACCAGAACATGCAAGAATTTTAAGAACTCTTATGGCAACTTGTGGTACGTATGACTACTCCGGAGATTTTGCTGTTAGAGTTGGAATTCCGGCTAAGAGTGGAGTTGGCGGAGGAATTGTCACAGCCACAATAGATGGTTATGGCTTGGCAGTTTATAGTCCGGCTCTTGATACGCACGGGAATAGCTACTCAGGTGTTAGAATGCTTGAGTATTTATCTGAGAAATTAAATTTGAATGTATATTAAAGGAGGAATAGATGGAAGAATTATTCATAACTTTATCTACGAAGTTAAATGAAATATTGTTGAGCATTAATGATGTGTTGTATTATCCAATCTTACTTATTATGTTGTTGTTTTGTGGACTTTATTTTTCGGTTAGAACAGGACTTATACAATTATCAATGTTCAAAGAGTCTATAAGTGTGGTAACTGAAAAGCCTGATGAAGGTGGGGTATCATCTTTCCAAGCTCTTATGGTTTCAACAGCATCAAGAGTTGGTACAGGAAACATAGTAGGGGTTTCTAATGCTATTTGCCTTGGCGGATATGGAGCTGTATTTTGGATGTGGGTTATAGCTATAATTGGTGGAGCATCAGCATTTATAGAATCTACTCTTGCTCAAATTTACAAGAGAAAAGGTGAGGACGGTACGAGCTATGGAGGTCCTTCATACTACATAGAAACTGCACTTGGAAGCAGAACTGTTGGGGTTTTATTTGCGATATGTTTAATATTAACTTATGCAGTTGGGTTTAATATGTTAGCATCTTTTAATTTACAAGATTCATTTAAAATATACGGATTTTACACTCCAGGTAAAACATCTTGGATGATAGGAGCTATACTTGCTGTAGTTGCTGCATATTGTATTTTAGGCGGTGGAAAGAGAATTATAAAATTTACTTCAATACTAGTGCCGTTTATGGGAGTTATATTCGTAATCGTTTCAATCTTAATGATTATACTAAATATAACTTATATACCAACAGTTTTTTCAAAGATATTGTCTGATGCTTTTAACTTTAAGGCAATATTTGGAGGAATAGCAGGATCTTCACTTGTTGCGGGAATAAAGAGAGGATTGTACTCAAATGAAGCTGGTATGGGATCTGCGCCTAATGCCGCAGCTGCAGCAGATGTATCCCACCCTGCAAAACAAGGCTTGGTTCAAATGCTTTCTGTATTCATAGACACACTTTTAATTTGTTCTGCAACAGCATTTATGGCATTATCATCTGGAGTTGAACCGATAGCGGAGCTTGCAGGAGCAGCATTTGTTCAAACTTCATTATCAACAGTATTTGGAAATTATGGGATTATATTCATAACAGTTGCTCTTACGCTATTCGCATTCACAACTTTGATAGGGAACTTATACTATGTAGACACTTGCTTGACATACTTGAATAAGAAAGTGCCTTCAAAGGTATTTATGGTTTGCTATAGAGTATTAGCGGCAGTTTTAATTTTTGTTGGAGCGGGAATGCAAATGGAATTAGCTTGGAATGTTGCAGATTTGTTGATGGGACTTATGTGTATAATCAATATTCCTACAATTATAATTTTGGGAGGACAAGCACTTAAAGCCTTAGAGGATTATAAAGCGCAAAAGAGACAAGGTAAAAATCCTGTATTCATTGGAAAGAATATAGGACTTGATGAAAGTAAATTACAATACTGGAAATAAATTTTAAACTATGGAGTGCAATATACGAAAGGCACTCTTTTTAATTGTGAATAAAATTGAGACGACAATATTAAAGAGAAATATTTTGAAAAAGTAATAGTTATAAATTAAAGGTATATTTGAAAAGAAATGAACTATAAATTATAATTTTGTAATATATATATTCTACATGGACTTAAATTGGCTGAAATCGACGATTGCAACTGGCAGTTGACAAATTTCAAAGCTAACTTTATAGAATGCAAATACTATTTTTGATACATTAATTAAAAATAACAGAGAGGAATAGTAGAGATGATACTAGCTGATAAGATAATTGAAGAAAGAAAGAAAAATGGATGGAGTCAAGAAGAGTTGGCTGAAAAGTTAGGAGTTTCTAGACAGTCGGTTTCTAAATGGGAAAGCGCACAATCTGTGCCTGACTTAAATAGGATATTAAATATGTCCAAAATTTTTGGGGTTAGCACTGATTATCTGTTAAAAGACGAGATAGATACTGTTCAAAAAAATTATGAGAGCATTGCCGTTGAAGTAGAAAGTAAAAACATAAAGAATGTGAGTATGGAAGAGGCTGTTGATTTTTTGAAGATAAGTGAGGAAAATTCGATGTGGTCAGCTTTGTCAATTTTCCTATATATAGCGTCTCCTATAGTTTTGTTAATTTTGTCTGGATTGGCTGAAAGCAAATTGTTTGGTGTATCGGAGGATATGATAATATCTGTGGGAGTTCCTGTTTTATTGTTTATGGTTGCTCTTGGAGTGTATATATCTATAGGTTGTGGAAATAGAGCTAAGAAATATAAGTTTATATCTAGAAATGAAATAGAAACTGCGTATGGAGTGGATGGTTTGGTTCGTGAGAAGAAAAATAATCACTCAAATAAGTATACGAACACAATAGCGATAGGTGTTGTAGCGTGTATTTTGGCTTGTGTTCCACTTTTAGTCAGCACAGCACTTACTGATGAGGACTATATAATATTCAACATGGTAGCTCTGCTAATTTTTATTATAGCTGTATCGGTGAATAGAATGGCACAAGTTGGTTTAGTGAAGGATAGTTATGACAAACTTTTACAAGAGGGGGATTTTACAGTAGCAAATAAAAAAATAGCCACAGTTATAAATAAAGTGAGCTCTGTATATTGGGGAATAGCACTTGCAATATATTTAGCGTGGTCACTATATACAATGAAGTGGGGATTCACATGGATAGTATGGCCGGTGGCTGGGGTTTTATATGCGGTAGTAATTAATATAACTAAGATATTTGTCAAAGCTGAAGATTAAAATGTTTCAAATCAAAAAGGGAGTTCGTGGGAACTCTCTTTTTAAATATTTGATATTAATTTAGCTATTTGAGAAGCCTGATTTTTTAATTCGGGAACTACATCGTTTAATATACTTTCAATATAAGTTGAAAATGAAGTTATGCTAAGTGTAGCTATAATATTTCCGTTTGAATTAAAGATTGGTACTGAAAGACTGCTCACACCTAGTTGATATTCTTGGTTTTCATAGCTATAGCCCTTCTCTAAGATATCATTTAATTTTGCCTCCAACATCTCAACAGAGGTTGAGGAATAGTCAGTTGTGTTGTCGGGCTTACTGTCCAAAGCATATTTAATATTTTGTAAATTGTAGTTATGAGCTAAAGCTAACTTACCTGATGCACTAACTGATAATGGTAGTAATACATGCTCGGCGACATGTATTTGATAGTGTTCTTTATGAGCACTTGAACTATATATAGTGTAAACTTGTAGATTTTCTACAATTTGAAAACAGCAAGTTACTGAGAATTCATCGGATATTTTTTCTACAAAAGGGCTTATATGTTGTATATATAGTTCTTGTTTTTTATTTAGTAATTTGGATTTAGCTGAAAAAAATAATCCTAGGCTATAACATTTAGTAGAAGAATCAAAGTTTAAAAGTCCATACATTAATAGGGTATTAGCTATTCCTCTTGTTGTACTCAATTTTAAATTTGTAATTTCACTAATTTCCTTTAATGTAAGATAGTTTATATTGTCAGTAAAACAGTTTATAACATCTATAGCTCTTTTTATAGATTGAATAGGTTTGAATGAATATAGCATACTAATTCCCTCTCTATATAAATATTTATAATTAAATTATAACGGGGAAGATAGCGAAAGTAAAATACGGTATTATAGAATAAAAAACGATAATACCGTATTGACAAAGGTTTTCTTATGGATATATAATTAATTTAGTAATTTATCGATGCGCAATGATATTTACAAAATTAACTTAAAATACATTTAGATGATAATTTTGTAGGAGGAAGTTATGAAAAAATATACTTTCAAAGAAAAATTAAAAGCTCTAGGGCCGGGGATGCTTATAGTGGGTTCGTTTATAGGGCCCGGAACGATAACTAGTTCAACTAGAGCAGGAGCTACATATGGATATCAGCTATTATGGTGTATATTATTTTCTGTTTTGGCAGTAATAATCATGCAAGGCATGGCTGCAAGACTTGGGATAGTAACACAAACTGGATTATCTGAAAATTTAATAGAAGATTTAAAGGAAAGACCTGTCTTAAAAAATATAATGGTGATTTTGGTGTCAGCAGCCATTATATTAGGAGGAATTGCCTATATGAGTGGAGACCTTACAGGTACGGCAATAGGTCTTTCAGCACTTACAGGGATACCTTCAAGAGTTATAGCTCCTATTTGGGGCATATGTATTCTATTTATAAGTAATCATAACAATGCTATAAAATGGTTGGAAAAATTATTGACAGTGTGTGTTTCTATAATGGCAGTTATATTTGTTATAACAATGTTTGTAGTAAGACCTGATTTTACAGAAATATTAAAAGGCTTGATACCAAGTACTGAATCTAATTCTATTATGACTTGTGTAGCACTAATAGGAACAACTGTAGTTCCATACAATTTATTTATTCATGCAACAAGTGCTAGACAAACATGGAAAGATCCGGAACAAATACCATTAGCTCAATTTGACGTAACTTTCTCTATGATAGTGGGTGGAATAATTACAGGTGCTGTAATGATAACCGCAGGAACGGTTGTTAGAGGAATGGAAATTTCATCGGCAGTAGACATGGCTCAACAATTGGAGCCGCTTTTAGGAAATTTATCAGTTCCATTTTTAGCTATAGGATTAGTTGCAGCTGGTATTTCAAGCGCGGTAATAACACCATTGGGAGTGTCTTATGTGTTGGCAGGACTATTTGGATGGGAACTTAACAAAAGAGATAAGAGATACTTTGCGACAAATGTATTGATTTTACTTTTTGGAATTGTCGGAGCGGCAACAGGATTTAATCCTATTACAATAATAATGGCGGCACAAGCTGTAAACGGGATCTTCCTGCCGGTGAGTGTGTTCGTATTATTGTATTTAGCTAGCAAAGAAAAAGTTATGGGAGAATATAAAAACAACATGCTTCAAAAAGTTTTGGGGATTGGAGTTTTTTTAATATCTCTAACAATTGGTGTAAGCAGTATAATGTCGTTATTTTAAATAAAGTTTTTAAATTAGGAGGAGCAAAATGAGAAACAGTAAGCCAACAATATATGATCCAAAATTTTTACCAAATAATATTTATAGTGGAGTACCATCATGGTTAAATCTTCCTGTAATAGAAGAAGATGAAGATTTAAATGAGTTGGATATAGCCATAGTGGGAGTGCCTTGGGAAGGTGGATGCACAATAGGTGGATATTCATCATGTACAGAAGGTCCTAAATCAATTAGAAGTGTCTCAATAAGATATACAGGATTTTTGCCTGACTTCAACTTGGATTCGTTTGAATATTTAAAAGGTGGAGACTTTGGGGATGTTCCAGTACAAAACGGAAATTATGATTTTACATTTGAAGAAATAAGAAAAAAAGTTGCCAAAGTTATAGATGCCGATGTTATTCCGATAACATTTGGGGGAGATCACTCAATATCTTATCCAATAATTAGCGAGATGGCTAAAAAACATCCTAAAAAAGTAGGTATACTACACTTCGATGCTCATTTAGACAACTATGAACAATTTGGAGATGACCCATATTCAAGATGCTCACCTTTCTATAGACTATACACTGATGAAAATATGGACCCTACAAAGATAGTTCACATAGGAATAAGAGGGCCAAGAAATCATAAAAAAGAATATGAAAATGCAGAAAAATTTGGAGCAACAGTAATTAAGAGCCAAGATGTTAAAGAAAAAGGCTGGAAAGAAGCTATAGATGAAGCGATAGCAATCGCATTTAAGGATACAGAAGTTGTCTATGTAACAATATGTGCGGATGCATTAGATGCAGCATTTATGCCACAAGGGCCACAAGATATGTGTGGACTTACTTCTTATGAATTGGCTATGATGGTTCATGAAGCAGGATTAGCAGGGGCAAAAGGATTTGACTTTGTTGAAATTTATCCAGAAACTAATTCACTACAAACAGCTTCTCACGTTGGATGTTGGATGGCATTATACTATTTAAACGGATTGGCAGAATACAAAAAGAATAGACTATAAATATAGGGGGCTTTTAAAGCCCTTGTTTTTATTTTCAGATATATTTACTTGAATAATAAATATAAAATAAATTTTTATAATATAAATTAAATAAAGCGGAAAAAAATTGATTTGTTAAGAAGAAATAGAAATATAAATTAAATAAAGTGGGAAAAATTGATTTGTTAAGAAAAAATAGAAATATAAATTAAACAAATCGGAAAAAATTGATTTGTTTACAATAAATGGTAT
>NZ_JH165061.1:95060-107639 GCF_000227315.1 Peptoniphilus indolicus ATCC 29427 | reverse complement strand
TATTATGCAAAGATATTCTATTTATGTAATTATAGTAATAGTTTTTGCCATAAGATTAGCTTTTTTAAAGATATCTAAAGAAAATGAAAGAGCGATATTAGCAAGTGGTGGAAGAGAATATGGAGTTACAAATACTAAGCGAATAACAATATTACACATACTATTTTATTTTGGTAGTTTAGTTGAAGCGTTAGTTAAGAAAGTAGAATTTGATAAAGTTAGTTTGATAGGACTAATATTAGTAATATTTTCAATGGTAGTTTTGTATTCGGTGGTTAATATATTAAAAGGAATATGGACTGTAAAACTTATGATAGCAAAGGGACATAAGTTTAATAGCCACTGGTTGTTTGATACATTTAAGCATCCTAATTATTTTCTAAATATTATTCCTGAGCTTATAGGAATAGCATTGATTTGTCATAGCACAATCACAAGTATTGTAGTGCTTCCACTTTACATGATAGTGCTGTATATAAGAATTAAAGAAGAAAATAAATTAATAGAAACCGTTATAAAACCAAACGGCATATTAAAATAGATAGAGCGTGTTAATAATTTTTGATTATTAGCACGTTTTTATTTAGAATTATCATAAATAATCTACTGAGGTTTATTTTATTTACATATAAATTTATTTTCTAAAAAATAAAAAAGCATTGTAAATCCTTGCAAAACTTGTGTAACAATGTTAAAATAATTAATTGCAAAATTATAAAAATGGATTAGTGTTCTCTAAATTAGGCGACAGTAAATCTGTCTTGAATTTAAGGGGTGATTATTAATTGGCACATCCTGTGAAATATGGGAAGAGAGAGAGAATGAGCTTTTCTCGAATACCAGAGGTACAAAATTTACCAAATCTTCTTGAAGTGCAGACAGCCTCATTTGATTGGCTAATCAAAGAGGGTTTGAAGGAAGTTTTTGATGAGGTATCTCCTATCGAGGATTACTCAGGTAACTTAATACTTGAATTTGTAGATTATTATGTATCTGCAGAACGTAAGTATTCAATAGACGACGCAAAGGAACGTGACACAAATTATTCTGCGCCTTTGAAAGTTAAAGTAAGACTTATCAATACTGAAACTGGAGAGGTTAAGGAACAAGAAGTGTTCATGGGAGATCTACCACTTATGACACCAACTGGAACATTTATTATAAATGGTTCAGAACGTGTTGTGGTATCTCGACTTGTTAGAAGCCCGGGAAGTTACTACAAAGTAGAAACAGATAAAACCGGAAAGAAATTATATTCAGCGACTGTTATCCCAAATCGTGGAGCATGGCTTGAATATGAAACGGATGCTCAAGGCGTTATAAATGTAAGGCTTGATAGAACAAGAAAAATTCCTGTTACTATTCTTATGAGAGCTATAGGCGTCGAATCTAATATGGAAATAACTGACATATTAGGAGAAAGTGAAGCATTGCTGAAGACTTTAGAGAAGGATTCTACTTCTAATAAAAATGAGGCATTACTTGAAATTTATAAGAAGCTTAGACCTGGTGAGCCACCTACTATAGAGTCTGCTGAATCATTGTTTGAAAACATGTTTTTTGACAATAGAAGATATGATTTAGCTCATGTAGGTAGATATAAGTTCAATAAGAAACTTGGTATTTCAGCAAGAATTGAAGGACACTATGCAAGTACTGATGTAGTTAATCCTGAAACTGGTGAAATAATAGTAGAAGAAGGAAACAGGTTCACTGAAGAAACGGCAAGAGCTGTTGAAAATGCAGGTATTAATAAACTTATTGTAACTGTTAAATCGATTCGTGAAGATGAACCAGATAGAGATGTAATTGTTATTGGAAATAATTTTGCATATCCAGATGATTTTGAACTACCTTTTGATTTAAAAGAGTTAGGATTTAAAGAAAAAGTTTATTATCCTCTATTTAAAGAAATCGTAGAAGAATTTGAAGGCGATGAAGAAAAGTTAAAACAAGAATTAAAGAAAAATTATCGACTACTTAGTCCTAAACATATAACTGTAGATGACATCATCGCATCTGTAAACTATGAATTTGGACTTTCATTTAACGTTGGGGTAGTAGATGATATTGACCATTTAGGAAACAGAAGAATTAGATCTGTAGGAGAGCTTTTACAAAATCAGTTTAGAATTGGCATTTCAAGAATGGAAAGAGTTATACGTGAAAGAATGACTGTTCAAGATGTAGATGCTACAACTCCTCAATCGTTAATAAATATAAGACCTGTAACAGCTGCTATTAAAGAGTTCTTCGGGTCATCACAACTTTCGCAATTTATGGACCAAAATAACCCTCTATCAGAATTAACTCACAAGAGAAGGCTATCTGCACTAGGGCCTGGTGGGTTGAGCAGAGATAGAGCTGGCTTTGAAGTGCGTGACGTCCATAATTCCCATTATGGTAGAATGTGTCCTATTGAGACACCAGAAGGTCCTAACATAGGACTGATAACTTCGCTTACAACATATGCGAGAATTAATGAATACGGATTTTTAGAGACTCCTTATAGAAAAGTAAAATTTGGAGAAGGAATTGTAACTGATGAAATTGAATATATAACTGCTGATGTTGAATATGAGCAAATTATAGCTCAATCTAATGAGTTACTTGATGAAAACGGAAAATTTATAAATGATAGAGTAGTTGCAAGGGGTCATGAAGGGGTAGTAGATATCTTCGACTCTAAGGAAGTAACTTACATGGACGTATCTCCTCAACAAATAGTTGCAGTAGGTACAGCAATGATTCCTTTCCTTGAAAACGACGATGCGAACAGAGCCCTAATGGGTGCCAACATGCAACGTCAAGCAGTTCCTCTATTAAAAACAGAAGCTCCTATAATTGGTACTGGTATTGAGTACAGAGCAGCTAAGGACTCAGGGGTAGTTATTGTATCTAAAGAAGATGGTGAGATAACTAAAGTTGATGCCACAGAAATAGTTGTCAGAAGGGATTCTGATGGAGTTAAGGATAGATATGAACTTCATAAATTTATCGGAGCTAACCAAGGAACTACTATAAATCAAAGACCTATCGTAAAGAAGGGACAAAAAGTTAAAAAAGGCGAAATCATAGCCGATGGGCCTTCTACAGATATGGGTGAAATGGCGTTAGGTAAAAACATACTTATAGCTTTCATGAACTGGGAAGGTTACAACTATGAAGATGCGATGCTAGTAAATAAAGACTTAGTAATAGATGACACTTTGACTTCTCTTCACATTGAAGAATATGAATCAGAAGCTAGAGATACAAAACTTGGGCCTGAAGAGATAACTCGTGATATTCCAAATGTTGGCGATGATATGTTAAAAGATTTGGATGAAAGAGGAATCATCAGAATAGGCGCTGAAGTAAAACCGGGAAATATTCTTGTAGGCAAGGTAACTCCTAAGGGGGAAACTGAACTATCAGCTGAAGAAAGACTTTTACGTGCTATTTTCGGAGAAAAGGCTAGAGAAGTAAGAGATACTTCGCTTAGACTTCCTCACGGAGAGCAAGGTATTGTTGTAGATGTAAAGACTTTTACAAGAGAAGCCGGAGATGAACTTCAACCTGGCGTAAATGAAATGGTCAGAGTATTTATAGCTACAAAGAGAAAGATTCAAGTCGGAGATAAGATGTGCGGTCGTCACGGTAACAAGGGGGTTATCTCAAGGGTTATGCCTGCTGAAGATATGCCTTATATGCCAGATGGTACACCTATACAAATAGTATTAAATCCACTTGGGGTACCTTCTCGTATGAACCTTGGACAGGTATTGGAAGTTCACTTGGGACTTGCAGCTAAGAAACTAGGCTGGCATGTTGCAACTCCAGTATTTGATGGGGCAAACGAAGAAGATATTCAAAAGGCTTTGAGCCAAGCGGGATATCCTATAGATGGAAAAATTCAATTGAGAGATGGTAGAACAGGTGAGGAATTCGACCACCCTGTAACTGTTGGATACATGTATATGCTTAAACTTCACCATTTAGTAGATGAAAAGATTCACGCAAGAAGTACCGGACCTTATTCTTTAGTAACGCAACAACCTCTTGGAGGCAAAGCACAATTTGGTGGACAAAGATTTGGAGAAATGGAAGTTTGGGCTCTTGAAGCTTATGGTGCAAGTTATACTCTTCAAGAAATGTTGACAGTAAAGAGTGATGATATTGTTGGACGTGTTAAGACGTATGAAGCAATTGTAAAGGGAGAAAACATTCCTCAACCGGGAGTGCCTGAATCATTCAAAGTATTGATTAAGGAACTTCAATCATTAGCTCTTGAAATAAAAGTTTTGGATGAATACGGACAAGATGTTGACCTTGAAGTTGACGAAGATGATTTAGACAGAATTGATAACATTTCAAATAATGATGAAGAGATAAAAGGCCTTATAGAAAATAACCAAGCTCCTACTCAAGGTGCGATTAAGAGAATTTCTACAGATGATATAGAGGCTCTTGAAGAAGGTTATGAAGAAGAGAACGAAGAAGATGAATTAGATGGTCATTATGAAGAAGATTTTAGTTCTTATGATGACTCTGATGATGAGTAACTTATTTATAAGCTACAGAAAGGAGAGAATGCTCCTTGAGCGAACACGAATTATTTCACTCAATTAAAATAGGGCTAGCTTCACCTGAAAAAATAAGACAGTGGTCTTATGGAGAAGTTAAAAAGCCGGAAACTATAAATTATAGAACGCTAAAGCCTGAAAAAGAAGGTCTATTCTGCGAAAAGATATTTGGGCCTACTAAGGACTGGGAGTGTAGTTGCGGTAAATATAAGAGAGTAAGATATAAGGGTGTAGTGTGTGAAAAATGCGGAGTTGAAGTGACAAAGGCAAAAGTTCGTCGTGAGAGAATGGGCCACATAGAACTTGCAGCTCCAGTATCTCACATTTGGTACTTTAAAGGGATTCCTTCAAGAATGGGACTTGTACTTGACATGAGTCCAAGAGCTCTTGAAAAAGTTCTTTATTTTGCATCTTATATAGTAACTCATGTTGAGAGAGAAGCAGACTTGCCTCTTTATCAAAAACAACTTTTAACAGAAATAGAATACAGAGAATACAAGAGAGAATACGGCGACCAATTTACTGCTAAAATGGGAGCTGAAGCTATAAAGGATTTACTTCAAAGCATAGATTTACAAAGAGAATCTGAATTATTAAGCGCTGAATTAGAAGCGGCAACAGGACAAAAGAAAGTTAGAATTTCAAGAAGATTAGAAGTTATAGAAGCTTTTCTTCAATCAGGTAACAGACCTGAATGGATGATACTTGAAGCGGTGCCTGTAATCCCACCAGACATAAGACCTATGGTTCAATTAGACGGTGGAAGATTTGCAACAAGCGATTTAAATGACCTTTATAGAAGAATCATAAACAGAAACAACAGACTTAAGAAATTATTAGATATCAATGCACCAGATATCATTGTAAGAAATGAAAAGAGAATGCTTCAAGAAGCAGTCGATGCACTGATAGATAATGGTAGAAGAGGAAGACCTGTTACAGGACCTGGAAACAGAGCGCTTAAATCTCTTTCCGAGATGCTAAAGGGTAAGCAAGGTCGTTTCAGACAAAACTTACTTGGAAAGCGTGTTGACTATTCAGGACGTTCAGTAATCGTAGTAGGCCCAGATCTTAAATTCTACCAATGCGGTCTTCCAAAGAATATGGCGCTTGAATTGTTCAAACCATTTGTAATGAGAGAACTTGTTGCACAAGGTTATGCACACAATATCAAGAGTGCGAAGAGAATGGTTGAGAGAACGAGGGAAGAAGTTTGGGATGTGCTTGAAGAAGTAATAAAAGACCATCCAGTACTTCTAAACCGTGCACCGACACTTCACAGACTTGGTATTCAAGCTTTTGAACCAGTGCTTGTAGAAGGAAAGGCTATTAAACTTCACCCACTTTCATGTACAGCATATAATGCCGACTTCGACGGGGACCAAATGGCTGTCCATTTACCACTGTCAACAGAAGCACAAGCAGAAGCAAGACTTCTTATGCTATCTACAAACAATATACTAGGCCTTAAAGATGGTAAACCTATCGCAACTCCAACTCAAGATATGATTTTAGGTTCTTATTATCTAACTTTAGATATAGGGGAATCTAAAAAAGGAGATGGAATGGTATTTACCAGCGAAGATGAAATGATGCATGCATACTATGCAGGTTTCTTACATCTACAAGCTCACGTAGGAGTTAGAAGATACGCTGATGAAAATGACAGATGGGGTAAAATTGTATATTCTACAGTAGGTAGATTTATAATGAACAGCTTCATACCTCAAGACCTTGGATTTGTTGACAGAAATGTCGATAAATATTCTCTTGAAGTAGATAAAGTAACTGATAAAAAGTTGCTTGGCAAGATAATAGAAAAAACTTACAAAAAACATGGCAATATAGTTACCGCTAAATTGCTTGACAATATAAAAGAAAATGGATACCACTATTCAATTATTGGAGCTATTTCAATTTCAATGGGCGACGTTGAGGTACCAGAATCAAAACCTGAAATCTTAGCTCAAGCTAAAGCTGAAGTAGATAAATACGAAAAAGCATTCCGTAGAGGTTTGATTTCAGACGAAGAAAGATATGAAAAGGTAATAGACATTTGGAACAAGGCTACAGATGATTTGACAGACGATGTAATGGAAGGCTTTGATAGACTTAACAATATTTACATCATGGCGGACTCAGGAGCCAGAGGTTCTAAGAACCAAATCAGACAGTTGGCCGGAATGAGAGGTTTGATGGCTTCTCCATCTGGTAGAACTATCGAGGTTCCCATTACATCTAACTTCCGTGAAGGACTTTCAGTACTTGAATTCTACATGTCAGCGCATGGTTCCAGAAAGGGACTTGCGGATACAGCACTTAGAACTGCGGACTCTGGATATTTGACAAGAAGACTTGTAGACGTTGCTCAACAAGTAATCATCAAAGAAGAAGACTGTGGAACTGACGAGTATTTAGTTGCAAGAGATTTCAAGGATGGAAAAGAACTTATAGAAGGATTAAAAGATAGAATTGAAGGAAGATATTCTTTTGAAGACATCGTACATCCTGAAACTAAAGAAGTATTAGTATACGCAAACCACGAAATTTCTGATGATGATGCAGAAAAAATAGTTGAAGCTGGAATAAAAGAAGTTAAAGTTAGAACTGTATTAGGCTGTAAAGCTAAGACAGGAGTTTGTGCTCATTGCTACGGACGTAACTTGGCAACTGGAAACCACGTTGACATTGGAGAAGCTGTAGGGGTAATAGCAGCTCAATCAATAGGTGAACCTGGTACTCAGCTTACAATGAGAACTTTCCACACTGGTGGGGTTGCATCTGCTGCGGACATCACACAAGGTCTTCCTCGTGTTGAAGAACTTTTTGAGGCTAGAAAGCCTAAGGGATTAGCAGTTATTTCAGAAGTTGAGGGGACAGTTGAAATTAGAGAGCAAAACAGAAAGCGTGAAGTTGTTGTAACGCCAAGAGATGGAGAATCTCATAGCTACAACATAGTTTACGGGGCAAGACTTAAAGTTAAAAATGGCGACTATGTAGAAAAAGGACAAGAGCTTACTCAAGGTTCCGTTTACCCTCAAGACTTATTGAGAGTAATGGGAGCTAAGGGAGTTGAAGAATACATCGTTAAAGAAGTTCAAAGAGTTTATAGACTTCAAGGGGTAGACATCAACGATAAGCATATTGAAATTATAGTACGTCAAATGTTGTCTAAGTATAAGATCGATGATCCGGGGGATACAGAATTCCTACCAGGCTCATTGGTTGATGCAACTGAATACAAGTTGACTAACAAACAAATGATAGAAGAAGGTAAAAATCCTGCTATCGGAGAAGTTAATCTACTTGGTATAACTAAAGCTTCACTTGCTACAGATTCATTCTTATCAGCAGCATCATTCCAAGAAACAACAAGAGTTCTTACAGATGCAGCGATAAAAGGCAAGGAAGATAAATTACACGGACTTAAAGAAAATATCATAATAGGTCAGTTAATTCCTGCAGGTACAGGAGCAAGACAAAATAAACTTGTACAACTAGATGTAGATGAAAAATTAAAAGAAAATTATTTACTTCTTGAAAATTCAGAATTCATTGATGAAAATGAATTTGAAGAAGAAGTAGTAGTAGAATAGAAATAAAATCCGTCGGAGAAATCTGGCGGATTTTTTGTATGCTTTTGGATAAGAAAATATAATTACTAATAAAAGTATGTTTAAAAAAGTTTACTTTACTGGGATTGTGTGATAGAGTGAAGAAAAATAGAGGAATATATTTGTTTAATGGTGTCGCTTAGAAAAGATATAAGAAGTTTCACGATGGCAAAATTATAATTGATAAATATAAATTACAGGGGTTAGTTATAAATAAAGCAAAGTATAGGGAGGTTTCTATGAAAAAATATTTGATGGTTACGTTAATTGTTGTAATGTTTTTGATAGGTTGTTCACAAGGGACAAAAAGCAATTTGAGTGAAGATACTGAGGCTGTAAACAAAAAAGAAGTATTTTCAAAATTATTAAGAGAAAAAGATTTAATGAGTTATGTTGTTAAGACTAAAAGTGAAGCGACATTTAATGCTCAGTCTGATGAGAAAAAAGAAGTAACTAATTCAAATGGGACTGTTGAAATGATAAGGGAGCCTAAGATATATCACGCAAAATGGGAAGGCATAAGTGATAACACTAAAAATGAAAGCGAAGTTTATATCATAGACAAAGAGAATTTTTATAGAGAAAACAAAGGGGAATGGAATAAGAAAACAATTGACGATATGAACGACAATAAAGAAGACATACCTACTTTTGTTGCAAAAACTACATTTGATTCAAACTCTATTTTGGAAAATCTTGAAAGTTATTATGAAATCGTAGAGTCGCAAGATATTTATATATTAAAGCTTGAGTCCAACTCAGATAATATAAGTGAAATTGAAAATATTCTTTTTGGAAAAGATGAGAGCAATTCATTTATAGGAGAGTTAACTTCAATAAGAGCTGAATTTTCTTTTGAAAAAGATACATATCAGCCTATTTCATTTGAGTGGGAAGCACGCTTTTTAAATAAGGAGAACGACGAAGTTACACAGTTAAAACAAAGCGGAAATTATGAAAAAATAAATCAACTTGAAAAGATAGAAGTTCCTGAAGAGATTAAAAATTTATAGTGAAGGAGTTATAAAAGTTTTTAGAAAATTTTTGAGAATACAGTTTAGTATTTTAGTAGTTGGACTTAATCTAAAATAAATAATTTAAATTTTTAGGACCTAAGAATACCTTTTGTGATATATTTTAGGTCTTTTTTTGGTTATAAGTATTCTAAAGCTACAAAATTAGAGAAATATTGGCTAAATAAAGTTGACTTAAAACAGGTTGAATGATATACTTATTGAGTATTTTGATAGCTATTTAAGACTACCTTTAAAGGTAGTCTTAATGTGTGTGTTGGAATTTACTAATTTTATGGAGGTGAAAGAATGCCAACTATTAACCAATTAATCAGAAAAGGTAGAAAGAAAATTGAAACTAAATCAAAGTCACCAGCTCTTGATGTTAACTATGATTCACTAAGAAAAGTTGAAACAGAAGTAAACTCACCACAAAAGAGAGGGGTTTGTGTAGCAGTTAGAACAGTAACTCCTAAGAAACCTAACTCAGCGCTTAGAAAAGTAGCCAGAGTTCGTCTTACTAATGGATACGAAGTAATGGCTTATATCCCAGGGATAGGACACAATCTACAAGAGCACAGTGTTGTACTTATCAGAGGTGGAAGAGTTAAGGACCTTCCAGGGGTTAGATATCACATTGTTCGTGGAACACTTGATACAGCTGGAGTTGACAACAGAAAACAATCAAGATCTAAATACGGTACTAAGAGACCTAAGAAATAAGATTGATTTGATTTAACATTCTTTATATAGATTTTTTGGCTTACGTTAATCGAGTACCAATGAATCGACTAAATAGTTAAGGAGGGAAGTTATGCCAAGAAAAGGACACATCCAAAAAAGGCAAGTAATGGCTGATCCTGTTTATGATGATGTAATCATCACAAAACTTATCAATAACGTAATGTTAGATGGTAAAAAGGGTACAGCACAAAGAATTGTATACAATGCTCTTGAAAATATTCAAGGGGAAACAGGTGAAGAAGCTTTAGAAGTATTCTACAAAGCTCTTAATAATGTAATGCCTGTATTAGAAGTAAAAGCAAGAAGAATCGGTGGGGCTACTTACCAAGTACCTATGGAAGTTAGACCTGAAAGACGTCAAACACTTGGACTAAGATGGTTGGTTAAGTATGCAAGAGCTAGAGGTGAAAAAACTATGGCTCAAAGACTTGCGAAAGAAATACTTGACGCATCTAACAACTTAGGAGCAAGTGTGAAGAGAAAAGAAGAAATGCATAGAACAGCAGAAGCCAATAAGGCATTTGCTCACTATAGATGGTAAGGGAGGAAGCCCATGGCTCGTGATATACCTTTAAATAGAGTAAGAAATATTGGTATCATGGCTCATATCGATGCCGGAAAAACCACTACTACTGAACGTATACTTTATTATTCAGGTAAAATCCATAAAATAGGCGAAACACATGAAGGTGGAGCGCAAATGGATTGGATGGAACAAGAGCAAGAAAGAGGTATCACAATTACCTCAGCTGCAACAACTGCAAATTGGAAGAATCATAGACTTAATATCATTGATACTCCGGGACACGTTGACTTCACTGTAGAAGTAGAAAGATCTCTAAGAGTTCTTGATGGTGCAGTAGCCTTGTTTGATGCAAAGAGTGGTGTAGAACCGCAATCTGAAACTGTTTGGAGACAAGCAGATAGATATGGTGTGCCTAGAATTGCACATATCAATAAAATGGACGTTACAGGAGCTGATTTCTTTAGATCAGTTGCTACAATAGATAAAAAATTACAAGGCAACCCGGTGCCTATTCAAATCCCAATGGGAGCTGAAGACACATTTATCGGTATGATTGACCTTGTAGAAATGAAAGCTGAAATCTACAAGAATGATGACGGTACAGAAATTGAAGTTACTGACATTCCTGAAGAATATAAAGCTCAAGCAGAAGAATATAGAGAAAACTTGATTGACAAGGTTGCGGAGTTTGATGAAGAACTTATGATGGCATACCTTGAAGGTGAAGAAATCTCTAAAGAGCAAATTAAAAAAGCTATAAGAAAAGGTACAGTAGATGTTAAGATAACACCATGTACTTGTGGATCTTCTTATAAGAACAAAGGGGTACAATTACTTCTTGACGCTATTATAGATTATCTACCATCACCATTAGATATTCCGGCAATCAAGGGAACTGATGATGACGGAGAACCTATAGAAAGACACGCTTCAGACGAAGAACCACTATCAGCATTAGCATTTAAGATAGTTTCTGACCCATTCGTTGGTAAGTTAGCTTACTTTAGAGTTTACTCTGGGGTATTGAAATCAGGTTCTTATGTATATAACTCAACTAAAGGTAAGAGAGAAAGAATCGGACGTATTCTTTTAATGCATGCTAATAAGAGAGAAGAAATTGATGAAGTATATGCAGGAGAAATCGCTGCAGCTGTTGGTCTAAAAGACACTACAACAGGTGATACACTTTGTGATGAAAAATCAAAAGTAATTCTTGAAAAAATGGAATTCCCAGAACCGGTAATTTCTGTTGCTATTGAACCAAAATCAAAAGCATCTCAAGAAAAAATGGGTATTGCACTTCAAAAATTAGCAGAAGAAGACCCAACATTCAGAACATACACTGACGAAGAGACAGGTCAAACTATAATCGCAGGTATGGGAGAGCTTCACCTTGACATTATCGTAGATAGACTTTTAAGAGAATTCAAAGTTGAAGCAAATATCGGTAATCCACAAGTATCTTATAGAGAATCTATTACTACAGCTTCTGAAGGCGAAGGTAAATATGTTCGTCAATCAGGTGGTCGTGGACAATACGGTCACTGTAAGATCAGAGTTACACCTCTTGAACCGGGTTCAGGATTTGTATTCGAAAACAACATTGTTGGGGGTGCTATTCCTAAGGAATTCATCGGACCTACACAACAAGGTATCGAAGAAGCAATGCAATCAGGTGTACTTGGTGGATATGAAGTATTAGACGTTAAAGTTGAACTATATGATGGTTCTTACCACGATGTAGACTCTTCAGAAATGGCATTTAAGATTGCTGGATCTATGGCATTAAGAGATGCACTTGCAAAAGCAAATCCGGTACTTCTTGAACCAACAATGAAAGTAGAAATAACAACTCCAGAAGAATACATGGGAGATGTTATCGGAGATATAAACTCAAGACGTGGAAGAATGGAAGGTATGGAACTTGTAAATGGTGCACAAATCATAACAAGTTATGTACCACTAGCAGAGATGTTTGGATATGCAACATCACTTCGTTCAAACACACAAGGTAGAGCTAACTACTCTATGCAATTTGACCACTATGAACCAGTACCTAAGAACATTTCTGACGAAGTTCTTGGAGACAAAAAGTAAGATCTTTAAGGAGGAATTAC
>NZ_JH165061.1:93964-95010 GCF_000227315.1 Peptoniphilus indolicus ATCC 29427 | reverse complement strand
AATGGCTAAAGCTAAATTTGAAAGAAACAAACCACACGTAAACATAGGAACAATAGGACACGTAGACCACGGAAAAACAACACTAACAGCAGCAATAACACTAGTACTAAACAAAAGATTCGGATCAGGTGAATTCGTAGACTACGCAAACATCGATAAAGCACCAGAAGAAAGAGAAAGAGGAATTACAATCTCAACATCACACGTAGAATACGAAACAGCAAACAGACACTACGCACACGTAGACTGTCCAGGACACGCTGACTACGTAAAGAACATGATCACAGGAGCAGCACAAATGGACGGAGCAATCCTAGTATGCTCAGCAGCAGACGGTCCAATGCCACAAACAAGAGAACACATCCTACTAGCAAGACAAGTAGGGGTACCAAAAATAGTAGTATTCCTAAACAAAGAAGACCAAGTAGATGACCCGGAACTAATCGAATTAGTAGAAATGGAAATCAGAGACCTACTAAGCGAATACGACTTTGACGGAGACAACACACCAATCGTAGTAGGATCAGCCCTAAAAGCATTAGAAGATCCGGACGGAGAATGGGGAGACAAAATCCTAAAACTAATGGAAGCAGTAGACGAATACATTCCAGAGCCAGTAAGAGACATAGACCACCCATTCCTAATGCCAGTAGAAGACGTATTCTCAATCACAGGAAGAGGAACAGTAGCAACAGGAAGAGTAGAACAAGGAACAGTAAAAGTAGGCGACAACGTAGAACTAGTAGGACTAACAGAAGAAAGAAGAACCCTAGTAGTAACAGGAGTTGAAATGTTCAAGAAGCAACTAGACCAAGCCCAAGCAGGAGATAACATCGGAGCCCTACTAAGAGGAATCCAAAGAGATGAAATCGAAAGAGGCCAAGTACTAGCAGCACCAGGAACAATCAATCCACACACAAAATTCGAAGCCGAAGTATACGTACTATCAAAAGAAGAAGGTGGAAGACACACACCATTCTTTAACGGATACAGACCACAATTCTACTTCAGAACAACAGACGTAACAGGAGACATCCAACTAGCAG
>NZ_JH165061.1:87685-90971 GCF_000227315.1 Peptoniphilus indolicus ATCC 29427 | reverse complement strand
AAAGATGATACAATAAGTGGGCTGACTACCTCAGCGGGTATTTGGACTATGGCGATTATAGGTATGAGCTTTGGAGCGGGCCTGTATTTTGTTGGGATAGTTGTATGTATGGTAATGGCGACAGTACAAAGTATGCTATATGTCGGAGGCGTATTTTTCTCTGCCGCGTCTACACATACTCTTGTTATTCAAGCAAATAATTTAACTGTAATAGATGAAATTAAACAGCATGTTGGATACAAGAAGATAAAATACAGCAATATAAAACAACTAAGTGGCGAAAGTAAACTTACAATAAATATGAGATTTTTATCGGATGATGAAGATGAAGTTATAAGAATTTCAGAAATGCTTGAAAAAAATCCTGATGTTGAAAAATTTTACATCCTGTAGTCTTTCATTAGATTATCATGATAAATTGTAATTGACACAATTAATTTATTGTGATAATCTGAAAATAAGATAAAGGAGGTATTTAATATGATAAGAAAACGATTACCTATTTGGACGTTAGTACTTAGTTTAATGGTGTCGGCGCTTTCGCCAATTGGTACATATGCGGCAACTAGAGAGCCAGTAAAAGACAATGGAACAGGGCTTGTAATGAGTACTAATCCTTTGGCGAACAAAGTAGGTAAGGAAGTACTTGATAAAGGTGGAAATGCAATTGACGCAGCTGTTGCAGTTGGATATATGTTAGCTGTTGTACACCCTGCTGCAGGAAATATTGGCGGCGGTGGATTTGCATTGATTCACACTGAAGATGGTAAAGACGTGGCATTGGATTTTAGAGAAACTGCTCCGGCAAAAGCTACAAGAGATATGTATCTTGATAAAAAAGGTAATGTAATAGATGGCATGAGTGTAACAGGATACAAAGCTGCCGGAATTCCAGGAACTGTAAAGGGCATGAGTGAAATGCTTAACGAATACGGAACTATGCAATTATCAGAATTAATTCAACCAGCTATAGACACAGCTAGAAATGGTTTTAAATTATCATCAAGACAAGCTGAAACGTTTGTAGAAGAAAAAGATAGAATGCAAAAATTTGAAGCTACAAAAAAATATTTCTATAAAGCAAATGGAAATCCTTATAAAGAAGGAGAAGTTTTAAAACAAGAAGATTTGGCAAAAACTTTAGAGAGAATAGCTAAAAGAGGACCATCTGAATTTTACAGAGGAGAAACCGCAGACCTTATAGTTAAAGATATGGAAAAGAATGGTGGGCTTATAACAAAGGCTGATTTAGCTGCTTATAAGACAGTTTGGAGAACTCCAGTAAAGGGAACTTACAGAGGATATGATATAGTTTCTATGTGCCCACCATCATCAGGAGGAACTCATATAATACAAATTTTAAACATAATGGAAAATGCAAACATCAAAGAAATGGGTTCACTTTCTTCAGAAACAATCCAATTGATGGCGGAAGCTGAAAGACAAGCTTATGCAGACAGAGCTGAATACATGGGAGATCCTGACTTTGTAAAAGTTCCAACTGCAAAACTCATGGACAAAGCATATGCTAAAAAAATATATGAAAAGATAGTTGCAAATAAAGATAAAGCTATTCCAAGTTCACAAGTTAAACCAGGATTAGAACTTCCTTATGAATCAGACCAAACTACTCACTATTCAGTAATGGATTCAAAGGGAAACGCCGTATCAGTAACTTATACAATAAACTGGACATTTGGTTCTGGAGCATCTGTTGACGGAGCAGGATTTTTATTAAATGATGAAATGGATGATTTTTCTGCTAAGCCAGGAGTTCCAAATGTATTTGGAGCAGTTGGCGGAGATGCGAACGCAATAGAAAGTGGAAAGAGACCTCTATCATCTATGTCTCCGACTATAATCCTAAAAGATGGAAAAGTATATATGGTAGTCGGAAGCCCTGGAGGAACTAGAATCATAACTACTGTACTTCAAGTAATATCAAACGTAATTGACCATGAAATGGATATAGCAGAAGCTGTTGCTAAACCAAGATTCCATATGCAATGGTTGCCTGATGAAATAAGAATAGAAAAAGATACTCTTGTAAAAGATGTAAAAGTGAAACTTGAAAATATGGGCTATAAAGTAACAAAGAAACCTGTTATGGGAGATGTAAATGCAATTATAAAAGACCCTAAAACAGGAACATTCTACGGAGCTAAAGACCCAAGAACTGAATTTTAATATAAAAAATTAGTAACACTATTTTTAATGAGAAAATGATAAGAACCCCTTTTGCTGTACATAGTGAAAGGGGGTTTTTAATGAAATTTATAAATTTAGCTATTCTATATGATAGATAATTCAAAAGTTATAATTTGATAAATTATTTATAAAGTAATACATATTTACAAACTATAGAGTAAATTAATAAAAAAGTTTTTGGATTGGTAGTAATATTTTAATTAGTATTATTTTATACTCAGTACCTTGTATTAAAAGGTAGCTTGTGATATTATACATCTGAAGAGAGGGAATTATATGAACGTACAGTTTAAAAAAGGTGTTTTAGAACTTTTAGTTTTTGCACTTCTCAAGGATAGAGACCACTATGGTTATGAAATGGTAGAAAAAATCTCAAAGCATATAAATATTTCAGAAGGCAGTATCTATCCTCTACTTAGGCGACTATCTAATGAAGGATATGTTTCTACATACTTAGAAGAGTCTCAAAGTGGACCGCCGAGAAAGTACTATACTATTACTAATTTTGGGAAAAAACAATATGAAGGACAAATTGAAGAGTGGTTTGAATTTATTAATTCTGTAAATATGATATTGAAAGGTGAAACGGATGAATAAAAAAGATTATTTGAATTTATTAAGATATCATCTTGGAGAACTGCCCAAAATAGTTGTAGATGATATTATCTATGATTATGAAGAGCATTTTAACTTGGGAATAGAACAAGGCAAAACTGAAGAAAAGATTGCTGAAGAACTTGGATATCCTGATGACATAGCTAAAGAGTACTTGGGAAGAGACCCTCAAAAAGCTACAAAAAAAGAAAATATAGAAAATGAAGAAAATATAGAAAAAAATGATAATAGATCAAGAAATATTTTATTGATAGTTTTAGGTTTGATCTTTGCTCCGGTAATCATAGGCGCTATTACAGGTATTTTCGGGTTGGCATTTGGAATATTTATGGGACTTATGGGAGCTGGAGTGGGTCTGATAGTAGGCGGGCTTGGATTATTTTTGAGCTTTTTTCCATTTATACCGGTTTCAGAAGTTGCTATTTTGGCAAATCCAATAACAAGATTATTTACAGGGATTGCG
>NZ_JH165061.1:81089-87635 GCF_000227315.1 Peptoniphilus indolicus ATCC 29427 | reverse complement strand
AAAGATTTATTATTATAGTATTGTTATTAGGAATATCTGCTTCAATAATTGCTGGAGTTTCATTTTTTATAAATGATAGAGATAAGCTAAAAAATTCAGTAATTGACTTGAGTATTATGAAAGATATTGAAGAGCAAAAAGGATTTTCAGATACAGAAAATTTTGCTAAAGAAGAAAACTTTGATGCTGAGATAAAAGAACTTTATATAGAAAAATTAAACGGTGGACTATTAATAAAACAATCAAATTACAATGGAATAAAAATTACTGATGGGGAAAAGGGGAATGTTGTTTATAGTTTTGAAAATGGAAAACTGATTATTGATGATAAGGGTGGAGAAACAGATAATATTTCAATAAAAGATTTGTTTAAAAATAATTATAGACGAACGATAGTATATTCAAAAAATCCGGAAGAGTTGATAGCAAAGATAACTAATTTAAATGGTGCTATGTCAATAGACACAAATATTAAGGAGCTTACAATAGAAACAGTAAATGGTGCATTAGGTATAGATAGTAAAGAGTCGTTTAATATGAATATAAATTCAATAAATGGAGCGGCTAATATTAAGATGGAAAATTTTGATGCTAACATAAAAATAAATTCAATAAATGGAGGTGTTAGCACTTTTTTTGAATATGAAGAAAGTAATCTATTTCCAAGGAGAATCGATAAAAAAATCAAGAATGGAAGAAATGTTATAGAAATAGGTACAGTAAATGGAGCTATATCTATAGACAATTAAGATAGCCAAGCTTTTAAAACTCTGTATTATAAATTATTATAACAAAAGAATTCAAACAAAAATAAAATGGATGTTCACCTATATTTTTAGGTAGCATCCATTTTATTTAAATATTTGATATTGTAAGCAATTCTATTAGTTGCCAATGCAACGGATTTTCTATTCACTTCTAATTGCATCTAAGGCAGATAATTTCATTGCACGTTTCGCAGGGAAGTAGCCAGCTAAAATTCCTATTAAACAAGAAAATAACAGTGCAATTAAAATTAACCAAAAAGGGATGTAAGATATCTTTGGTTCAAAGTCTCCAGTGAGTTGGAACCTAGACATCAAAAATCCTTTTGCCAAGATATTGAATACAAAGGAAAGTATTAGAGAAAATATAACTCCAATTATTCCTCCTAAAAGGCCTATGAAACCAGCCTCGATTAAGAATAATTTTTTTATATCAGATATTGAAGCTCCTATTACTTTCATTACACCTATTTCTCTAGTTCTTTCATATATTGACATTATCATTGTGTTGGTAATGCCTATGGCAGCCACTAAAAATGATACGGCAGATATTGCTCCAAATACTGCTTGGACTATCAATATATTTTTGTTTTGATTTTCAAGAATTTCTGCAAAGATGTTTGAAGCATTGTATCCCATGGCTTTGATATTATCTTGAACAGCTTTTACATTTTTTATATCATCAACTTTAACCTTTATAATAGAATACTCATTAAATTTAGGTGGAGTTGTGTTAGAAAATTGTGCAGAATCTTTAGCTAGTTTTTTTAAGTAATCTATAGGCATATAAATTGTATTGTAATTTTGCCAGTCATTTTCGTTTGGTACTAACACTCCCACTACAGAAATTTTTTCTGAATATACAGGTTTGTTCTCATCTTCTGTAAAATTCCCATTCATTTCTGAGTTTTCTATGTTTATTTTTGAAATTTCAATTTTACTTTTCATAGGTTCTACTTTTGATGAAGCATCAATATTTACTCTCTTAGGGTCTCTAAAGTTTTTTGCAGCACCGCCACTAAAGACAATGTGTTTAGTGTCTCCATTCGTGAGAAGTCTGCCATCTTGTATTTTAAAATCAAAGTCATTCATAACTTTAGGGGGCATAGCTACAACATCAACCCATTCATTGACATAGCGACCACTTTTAAATGTAGCTGAGGCCTTATAGATAGGCATTACAGAAGTGACGTGTTCAACACGAGACACTTCTGCAACAGCTGTATCATTAAGCTTTTTATCTTTTGTCTTAGGACTCATTTCAGAATTCATTGATCCGAAGTTTTTTTGTAAGTCCAAGATTGTCAAATTACCCATTGAAGAGTACATTGCAGTATTTATTTTTTGGAATCCAAATCCGATGGAAAGCATGACTATAATTGAAGTAGTTCCTATAATGACACCGAGAACTGTTAAGAAAGTTCTCATCTTTCGTGCTTTTAAATTTTTTATAGCCATAGAAATTAAATCATTTAAGTTCATTATAATTTCAAGTCCTCATCATTTTTATTTTGTTTACGCTTTTTATAGAATATAAATCCACCAGCACCAGTAGCTAAAAGAACTAATGGAATGATTAGCAGTAAAGGATTAAAAGAACTTTGTTGCGGCATTTCATCCATGTTTTCAGGAGCTGAGAAATCTTGTGCATCAAATGAATAGTCTCTCTTTAAAGTTTCTTTTTTACCAGTTGAGTCTTCGTATGAAAATTCTATTTCAAATTTACCTTTACCAGCTTTTTCAGGTGTGACTGATACTGTGAACTGCTCAGAACTTCCAGGAGAAAAGTTTCCTTTATAGCTTGAAGGTATATCGAATTTTAAATTTTTACCACTTATCTTAACTAACACATTGTAAAGCGAAGCTTTTCCGGTGTTGAAGTAGTCTACAGTGATTGGATTTTCTTGTCCAACAATAAATTCACCTTGAGGGACTATATCTCCTATATCAAGTTTTGCTTTTTGTACTACAGGTATACCAATTTGTTCGGTTGCTTGGTATTTTTCAGCTTTAGAATCTTCGTATTCAAAATTTGCTATTACAGTGTATGTCTTAGCTGCGGTATCAGGAACTGTGGTAAATACAATTTCTTTTTCAACTCTCTTTCCGGGTTTTATCTCATCTACATAGAATGTATTGGAACTTCCAACGGGAGTGAATACTGAAGCTGTAGACGGAGTATTATTTCCACTAGATTGAGAATTATTTGAATTGTTTGAGTTATTTGAAACAGATTCTTGTGCGTCTGATGTCAAAAGTATTTTTATATTTCTAACAGATTTTTTTGCATTTGTGTTGTAGAGTTTTAAATGCATTTTAAAAGGCATACCAGCTTCTATGATTTCAGGGTCAAAAGAGTATTCTTCCAAAATCAATTTAGGAACTGGAGAAGTATCTTTAGCATTAGGGTCAACTGGCTTAGGTGCTTTAATGAAAACACCGACAATTTGAGTAGACTCTAAAGTGCCATCAGCTCCGTCACTATAAGAAACTTTTAATTCCACAGGATAATTTTTTGTATCAGCAGATGGTGTGGTGATAAAGTCAAATGAATAGTGCTTAGATTGTCCTGGATCCAAAGACTTAGTCAAGACTTTAGAAACAGATTTTGAAGCAAGTCCACTTTGATCTTGAGAAATTGCTGTTACAACTAAATTTTTTGCCTGATTTTTACCAGTGTTAGCTATGTCAAAACCTATTGTAGTGCTTTGATTTCTACTCAAAACTTTAGTAGGAAAGACAATATTTTGGAATTCTAAATTTGTAGAAGACTTTGGTGCTTTTAATACATCTATTGAGAAACTATAAGAACCTTCTTTAGGAGATTTAGTTGCATCATCACCTACAAATGAATATTTTAAAGTCAACATATAACTTCCGGCAGGTGTTGATGGGTCAGATTTCAAATCGAAAAATATGGGAGTTGAATTTCCAGGCTCTAAAGAAGTTATATCAACAGTTGAAAGCCCTTTTGCAAGTGTGATTTTTCCGCTTTCAAGTCCTTCTAATGAAACTTTAATATTTTTAGCTGTCGAATCTCCGGTGTTTTTAATTGTGAAAGGAACTTCAAATGACTTTGAAGGTTGTACAGAGCCGGTCCACAGAGTGCTTTTTGAAATTTCAATTGATGGATTTACTGGCTTTTCAGGAGCGATAACTCTTACATATATAGTTTCTTCTTGTTCAAGAAAAGTTTGATTTACATAGTATCTAAGTTTTAATTTTATAGGAACAGATTTGGTTGTAAAATCTTTTTCGGTTCTCAAATAAAAAGTTCCACTTAAAGAATTATTTTGTCCTATTGAACCGTTATTTACAGCATAACCATCTCCATCAACATACACTTTGTCAGGATTTTCGATAAAAGCTTGTACTGAAATTCCGGAGATGTTTTCTTCGTTGGATGGGTTGTTTAGCGTAATATTTACAGCAGCAGTTTCTCCATCTGTTAAATTAATAGTTTGAGGGGCAGACACATTGAGTTTTAAATTAGATGTTGTTTTTACGTTACTTGCATTTACAATGCTTGAATTAAATAATAGCAAAATTAATAATAAATAAATTGTGAATTTCTTCATTTTTCCTCCGAGTTATGAAATTATTGAAACATTGTCTTCTATATTTATAATTTTTCCATCCTTCATATGTATAATCACATCAGCATAGACAGAAGTTTCAACGTCATGGGTTACAATAATCAACGTTTGATTATGTTTTCGAGATATTGAGCACATAAGCTTCATGATATCATCAGATGTTTTACTATCTAAGTTGCCAGTTGGCTCATCGGCAAACACAATTGGAGGACTATCGACAAAGGCTCTAGCTATTGAGACTCTTTGTTGTTGTCCACCACTCATTTCATTTGGTTTGTGTCGCAATCTATCGCCTAGTCCGACTTTTGTGAGGATGTCTTTTGCAAATTCATTTCGTTTTGCTTTAGAAATACCTTTAAAAGTAAGTCCAAGACTGACATTTTCTGATGCATCAAGAGTTGGAATTAAGTTGTAAGATTGAAATACAAAACCAACATTGAGTTGCCTAAATTTGGTGATTTGGTCTTCGTTTAAACCAACTATATCAATTCCGCCTATAAAGACTTGACCGGTGGTTGGTTTATCAAGGCCGGCAAGTATATTTAAAAGAGTGGATTTTCCACTTCCAGATGTACCGAGGAGACATATAATCTGCCCTTTTTTTATTTTGAGATTGACATCGTCTAGGGCATATACAGAAGAATCTCCCATTTTATATACTTTGGTAAGATTTTTAGTTTCTATAAAAGAATCCATAATTACCTCCTTGTATAGACAGTATAACAAAATATATAAGCAATAGTAAATTTTAGTTTTACTAAGAAAAGTCAAAGGTTAATGGATAAAAGTACTATTAAGTTAAGAAAACATCGTAATATAGCAAAGTTAATCCTAAATTGCAATAGCAAATTGAATTATAGTTATCTAAATCATTTAGGATTGTAAAATATGTTTGACAATCCGAGAAATTAATTTTAATAAATTGTACATTTAGTCTTGACAAAGTGTATTGTGAAAGATAGAATATCTATGTTAATTAACCGCAGACAGTAGGGGAGAAATCTTAAAAATCCTACCGAGGTAAGATCGTTTTAAATACGAATTTCTTAATCTCATCAGTCTGCGATGGGATTTTTTATATTTGGAGGTGAAATAGTGAAAGAAGAAAAGCTAAATGGAAAAGTCCAATTGGTTGATGAAATCAAAGGAAAAATTGAAAGCGCTCAAAGTATCGTACTTGTTAATTACAGAGGTCTTACTGTAGAAGAAGTTACTGAACTTAGAAGTAAATACAGAGAAGCTAATGTAGAATACAAAGTTTATAAAAATACTATGATGAGACGTGCATTCGAAGAACTTGGACAAACTGAAATTTCAGAGTACCTAGTAGGACCAAGCGCGATAGCATTTTCACTAGAAGATCCGGTTTCAGCGGCAAAAGTAACAGCTGAATTCGCTAAAGAACATGAAGCATTTGAAATAAAATCCGGTATTGTAGACGGAAAGTTAATTTCAAAAGAAGAAGTAGAAGGTCTAGCTAAATTACCATCTAAAGAAGTACTTGTTGCTAAGTTACTTGGCAGCATGAACAGCCCAATTCAAGGTCTTGTTAATGTACTTAACGGAAATATTAGAGGACTTGCAGTGGTATTAAATGCCATAGCAGAAAAGAAAGAACAAGAAACAGCATAAAAATTTAGTGCAAAGCACAAACAGGAGGATATTATAATGTCAGATAAAGTACAATCACTTATTGAAGAAATCAAAGGTTTAACAGTATTAGAACTTTCAGAAGTTGTTAAAGCATTAGAAGAAGAATTCGGAGTATCAGCAGCAGCTCCTATGGCAGTAGCAGCAGCTCCAGTAGCAGGTGCAGCTCCAGCAGCAGCTGAAGAAAAAACTGAATTTGATGTAATCATCAAAGATGCAGGTGCAGAAAAAGTTAAAGTTATCAAAGTAGTTAAAGATGCTACAGGACTTGGACTAAAAGACGCTAAAGCTATCGTTGACGAAGCTCCAAAAGCAGTTAAAGAAGGTGCAAGCAAAGAAGAAGCTGAAGAACTTAAAGCTAAATTAGAAGAAGCAGGAGCAACTGTAGAACTTGCTTAATTAAATTTAAAATTAAAGTAGCCTATTTGGCTACTTTTTTTGTGCCCAAAATTAAAATCTAATCAAATAATATAGAACTTAGGAATTAAGATTTTACAAGATTTGATAATATCTATAAAATTTAATTATTAAAAGAT
>NZ_JH165061.1:68086-81039 GCF_000227315.1 Peptoniphilus indolicus ATCC 29427 | reverse complement strand
TTAAAAGGAGTACACTCAAGATGATTTACGAAAATTGAAAATTTTGTAATTAGAAAATAGCGACCATTGGCCGGTCGTTTTTTTAAGTTAAAGGAAGGTGATGAATTTTGGAAGAATTGATTCAGCAGATACTTAGTTTAGACAAAAAAACTAAAGAGTTTACCAATAGAGCCGAGAGAGAATTGGAAGAGTCAAAAGCTGAAATTCAAAATATGTTAAATAATTTTGAATTAAAAAGCCATGAAGAAGCTAAGAAAAGAGCTATAGAAATGTATGAAAAAGTGTACAGTGAGGCAATGGCGAAAGTAGAAAGCATCTCTGAAGAAAATCAGAAGAGGTTAAAAGATGTGGAATCAATTTATCGAGAAAATAAAGAAGAATTGATTACTAAGGCGATTAAACTTTTAGAGCTGTAGAGGTGAGAATGTGAATTATGCTGCTGTAAATACAAAGGCAAGAGCGGTATATGCTAAATATATAAAACAAAGTCCTCAATTACAATTGTTGGGAATGGATACACCAAAGGCAGCCTTGGCTAAGCTCAATGAGTTATGGAAACTTGACATTGAACTACCAAGTGGAAAAGAAGCAATAGATTTATATGAAGTAAATAAGCAGATGGAACACAAAGTGTATGAAGAATTAAAAGATTTTCTTTATTTCTTTCAAGGGGAAGAGAGAAAATTCTACAGTGGCCTTTTAGAAAGATATAAAATAAGAGATATAAAGAGAATTTTTAGAACCATAGTACACGGTGAAAACAGAAATCTTTTGAGAGAAAGTCTTGTTGCGCTAAATCCTGCAATAATTCCAGAAGATGGAGATTGGAAAGTTGAGAGGTTTATCGAAACTTTAAAAGACACTGACTACGCAAGAAAGCTTACGGTCTATACAGATATTCCAGATGACAGAATATTATTTTATGTAGAGATGACTTTGGATAAGAGTTATTATGAAAATTTAATTGAAAGAGCAAAGAAACTTAGCGGCTCAAGTTCAAAGTTGGCATTGAGTTTAATCGGCAATCATATAGATTTGTTAAATATAACCTATTTATATAGAGGGGAAAAGACATATTCTATTTTGCCACAAGAAATGGTCAACTTTTTGATTGATGGTGGAGAAAAATTATCAAGGCAGACATTATCTATTTTGGCATATGAGGATATAAAAGAATTTTTAAAAAATGTAGCAGATACCAAATTTAATTTCTTATTTCCGGGCGGAAGAGAAGCCACAAATATGGACATAAGAATGGAACGTGATTTATATAAAAAATTTTTAAATGCATATCAAACAAGTGGTTTTGATATAGGAAAAATTCTTTCAATAACTTTATTGATGGAATTGCAAATTAGAGATATCTCCACAGTATTAGAAGGTAAGAGATTGGGGATTAACTCGAATATTGTAAGGGATCTTTTGACAATCCCGTTAAAGGAAGGTGAAGTATGGCAGTAGAAAAAATGGTCATGCTTAATGTAGTAGGGAAGCTTGATGACTTAGAAAATATATTGTTGGATATATTAAAAAGTGAGTCTATAGATATGGTAGATGCCATGACACAGCTTTCAAAGAACAATGCCATTTATGAATTGAATGCTGAAAATGTAGATATGATTGTAGATTTAAACAATCTTGGACCATTTGTTGCTGATAATAACAATAGAAAGAGAACGCAACAAGCAAGACAATTGATGGAATATTTTGGCATTGAAAATCTTGAAGCTGAGCAAGAGGGCTCAAGTGAATATACTGAAAAAGATTTTGACAAGTTATATGCAGAAACTGCTAATTTACGTAATGAAATAGAAGAAATCGACAAGAGGTTAGAAGTTTCTCAGGGAATTAGTCAAAACTTGGCATTATTTAGAAATGTTGATGTCGACTTAAGAGAACTAAAAAATATGGAGTATTTTACAGCTAGATTCGGAAGAATTGAAAAAGCTGCAAGGCTTAAGCTAAAAGAAAATTACGACCATATTTTAGCGGCAGTTTTTCATACAGGTTCATATGAAAATGAAGAAGTATATTTGGCAATATATCCAAATGAAGTTCATGAGGAAATAGACAGAATATTGAGTTCTCTACATTGGATAGACGTTCCAATTTTAGAGCATTCACAAGGGAGTGCCAAGGAAACTTTAAATCAAATTGAAGCTGAGGCAGCTGCATTAAACAACAGACTTGAAGAAATAGAAGTGGAAAAACAAACTCTTTACAAGAGTAAGACTAAAGAAATTCATAAAATTTTAGCCAGAATGTTGGTGCTTGGAAGAATTGAAGAAGCTAAGTCTAAAATGGCGAAAGCTAAAAAATACTTCCTATTATCAGGATGGGCAAGTGAAGATGGTTTTAAAGAATTAAAGGAACAGTTGGGAAAATATTCTGACACATTAATTACAGCGGTAGATGCTGATGGAGAAGATATAATTTTCAAACCACCTACAAAGCTAAAAAACAATTCTTTTTTTAAACCGTTTGAGCTCTTAGTTAGAATGTATGGAGTTCCAAACTATAATGAAATCGACCCTACAGTATTTTTGGGAATCACTTATATGATTCTATTTGGGGCTATGTTTGGTGATTTAGGACAAGGCTTAGTATTTTTCTTGGCAGGAATGATTTTAAAGAAAAAACTTAAAAATGATATGGGGCCTCTTTTGATGAGACTTGGTGCCAGCAGTATGGTATTCGGTGTGCTCTATGGTTCTGTGTTTGGAAATGAAGAGATAATTCAACCTCTATGGATAAGGCCTTTTGAAAACATAAATCAAGTGCTTATCATGTCGATATCTTTTGGGGTGTTTTTACTTGTAATGGCATATGTTATGAATTTTATAAATGCCTTTAGAAATAGAGATTTAAATCAAGGACTGTTTGGAGAACACGGACTTCTTGGATTCGTAGTATTTGCAATGCTTATTTTCTTGCTTTTAGATGCGACAGGTTATGTGCACGTGATACCTACATCAGTTGCAATAGGAGTCTTGATTTTATCAATACTAGCAATGATATTTAGAAAGCCTATACTTTCAAAGATATATAAACAAGAAGTGAGTTATGAAGAAGGTAAGGTAGGTTATTTTATAGAAAGTTCTTTTTCAATAATAGAACTTTTAATATCAACTTTGTCAGGTATTGTTTCTTTTATAAGAGTTGGAGCATTTGCAATAAACCATGTAGGTTTATTTTTAGCTTTTCATACAATGGCTGAAATGGCAAACCATACAGTTGGAAATGTTTTAATATTGGTTTTGGGAAACATCTTAATTATTGGGTTAGAAGGACTTATAGTATTTATTCAAGGACTTAGACTTGAATACTACGAATTGTTCAGCCGTTATTATCAAGGTAGCGGAGTGGAGTTTAAATCAGATAAGATTAATTTTAGAAATACAGAAAGAGGCAGAAAAAAATGGAAATGATTTTAATTTTAGCATCACTTGTAGTGTTTGCGACTATATTTTATGGACTTGTTTTAATAGAAAAGGGAATTGGTGGAGATAGACCAAGACTTAAGAAACTTTTGAGATCTAACTTAGCTGTTTTTATACCTACAATAGTGGCAGCCTTTGTGCTACTTGTACCAGGAGCAGTAAGTGCGGCAACAGAACCTACAGGCGTTAACGGACTTGGATTAATTGCAGCTGCACTTTCAACAGGTATGGCTACAATTGGTACTGGTTATGCAGTAGGTGTAGTTGGGTCAGCTGCTTTAGGGGCTGTTTCAGAAGATGATTCTATATTAGGTAAGACACTTATCTTTGTAGGTTTGGCAGAAGGTATCGCAATTTACGGACTTATCATCTCAATAATGATTTTAGGTAAACTTTAATGAAATCTATCGCAATAAGCAGAAATTATGAGCTTCTTGTGGCATTGAGAATGAGTGGTTTTGAAGGGATATTTTGTAAAGATGTTCACAGTTTGAAGATGGAATTCAAAGATATCCTAAAACAAAATCAAATAGGTATAATTCTATTGTCTGAAGATGATTTTCAAGAGATGAGAGAAGAAGTCTTTGAGGCTAAGAAGAAAAAGAGAGGACCATTAATAGTTACACTTCCTGGACGTGGTGGATTTAAAGAACAAGATTTTATATTGAAGTATGTTAAGGAAGCTGTGGGTCTAAAATTAGATAGGTGATAAGATGATATTAATTGAAAATAAATTGGAAATGTTTGAGAATGTCGTCTATAAAAATCGTGTTACTGAATTCCAAAAGAAAATTGCACAGTGGGAAAATGAAAGAGACCGTATAAGAAAAGAAAAAGAGGACTCTCTTGAAAGAGAAGCTGCTGATATGATATCGAGAAGAGAAAAGCTTGCAAAAGAACTTGGAAATGAAAAAATTGCCAAGGCGAAGGAAGAAAAAAGGGTTTTAGAGCTTAGGATTATGAATGAATTAGAAGATGATTTAATTCAAACTATAAGACAAAGAGCTTGGGCTTGGACGGATTCTGACGAATACAAGAAACACCTTATAGACGGTATAATAGTTACCTTTAATCATTTGAAAGAGGGAACATATAGATTAGGTCTTACTAAAAAAGATATGGAAAAATACTTTGATGAAATTGAAAAAATAGCTGGTGAAAGAGGAATAAAGTTAATACCAGTTATAAAAAAAGATTGGATGATAGGTGGACATATCTTGAGTAATGAAGCTAAGACTTATAATTTAAATAATGATATATACACTATTATTGAAGAAAAAAGATATGAGATAGGGATGCTTTTGCATGATCTCTTCAAGAAGGAGGCAGCAAATGTCTGAACGAGCTAAAATAGTTAAGATAAACGGTCCGGTAGTAGTTGGAGAGCCGATGTCTACTTTTGCAATGCGTGAAATGGTTCAAGTTGGGAACAAAAAGCTAATTGGAGAAGTAATAGCAATTCAGGGAGATAAAGGTATAGTCCAAGTTTATGAAGAAACAGAGGGACTTAAGAGAGATGAAGAAATCTACGCTACTCACGCTCCGCTTTCAGTACGTCTTGGGCCTGGCATGCTGTCAAATATGTTTGACGGTATTGAACGTCCACTAAACAGAATAGAAGCAGAACACGGAGCATTTATACCAGAAGGTATAGGACTTAGCAATTTAGATTTAGAAAAAAAATGGCACTTGAAGCCTATAATAAAAGTTGGAGATGTTGTAACTGGTGGAGAAATATTTGGAGAAGTTGAAGAAACACAAATAATCACTCACAAAGTTTTGATACCTCCAAATGTATCAGGAAAAGTTACATGGGTTGCCAAAGAGGGCGACTATAATATAGTAGAAGCTGTAGTGAAAGTTGAAAGTGAAAGTGGTATTAAAGAAGTTGCAATGAGCCATGAATGGCCAGTGCGTGTGCCAAGACCGGTAAGGGAATTTAAAGATGCAAATACACTACTCGTAACAGGGCAACGTGTTTTAGATGTATTTTTCCCAATCGCTAAAGGCGGTACAGTTGCTATACCTGGAAGCTTTGGTACAGGAAAGACAATGACACAACATCAAATTGCAAAGTATTGTGATGCAGACATCATAGTATACATTGGTTGCGGTGAGCGTGGGAATGAAATGACAGAAGTTTTGGAGGATTTTCCTAAACTAATTGACCCATATAGCGAAAAACCTTTGATGGATAGGACAATCTTGATTGCAAATACTTCAAATATGCCGGTTGCAGCTCGAGAAGCATCAATTTACACAGGCATTACTATGGCGGAATATTTTAGAGATCAAGGTTATAATGTTGCAATGATGGCAGATTCTACTTCACGTTGGGCAGAAGCTTTACGTGAAATCTCAGGGCGTCTTGAAGAAATGCCGGCTGAAGAGGGATATCCAGCTTATTTGCCAAGTAGAATAGCAGGTTTTTATGAAAGAAGTGGTTCAGCGGTTACTTTATCAGGGAAAGATGGTTCAGTTACTACAATAGGGGCTGTTTCTCCAGCTGGTGGGGACTTCTCAGAACCTGTAACAGAAAATACAAGAAGATTTGTAAATACTTTCTTAGCGCTTGATAAAGACCTTGCATATAGCAGACACTATCCAGCTATACATTGGTTAGATTCTTATTCAGGGTATGTTTCAAGCTTATCTAACTACTATGATAATAGACTTGAAGGGAATTTACCTGAACTTAGAAGTAAGTTTTTGGGAATACTTCACGAAGAATCAAAACTTCAAGAAATTGTAATGCTTGTTGGAGAAGATGTTCTTCCAGATAAAGAGAGATTTTTACTTGAAATAGCAAGAATAACAAAGGTTGGATTTTTACAACAAAATGCTTTCCACAAAATAGATACATTTGTACCACTTGAAAAGCAATTTGAAATGTTAAATACAATAGACATACTCTACAGGGAGGGGATGTCTGTGTTGGATTTGGGAGTATCAATTTCAGAAGTTAAAAACAGTAGTTTGATTTCAGAAATAATAAATATGAAATATGATATAACTAATGAAGATTATACACCTTTTACTATTTTGAATAACAAGATTCGTGAGTTTTATAGGGGATTGAGAATGCAATACTCAGACACTGATGAGATAGAGGAGTGATAGTATGAAAAAAGAATATTTGATTTTAGACAAGGTCGAAGGTTCTCTGGTAGAACTATCAGGTCTTCATCACGTAGCTTATGGAGAAATAGTCAATTTATCTGTCAAAGGCAAGTCTGAAAATGTAGTAGGTCGTATAATAGGGATAGATGGAGATAAGGCAACTGTTCAAGTCTTTGGAGAATCTATGGGAATCTCCACAACAAATACAAAAGTTGTATTTGAAGGTAAGCCTTTTAAAATACCTGTGTCAAGTGAGATATTGGGAAGAATATTTAACGGTATAGGGATAGCAAGAGATAAAGGTGGACCTATTTATTCTGATAAGTTCTATAATGTAAATGGTCGCCCTATGAATCCGGTTGCCAGAGAGTATCCTAGGAACTATGTTGAAACGGGGATAAGGTCGATAGATTCTCTTATGACTTTAATTCGTGGGCAAAAGCTTCCAATTTTCTCGGGGTCAGGACTTCCACACAACGAGCTGGCTGCACAAATAGTAAGACAAGCTCACATAGTTGGAGAAGATAGTGAATTTGCAGTTATATTTTGTGGAATGGGTTTGAAGAGAGAAATTGCCAGTTTCTTTATAGATAATTTTATGGAAGCTGGAGTAATGGATAAGGTAGTAATGTACTTAAACTATGCAGACGATCCAATTATGGAGAGGATTATAGCTCCTAAATGTGCTCTTACCGCAGCTGAATACTTGGCCTTCGAAGAGCATAGACACGTGCTTGTAATCATGACAGATATGACAAGTTATGGAGAAAGTTTGAGAGAGGTGAGTTCTCAAAGAAGTGAAGTACCTTCAAGAAAGGGTTATCCGGGATATCTATATTCTGACTTGGCGGCGATTTATGAAAGAGCCGGAATGGTTAAAGGTGTAGAAGGTTCTGTGACTTTGATTCCAATATTGACAATGCCTTCAGATGATATTACACACCCTATTCCAGATCTTACAGGATACATTACAGAGGGCCAAATAGTAATGAGCAGAGACTTACATCAACAAGGTATTTATCCGCCGGTAGATGTATTGCCATCTCTTTCACGTCTTATGAAAGACGGTATAGGCGAAGAATATACAAGAGATGACCATCCGGATGTTTCAGCACAACTTTTTGCCTCTTATTCACGAGTAATAGAAGTTCGTGCACTTGCTCAAATAATAGGGCAAGAAGAACTTAGTGAAGACGATAAGAAGTTATTACAGTTCGGAGAAAGATTTGAAAAAGAATTTGTAGGGCAAGGATTTCACGAAAATTCCAGTATGGAGCAGACACTTGATAAGGCATGGGAACTACTAAAAATATTGCCTAAGGAAATGCTTGTTAGAATTGATCCCAAAATTCAAGCTAAGTATCTATAGGAGGATATTATGGCAAAGAAAATGACAGCTACAAAGGCAAACCTTATAAAAGTGAAGGAGTCTTTATCTTTTGCCAAAAAGGGATATAGCCTTTTAGATAAAAAACGTACCGTACTAATTAGAGAAATGATGAGACTAAATGAAAGAGCCATAAAGATTCAAGAAGACATAGAAGAGAGTTTTAAAAAATCTTATGACTCATTGACTATGGCTTCAGTGACTATGGGTTGGGAGTCTGTAGTTGATCTTTCGCTTTCAATGCCAAAAGAAGAAGAATATAAGGTTGGTTATAGGTCTGTAATGGGAGTGGAAATTCCAGAAGTACACTATAGTAAGTATAATCCAAGAAGTACATTTAGTATCTATGAAACATCTTTTGCTTTTGACAAAGTTTATCTTGAAATGAATGAGCTCAGAGAAAAAATTTATGAGCTTGCAGAAATAGAGACAAGTTTATATAAACTTGGGAAGGAAATTAAAAAGAGCGTCAAGAGGGCAAATGCTCTGGAAAAAATTCAAATACCTAAACAGGAAAAGACATTAAAAGAAATAGAAGATGTTTTAGCCGAAAAAGAAAGAGAGGACTTCTTCAGACTTAAAAGAGTTAAAGGTAAAGGTGAAGAATAAATATGAGGTAGTGTGCCGGTTTGACAGACTACCTTTTTTAATTAAGTTTGAAGAGAATAGCAATTTGAATTATAAAACTGAAGCCAATTATTAAAAATACGTTTACATAGTAAACTAAAGATGGTATATTATGATAAAGGAGTGATAGTATGTATATAAAAAATAAGATTTTAAAGACAGGTACAATTTTAACTTTAGCTGTGACATTAGCGGCGCCTATGGTATCGTTTGCTGCAGGACCTAAAGTTAAATATACTCAACCGGGAGTTACTGTTCAAAGTGATGCTGCATTTATAAAATACGTATCAGTAGAAGATATTAAAAATTCTTTGAAGGACAAGGGACCTATTAATGTAAGTTTTGATATAGACGATACATTACTTTTCTCAAGTCAATATTTCCAATATGGAAAAACAGTACTTACTCCAGGAAAGTTTGATTTCTTAAAAGACCAAAAGTTCTGGGACTATGTTGCACTTGAAGGTGATTCTCATTCAATTCCTAAATTGTCTACAAAAGAAATAATAAAGATGCATATGGAAAGAGGAGATAACATATTCTTTATAACAGGTAGAACAAGAGGAAGTATGTATAAAGAAGGCTATCTTGATAAGACTGCTAACAATTTGAAAAATTATTTTAATATGCAAAAAGTAAATCCTATTGACTATACAGCAGATACTCCAAGAGAAGGATTTAAATATGACAAATCTTACTTCATAAAGAAACACAATGTTGCTATTCACTACGGAGATAGTGATGATGATGTCTTGGCAGCTAAAGAAGTGGGGGTTAGACCTATTAGAGTTTTCAGAGCTCCAAATTCGACTAATATGCCATTACCTCAAGCAGGAGGATATGGAGAAGAAGTGCTTAGAAATTCAGCATTTTAAAATTAATATTTAAAGGATTTCTTTTTAACGAGAAGTCCTTTTTTATTTTAAACATCGAAATAATTTTTAAAATTAATTATAATGTAATTATGAAGAGATATATTTTTGAAGCATTAAAAAATTTGAGAGGACAAAGTGCATTTTCAATGCCGGGGCACAAGTCCAAAGATATATATGATTTTGACTTTAGGGATGATATAACAGAGGTTGTTGGTGCAGATAATTTGATGGAGCCCGAAGAGTGCATCCTAAAAAGTGAAGAAGAGATAGCTGAAATTTATGGGGTCAAGAGAAGTTACTTTATAACAGAGGGCTCTACAATGGCTTTAAAGATAGCAATCTCACTTTTAACAAAGCCCAACGATACAATTTTGATACAGAGAAATTCTCATAAGTCAATATACAATAGTGCAGTGCAATTTGATTTAAATTTAGAATTTATAAATTCAAAGTTTGATGAAGAAAGACAACTTTTATTGGGAGTTGACCCAATTGAATTGGATAAAAAATTAAAATCTAATAAAAATATAAAGTTGGTTGTATTAACAAGTCCTAACTATTATGGAATGATTTTGAATTTGAAAGAGCTTTCTGAAATTGTTCACAACAATGGGTGTAAATTGATAGTTGATGAGGCTCACGGGGGGCATTTGATTTTTTCAAGACAGAGAGAATTGTCGGCTGTTAGATATGCAGACGTGATTGTGCATTCCACACACAAGACATTGCCAAGCTTGACCGGCTCAGCAATGCTACATGTAAATTGTGATATAGCGCATAAAAAAGTTTTAAAGATGATGAATTTATTGATGTCATCTTCTCCATCGTATCTTTCTATGTTATCCAGTGAATTTGGAATTGATTATTTAGAAAGAAAAGGCGGATTTGAAAAAATAGAGAAAGAAGTAAAAGAGTTTAAAGAAAATTTAAAGGGAATAGTTGAATTTTTGGAAATAGAAGATAACTCTGTTGCCGATGTAGATATTTTAAAACTTGCTTTTAGAACTAAAGGTCACAGTGGGCTTAACGTTGTTAATGAGTTGGCTTTACGATATAATATAAGATTAGAAATGGGTGATTTATACTATGCTCTGTGTATTTTATCGGTAATTGATGAAACTGAAGACTTTAAGTGCTTAGAAAAAGCTTTAAAAGATATTTCGGTTGGAGTTTATCAAAATATAGATGAGAATTATAGAGAGATATTGCCGAAAGTTGTAATATCACCTAAGGAAGCTTTTGAAAGTGAAACTGAAATGGTGGAATTAGAGGACTCAATAGGAAGAATTTCAAGTGCGATAGTAATGCTCTATCCACCTGGAGTACCTATTATATCTTATGGGGAAGAGTTTACAAGAGAAATTGTGGCTGAACTTCAGAGATATCCTAAACTTTCAGGAGTTGTAGATAATAAGGTAGAGGTAGTTAAATGAGAGGTTTGTTTATAGCTTTCGAAGGACCTGATGGGTGTGGGAAAACTACAATTGCAAATAAAGTTTATGAAAAACTTTCACGAAGGTTTAATTGTTTGAAAACTAGAGAACCTGGTGGAACTGAAATTTCTGAGAAGATTAGAGATTTTATATTAGATAATAACAATGTTGAGATGACATCAAGAACAGAAGCGCTTTTATATGCAGCTTCTAGAGCTCAACATGTTGAACAGTTGATAGAACCGGCATTAAAAATGGGTAAAATAGTTATATGTGAAAGATTTATAGTATCTTCATTAGTATATCAGGGTTATGCGAGAGGTCTTGGGGAAAGACAAGTGCAAGAGATAAACGATTTTGCTGTTGGAGAAGTTTCACCGGATATAACGTTTTTATTTGATGTAAAGCAAAATAATTCTGTTGAGAGAAAGTTAAAAGCTGGAGGAGATAGACTTGAACTGGAAAAGGGAGAGTTTCACTCTAAAGTAAGAGAAGGCTATGAGAGTTTGATTAAAAGTGGCAGATATACTGTAATAGACGCAACACAGTCGGTTGAAGAAGTTTTTCAAAACTGTATGGATGTCATTTTGGAAAGGTTGGATAGAAAATGAAGTTAATAATTTCAATTATTCAAGATGTTGATGCCGAAAAGTTAACTGAAGAAATCACAAAAGCAGGATTTAGAGTTACTAGAATGAGCACTACGGGAGGATTTTTAAAGAGTGGAAATTCAACTCTTTTATCCGGGGTAGAAGATGATAAAGTTGATGAATATTTAACAGTTGTAAAAAATAATGCAAAGACAAGAGAAGTTACAAGAACTATACAGACTATAAACATACCGGGAACTGCAATGTTACCTATGCCTATAAAGGTTACTGTTGGTGGAGCTAATTCATTTGTTTTAAACGTAGAAGATTTTAAGAGGTTTTAGATTATGAAAATGATGATTGCGATAGTGCAAGAGAAGTTTATAGATGAAATCATGGATAGATTTTATGATGAGGGAGTTTATGTAACAAAGATTTCTTCATCGGGAGGATTTTTTAAAAATGGAAACTCAACTCTACTTTTAGGGTGCGAAGAGTCTGAAATTGAAAAAGTTTATTCTATATTCAAAGAAATTACTAAAGAAGAACGTGTTGAAACTGAACAAGGTAAATTTAATGTTTCAGGAGCTACAATTTTTGTAGTAGATGTTGAAGATAATTTGAGAATTTAATGTTAATAGATTTCGTAGGAAATAGAGATGCGAAGCAGGAACTTGAAAAGAATATAGAAACTGGGGATATAAACCACGCCTATTTATTTATTGGGAGTGAGGGAGTTGGTAAATTCACACTGGCTAAAGCTTTTGCCAAGAAAATTTTGGGGGATAGCACCTTAGATTTACACGTTGTAAGGGGAAATTCCATCAAAAAGGAACAAATCGAAGAACTTATAAGTGAGTCTAAGAAGAATCCATTTTCGGGAAAGTATAAAGTGTTTATCATAGATGGTTTTGAAAACGTGAGTGTAAGTGGGCAAAATGCTCTCCTAAAGACATTGGAAGAGCCGGAAGAGTATTTGAAGATAATTTTGATAGCAAAGTCAATTTCAAATATACTTCCAACCATTGCTTCAAGAAGTAGACTTATAAAGTTCAAAGATGTTGATGATGAAGAAATAAGTGATTTCCTAGTTCACAATATAGGACTTGATAGTCAAAATGCAAATTTATTTTCAAGGATATCAGTGGGTTCTGTAAAAAGAGCAATGAAATATGCTACTGACGCGTCTGCTATAGCATTTAGAGATAAAAGTTTTGAATTAATAGATAGACTTATAAATTTAAATACAGACCCTTTCAGAGAAATGGAATTTTTTGAAGAAAATAAAGAAAATTTAGACGAATTTTTTAATATATATAGTATCTTTTTAAGAGATGTAATAATATTTAACGAGAATGTGAGCAGATCTTTTTATATAAATATAGATAAGATAAATTACATTCAAAAACAAAATATATCAACTAAACAAGCCCTTGAAATATATAGACAAATTCAAAGGACAAAACAATATTTAAAGGATA
>NZ_JH165061.1:65018-68036 GCF_000227315.1 Peptoniphilus indolicus ATCC 29427 | reverse complement strand
GGACAAAACAATATTTAAAGGATAATGCAAATTTTGAGTTGACCATAGGGCAACTCTTCATAGGAGGAATATAGTGTTAGACGTAGTTGGCGTCAGGTTTAAGAAAACTGGTAAAATTTATTACTTTGACCCTAAATCAACTGGTGCAAAAATCGAAGATGACGTAATAGTAGAAACGATAAGAGGGTTAGAATTTGGAAGGGTTGTAATAAAGAAAGAGATTGACGAAGAAGAGATAAAATCAGAGCTAAAATCAGTTTTAAGAATAGCAACAGATGAAGATAAATCTGAACATATAGATAACAGAAATAAAGCAAGGGAAGCTATGATCATATTTGAAGATAGAGCAGAGCACCATAATTTGAAGATGAATCTTATAAATGCTGAATATACTTTTGATAAATCAAAACTACTATTCTATTTTACAGCAGAGGGAAGAGTAGATTTTAGAGAACTTGTCAGAGATTTGGCAACAATATTTAGAACCAGAATAGAGCTTAGACAGATAGGTGTAAGAGATGAAGCTAAGGTAGTTGGAGCTCTTGGATGTTGTGGAAGAGAAACTTGCTGTTCTTCATTCTTGTCAGAATTCAATCCTGTATCTATAAAAATGGCAAAAGACCAAGGACTTTCTCTAAATCCTGTTAAAATTTCAGGTGTATGTGGAAGACTTATGTGTTGCTTAAAGTATGAACAAGATGGATATGAGTGCATAATAAAGAGAATGCCTAAGATTGGAGAAGTTGTCGAAACGGAGCAAGGCAAGGGTACTGTAATATCAAGTTATACAATTCAAGAGTTGGTAAAAGTTATGTTCTCAGACGAAGAAGATTCAGAAATAGAATTTTATGATATAAGTGAAGTTAAGAGAACGGGTAAATTTAATAAAAAGTATCTAGGGATGACTTCTACACTAAAGGATGAAGAGGCAAGACCTGAAGAATTAAAAGAACTTGAGAAGGAGTGATGGGCGGATGAACCGCCTTTTTTTATGAAGATTAAAGCAATATTAATACGGTTGCTTGCAAAAATTCAAAGCTTTTTAAGGAATCAATACGGAAGAATAAAGCCGGCAGAGAGAATTTTAAAAGCTATTTTTGCAGGATTATTGGCTACAAATGTATATTTTTACATAATTGATTTGGGAGTTCCGCTAATTGCAGCGTTTATAGGAAGTTCGGTTGTACTATATATATTAATAAGTATTTGTTTTTTTATTTTAAAAATATTGGCTATATTTATTAAACGAATTAGGACTTCAAATCTTGTGATACTTTGTATTGGAGTTTTTGTGCTCTATAAATTTATAGATGATGTTGCAGATGAAATGGACTGGTCACAGCTTGAAGAAGTTGTAGTGGCACTTGTAAGTACTTTGATTTTTATGATATTTTCAAAGAGCATAAGTGCTTTAAAAAACAAAAAAGTTTTACCTATTATAACAATGATATTAACAGCTGTGGTAGTTGGAGCAACATCGATATTTATAATTTATCCAGGGGTTGAAAATAAACATAATTTTGAAAATGTAGCAGATAGAACTATTGAAGAAAATATAATATATTCAGCAGAATATAAAGATTATCAAGGTGATAGTGTCAATTTGAGGCCGTATGTTAAATATTCGGGAAAAACTAAGTTGGTAAGAGATAAATATTTTTCTAAGACACTTAGTGAAGTTCCCATCAAGGGAAGACTTTGGTATCCTGAGGGAGCTACCAATGTACCGCTTGTAATTTTGGCTCACGGCAATCACAGATTTACAACGCCAAGCTATTTGGGATATGACTATCTTGGAAAGCAATTGGCAAGACAGGGAATAGCCATGGCAAGTGTAGATATGAATATGTTAAATGGATTTTCTAAATTTGGATTAAAAAATGAAAATGATGCAAGGGCATACTTATTGTTGGACAATTTGGAATATTTGATTAAGAGTAGCGAAACCAAAACTGAGTTTGAAAATTTATTCGATAGGAACCAAATTGCATTTATAGGGCACTCAAGAGGCGGAGAAGCAGCGAGTATTGCGGCTGAGTTATTGAATTTAAAATATAACCCTGACAATGGGAAAAAAATAAAATATGACTTTAAATCTAAAGCTGTGGTCGCAATTGCACCCACTGTAGACCAATATAATTTTGCAAATAAAGATTTAAAGTTAAAAGGAATAAACTTTTTGACAATACACGGAACTCATGATTCTGATGTAGACGGTTTTGATGGAATGAAATTATACAACAACACTTCATTGGATGATGGGAGATTTAAATCAGCAATATATCTAGGCAATGCAAATCATGGAAAATTTAACAGTGAGTGGGAAATGGACACTGACCCCCCTAAATCATGGTTTTTAAGCAGAGCTTCTCTTTTAAAATCAGGAGAACAACAAAAGATGGCAAGTTCTCTGATAGGAGAATTTCTAAAAGCAAGTTTTTTCAATACTGGTGATTTGAATTTGGTAAAAAATCCTGAAGAGTATAAAGAAATATCAACGCCTGTGTGGAGTAGGTATCAAAATTCATCTTTTAATGTGATAGCAAATTTTGATGAAGATTATGATTTAACTACATTTTCACATGGAAGGACAAGGTTTGATAAATTGAGTGTTACTGAAGAAAGCACATATATAGGTGATTTTGACACAGAAGATAATTCACTTTTAATTAGTGGAAGTGGGGAGTATATTTTTAGCTTTGTAGATTATGTGCCGGTTAAAAAGTATTTGAGTTTAGACGTTATGACAAATGATAAAGAAGAAAATTATAATGGGACGGATTTAGAAATTGAATTAATAGATGATTTTGGAAATGCAAAAAGCGTTAAGCTTGAAGACTATGCAAAACTACAGCCTAAAATAAAAGTTGAAATTTCTAAGTTCCAACAATTCACTGAAAATTATGATTATAATGGCTCTTTTAAAACGGTTAAAATACCTATGGAAGTTTTTAATATAGACAGGAATAAAATAAATATATTAAATTAAAGGCTAATGATGTGAATGTATCACTAGAT
>NZ_JH165061.1:50895-64396 GCF_000227315.1 Peptoniphilus indolicus ATCC 29427 | reverse complement strand
AGTTTAAAAGGGGTAAAAGTATTCTCAGAGAGGTAGATGACTAATGGATAACACTTTGTTAATTAACAAAATAAATATTCAAGAAACAGATGAAAAAAGAAATGTTTTCTTTTTGATTGGAGATATGGATAAAAATATTAAAATTCTATTGGATAATTTTAATTCTGTGGAGTCTAAATATTATGGATTGGGAAAACTTAAATACAATGGAATGAGTTTAAATATTTTGACGAGTGAAATTCCTGAAGTTGTTGAAAAATTAGTTGAACTAAAAGTTAAACTTTATGGAGTATATGAACTTTATGGCTCAAATTAGTAGGAATTAATGTAGGAGGAAGGAAATATGACTAATTTAATAGAAAGCTTAAATGAACAAATGAATTTTGAAATTAGTAGCGCATATATTTACGCAGCTATGTCTTCTTATTGCAAGAGCAAGGGAATGGATGGATTCGCACACTTCATGAACTTCCAAGCAAAAGAAGAATTAGAACACGCTATGGATTTTTATAAATTTATATTCCTTTTAGATTCAGTGCCGGTTTATGAAGCAATTGAAAAACCAGAAGCTGAATACGGAAGTTTTACAAATCTATTTAAAACAGCTTTAGAACATGAAAAAGAAGTTACAAAGAGAATTAGAAATCTTTATGAACAAGCGACTGTAGAAAAAAATTATGAAATTCTTGAATTCTTAGGTGGATATATAAAAGAACAAGTTGAAGAAGAAGCTACTTTCAGAGGAATTGTTGAAAAAATGGAAAGATTGGGAGAATCTTGGACGGGTTTGTATCGTTATGATTCTGAACTAGGACGAAGAGCATAAATTTAAACGCATATAACGCATATAAAAAGAGCCAATGCCCAGGCTCTTTTTTGATGTATAAATAAGTCTGGAAATAATACTTGACTTAATAAAAAAATGAGTGTAAAATATCTTTTGTTATCAAACATGCGCACCTTTAGCTCAGTTGGTAGAGCAACTGACTCTTAATCAGTGGGCCCACGGTTCGAGTCCGTGAAGGTGCACCAGAATTATAACCTTGAAGTTTTGCTTCAAGGTTTTTATGTACTTTTTTATAAAAATTAAAACAATATATCAATTAAAGATGAAAATCTGTCTTAAATAGTGTAATATATACAAAAAGTATCAGGAGGAGAAAGACAGATGATTAAAGTTTCAAAGTTTGGTGGTTCATCATTAGCAAGCGGAGATAGATTTTTAAATGTAAGAGAAATTCTAAATAGTGATTTAACAAGAAGATATATAGTCGCTTCAGCACCTGGTAAAGTAAACAGTTTTGACACTAAGGTAACTGATTTATTATATTTAGCTTATGATTTAGAGGTAAATAATATAAATAGTGATGACATACTTAATAAAGTATTGAAAAAATACCAAGATATTATTTCAAAAGTAGGTGTTGAAATAGATTTAGACTCGGAATTTGAAGAATTTACAAAAAATATGGCCAATGAGTCCAAAGATTATATTGCTTCAAGAGGAGAATATTTAAACGCAAAAATATTGGCAAAACTTTTGGGATATGAGTTTGTAGATGCAAAAGAATTGATTTTCTTTGACAAGAAAGGGAATATAGACGATAAAAAAACTTACACAGCAATAAATGAGATGAAAGAAAAATATGAATTTGCTGTAATCCCTGGATTTTATGGAGTGAATATAAGTGGAAAGGTCAAAACCTTCTCAAGAGGTGGAGGAGATTTAACAGGTTCTATAATTGCGAGGGGCGTAGGAGCAGACTTATATGAAAATTGGACTGATGTAAGTGGGTTCTTGGCAGTTGATCCCAAAATAGTTCCAAAGCCAAGAGAAGTTAGAGAACTTACTTATAGAGAGCTTAGAGAGTTGTCTTATGCAGGAGCTTCAGTTTTACATTCAGAGGCGATTTTGCCGGTTCAATCTGCTGGGATTCCAATTCAAATAAAAAATACTTTTATGCCAGAAGATGAAGGAACAATGATAGTTCCTTATGAGCGAAAAAAATCTGATATAGAAATCACAGGAGTTACAGGTAAAAAAGAATTTGCAGTAATTAACATAGAAAAGATAAAGATGAATTCAGATAAGGGATTTCATAGAAAAGTAATGTCTGTGCTTGAAGTAAATGATGTAACTTTAGAGCATATGCCTTCATCAATAGACTCACTATCTCTTATAGTACCAAGCTCTCAGATAATAGGTAAGGCAGATACTATAATCTCTGAGTTGAAAACTTTTTGTAATCCAAATAAAGTAACTATTTCATATGGTATTGCACTTATAACAGTTGTAGGACAAGGAATGCAAGATAGAGTTGGAACTTCAGCAAAAATATTTTCAGCATTAGGTGAAGAGAATATAAATATAAAGATGATTATTCAAGGCGCATCTGAGTTGAATATAATTGTAGGTATACTGGAAAAAGACTACGACAAAGCTATATCTGCAATATACAATGTATTTGCTAAAAATGTTTAGTTTGTACTAAATATGGGGATATAAATAAAAAGAATAGGGGGAGAATATGAATAAGAAAATATTATCTGTAACAGCACTATCTTTGGTATTAGTTGGTTGTCAACAACAAGCTAAAAATGCTGTAGACAGTATGGCAAATAAAGCTGAAGAAGTTAAAAACTCGGCGGTAGAAAAAGCTGGCGATGTTAAAAATACAGTGGAAGACAAGTTAAAGGGAGAAAAGAACGCAGACGCAGTAACTGCAGCAACTCACGAAAATATAAAAGTAAAACCTGAAGAAGCAGTAGCTAAGTTCAAAGAAGTACATGATGATGCAAAAATAGAATCCATTTCATTAGACAATGATGACAACAAGGGGTTTTACTATGAAATACAAGGCTCAAACGGAGCTGAGGAATTTGAAGTTGAAATCGATCCTATAACAGGCGATGTTACAAGAGATGAAAAAGAAAAAGATACTGACAGTGATGGTTTTATAGATGAAACTCTTGTTGCGAAAGTAATGGAGCTAGCTAAAAAGGCTATTGAAGATGCCGGAAGAGATAAATATTACAACACAGCATGGAAACTTTCAGTTGAAGATGGATTGAATGTTGTAGAAGTTGAATTACACGGACATGATGTTCCTGAATTAAATTATTCATACAATGCTCAAACTGGTGAATTGATTGAAAAATCACAAGACTAAAATGTAGGTAGTGTGTCAGAAAACTCTGATGTGCTACTTATTTTTTTGTTTTGATATTCATAAAAGTTATAACTCAAGATAAAAAACATCAAACACTAGATAGCTTGACTCAACTGATAAATAAAATTATACTTTTTACATGCATTAACGCATATCGGAGGAATAAATGATAGAAGTAAAAAATTTAACCAAAGAGTTTAAATTAGACGGCGAAATTTTTAAAGCTGTAGACGATGTTAGCTTTTCGGTTAAAAAAGGTGAAATATATGGAATAATCGGATTATCAGGCGCGGGGAAGAGCACCTTGGTAAGATGTTTAAATAGACTGGAAGAACCCACCGGTGGAGAAATTATAGTTGATGGGAAAAATATATTGGACTTGTCAGAATCTCAACTCTTAGAAGAAAGAAGAGAGATTGGAATGATATTTCAAAATTTCAACTTGTTTATGCAAAAGACAGTTTATCAAAATATAGCATATCCACTAGAAATATCGAAGGTTTCAAAAGAAAAAATAGACGAGAGAGTTAATGAACTGCTCAAGTTTATAGACCTTGAAGAAAAGAAAAATGCATATCCGTCTGAGCTATCAGGTGGTCAAAAGCAAAGAGTTGCAATAGCGAGAAGTATTGCAACAAACCCAAAGATATTGTTATCTGATGAGGGAACTTCAGCACTCGACCCGGCTAATACAAAGACGATATTAGAGTTGTTAAAAAAGGTTGTTAAAACATATCAGATGACCATAGTGATGATAACTCATCAAATGGAAGTGGCGCAAGATATTTGCGATAGGATAGCAGTGATGGATCACGGGAAAATAGTTGAGGAAAATGAAACAAATCAACTTTTCAGAAATCCTAAGACTGCATTGACAAGGTCATTTATTCAACACTTAGATGTTGCAGAAGAAATTGTAGCAAGTGAATTTAAAGGAAAGTTATTAAGACTTGTATACGATGGGGGCAATGTAGCAGAGCCGATACTATCTAAATGTTTGAAAAAATATGAAGTTTACTTCAACATAATCTCAGCAAATGTAAATAAAGTTACAGAGGGTGCAATGGGGTACTTGACTATTGAGATAACCGGAGAAGATGTAGAAGTTGATAAAGCTATAGAGTATCTTAAAAATTCAAAAGTAAGCGTGGAGGTATTGTAATGGAGTTTGTATCAGAAGCTTGGAATATTGTGGCTCCGGCAATACCACAGACATTGATATTGGTTTTTGTATCATCTGCAATAGCTGTGTTGTTGGGGATGCCGCTTGGAATAATTTTAACACTGACAAGACCTGAGGGTTTAAGAGAGAATTCAAAATTGTATTCAGTTTTAGATTCACTGGTAAATTTTTTTAGATCAGTACCATTTATAATTTTGATGTTGATATTGATACCTTTGATGAGACTTGTAGTTGGGAAAGCTTATGGAACGGCAGCAACTATAATTCCACTTGCAGCATCTGCAATCCCATTCTTTGGAAGATTAATGGAGGGATATTTGTCACAAATTGACAGAGGTATACTTGAAGCAGCCAAGTCAATGGGCTCAACAAACAGTCAAATAGTAAAAAAGGTTTTAATTCCAGAAGCTATGCCACAAATTATAAATGGTATAACAATGGTTATTATAAACATAATTGGTTATTCAGCTATGGCAGGGGCTATTGGAGGTGGCGGACTTGGAGAAGTTGCCGTTAGATATGGTTATTCATACAAGAGATATGAAATACTTTGGGTAGCTGTAATACTAATAGTTGCATTAGTACAAATAATACAATTTGTAGGAACTTATTTAGAAAACAAAATTGATAAAAAGTAGGGGGAAGAACATGAAGAAAATATTAGCAGTAGTAGGACTTTCATTAGCACTTGTTGGTTGTGGAAATGGAGCACAAAAAGCAAATCAAGCGGGGAATGCAAAAGAAGCAACAAAGACAGAAGTAGCAGATAACACAATAAAAATTGGCGTTTCACCAACACCGCATGCAGAAATCATAGAAGCGCTTCAACCACAATTTGAAGAAGCCGGCCTAAAAGTTGAAGCAGTAGTATTTGATGACTATATACAACCAAATGAACAATTGGCAGCAGGAGATTTAGACGCAAATTATTTTCAACACGGACCATATCTTGAAGAATTTACTAAACAAAACAATTTAGAACTTACTTCAGTGGGGAATGTACACATTGAACCGATGGGAGTGTACTCAGACAAAGTAAAAACTGTTGAAGAAATTAAAGACGGTGGAGAAATCTTAATTCCAAATGATGCTACAAATGGTGGAAGAGCACTATTACTTTTAGAACAAGTAGGCCTTATCAAATTAAAAGATAGTTCAAACCTACTTTCTACAGAAGCAGATATAGTTGAAAATTCAAAGAACTTAAAATTTGTTGCAATGGAAGCACAAAACATACCTAACACATACAAAGATGCAGAGTTGGCAGTAATAAATGCAAATTATGCACTTGGAGCAGGGTTAGTACCTTCAAAAGATGCACTTTTATTAGAATCAGGAGACTCTCCTTATGCAAACTTAGTTGCAGTTAGAACAGGTGAAGAAGGACAAGAGAAGTTTAAGAAACTTATAGAAGTTTTAAATTCAGATGCAGCTAAAAAGGTGATAGAAGAAAAATTTGAAGGAGCAGTAGTTCCTGCTTTTTAAAAAAAATAGTCTGGCGAAAGTCGGACTTTTTTTAATGATTAAAATATTAAAACATTTGAATTAAAATTATTGATCACTTATAATAAATTTTGATAGTATTCGAAGGAAACTATACATTATTGAAGTTTAAAATCGCTATTTTAGTATTATACTCTTGAGGAGGTGATAACTATTTATAAAGTAGGGATTATAGGTGCCGGAAAAGTTGGCACCAGTTTGGGTTTGTATCTATTTAAAAAAGGAAATCTTGAATTATCTGGCTATTACAGCCGAAATGCAGATAGTTCAAAATATAGTGCAGATCTTACCAAAACTTTGGCATATGAATCATTAAAAAAGATGGTGGATGAGAATCAAATTCTTATAATAACTGTCCCTGATGATGAAATAAGTAGAGTTTGGAAGCAACTTTTAAAATTAAATATTGAAGACAAAGTAGTTTGTCATTGTAGTGGTAGCTTGTCTTCTAAAATTTTCTTCGATAGTACTATTAAAAAAGTTAATTGTTGTTCTTTTCATCCTATGTTGGCAATATCCAATAAAGAAGAATCGTACAAGGCTTTGAGTAGTGCTTTTTTTACTTTGGAGGGGGATTTAAAAGCTGTAAGCATAATTCAAGATGAGTTGAAATTAAATGGGAATCCAACTAAATTAATTTATGAAGATGATAAGAGAAAATATCATTTGGCTACAGTATTTATAAGTAATTTGGTCTTGGCTTTATCAAATATTTCAGTTGAACTACTTACACAATATGACTTTACAGAAAAAGAAGCGTTAATGGCACTGTCTGTATTAGGAGAATCTAATATAAATGCATTTTTTCAAAAAGGGATTTTGAAAACTTTGACTGGGCCTGTGGAAAGAAATGATTTAAGAACTGTAAAAGGACATATAGATTCTATTAAAGATGGAAATTTTGAATTAGAAAAAGAAATCTACATTAACTTAAGTAAATATTTGGTAGAAATTGCAAAAGAAAAAAATCCTAATAGGGATTATTCTGGATTGAAAAAATTATTAGAAAGTGAGGGGACTGATTAATTTCAGACTATTATGAAAAATACTGTTTTAACTTTTAGAAGAGCTAAAGAAGAAGGTGTTAAACTTTCTATGTTGACAGCCTATGACTATACTACAGCTAAATTAGTGGATGAAGCCGGCATAAATGCTATTTTGGTTGGGGATAGTTTGGGGATGACTATGTTGGGATACGAAGATACTTTGAGTGTAACACTTGAAGACATGATTCATCATTCAAAAGCAGTTTCAAGAGGTGCTAAAAATACTTTGATTGTATGTGATTTACCTTTTATGACATATAACACAGGAGTGAGAGATGCTGTAATAAATGCTGGGAGACTTATGAGTGAAGGGAGAGCTAATGCAGTTAAACTTGAAGGTGGAGCAGAGGTAGCAGAAGAGATAAGAGCTATAGTAAATGCGGGAATACCTGTTTGTGCACACATTGGTTTAACTCCTCAAGCAATAAATGCTCTTGGTGGATTTAGGGTACAAGGAAAAGATATAGAAGGGGCAAAAAAACTAGTGGAAGATGCAAAAGCAGTAGAAGCTGCAGGAGCATTTGCCGTGGTATTAGAATGCGTACCAGGCAGATTGGCAGAAGAGATAACTAAAATGTTAAAGATACCTACTATTGGAATAGGCGCTGGGAACAAATGTGATGGACAAGTTTTAGTTTATCAGGACATGTTGGGAATGTATACAGAATTTAAAGCTAAATTTGTAAAACACTTTGCAAATATTGGAGAAGATATGATAAAAGCTTTTAGAGAATATGATAAAGAAATCAAAGAAGGTATTTTCCCTGACAAAGAACATACTTTTGCAATAGATGAATCGATTGTAGAACAAATTGAATATTAGTTATATAATAAAGAATGATCACCTAAAATAATTTTGGGTGATTTTTTTATTATTAATTTTAAAAAGATACTAAAGAAATGCAAGTGTAAACAAAAAATACACAAGAATATGCTAAAATTTAATGAGGAGGGTGTTTATGAAAAAGTATATAATGGCATTTGATTCCGGAACGACGAGTTGTAGAACGTTGATATTTGACAGTGAATTCAACATAGTATCCTCAGCTAAAAAGGAACTTAAGCAAATATTTCCAAAACCCGGTTGGGTTGAAGAAGACCCAAATGAAATATTTTCAACTCAACTTGGAACAGCTGTTGAAGCTATGGCTAAGATAAACATAAATGCAAAGGATATAGTCTCAATAGGCATAACAAATCAACGTGAGACGACAATTGTGTGGGACAAGACAACAGGAGAAGTTTTGTATAATGCAATTGTTTGGCAGTGTAGAAGAACTTCAAAGTACTGCGACTATTTAAAAGCAAATGGACATAGAGATGAGATATATCAAAAAACCGGGCTTGAAATTGATGCATACTTTTCGGCGACAAAGATAAAATGGATTTTAGATAATGTAGAAGGTGCAAAAGAGAGAGCCAAAAATGGCGAATTGCTGTTTGGAACAGTGGAAACTTTTTTAATCTGGAAACTCACAAAGGGAGTACATGTGACAGATTATTCAAATGCTTCAAGAACAATGCTATATAACATAAACACTTTAGAATGGGACGAGGAACTTTTAAATTTAATGGATATACCAAGATGTATGTTGCCTGAAGTTAAAAACACTGCCGAAGTATACGGAAAGACATCAAGAGAATTTTTTGGAGAAGAAATAAAAATATCATCTGCTGTTGGAGACCAACAGGCAGCTCTATTTGGACAAGGTTGTTTTAAAGAAGCTGAGGCAAAGAATACTTATGGAACTGGAGCTTTTCTTTTGATAAATACGGGAGATAAGAGAGTTGAATCTAAAAATGGGTTGGTTTCAACCATTGCATGGGGAATAGATGAAAAAATAACTTATGCACTAGAAGGCTCAATTTTTATAGCGGGTTCATCTATACAATGGCTTAGAGATGATTTAAAACTTATCGACTCAGCAGAAGACTCAGAATATTTGGCAAACAAAGTAGATGATACAGAAGGTTGCTATGTAGTGCCGGCATTTACTGGACTTGGAGCTCCGTATTGGAATCAGTATGCAAGAGGAATAATATGTGGTTTGACACGAAGTGTGAAGAAAGCTCATTTAGTAAGGGCGACTTTGGAGTCTATGGCATATTTATCAAATGATGTTTTAAAGGCTATGGAAGAAGATTTGGGAGAGCTAAAAACTTTGAAAGTAGATGGCGGAGCAAGCTCAAATGATTTTTTAATGCAGTTCCAAGCGGATATTATAAATAGAGAAGTAATAAGACCTGAAAACATAGAGTCAACAGTTAGAGGAGCGGCATTTTTGGCGGCACTTGGCGTTGGGATGTTTAAATCGATAGATGAAATTTTAAAAAAATTTAATGGAGACAAAAAGTTTGAGCCGAATATGACAAATGAAACCAGAGAAAACAAGCTCAAACTTTGGCATAAAGCAGTTTCAAGAGCTTTTGATTGGGCAGAAGATTAAACTTTAATTTGTAGTTTTTATGGGTATATTTAATTTATTAATATAATACTTAGGGAGTAGAAATGATAATAATAAAGAGAAGTGGAAAAACTGTAGAATTTGATGTGCAAAAGATAAAAAGAGCAATAGAAAAAGCATTTATATCAGTTTCTAAACCATATAAAGAAGATATATTGGAACAGATGGCAGTTGATGTTCAAAAAAGGTAGAAAACAACTTTCCAAAAGACCATGTTGTAACAGTTGAAGAAATTCAAGATTTAGTAGAAATAACATTGATAGAATACAACTACTATACAGTTGTAAAATCATATATTTTATATAGAGCGTCTCATCACAAAATGAGAAAAGTATTAGAAGACTTTTCGGATTATTTTGACGATGTTGAACTACTTGAAGTAATGAAAAAAATTCAAAAAGACTTCAAAGAAGACGTATATGAATTGGGAAGTCTGTATACAAAATTTACATCATTTGCAAAAGAAAATATGAGCTTTGAAGATATTATAAATTCACTTATAAAAGCGGCAAGTGAATTAACTTCAAAGGACGCACCTAAATGGGAGTATATAGCAGGGAGATTTTTAAGTTTTAATATTAACAGAAACATAGACAAAGAATCTAACAAGCACGAAATATATAGCTTTGCAGATAAAATTAAGTTGTTAACTAAAGAAAATTTGTATGGCAAGTATATACTTGAAAACTACACAGTGGAAGAAATAGAAGAGCTTGAAAACTATATACAGCCACAAAGAGATGAATTATTCAACTACTCAGGCTTGGAATTAGTATACAAGAGATATTTAATAAAAAACATGAGCGGAGTTGTACTTGAAAAAGTGCAAGAAATGTTCATGGGAATTTCAATGCACTTGGCAATGAGAGAAAATGACAGAGTTTATTGGGCAAAGAAATTCTATGATATACTTTCAAATTTAAAGGTTACAATGGCAACCCCAACAATGTCAAATGCACGTAAGCCTTTCCATCAACTTTCTTCATGTTTCATTGACACAGTACCGGATAACTTAGATGGAATATACCGTTCAATAACCAATTTCTCACAAGTTTCAAAACACGGTGGCGGAATGGGATTGTATTTTGGGAAAGTTAGGGCAATGGGCTCAGATATAAGAGGGTTTAAAGGCGTTGCAGGAGGCGTAATTCGTTGGATAAGACTTGCAAATGATACAGCAGTTGCAGTAGATCAACTTGGAATGAGACAGGGCGCTTGTGCGGTTTATTTAGACGTATGGCACAAAGATATTCCTGAGTTTTTACAGTTAAGAACAAATAATGGGGACGACAGAATGAAAGCACACGATGTCTTTCCGGCAGTTTGTTTCCCAAACTATTTCTGGGAACTTGCGAAGAATGACTTAGATGCAAATTGGTATATGATGTGTCCACATGAAATTCTAACTTATAGAGGATATGCTCTTGAAGACTATTTTGGTGACGAGTGGGTTAGAAGGTATAAAGAGTGTATTGAAGACGATAGAATAGAAAAGAGAGTGATGAGTGTGAAAGATATGGTAAGGCTCATCATAAAATCCACTGTGGAAACAGGAACTCCATTTATATTCAATAGAGATGTAGTAAATAAATACAATCCAAACTCACACAAGGGAGTTATCTATTCATCAAACTTGTGCACAGAAATAGCTCAAAATACTTCTGAAATTGAATCGGTTTCAAAGGAAATAGTAGATGTAAATGGCGAAACAGTTGTAGTTACAACTACAAAACCGGGAGATTTTGTAGTGTGTAATTTAGCATCTTTAGTGCTTGGGAATATAAATATAACAGACCAAGAGGAACTTGAAGATGTAGTCAGCACAGTAGTGAGGGCGTTGGACAACGTAATAGATTTGAACTACTATCCGGTAGAATATGCAAAGATTACAAATGGAAGATACAGAGCAATAGGCCTTGGCACAAGCGGTTATCATCATGCAATGGTAAAACAGGGAATAATGTTCCAAAGTGAAGAACATTTAAAATTTGCAGATGAACTTTATGAAAACATAAACTACTATGCAGTTAAAGCATCAGCAGAAATAGCGAAAGAAAAAGGCAGTTATGAGTACTTTGAAGGTTCAGATTGGCAAAGTGGAGCATACTTTGAAAAGAGAAACTACACATCAGAAAGATGGGAAGCTCTTAGAGATGAAGTAGCCAAGGGAATGAGAAATGCTTATCTTATGGCAGTTGCACCGACAGGGTCTACATCTATAATAGCAGGGACAACAGCGGCAGTTGATCCGGTTATGATGAGATATTTCCTAGAGGAAAAGAAGGGGCAAATCGTTCCGAGAGTAGCTCCATCACTTAGCTCACAAACATTTTGGTTGTATGAAAACGCACATGAAATTGACCAAACTTGGGTAATTAAATCAGCAGGAATAAGACAAAGACATCTTGACCAATCACAATCAGTGAACTTGTATATAACTACGGAATATACAATGAAACGAATTTTGAACTTATTTATACAAGCTTGCGAAGAAGAAGTTAAGACTATCTACTATGTGAGAAGTAAATCATTAGAAGTTGAAGAGTGTGACAGTTGTAGTGCATGAGGAGGAAAAATGGAAGTAAAGAGAAAAGCTCTTTTTAATGAAAAAGGAGATATAGAACTCTCTAAGAGGAGAATGATAAATGGCAATACTACTAACTTAAATGACTTCAATAATATGAAGTATTCTTGGGTTTCGGATTGGTATAGACTTGCCATGAATAACTTTTGGATTCCGGAAGAAATAAATTTAACTCAAGACATAAAAGACTATAGAAAATTAGATGCGACAGAAAAAACAGCATACGACAAAATACTTTCCTTTCTTGTATTTTTAGACTCACTACAATCAGCAAATTTGCCAAACCTTTCAGAATTTATAACGGCAAACGAAGTAAATTTATGTCTGAATATTCAAACTTATCAAGAATCTGTCCACTCACAAAGCTATGGATATATTTTAGATACAATATGCTCTCCGGAAGAGAGAACAGAAATATTATACCAATGGAAAGATGATCCGATTTTGCTTGCGAGAAATAAATTTATAGGTGACCAATACAATGATTTTTACTATGAGAGAACAGAAGATAATTTAGCCAAGACATTGGTAGCCAATTATGTGCTTGAAGGAATATATTTCTATTCAGGGTTTATGTTCTTCTATTCCTTGGGAAGAATTGGTAAAATGCCGGGTACAGTTCAAGAGATAAGATATATCAACAGAGATGAAAATTCTCACCTGTGGTTGTTTAGAAGCATAATATTAGAACTTAAAAAAGAAGAACCTCAACTCTTCACAGACGAAAAAATTGAAGAATATAGGAGTATGATTGAAAGAGGAGTTGAAGAAGAAATAAAATGGGCTGAATACGCAATAGGCAATAATGTAAAAGGTCTTAGCATGGATATGATAAGAAGTTATATTAAATATCTTGGAAACTTGAGAAGCAAAGGACTTGGATTTGGGATAATCTATCCCGGATTTGAAAAAGAGCCGGAGAGTATGGCGTGGGTTAGCGAATACTCAGACCCTAATATGGTGAAAACAGATTTCTTTGAAGCCAAAGTTTCAGCTTATGCAAAGAGCAGTGTAATAGAAGATGATTTATAATTAAGATTTATAATTAAAATGGACAGTTTTAAAAATTGTCCATTTTTTACATTCAATTTTAGTTGGGGATATTAAACATGGGGAAGACACGAGTTTTGTGAGGTTTGACCGAAAATGAAAATAAATTTGAAAAATGAAAAATTATTTATATGAATTGATTGAGTTAAGTTTTTGAAAATTCATTAAATTGTGATTATCGGATCGATCTCATGCTGATGCATTCGTGTGACCCCTACGATTTATAAAAATTAAAAATGCTTAAAAAAAAGTAGGGACGGCACGTTTTTGCAAGATTGAATATGAAGGTAAAATGAAATGGAGAAATTGAAAAAATGAATGAAAAGAAATATAGGCCCGCCCGTTAATGACAATTTATATTGTTTGATGTTTTAAAATTTTATTTGCATTATAAACATAACGTAGGGGCGACACGAGTTTACGAGGTTCGTCCGAACATACATATATAAATTAAAAAGCATTATAAAGCAAATTTATTTGGGGAAATTAATTTTAAACAT
>NZ_JH165061.1:12345-50459 GCF_000227315.1 Peptoniphilus indolicus ATCC 29427 | reverse complement strand
AACAGAAATATTAAAATCTTGTTACAAAAGTTAAAAAATGTTATTTTAGTGGAAATTTTAATATTTTAGAGGTATACTTTAGTTAAGAAACAAGTGAGTGAGAGATTAGTTTACACAAATGGACTTAGGAGGAAAACAAATGAATAAAATCAATAGAAAAAGAATTACATCAGTTGCACTAGCATTTACACTTGCAGTAGCTGCACCGGTAAAAGCAAATTTTTCTAATTTTAATTTAGAACTTAATAAGGTAGCAGCGGCAGAAGCGAAAACACCTACACAAGATGAAGCAAAAGCAGCAGCAGAAGCAGCAACCACAGCAGCAGAAGAAGCTAATAAAAGAGTTAAAGAAGCTAGTGGGGAATTAAAAACTGCAACAGGCGATTTGGAAGAAGCAAAAAAATTAGAAGGAGAAGCTAAAGAGGCGGCAGAAGCAGCAACTACAGCAGCAAAAGCAGCAACCACAGCAGCAGAAGAAGCATCTAAAGCTCAAGAAGCTATAAGCTTAGCAAAATCAGCTAATATAAGTTCTAAATCTGCAAAAGAAAAAGCAGCAAGGATAATGGGTCTTATTGAAGAAGCTAAAAATAAGGAAGAACAAGCCAAACAAGAAAAGACAGCTCAAGAAAAAGCTAAAGCAGAATTGAAATCAGCTATAGATACAGCTAAAGGTAGTTTGAGTACCGCCACTTCAGATGTATATACTCAAGACTCTATAGATAAGTTAAAAGCTGCAATAGCAACAGCTGAAGGTATTTATAAAGATGATACTAAAAAATCAACAGATTATACTACAGCAAAAGCAAATCTTGAAAAAGTAAAACTTGAAAAGAAAACAGTGAAACCAACACCGGCTCCGACTTCTGTTACTTTAAACAGACCAACAGTATACTATAATAAGGTTACAGGAAGAACTACACCTTACGCAACTGTAACTCTATATAGAAATAGAAGTAAAGTAGACTATGTAAAAGCCGACAGATATGGTGATTATACAATAAACTATAGATTTGGAGACTACAGATATAACGGATACAATGGGACAGCTTCAGTAAGTTCTTATGGAGATAGATATGTATCAGGTTATACAACTGCAAACACTTATGTTCAAGCATATAACAATGGTGAGTATTTAGGTTCTGCATACTCTGATTCAAGAGGGTACTATACTATAAACTTTAATAAGTATGTATACAATAGAAATAATACTGTAGTTTATACAAATGGATATAACAATAGCTACAACAATGGTTATGGATATTACGATTTATCAGATTATTATCTAGAAGCTGAATTAGATGGAAAATATTCTGAGAGACAATATTTAAATAAAGCTTATATTGATAGATATTACAATAATGGATATTATAATAACTATGCATATGCACCAAGAATAACTCAAGCTATAGCTGGAACAAGCACTGTAAAAGGTAGCGGAGTTAATGGATATGCAACAGTTGCAGTTTATGATTCCAAGGGAATTAGACTTGGTAGTGGGACAGCTTATAGCAATGGAGAATTCACTATCAGTTTAAACAGAGACTTAAAAGCCGGGGAAGAAATCAAAGTAACTGCAAATTATTCTAACTTAAGAGAAAACAACACAACTTACAAAGTAGCCGGAGAATCTAAGAAAGATACTTACAACTATGTTGTAAATCTAACAATAGGAGACAAGAGATTAACAACAACAAAAGATGGAGTAACTACAACAACAACTATGGATGTAGAAGCTTATATAAAAGAAGGTAGAACAATGCTACCAATCAGATTTGTAGCTCAAGCTTTGGGATACAATGTAACTTTTAATGATACAACAAGACTTGCGACTTTCACAGATGGCAAGAAAGTGGTAATCATCAATATAGATTCAAGAGATTTCTATGTAGATGGTATTAAGAACACATTCAGTGTAGACCCTGAAATTAAACAAGGCAGAACAATGCTTCCAATTTCTGAAATTGGTAAAGCACTTGGAATGACTACTGGTAATAAGGGTGACAACAAAAATATTGAATGGGATTCAGTAAGAAGAGAAGTTAAGATCCAACTAACTAAATAAACTCACTTGAAAAAAGAGCAACTTAGGGTGCTCTTTTTTTGTATTAATGGGTATAAACGTGTAATAAATAAATTAGTTACTGTTAGTTTATAATTTACTTTTATTTTAAAGGAATTGATTTAGGTAAGTTATAGATTTACAGATGAATACTGATTATATTTTATAATTGTATTTAAAATTAAGGGTTTTATTTTGAGGAGAAGTTTATGAAAGTTGGCAAGAAAAGTTTGGTGTTATGGGCAGCTATTGTTTGGGTTATAGCGGGGGTTAATGTTTTAAAGATAGGAATTAGTGTGTATTCTGAGTATTTATCTTTGTTGAATTTGGGGCTAAGTGTTATAGTATTTTTAATTTTTGGAATATGATTTTCAAGAAGATGGTTGATAAAAATATCATAAGGATAAAGGGCTTGCCACATGAAAAATACAATTTTTGGAATTTTTTTGATTTAAAATCTTTTTTGATTATGGCTTTTATGATGAGCATGGGTATTAGTTTAAGGCTTTATAATTTAGTGCCTGATGTTTTCATAGCTGTTTTTTATTCTGGATTAGGGACAGCACTGGCACTTGCAGGTGTTAAATATTTTTATAAGTTTTTAAAATATTAAGAGCGAGTTTTTCGCTCTATTTTTGTTGGATTTTAACTTAAAAAATAGGTTTGAAAAATAAAAATGGGTGAGCAGAGGCACACCCACAGCGGAATTAAATATTTTTAAATGCTTGGTCTAAGTCGGCTATGATGTCTTCGACATTTTCTATTCCAACGGATAGTCTGACTGTATTCTCTTTTATTCCGGCACGCTCTAAGGCTTCTTTTGATAGCTGACGATGAGTCATGCTTGCAGGATGCAAGACGTGAGTTCTGACATCTCCAACGTGAACTACGAGTGTAGCAAGTTTTAGGTTATTTATCCATTGTTTTGTCTTTTCAAGTCCACCTTTTATTCCAACTGAAATTACTCCGCTTTGACCTTTAGGTAGGTATTTTTTTGCAAGTTCATGGTACGCATCATCTTCAAGCCCCGGGTAGTGTATCCATTCAACTTTTTCGTGAGTGTTTAAATATTTTGCAACTTTAAGTGCATTTTCGGAGTGTCTATCCATTCTAAGGGCGAGTGTTTCTATTCCGAGGTTTGTAAGGAATGCATTCATTGGTGAAGCCGGTGTACCAAAGTCACGAATGTATACTACTTTAGCTTTTACTGCGTATGCAGCTTTACCAAAAGTTTCTGTATAAGATAGACCGTGGTAATTAGGGTCTGGTGCAGAAATTGATTCGTAACCATTTTTTGCCCAATCAAAATTTCCACTGTCTACTATAAGCCCGCCTACCGCAACTGCGTGACCGTCTAAGTACTTTGTTGAAGAGTGAGTTACGATATCTATGCCATGTTCAAATGGTCTGCATAGATAAGGTGTAGCAAATGTGTTGTCTATTATCACGGGTAGTCCGTGTTTATGTGCGACTTCTGAAATTTTTTCTAAATCTAAAATTTCAAGTCCAGGGTTTGCTATAGTCTCTCCAAAGATAAGTTTTGTCTTTTCGTTGATTGCTTTTTCTAATGCTTCAAAGTCATTTAAAGGTACAAATTTTGTTGTGATACCAAGTTTTTTGATTGTTGAAGACAGAAGTGTGATTGTACCTCCATAAAGGTTGTCCATGGCAATTATTTCATCACCTGATTCGCAAATATTTAATATTGAGATTAGGTTTGCTTGTTGTCCGGAAGATGTTGCAACAGTTGCGACTCCTCCTTCAAGAGCAGTAACTTTTTTCTCTAATGCTGTAACAGTTGGGTTGGAAATTCTTGTATACATATCTCCTTCTTTTTTTAAATTGAATAAGTCTGCTACTTCGTCTGCATTGTCATATTTATATGTTGTGGATTGAACTATTGGCACTGTTCTTGATTCTCCGTTTTTTGGATGATATCCTGCTTGAATACAGAGTGTTTCTGATAAATAATTTGTCATGTTTTTCCTCCTTAGTTGTATAAAAAAAGAGCCATCGTATAAGGACGAAAGCTCGTGTTACCACCTTAATTTTTCATTAGCTTCCACTAATGAACTCAATAGGTATCTATCAATACCCTCTGCTGTAACGGGCAATCCCGTACTCGCCTAACAATAAGCTTAGCAAGTCCATAAAAAGGCCATATTCCCAATTTCAAAATCTACTTCTTTCACCACAACGAAGCTCTCTGTAATCTTTTTAGAAAGGTACTCTTCTTTTTGTACGTTTATTTAAAAATCATTTTAATGTATGTTAGCATTTTATTTTTTTGAGTCAATGCTGTGAATAATGGCTTTTATGTGTTGCCGGTTATAGCTAAAATGAATAGAGTTTAAAAAGAGTTATATAGAGGGCTATCGATGCATGTAAATGCAATAAAAAGAAGCTTCAAAAAACTGAAGCTTCTGATAATTTATTTATGCTCTGACGTCGTCAAATTCTTCGCCTTGTAATTTTTTGTTTACGTATGAACAAGTAGGGATAATTTTTTTACCCTCTGCTCTTGCGTCGGCAATTAGTCGTTTAACAAGTTCACCTGCAAGTCCTTGACCTTCCATGGCAGGTCTTACAATTGTGTGTTGAGCATCGATTTTACCGTCTTTTTCAACGAATTGAAGAATTCCATCATATTTTTCTTGGCTTTCACCAATGTAATAAGCATTTTGACCTCTTTTAACTTCCATGTCTGCCTCCTAATTGTTTTATAGTTTACTTAATGTATACCCAAGTGTTAGGGAACTAAAGATGAAGTTAGTAATTTTCTTCAATTTTGTACTGTGCTACATAGTGTTTTAAAATGTCTATATAAGTTTTGCCAATGGCGGATATTGGGTTGTCAGACCTATAGATATAGACAAGCTCCATTGACTCGTCACTTTCAAGAGGGATTGCCACAAGATTATCTCCGTTTAATTCTCTTGAGAGTATACCTGATGAAATTGTATAGCCATCTAATCCAATCAATAAATTAAAAAGTGTCGCTCTATCTGTTACTACAATTGATTTTCTTGCATATTCGATTGAGTGCAACTCTTCTGCGTAATAGAAGGAATTGTTTAATCCTTGGTCATATGTGAAACGTGGATATTCTTCAAGGTCTTTTAGAGTTACGATTTTTTTATTTGCAAGCGGATGGTTTTTACTGAAGAATACGTGAGGCCTTGCAGTAAAAAGTTTTTCAAATTTTAAATCATTCGCCACAAAGCTTCTCTTTAAAATTTCCTTATTGAAATCGCTTAAATATAAAATTCCTATTTCACTTCGTCTTGTACGTATATCTTCAATGATTTCAAAGGTACGAAGTTCTTTTAGTGAAAATTCATATTCATCTTTTCCGAGTAGTTTTACTAATTTTACAAAGGCATTTACTACAAACGCATAGTGTTGAGAGGCAACTGCAAATATTCTTTTGACAGATTTTTCTGATTTGTACTGACCTTCTAATAGGTCAGCTTGCTCAATGACTTGTTTTGCATAGGACAAAAATTTTGTTCCGTCGTCTGTGAGGCTAACTCCTCTGTTTGTTCTGTAAAATATTGTTATTCCCATTTCTTTCTCAAGTTCCATAATGGATTTGGAAAGTGTGGGTTGTGTTATAAATAATTCTTGTGCTGCTGTGTGAATTGAACCAGTGTGAGCCACTTGTATGATATATCTAAGTTGTTGTAGTGTCATTTTTTACCTCTTTTTATATACGATTTACCATTTGTATTATATCATTTGATATAAAATTATCAAAATCGATTTTACATTGCGATGGTACATTTAATTATTTTACACAAACTTTACAATTCAATATCAAGGAATTTACATTAGAGAAATATAATGTGCTTGTAATAAAAAACACGAACTTAGAAAGGATGAATTCAATGTCTAGTAAAGTTTTTAAAAGATTATTTGTGATGGTTTGTATAATGTCATTTACAATTGCGCTTACTGCTTGTGGGGCAAAAGATGAAAAAGAGGCCGCCGACGTTTCTGAAAAGACACAAAGCGCAACTATAAATGTAATAACAAGAGAAGACGGCTCAGGCACAAGAGGAGCATTTACTGAAATAGTTGGGTTAATCGAAAAAGATGCAAGTGGTAATGAAACAGATATGACTTATCCTGAAGCTGTTGTTCAAAATTCTACTGATGCGGTTATGACAGCTACAGCTAATGACGAAAGCGCTATAGGCTATATTTCTTTAGGGTCTTTGAACGACACTGTAAAGGCACTAAAAATTGGAGGAGTTGAAGCAAGTGCTGAAGATATTACCAATGGCTCATATCCTATAGCAAGACCCTTCAACATAGTCTACAAAGACGGTGTTACGCCTGAAGTACAAGATTTCTTAAACTTTATAGCTTCAAGCGAGGGACAAAAGGTTGTTGAAGAAGAGGGTTATGTCAAAAACAAAGATGCTCAACCTTATCAAGGAACTAATAATTCAGCATCTATAACAATTGCAGGCTCAACATCTGTAGCACCATTAATGGAAAAATTAGTTGAAGTTTATAAGATATTTAATCCTGATTTTAAAGCAGATATTCAAGCCACAGGTTCTTCATCTGGAATTCAAGCTGCAATAGACGGTTCAGCTCAAGTTGGTATGGCTTCAAGAGAGCTTAAAGATGATGAGGCTAGTCAATTGAAAAAAGAAGTCATAGCTATGGACGGAATAGCTATTATAACTAACAAAGCAAATCAAGTTTCAGATTTATCAATGGAACAAGTGAAAAATATATTTAGTGGAAAACTAACTGATTGGGCTGAGGTAAATGGAAAATAAGGTTGTATATAAAATAAAAAGTCAGCAAGAGTTTAAAGAGAGTATCGCAAGATACCTCTTTTTACTAAGTGCTATGTTATCTGTAATATTTATTCTCTTAATTTCTTATTTCATCTTTAGTGGTGGAATAAATGTGTTTAGAGATGTTGGAATTAAAGATTTTTTGTTAAATTCTAAATGGGCACCGATGAATAAACCGGCTTCGTTTGGTATTTTTTCAATGGTGATAGGTTCTATATTGGTGACATTGATTTCAAGTGCAATGGCTGTTCCGATTGCAGTGTTTACAGCTTCGTTTTTGGCTTGTGATTGTCCTATATGGTTATACAAAATTTTAAAACCGGCGTTAAATTTAATGGCGGGAATTCCATCGATAATTTATGGATTCTTTGCTTTGACATTTATAGTTCCCAAGATGAAGGATTTATCTGGTGGCACTGGAATGAGTATTTTAACGGCATCAGTTCTTCTCCTAATAATGATATTGCCGACTATAATTTCTATTTCTGAAAATGCAATACGTTCAGTACCGTATTCTTATTACACAGGAAGTATTGCTCTTGGGGCAACTCACGAGAGAACTATTATGAAAGTTTTGATGCCGGCGGCAAAGAGTGGTATTTTTGCCGGCATAATTCTTGGAATTGGTAGAGCAATTGGAGAAACTATGGCAGTTATATTGGTTGCAGGAAATCAAACTCGTCTAACTTTTAATATTTTTAAGGGCATTAGAACTTTGACCACAAATATTGTAATGGAAATGGGATATGCTTCAGGAATGCACAGAGAAGCTTTGATTGCGACAGCATGCGTCCTATTTGTATTCATCCTTATAATAAATTTTACTTTTTGGATTTTTAAGATAAGGAGTGAAAGGATATGAGCACTAAATTTGGAATATTGATTTTAATGGCTACAATTCTCATAGGCACTTTTGCTTTTTTGAAGTATAAAAATATGCTAAACGTCTATAGGTTTTTGACAACTCTATCTATAATATTCACTTTTGGAAGCTTAGCGGTTTTAATAGGCTATGTTATTTCAAAGGGAGTACCATATATAAAACCGTCTTTATTTGCTTTTGAATACACTTCAGATAATGTGTCAATGCTGCCGGCTATAATAACAACTTTTATAACTGTGATTTTATCAGTGGCATTGGCTACGCCAATAGGAGTTTTCACAGCAATATACTTGGTTGAGTATGCAAAGAGAGGCTCAAAAGTTGTAGAAGTTATAAGGCTTGCTGCGGAAACTTTACAAGGTATTCCGTCAATTGTTTACGGATTATTTGGAATGATGTTTTTCTCAATTTGGTTGGGATTTGGATTTTCTATAATTTCTGGAGTGTGTACTGTATCGATTATGATATTGCCGCTTATAATTCGTTCTACTGAGGAAGCTTTAAAAGCAGTGAATGACAGCATAAGACATGCATCATTTGCTCTTGGAGCTGGGAAGCTTAGGACAATTTTTAAAGTTGTGTTACCTGTTGCAATGCCGGGAATAATTTCAGGAGTTGTGCTTGCAACTGGACGTGTAGTAGGAGAAACTGCTTGCTTGATGTTCACTCTTGGGACGGCAACCAAAATGCCTGATGGAATTTTTTCATCAGCAAGAACTTTATCGCTACACGTTTATATGTTGTCTTCTGAGGGAATGCACGTTGGAGAGGCGTATGCTACTGCAACTGTACTACTAATCATAGTGCTTATAATTAATTTTATTTCAAATAAGATTGCCAATAGATTTATGGAGGTTAAAAGTTGACACTTAAGTTTAATATAGAAGACTTAAATCTTTATTATGGAGATTTTAAAGCTTTAAAAGGAATAAATATGGGGATAGAAGCGAATGAGATAACTGCTTTTATAGGTCCATCAGGTTGTGGGAAGTCTACAACTTTGAAGTGTTTAAATAGAATGAATGATTTAGTTGATGGTTGTAGAATTGAGGGTAAGATTGAACTCGATGGAGAGAGCATCAATTCATACAACATCAATGCTCTTAGAAAGAGAGTTGGAATGGTGTTTCAATCTCCAAATCCATTTCCAATGTCAATTTATAATAATATAGCTTATGGTCCAAAAACTCACGGCATAACTGATAAAAATACATTGGACGAAATTGTAGAAAAGTCTTTGAAGGCAGCTGCAATATGGAATGAAGTAAAGGACAACCTAAATAAAAATGCACTTTCAATTTCCGGAGGACAACAACAGAGATTGTGTATTGCAAGATGCTTGGCAATTGAACCGGATGTTATTTTGATGGATGAACCAACTTCTGCACTAGACCCGATTTCTACGGGAAAAATAGAAGACCTTGTCCTTGAATTGAAAAAAGATTATACTATTATCATGGTAACGCACAATATGCAACAAGCTTCAAGAGTTTCTGACAAGACGGCATTTTTCTTGAGAGGAGAGGTTGTTGAATTTGGAGATACCTATGAGATATTTTCTAATCCAAGAGATAAGAGAACGGAAGATTATATTACAGGAAGGTTTGGGTGAGATTGTGCGAAAGAAATTTGATGAAGAACTTGCTTTGTTAAATGAAGAAATGTTACAGATGAGTATGATAGTTGAAAAAGCTATAGATAAATCTGTAAATTTAATTTTTAATGCAGATGATAAGGGAATAAAAGAAGTCTTTGAATATGAAGAAGAGACTGACAGGTTGGAAACAAAAATTCAAGACCACTGTCTTAGACTTTTTTTAGAGCAACAACCGGTTGCAACAGATTTGAGATGGATTTCAGCTACTCTCAAGATGATTACAGATATGGAGAGAATAGGAGACCAAGCGAGAGATATTGCAGACTTATGCAAATATTTTAAAGAGGACGATAAGGTATTTTCTGTTGACTCAATAAAGGAAATGGCAAAGGCGACTATAGCCATGGTACACAAGAGCATAGATGCTTATGTTAAAAGAGATGTTGAAATAGCTGGAAGTGTGTCCAAAGATGATGATGTTGTAGATAATTATTTTATAGAAGTTAGAGCTGAGTTTGTAAAGTTAATAAAGAATGAATCCTTAGATGCTGAGCGAATAATTGACTTGATTATGATTACTAAATATCTTGAGAGAATTGCAGACCATGCTGTAAATATTTCAAGATGGATAATATTTGCCATAGAGGGATTTCCTACAGAGGCGTAGTATGTTGATATATATTGTTGAAGATGACAACTCAATACAAAAGCTGATTGAGTATGCATTGAAATCTAAAAATTACAATTGTAAAGGTTTTGAAAATGGTAGGGAGTTCTTTGGGGAACTCTCTAAAGTTGTACCTAATTTAATTTTGTTAGATATAATGTTGCCGGATATGGATGGAACTGAAATATTGGCTAAGTTAAAACAAAACTCAAATACTTCAGATATTCCGGTTATGATGTTGACGGCTAAGACATCTGAGTATGACATTGTGAGCTCTTTGGATATGGGTGCAGACGATTATATGATAAAACCTTTTTCTGTATTAGAGCTTTTGTCGAGAGTTAATGCTCTTTTGAGAAGAAATACTAAGAAATTAGAAGAGAGAATAGAATTTAAAGGCATTACTATGGACTTGTTGAGAAGAGAAGTTTCTATTGATGGAGATGGAATATCTTTGACATACAAGGAGTTTGAACTCTTAAAGTACTTACTTAACAATGTTGGAATTGTACTTTCGAGAGAAAAACTGTTAAATGCTGTGTGGGATTATGATTACGAGGGAGAGACCAGAACTGTAGATATGCACATAAAACTTCTCAGAGAAAAGTTGGGAGATAAGAGAGATATTATAACCACTGTAAGAGGTGTGGGATATAAGATAGATGCTGGAGATAAAAATGGATAGACATATTCAAAGATATTTGAGAATTGTGGCAACTTTTTCTTTCTTCGTAACTTTTATAGTCGCACTTATAATTTATTTTGTAGATTATAGTCAAAGTGAATACAAAGTTTTGGCGAATTTAAATTTTGTAATACAAAAGAATATTGAGAGTGAAGAAAATAAACTTGAATATATAAAAAATTTTGATAAAGAGTTTAATAGAATTAGGATAAGATATATTTCAGGTTCAGAAAATTATGACTCTAAAGGAGAAAAAAACTTTTCTTTAGAAGTTGGGAATAATAGAGAAAATATAAGTCTTACTAAATCTGAATTTGAAGTTGTAAAAAAATTAGATAATAGTTCTCTACTTGGAGTAAGTGAAATAAAAAATAATTTATTTGGAATATTTTTACACTTGTTACCAATAAATCTTTTAGCTATTGGAAGTGTATTTATTTTTACTAAATTCGCCACTAAAAAGTCGGTGGGTGGAATTTTGAAGCCTATAAACGCCTATGAAAAATCATGGGATATAGAAAAGATAATGGACGTACCGGAAATTTATCCGTTTGACAAAATCATTTTGAAACAAAGCGAGATGAATTTAAAGGAGATCCGAGAAATTGAAAGACAGAGAGATACTATAAATACTATTCTAATGGGCATGAAAGAAGGCCTTTTGATATTAGATGAGAAACGACGTATTTTGATGTTAAATTCTGAAGCAGCTAAGATTTTAGAAACAGATGAGGAATCGATAAACAAGAGTATACTTTACGTTACGAGAAATAGTGAAATTGTAAAGTCTATAGAAAATTGTTATCTTGGAATTTATTCTGAGGGTAGACTTGAAGTTCAAGACAGATATATAAAGTACTATTCAAACCCCGTGTACTACAACGAAAATATAAGTGGAGCAGTACTTCTTTTGATTGATGAGACTAAGAGGATAGAAGCAGAAAAAATCAGAGAAGAGTTTTCGGCAAATGTATCCCATGAATTGAGGACGCCTTTAACTTCTATATATGGATTTGCAGAACTTTTAAACACTGGAATTGTATCTGATGAGAATGACAAGAAAGAAATGCTCTACAGGATTTATAAGGAATCAAAGAGATTATTGGACTTGATTGATGAGATAATTAAGATTTCTAAGTTGGAGTCAAACGTTCAAGTCGTTGAAGATATTGTTGACTTAAATGAATTGTCAGAAGAGTTAAAATCACATTTTATTCCAATAGCAACTGAAAAAAATGTTGAGTTAGCGATTGTTGGCGATGGAGTTTTTAAAACTAACAAGACCATGATTTGGGAGCTATTAGCTAACTTAATCGAAAATGCAATTAAATACAATGTTGAGAATGGCAGTGTGGATGTTAGTATGGAAGTTACAGAACAGACTGAAATTGTAGTAAAGGATTCTGGGATAGGAATTGATGAAGAAAGTTTAAAGAGAATTTTTGAAAGATTTTACAGAGTTGATAAATCAAGAAATAAAAAAAGCGGAGGAACTGGACTAGGTCTTTCTATTGTAAAACATATTGTAAAAAATTTAAATGGAGAGATAGAAGTTCAAAGTGAAGCCGGAGTTGGAACTACAATAAAAATACAATTGCCAATAAACTAGGCCAAAGCTGAATATTTAATCACAAAAAGAGATTGTTAAAAAAATCTCTTTTTTTCTATGTTATTTAATAAAATTCAAGGGGTATACATTGCAAAGGAAGAAAAATATTTTAAAATAATTAAGATAGAAAAGGGTGATTAAATGTCTTTTGAATTAAAAAAAGAATATAGAATGTTTATAGGAGGAGAATGGAGAGAGGCTTCAGACGGGCAATGGTTACAAACTTTTAATCCTGCAACTGGAGAAGTTTTATCTCAAATCCCTCAAGCTACAAATGATGATGTAGACGATGCGGTTGAAGCTGCAAAAAAAGCTTTTGAAACTTTTAAAGATTCTACAGCAGTTGAAAGACAAGCGTTGCTCACTAAGATAGCAGATATAATAGATGAAAACGCCGAATACTTGGCTACTATAGAATCAATGGATAATGGTAAACCTATAAGAGAAACAATGGGAGCTGATATTCCTTTGGCAGCAGACCACTTTAGATATTTCGCAGCTGCGGCAAGAATGCAAGAAGGTACTGCTCAAATGTTGGATAAGAATACTTTAAATTTAATTTTACACGAACCTATTGGAGTGGTAGGACAAATAGTTCCTTGGAACTTCCCATTCTTAATGGCAGCATGGAAATTAGCGCCAGTATTGGCAGCAGGTGATGTAACAATTTTGAAACCATCAAGCAGCACATCTCTTTCAGTGCTTGCACTTATGGAATTAATTCAAGATGTTGTTCCGGCAGGTGTAATAAATGTAATTACCGGTTCAGGTTCAAAGAGTGGAGAATATTTACAACATCACAAGGGAATAGACAAGCTTGCGTTTACAGGCTCTACAGAAGTGGGTAGGGGAATTGGAATTGCAGCGGCAGAGAGAATTATCCCGGCAACTCTTGAGTTGGGTGGTAAGAGTGCCAATATATTCTTTGAAGATGCTGATATGGATGTTGCACTTGAAGGAGTTCAACTTGGAATTTTATTTAACCAAGGACAAGTTTGTTCAGCAGGGTCAAGAATTTTTGTACAAGAGAGTTTCTATGATGAATTTGTAGAAAAAGTTGTAGAGGCATTTAAAAAAGTTAAAGTTGGAGACCCACTTGACCCTGAAACACAAATGGGAGCTCAAGCAAGCATGGGTCAACTTAGAAAGATTTTAGACTATGTTGAAATAGGTCAAAAAGAAGGCGCAAAGATTTTAACCGGTGGAAATAAAATAGAAGGCGATGGAGTTTTCATGGAACCTACTTTACTTGGGGATGTTACAAATGAAATGAGAGTTGCCAGAGAAGAAATTTTTGGACCGGTTGGAGTAATCATAAAGTTTAAAGATGAAGAAGATTTAATTAGAATGGCAAATGATTCAGACTATGGACTTGGTGGAGGTGTATTCACTAAGGATATAAACAAGGCAATTAGAGTTGCAACAGGAATAAGAACTGGTAGGGTATGGGTTAACACATATAACACATTCCCAGCAGGTGCACCATTTGGGGGGTATAAAGAGTCCGGAATAGGACGTGAAACTCACAAGGTTATCTTAGACCACTACACACAAATGAAAAATATATTGATTAATTTAAGTGCTACTCCAGCAGGGATGTATTTAAAATAAAAACAGGCTCATGGGATAAAACTCATGAGCTTATTTTTTAGCCTTGGCAATCAGGACAGATTCCCTGTAATTCAAGTGTGTGTCCGGTAACCTTAAATCCAGTATTCTGTGCAATGCCGTCCTCATAAGGAGAGATTGGACAATGTGCAATAGGCACTATCTTTCCGCAATTAGAGCATACTATATAGTGTTCATGTGAGTCATAAATTGTATAGTAGCGTAGACCGTTTTGTCTAAGTGTTTTTTTAAGGAGACCTGCTCTTTCAAGTTCACTTAAAATGCGATAAACACTTGAACCGGAGACTACTTCTCTATTGATTTTTAGAATTAATTCATCTGCAGAAAGCGGCACAGAACTTGATTTTAAAATATCTAGAACTTCCATGCGGGCTTTTGTAGACCTGAGACCATGTTCAATCAATAATTCTTCCATAATATAACCTCCATTTACTTAGTATAACATTTTAAAAAGAGAAATAGTATTTTACTTTAATTTAAAAAAATTTGGGTATATCTTATTAAGAATAGTAATTAACTTTAGGAGGAAAACATGAAAAAATTAGTTTGGTAGTAATGACATTTGTACTTTTATTGTTGGCAGCTTGTGGCAATAAAAATTCTGCAGAAAAAAGCGAAGCAGTAGACTCACGTGAAAAGCTTAAAGTTTATGCATCGGTGTATCCGGTATATGACTTTGTAAATAAAATTGGTGGAGATAAGATAGAACTTACTTCAGTTATACCAAATGGAGAAGAACCTCACGGATGGGAACCTAACCAAAAATTATTAAAAGAACTTGAATCTGCTGATGTATTTGTTTATTCAGGAGCAGGTCTTGAATCTTGGGTTGAAAAGGTAACTGAATCTGTTGAAAACAAAGATTTGAAATTTGTAGAAGCATCTAAGGGTGTTGAACTTATAGCAAACACTCATGATCATGACCATGAACACGAAGCGGTGGAACACAACCACGAAAACCACAACAATAATGAAGCTACAGAACATGAGCACGAACATGAACATGACCATGGGGCTTATGACCCACACGTATGGTTATCTCCTATAAGAGCAATAAAAGAGCTTGAAAATATAACTATGGCGCTTTCTGAAGCTGATCTTGAAAATGCTGATTATTATAAAGAAAATTTAGCTAAGTATTCAGAAGAGTTTAAGAAAGTAGATGAAGAATATAAAGCTAAGCTTGCAACAGTTCCTAACAAGATAATAGTAGTTTCTCATGAAGCCTATGGTTATCTTGTAGCTGACTATGGTTTAGAGCAAATAGGCATCACAGGAATTGAAGCTGAAACTGAACCAGATGCAAAGACAATGAAAGAAATCATTCAACTTGTAAAGGAAAAGAATATAAATACAATTTTTACAGAAGAGTTGCTAGATACTAAGATTGCTGATACAATTTCATCAGAAACAGGTGCTAAAACTGTAAGATTAAATCCACTTGAAGGACTTTCTGGAGAAGAAGTTAAAAATGGGGATGATTATGTTTCAGTTATGAGAGCAAATCTTGATAAATTAGTTGAGGCTTTGAGTTGAAATTGCTTGAAATAAAGAATTTAGATTTCGGATATAATAGAGAAAAAGTTTTAAAAAATATAGACTTAACAATTAACGGGGGCGAATTTATCGCCCTCGTTGGTTCTAATGGAGCGGGAAAAACTACTTTTATAAAACTTATATTAGGAGAATTAAAACCTAACAGTGGAACTGTAAATTTTAATTTGGAAAATGGTTTTAAAGATATAGGATATGTTCCACAGTTGGGAGTTGGGTCGAGTTACAATTTTCCAATTACTGTGAGAGAGTTATTGTCATTGCCGCTAAAAAGACGTGGGAGACTTAGCTCGGTAGAAAATGAAAGAATAGAAGAAACTTTAAAACTTGTTGGCATAGATGATAAGATAGATGATTTATATTCTGAGCTATCAGGGGGGCAAAGACAGAGAGTTTTAATAGCAAAGGCATTGATAGCCTACCCTAAGTTTTTGATTTTGGACGAACCTACAAATGGTATAGACCACAAGACTAAAGGTAATTTATATAAATTGTTACACCATATCAATAGAGCTCATGGAATAACTATTTTGATAATTACACATGAGTTGGATCTTGTTAGAGAGTACTTGGACAGAGTTTATATGGTGGAAGATGGTCAAGTGAGGATAATCGATGGAGATATTTGAATATAGCTACATGATTCGGGCTTTGATAGTCGGATTTATAGTGTCAATAATAATACCATTTATGGGGATAGTGGTAGTAAATAAAAAGATATCTATGATAGGGGATGCACTTTCTCACGTATCTTTAGCAGGGGTATTGATGGGATTTGTGCTCGGAATGAATATGACTTTGGGGGCACTTATAGTCTGTATAATAGCAGCGCTGCTAATGGAATTTATTAGAAAGAGATTTCCAAGTTATCAGGAAATTTCTACAGCAATTATAATGTCTACGGGGATTGGTCTATCGTCAATATTGTCAGGATTTTTGACGAGGTCAGCAAATTTTGAAGGTTTTTTATTTGGAAGTATAATAGCTATACCAAATGATGAATTCGCACTTATTTTGGGTGTTGGCATTGCTGTGTTTTTAACTTTTTTATATTTTTATAAAGATTTGATGCACATTTCGTTTGATGAGACAAGCGCAAGGCTATCCGGAATAAATGTGGGCTTGGTAAATACAATTTTTATGATGCTAATCGCTATAACAATTTCAGTTTCGGCAAGAACTGTGGGGATACTTATAATATCCTCTCTAATGGTAATTCCTGTGGCCTGTGCAATGAAATTTAGACTAGGATATTTTAAAACGCTAATACTATCATCAATTTTTGGACTCATATTTACCATGAGTGGTCTTATTCTTTCATTTTATTTAGGTTTAAAACCTGGTGGAACTATAGTTTTAATTGGAGTGTTTACTTTGATACTAATTCTTTTAATATCCCCTAAGTTTAATAGATGAAGGACTTGAAGATAAACGTTGTTTTTGGGTAAAATAAAAGTATGAAAAAGACTAATGCGATGAGAATTTTAGACCAAAATAAAATTGAATATGAAATTGTAGAGTATTCAGAAGATGGTGGCATATCAGGACAAGATGTTGCAAGACAGTTAGGGGAAGATGAGGAAATAGTATTTAAAACTCTTGTAACACATTTTAAAAATGACTATTTTGTTTTTGTTGTGCCGGTGTGTGCTGAACTTGATTTGAAACTTGCGGCAAATGTAGCTGGCGTTAAGAAAATAGAAATGATAAAGCAATCTGATTTGTTGAATACTACAGGATATATTCACGGAGGGTGTTCTCCGGTTGGAATGAAAAAACTTTTTAAAACCTATATAGATGAATCGGCAATAGAAAAGGAATTCATGTATGTTAGTGGTGGTAAAATAGGTTTACAGATAAAAGTAAAACCGAAGAGTTTAGAAAAGTTAATAGGGGCTGAGTTTGCTCAGATAGTTAGGAGAGATTAAATGGAATATAAAAATAGGATGAACGAATGGCTTAACAGTGCAGTAATTGATGAAGAGTCTAAAGCTGAAATAAGAGAGATAAAGGACGAATCTGAATTATTAGATAGATTTTATAGGGACTTGGAGTTTGGAACTGCAGGACTTAGAGGTATACTTGGTGCAGGAACTAACAGAATGAATAAGTACGTGATTATGAGAGCATCTCAAGGATTGGCAAACACTATAAAAAATCACGGCAAAGAAGCTGTTCAAAAGGGAATTGTAATAGCTCATGACGTTAGATATATGTCTCATGAGTTTTCTGAAATAGCGGCATCAGTATTTGCGGCAAATGGCATTAAGACTTATTTATTTGACGGTATAAGACCTACACCTATGCTTTCTTATGCAGTGAGATACTTGGGGACTCAATCAGGTATTGTAATAACAGCAAGTCACAATCCTAAGAATTATAATGGATATAAAGTTTATTGGGATAAAGGCTCTCAAATTTTAGAAGACATTGCTTCAGAAATTTTAGCTGAAATAGACAAGTTAAAATTTGAAGATGTTAAGACTATGGAATATGAAGAGGCTAAAAACCAAGGACTTATAGAAATACTTTCAGACGATCTTGATAAATCATACTATAGAGAAACTCTTATAAGAGCTCTTAGAGAAAATGTAGATAAAGATATAAGTGTAGTTTATACTCCACTTAATGGAACTGGGAATTATCCGGTTAGACACATCTTAAGGGAAAGAGGATTTACAAATATAACAGTTGTGCCTGAACAAGAAAATCCAGACCCAACTTTTGCTACAGTTGGTTACCCAAACCCTGAAGATACTAAGGCTTTTGCTTATGCTAAGAAGTTGGGGAAAGAGATAAAAGCGGATTTACTGATCGCTACAGACCCTGACTGTGATAGAGTTGCAATGATGGCTCTACATGAGGGTGAATATTTTGAGTTCAACGGAAATCAAATAGGTTCTCTTTTAACTTACTATATTTTGAGCTCATTAAAAGAAAAACAAGCTCTTCCAAGTAATGGAGCTATTGTAAAATCAATAGTAACAGGAGATTTGCCAAGAAGAATCGCTGAAAGTTTTGGGATTAAATCTTACAATACATTGACAGGTTTTAAAAATATCTGTGCACTTCCAAACAAGTGGGATGAAACTAAAGAATCTCAATTTGTATATGGTTTTGAAGAAAGTATAGGATATGTTTACGGAGACCATGTTAGAGATAAAGACGGAGTAATTTCTTCTATGCTAATTGTAGAGATGGCAGCTTACTATAAAGCTAAGGGAATGACTCTTGTTGATTTATTAAATGAAATTTTTAAAGAATATGGCTATCACGCAGAACACCTTATGAGCGTTGTACTTGAAGGTTTAGAAGGTGCAGACAGAATTAAGAGAATGATGGAATTCTTTAGAAAGACTGAATTCAAAGAATTTTCAGGAATAGATTTAAAAGAGAGAATTGACTATAAAGATGGATACAAAGATATTGGAAAGAGTAATGTTTTAATTTATTATCTAACAGACGGTTCTTGGTTTGCAGTTAGACCATCTGGAACTGAGCCAAAGATAAAATTATATATCTATGTAGTTGATAAAGACGCAGAAGCAGCAAAGAAAAAGGTAGACGACATAAAAGAGGATGTATTATCAAAGCTTAATTCAGTTGAATAGTGGAGGCTGACATGATATTGTTTTGTGAATTTAATCCGACTCTGAGGAAAGAATATAGAGTAGTGGATTTTGAAAAAAATAAAGTTAATACTTTTTCTGAAAATTTTGAATATCCAACTGGCGAAATTTTAGACTCTATGTTACTAGTAGATAAGCTTTCAGCTAATTCAACTCTTTTAACTTATCTTGGAGGGAAAACAGGAGAACTTTTTAAAAATGAACTTAATAAAAGAGGGATTGAACCTGTTATAGTTCATTCTAAAGATGAGAGTATGGAAGAAATACTAATTAGGAGCAGAAGTCTTAAGACCACAATACGAGGGGAGTATCCGGTACTCACAAATGATGAAGAAGAAACTTTATTTAGTAAGTTTAACGAATTGCTACAAAATGCAAATATCGTATTGATAGCAGCTAAAGGAAATCCAAATATAGATTCTACACTTTATAAAAACTTTTTTAATCTCTGTTATAAAAATGGAGTTAGAGTTTTGACAGCTCCAAATGAGATTGAAGATGTAATAGATGTGAAACCATATCTAATGGTAGTTGATAAGGAAGATTTAGAAAATTACACTAAGTTTGTAATAAAGACACAAAGCCAAGTGGTTAAAGCATCTAATATAATCTTTGAAAAAGGTGTTGGAGTGTTGGTGGTAAATTCACAGACAGGTGTCATGGTCAATACTAAAGGGGCAAGTTATAGAATAGATTTTAGTGATTTAAAATACTCTGTTAGCAAGTTTGACAAGAACAAGTTAAATGCCGGAATAGCTCTTGGAATTGAAAGAGGATATGACTTTGAGATGACATTAAAACTTGGGATAGCTTGTGCTATAATTGAATCAGTAGTAAAAAATCGTGAAGCTGAAATGGCAGATTTGAAAGCTTTGATGAATGATATACACGTGTATATCATAAGGGAGGAAATGTGAAGAATTTTAATTTAGATAGAGATAAAACATTATTTTTATTTATTGATGTTCAAGATAAGCTGTTAAATGTAATGAGTAATAAAGAAGATGTACTAAAAAATACAAAAATTCTTGCTCAAATGGCAAAAATAATGAATTTAGAAAGTATTTTTACAGCACAATATCCAAAGGGATTGGGATTTAGTAACGAAGAATTAAAATCATTTTTACCTGAGGCAAAAGAAATTGGTAAAGAATCTTTTAGTTGTATGTTAAATGATGAATTTGTAGAAGAGTTTAAATCTAAAGATAAAAAACAAATTGTTGTTAGTGGAGTAGAATCTCATATATGTGTTCTTTTAACTGCAAGAGACCTTATAGCAAATGGATATGAAGTATTTATAGCAAGTGATGCGGTTGGGTCAAGAAGTGACTTTAACTATAAGAATGCACTTCAAATGTTAAGTGAAATGGGATGTGTAATAACAAATACAGAAACAATTATGTTTGATTTAAATTCTGTTGCAGGTACTGATGAGTTTAAAGCAATTCAAAAATTAATAATGTAAGATTACTTTGTAACTTAAAACTAAAATATATAGGCTTGTCCTATATATTTTTTGTTTATTATTATATAATTTTGATAGGTGATAGAATGAAAATATTACACACAGCAGACTTGCATCTTGGGAAATCTTATAAGGGAGAAAATTTTTTATACTCTAAACAGAGAAGAGAAGAGGTCTGGCAAAGTTTTTCGGATCTAATAAGTTATGCTAATTCAAACAATATAGAAATAATTTTAATAAGTGGAGATTTGTATGAGAGAGAATATTTCACATTAAATAATTTTAAAAGATTAAGTGATTTATTTTCAATTTCAAATTCAGAAATATATATAATAGGTGGAAATCACGACCACGTAGATGAAAACAGTATGTTTTTAAAAGTTGATATGCCAAGTAATGTTCATTTATTTACGGAAGAGGAATATTTTGAATATAAAAATTTGAGAATTTATGGGATAACTTGGGACAGACAGTATAATTTTAAAAGTGAATTGAATTTTGAACTGAATGATAAATTTAAAAATATTTTAATGTTACATTGTTCTGTTGGTTTTGAAAGTCATTTTCCAATTAGCGAAGAGTGGTTGAACAGACAAAAATTTGATTATATTGCACTTGGGCATTTCCATGGACATAAAAAAGTAGCAGACAGAGCGTATTATTCTGGAGCACTCGAACCGTCACGATTTAAGGACGAAGGAAGGCATGGATTTTATGTATATGATTTAGAAAATGAAAATCAAGAGTTTGTGAAGTTTGCCAAAAGAGAGTACAACACTTTTAAGGTTGATGTAACGGATAAAAATGTAGATAAAATAAAAAATGAAGTATTAGAACTTTTAAATGAATATAGAGCTGATTTTAATAAATTAATTTTAATTGGGAAAAATCAAGATATAGAATATATTTTAGAAATTCTTGAAAATAACGATTTTTATTATTTAAAGATAGTGAATGAAACTAAGGATATAATAAATTATGAAGAACTTTCTAATTCTGATACCAGTGGGATTATTTCAGAAGTTTTAAAAAAATTAGGAAGTGATGAGCAAGCTATAAAGTATGGGATAGAGGCTCTATTGGAGACTGCAAATGAAAATTGAAGAACTTAATTTACAGGCGTTTGGGAAATTTAAAAATAAGCAAATTGAATTAAAAGACGGAATTAATTTGATTTACGGTGAAAATGAATCTGGAAAGAGCACTATATTCAAATTCATTGAAGGTATATTTTATGGATTTGCAAAAAGTGGTGTTCAGAGAAGAACTACTTCAGATTTTGAAAAGTATAGACCATGGACTGGGAGTGAATACAAGGGCTCTATTGTTTTAAATAATGGTGATAGTTTTAGAATAATGAGAAACTTTGATAAGTATGAGCTCGATTTTCACAATATGACAACAGGAGAAAATTTGAGTTCAGCAAGTGAGCTAAACAAATTTGCAAAGATAAAACAGCCTGGGGTGTATTTATTCGATGTTGAAAGTTCGGTGTTTAGCAATTCGTTTTTCATTGGACAGTTGGAATCAAAACTTGGTTCAGAAGTTGATACATTAAAGCACAGTTTGGAAAATTTTGTTACTTCGGGAGATGAAAAGTATTCTTTAATTGATGCGGTTGAAAATCTTGAGAAGAAAAGTGATGAATTGGGCAGAGAAAGTCGAAAGACTTCTCCGATAGGTAAGCTTTATCAGCAAATAGAACTGCTTAAAAAGAAGAAAAGTGAACTGAAATTAAATCTATCAAGATATGAAGAGATAACTTCAGAATTTTTGGAACTTAAGCAAAGTCTGTATGAACAGAGAAAATTTGTAAGAAATTTAAAGCTATCAGATGACCAGAGAAATTATCAAAAAATAAAAAAATTTAGGAATAGTAAAGAAAATTTAGGCAAGGTAATTTCTGATACGGATTATGAAACTTTAATTGAAATAGATAGAGAGTATTCCAAGATAGAGAGCAGGCTAAATGAAGAGAGAAATTGCATAGATGTGGTTTGTGAATATGATGACATAGAAAAAGACTATATAGAATTTAAAAAATTATGCAATAGAATAGATGAACTCAACAGAAATAATTTTTCTAAGGAAATTGAGTTGTTAAACCATGATTTGATAATTTCTAAAACTGAAGTTAATAAGCTGAATGGATATATGTTAATAGCTCTTGGGTTGGCATTGCTGTCAATTTTGGGAGCAATTTACTTTAGAAGATTTTATATTGGGTTAGTTGCCATACCGCTATTGTTTTTTGCGTATTTAAAATTCAATCCATATAGAATGAAAAAGGCAGCAATGGATAGAATTGAAGATAGAATAAGTGACTATATGAAACAGTCTGCTGTAAAAACTCAAGAGAAAAGGGAAATGGACAATGTTTTTTCTGTATATATGAGAAAGTACAGATTAAATAGTTTGAAAGAACTTAGAGAGTTTTTTGAAGATGAAATTTCCAAATTGAATAAGATGGAAATTGAAAAAGATGTAAGGAATGAAATAGAAGAAAATATTAGAATTGATTTGGAAAAGAAATTAGAAACATTCAAATTAAAAATAGCTGAGTTAGAGAGAAAGTATGATCTATCTTTTGATGAATTAAGAGAGAAGTATTTGTCAGATGAAGGGAAATCTTTAATACAAGATATTAAAAATAGCGAAAGTATTATAGAGCACATTTTAAATGGAAGAGATATTGAAGATTTAAATCATAATATTGAAGTGGTAGATGGGAATTTGTTTGAAGAAGAGAGTGTATTGGAAGAACTGGAAGCTGAGTTTATAGAGCTTTCAGGTAAAATGAGTATAAATGATGATAATTTTCACAGACTAACTGAAGTGGATGAGGAACTTAGTATATTAGAAAATAAATTAAAAGAGCTTGAAGATGATCAACGAGCAATTCATAGAGCAATAGATGTATTAAAAGAGATATATTCGCAAAATAAAGAGGTATTTTTACCAAAGGTTGTGGAATTTATGAATGAGTTTATAAAAGATATAACTTCTGGAAAGTACGATAGAATAGTGGTAGATGAAAAGTTTAACATTGTAGTTGAAGATAAAGCTTCTGGAAAGATGGTTGAAGTTGAAAAGCTAAGCAATGGAACTGTGGACCAGTTATATCTAGGTATTAGACTTGCTATTTCAGAAATTATGTATAAAAATGCACCTGTAGTTTTGGATGACCACTTTATACAATACGATGATTTAAGATGTAGAGAAACGCTTAAATTTTTGAATAACTATTCAAATAAAAACAAATAATAATATTCAGCGCAATGAACAGAGAGGCTAAAATTTTAGATGAGATGGGAATTGAATACAATAAGGTGAATTTATGATATATGGGATAGGTGATTTACATTTTGACCCAATAGGAGAAAAGCCCATGGATGTATTTGGGGAAAAGTGGATAAATCACAAGGAAAAAATAATTGAAAGTTGGAAGTCCAAGGTCAAAGATGATGACATGGTTTTGTTACCGGGTGACATAAGTTGGGGTTTGAAACTTTCAGAAAGTGTTTTAGATTTAGAACTAATAGATAGTTTACCGGGATATAAGATAATTTCTAAGGGAAATCACGACTATTGGTGGAGTTCGATAAGTAAGTTGGATGAACTAAAACTTAAAAGGACAAAATTTTTGTACAACAACTCACACACTTTTGAAGATTATGCAATTGTTGGAACAAGAGGTTGGATATCCAAGGATATGAGTGAATTTAAAAAGGCGGATGAAAAAATATATAATCGAGAGGTAATAAGACTTGAAAATTCGATAAAGGCGGCTGAAAAAGGTAAGAAGTTAATTGCTATGATACACTATCCACCGTATAATCAAGATTTTTCGGCTAATGAATTTTCAAATTTATTGACAAAAAGTGGAGTAGAGATTTGCATATATGGGCATCTTCATGCAGAAGGGCACAGACAAGTTTTTGAGGGGATTAAAAATGAAGTCTTATATAAATGCGTTTCAAGTGATTATATAGATTTTAAATTACAGGAGATTGTTGATGGAAAGGGAAATTGAAGTAAAGTTATTGAGTTTAGATGTTGAAGAATTTAAATCGAAGTTAATATATATAGGTGCTGAAAAATTTTTGGAAGAAGACCAAGTTAATATAACTATAAATTCAAGTACACATGAAATAAATAATGGAATTGGATACTTGAGAATAAGAGAATCTAAAAATTTAATAACAGGTGAACATAAAAAGTATTTTACATTTAAGGAACAGATAACAGATAAAAATGTTAGAGAGAACATAGAGCATACAACTGAAGTATCTGAGGTAATGGAACTCAGAAAAATTTTAGAACTTATGGGATATGATTTACAAATAGAGGGAAGAAAAAACAGAGTGTCTTATAAATTAAATAATATAAGATTTGATGTTGATACGTGGGATGAAGAAACATATCCTCATCCATATGTTGAAGTAGAGGCTAATTCAGAAGAAGAATTATATGAAATATTGGACAGGCTTCAAGTTGATAAGAAACACGTTTCAACTCTTTCGATAGCAGAATTAAAAGAAAGCATATCAAAATAAATCGTGTGAGAGCACGATTTTTTTGTATAAAATATAGTGCGTCATAATTATAAATATGATATAATATTAAACAGGTTGGAAAAATATAATATAACATAACACGAGGAGGGCTTATGTCTGGTTACAATTATATAAAATGGTTTAATGAGATTGGTAAAGACGATATATCACAAGTTGGTGGTAAGGGGGCTAATTTAGGCGAGCTTACAAGCATGGGGTTGCCTGTGCCACCAGGATTCTGTGTAACAGCAGGAGCATATGATGAATTTATAAATTATTCAGAACTTGATGAAATTGTAAGAATTTTAGTAAGTTCTCTTGACGTGGAAGATGTTGAAGCTTTGACAGATGTTTCAAAAGAAGTTAGAGATAAAATAAATTCATCTGAAATAAAGCCTGAGATAGAAGAAGAAATCAAAAGGGCCTATGCACAATTTGCGGAAGAAATAGGAGTAGAAAATCCTGAAGTTGCGGTTAGGTCTTCTGCAACTGCTGAAGATTTGCCAGATGCTTCATTTGCCGGACAACAAGATACTTATCTACACATAAGAGGCGAAGAAGAACTTTTAAATCATATTAGAAGTTGTTGGGCATCTCTTTGGACTTCAAGAGCAATATATTATAGAGAAAAACAAAACTTCGACCACTTCAACGTTTCTCTTTCAGTAGTTGTTCAAAAAATGGTAAATTCTGAAAAATCAGGGGTAATGTTTACTGCAAACCCTATCAACAACTCTAAAGATGAAATGATGATAAATGCAAGTTGGGGACTTGGTGAAGCGGTTGTTTCAGGAATGGTAACTCCTGATGAATATGTAATAGATAAAAATGCTAAGAAAGTAATTGAAAAAAATATAGCCTCTAAAAAGACAATGGTAGTTCGTAAAGAGGACACTGTGGGAACAGAAGAAAAACTTGTAAGTGAAGTTTTGGGCGAAGAATTTGTTGAAGCAGAATGTCTTTCTGAAAATGAATTGAATACTTTGATTGAAAGAGGATTAAAAGTTGAAGAACTATATGGAAGTGTTCAAGATACTGAATGGGGATTTGATAAAGACACTAAAGAATTCTATTTCTTACAATCAAGACCTATAACAACAATTGAAGAAAAGAAAGAAGTATTAAAACCACTTTGCAAAGGACTTCCAGCATCTCCAGGAATTGGCAGAGGAAAAGTTATTTTAATAAAAGATGTTTCTGAAATAAACCTTGTAAAAGAAGGCGATATTTTAGTAACTGAAATGACAAATCCTGATATGGTTCCGGCTATGAGAAAAGCTGCCGGCGTTGTAACAGATGAAGGGGGAAGAACTTGTCACGCTGCAATTGTTTCAAGAGAACTTCAAATACCTTGTATAGTTGGTGCTAAAAATGCAACAAAAGTGTTAAAAGAAGGACAAACTGTAACCGTAGATGCTACTCGTGGAGTTGTATACGAAGGAGAAGTATTAAAAGAAGAAAAGAAAGCTGAAGAGAAAAAAGAAGGCGGAGCTGTTGTATCAGAAGATTTAATTGCAAGCCTTAGAAATCTTTCAGCTCCTGTAACAGCTACAAAAATATATATGAATCTTGGTGAACCAGGACTTATTGAAAAATATAAGGACTTACCATTTGACGGAATAGGACTTATGAGAACAGAGTTCATATTTACAAATATGATTGGAGCACATCCAATGTATCTGTTGAAAACACACCAAGAGCAACTTATGATTGATAAATTGGCAGAAGGTATTTCAAAAGTAGCCTCAGCTATTTATCCAAGAAATTTAGTTGTTAGAATGAGCGATTTTAGAACTAACGAATTTAGAGGTTTAAAGGGCGGAGACGAAGTTGAACCTATAGAAGCAAATCCAATGATTGGTTGGAGAGGGGTTTCAAGATATATCTCTCCTGAATATGAAGAAGGATTTAGACTTGAATGTCGTGCAATGAAAAAAGTTAGAGAAGAATTTGGGCTAACAAATGTAATTGCAATGCTTCCATTTGTTAGAACTACTGAAGAATTAGTTACTGTAAAAGAGATTATGGCTTCTGAAGGATTGAAACAATCTAAGAATTTTAAAATTTGGATAATGGCAGAAGTTCCAGCTGTTGTATTCCAAGCAGAAGAATTTGCAGAACTTGTAGATGGTTTTTCAATAGGTTCAAATGACTTGACACAACTTGTAATGGGCGCTGACAGAGATTCAGGTGTGTTAAACAACATGGGATATTTTGATGAAAGAAATGAACCGGTTAAGAGAGCTTTGAAGATAATAATCGATGCAGCAAACAAGAAGGGAATAACTTGTTCAATATGTGGCCAAGGTCCAAGTCAATATCCTGAGCTTGCAGAGTACCTTGTAGAGTGTGGCGTTACATCAATGAGTGTAAATCCGGACACTGTTGAGTATACAAGACGTCTTGTTGCAAGTGTAGAGCAAAAGCTTATTTTAAAGAAACTTAGAAATTTATAAGATATAATTAAGATCCTCTTTACGAAAATAAGTAGAGAGGGTCTTGTATTATAGTAAAATTGAAGTTACTGCAAATATTAGATAAAATAATTTGTATAAGATAGATTAGGAGAAAATTATGAAATCGTATCAAGATATAAACAAAGAAACTATAGATAGATGGGTTGAGGAAGGTTGGGAATGGGGAAAACGAATAACTCATCAACAATTTGTAGATGCTAAAAATGGAATATTTAATGTATTGTTGACTCCGACAATAAATGTGCCGAAAGAGTGGTTCGGGGATTTAAGAGGCAAAAAAATCCTTGGATTGGCAGCTGGTGGCGGACAGCAGATGCCAATATTAACGGCTCTTGGAGCAGAGTGTACCGTGCTTGACTATTCTACAAAACAAATTGAAACTGAAATTGAATTTGCAAAAATAGAAGGATACAGAATTGAAGCAATACAAGGGGATATGACGAAGAGATTGCCTTTTGAAGACGAGACTTTTGATATTGTATTTCATCCCGTTTCAAACTGTTATATTAAAGATGTGCAACACGTTTTTAATGAAGCTTATAGAGTTTTAAAAAAGGGAGGAGTTTTATTATCGGGATTAGGGAATGAAATTAACTACATAGTTGATGAAAAAGAAGAAAAAATAATATGGCCAATGCCTTTTGACCCAATTGCCGATGAGAAAGCAAGACAGTTTATGGAAAAAGAAAATTGTGGCATGCAATTTTCTCATAGTATGGAAGAGCAGATAGGCGGTCAATTGAAAGCTGGCTTTACACTAGTGGATTTGTATGAAGACACTAATGGATTTGGAAGATTGCATAAGATGAATATAAAGACTTATATTGCAACAAAGTCTATTAAGTTATAAAAATGAAAACCCAGTCTATATTTAGAATAGGTTGGGTTTAATAATGATTAATTTAACACTACTATTTTTGTATTTTTTAATTTAAATTTAGTATGTTCTAAATATTATTATTTAATTTTCTATTTCATTCAAAGAAAAATTTTTAGGAACAAAGTACAAATCACCATCTATAAATTTTATTTCTTTATAATTATGATAAGGATAGATTTTGAAATTATTTTTATAAGTTTTTATTTCATCTTCTCTTTTTTGGAAATCTCGACGCTCTATTTTATAGTACACAAAAGACATGTCTAATCCTTCTTTTATAGCATCTTCAATAGGCAAGATTTTTTGAGTATACACTATGCTCACTATACCATTATATGAAAATGTGTTGAAGTTTGTAAATTCATCTTTTTGATGTAATAATTTTAATCCATTATCAGCTTCTTCAAAATAAATATCCATTTCATTATTTTGTTCTATATCGTTTATAGTAGTTTTGGGAGGAGCAAAATATATATCATTATTTCCATCAAGGGTATTAAAATTAATTAAAGTATAAGTTTTATAGGGATATTCTTGGCTGCCTCCATCAGAGTAAGAATATTTGGAAAGTGTATTAGGGTTGAAATCATTTTTGGCTTTTTCAAGTATTTCATCCATGGATATTTTGTCTTGTTCTAATGCATCTTTTAATAGGAGTTTTTCACCATTCAGCATTACATATACTGTGCCATTGTGTGAATAAACACTATAATTTTCTTTTGAAGTATATAATTTTTCAGAAAAATTTTCTTTGGATTCGAATATAATTTCAAATTTATTTTTATTTTTGTTACATCCTACAATTAGGAGGAAAATTATAAAAACAAAACAATAAGCTAATTTTTTCGTTTGTATCACTCCTTAAATTTCACTAAGTAGTTTAGGGATATCTCCAAGTTTTAAACTTATGAATATGTGGATTATTGCAGCTGTGGCTAAGTTTCTGTAATTGAAAGGTTTAATTTCCATAAAGTTTTCAAAGAACCAATCTGCTGATTTGATTTCATCTGAATTTAAAAAGTCGTTTAACAAATAGCTCATCTGCTCTTGTATTTCTGTGAAATCAACTCCGCCAATGTTGTTGTGAGTACGATAAATACCACCCGGCAAGATGTCTATCAAAAGTATTCTATTGATTTCTGAAATTAAATTTTCACTTAAATTTCTTTCATTTTTTGCAAGTTCAATAACAAATTCAAGCGCTTTTTCAAGATTTAGAAGCTCGAAGAGTTCAGTTAAGCTTTTATTTCCAACCGTTAATTTTTGTATCAAAACATATACAATTTCATCATGTACAAAAGAACTTCCCTCATATTCTAAAATTTCTGAAATAAAATTTACTGCAAAATTTTCTTCTAAATAATATTCGTCTCTAATTTTCATATTCTCACCTTATTTTTTATTTAACATTTGAAATAATATACTCGTGTTGAGTGCGCTTATAATGCAAAATGCTACTGCATTTCCGTATTCTAGATTTCCTAAAAGATTTATGGTTATAAGTAGTATTAAAAAATTTATAAATGCAATTGCAATAAAAAATATTATACTTTTATTGAGTCTCCTACTTTGTAATAAATCAAAGGGAATCTTTTTATTTTTAAATAGTATACCCTAAATACTATTTTTCAACTTAATAAATTTTGAGATTGCTAAATTAAAAACATATTATAGATGATTAATGGGTAAACATTTGAACAATAAGTACAATAAATATATAATTGTTTTAATTACTAAAAGGGTTAGGTGAATAATATGAGGGATATAGACGGAGATAAAAATAACTACACATTATTATCAGATTTTTATGAGTTTACGATGAGCAATGGATTTTTTAAATCAAATTTAAAGGATAAGATTGTCAGTTTTGATTTATTTTTTAGATCTGTTCCGGACAATGCAAGTTATGCTATATTAGCGGGAATTGAACAGATGGTGGAGTATCTTGAACATTTAAATTTCACAGATGAGGATATAGCTTTTTTAGAAAAGAAAGGTATGTTTGACTCTGAGTTTTTGAAGTATTTGAGGAATTTTAAGTTTGAATGTAACGTTTGGGCTATTCCTGAAGGAACTGTTATATTTCCAAATGAACCTTTAGTGATAGTTAAAGGACCGGCGATACAAGCTCAATTTATAGAGACAATGTTGTTATTAACTATTAACCATCAATCTATGATTGCAACTAAGGCGAATAGAATTTGTATTTCTGCAGAGGGAAGACCTGTAATAGAGTTTGGGTCCAGAAGGGCTCAAGGACATTCAGGAGCAATGCTTGGGGCAAGGGCATCTTACATAGGAGGATGCGTTGGAACAGCTAATACACTGGCTGAAAAAGCTTATGGTGTTCCGGCAATGGGAACTATGGCACATTCATGGGTGCAACTGTTTGATAGTGAATATGAAGCTTTTAAAAAGTTTGCTGAAATTTATCCTGATAATTGTCTATTGCTGGTGGACACTTTTGATACTTTGAAAGAAGGAATACCAAATGCTATAAAAGTTTTTAATGAAGTGTTATTGCCAAAGGGATACAGGCCAAAAGGAATAAGAATTGATTCAGGTGATATGGCCTATCTAACTAAGAAAGCAAGAAAAATGTTGGATAATGCAGGATTTGAAGATTGCAAAATAATGGCTTCTAATTCTCTTGATGAATTTACCATTCAAAATTTATTATTACAAGGTGCAAAAGTAGATTCTTTTGGAGTTGGAGAGAGATTAATTACATCTAAGAGTTCTCCGGTTTTTGGTGGCGTTTATAAATTGACAACAGTTTTTGAAGATGGAGAAATGATACCAAAGATAAAAATATCTGAAAATGTAAGTAAGATTACAAACCCAGGCTTTAAAAATTTGTATAGATTGTATGATAATGAAACTGGAATTGCAATGGCGGATGTAATAACATTACATGACGAAGTGATTGATGATAGTAAAGAATATGAAATATTCCATCCAATATACACTTGGAAGAGAAAGAGGTTGAATAATTTTACAGCCAAGTCATTATTAGTCCCGATTTATGAAAAGGGGAAATTAGTTTACGAATTGCCTAGTATAGAAGAGATAAGAAATAAGGTTCAAGAAGAAGTGGAAACTATTTGGGAAGAAGTTAAAAGATTTGACAATCCGCAAGAGTATATTGTAGACTTATCAGAAAAATTATGGGAAATTAAAGATGAGCTTTTAAAATCTCATGGAAAGGGAATTAAATGAAATATTACGGAAATGTATTTAGACCGCCGAGTGAGGCAAGGTCACTTATAATTCAAGCTACTATAGGATGTTCACACAACAAGTGTACTTTTTGTTATATGTACAAAGATGAGCCGTTTATAATCAGAGATATAGATGATGTAATTGCAGATTTAGAGGAAGATAGAGATTATTTCCACTACTATGAAAGAGTATTTATAGCAGATGGAGATGCACTTATCATTCCAACTGACAAGTTATTAAAGCTGATAAATTACATTAATGAAAATATGCCTAATGTAAAGCGCATATCTTCGTATGCGACAGCAAAGGATATAAATTTAAAGTCTGAAGAAGAACTCAAATTACTCTATGATAATGGACTTAAAATGTTGTATATAGGTTTTGAAAGTGGAGATGAAGAGATACTAAGAGATATAAATAAAGGTCTTACAACACAGGATTATTTAGAGGCAATGAAGAAAGTTCACAGCGTTGGCTTTGAATCTTCTATAACTATAATAGCCGGACTTGGAGGAACTGCCAAGTGGGAGCAAAATGCTTTGGGTACAGCAGATTTGATAACCAAGACTAAACCTGATTATGTGAGTTACCTGACTATTAGATTGTATGAAAATGCAAGTTTATACAAAGATTATGCTGCTGGAAAATTTGAAATGCCTACAGCAGAGCAAATTTTATTTGAAATGAGAAAATTTTTAGAGAATGTAGATTCAGAGGGGACTGTCTTCAGGTCTAATCATGCTTCTAATTATGTTCTATTAGGGGGAACTTTGAATAGAGATAAAGAGGCATTAATTGCTCAAATAGATGAAACTCTTAAGAGAAAGAACTTTAGGCCGGGTATGATGAGAGGCTTTTAGAAAGGAATATCATGTTATACAGACTTAATTTAACTGATGATAATAGGTATATTAAATTAATAGAAAATAATATAGTTATTTTAAATGAGCCAGAAAATTTAAGTTCAAAATTTGATTTGTATTTTGGATTGGAAAAAGACGATTATATTTGGATAAAATATCAAGATGAAATCTTTTTGTCAAAAGTAAAAGACAGAGCATATCTAGAAATAAATAAGGGGAGAATAATAGTGTCTTTGGAGGTGTATAAGTATCTTGAAAAATTACCTGACTTATTAAAAGAAAAGTTAGATGGAAATGAGCTTGAAAAGATTGAAGATGAAATACTTTTGATAAAAACTCAAGGGATATTTATAGAAATTTCTAAAGAGAGAGATTTATCTGATAATTTAAAAAATGAAATTGAGCTTAGAAAGAAAAGAGAATTAGTTCAAGGAGATTTTGGAAAGATAAATATAAAGACAAAACCTAAATTAAATAATAATTTTGGTGAGATGATAATTGAAGTACATTCGCCTAATAGTGATGATACTTCAAAAATACCTGCTACTATAAATTCAAATAGAAAAATAGAACTTAAAAATGGGAAGGATAAATTTTATGTTGAGATGATGAAATCTCAAATGGAATTATTTGCTAAATTACAGCCGATGTCTTTAGATGAATTCGTGGAACTACAAAAGAAATTCTGGAAAAATTTTTAACTAACTAATAAATATAAGTTTTCAAAGATTGCCTTTTTGGATATACTAAAGGGGTAATCTTTTTATTTAGAAGTTAATTTTACTTTAGGAAGAAGGCGTAAAGATGTTAATAATATTCGACTTAGATGGAACTATAATAGAGTCTGGAAAGGGAATAGTTAAGAGTTTTGAATACTCTCTTACAAAGATGGGATTAGAAGTTCCTAATGTGTAAAAGAATTAGAAAAGTTTATAGGACCTCCATTAGAAGATACTTTTAGAAATAGTTTAGGTTTCGCTGAACAAGAAGCTGACAAAGCATTGGCTTTTTATAGAGAACACTATGCTAAAAATGGAAAGAGTATGAATAAAATATATGCTGGGGTTGAAGAAACTATAAAAGAGTTATCAAAAGAGCATGTATTAGCAGTTGGAACTTCAAAGTTGGAAGAAAGTGCCAGAGATATAATAAAATATTTTGATTTAGAAAAATATTTTGCTTTTGTAGGTGGGGCGGCAATGGATGGGTCGAGAAACACAAAGGCAAAAGTTTTGAAATATGTATTGGAAAATATAGGTGAGTATGACTCAGAAGAGACATATATGATTGGTGATAGGTTCTATGATATTAAAGGCGCCAAAGAGTTGAATTTAAAATCCATAGGTGTAAAATGGGGATATGGGGAAGAAAAAGAACTTATTGATGCAGGAGCTGATTATATTGTCAACAACACTGACGAATTGAAAGAATTAGTGAAAAGAATCAAGTAGGTGCGAGATGCCAAGTTATCAACAAATAGATTTGATTTTAGGAATAATAGGTACAATAGCTTTTGCTTTTTCCGGCGCAATGTTGGGAATAAGAAAGAGAATGGATTTGATGGGAACCATAGTGCTAGGAGTTACAACAGCTCTTGGGGGAGGTTGCATAAGAGATATAATTTTAGGATACCATCCCCCTAATATGTTTACTGATCCATCTTTTGCGGTACAATCAGTGGTATCATCAATAATAATTTTTGTAATATGTTATTTTAAAACTGATCTATTGAGTTCTAAGACAATGGAAAATTTTGAAAATATCATGATATATTTTGATGCAATAGGGCTTGGTGCTTTTACAGTTACAGGAATAAATGCAGCTTTAAAGCTTGGGTACACTGATGCTAAATTTTTGTTGATTTTTTCAGGAATGATAACAGGCGTTGGTGGTGGAGTTATAAGAGATGTTTTCGCAGATAGAACTCCATCAATATTTAGGGAGCAGATATATGCTTCGGCGTCTCTTTTAGGAGCATGTTGCTATCTAGTTTTTAGAAATATGTTAGATTTAGATGAAGTTATGATTTTATCTGCACTTATAGTATTTATAATAAGAATGGTAGCAGTCAAAAAAGATTTAGGACTGCCTAAAATAGATTATTGAGGTTTGATATGAGTATAAAGATAGTTACAGATGGTGGTTGTGATATTTTAAAAGAAAAGTTAAAAAAACTTAATGTTGAAATGTTACCCATGTATATAAATAATGATGAACAAATATTTTTCGATGGAGAATTATCAATAGATGAAATGTTCTCGAGGATGAGAGCCGGAGAAGTATTTATGACTAGTCAGGTTTCAAATCAAATTTACCAAGAAACCTTTGAAAAATATGCTTCACAAGGTCAAGAGATAATATATATAAGCTTATCTTCTGGGTTAAGTGGAACTTATGATGCTGCTAAGTTGATTGCAGATCAGGTAAATGAAAAATATGGTGAAAAAATCCATGTGTTTGATTCAAAACTTGCTACAGCTGGCTTGGGATATATGGTTGAAAAAGCAGCTGAACTTGCAAATAGCGGTGCAACTTTTGAACAGATAATGAAATTACTTGAATTTTATAAGAGGACTATAAAAGAAAATTTTTCCGTAACATCATTAGAATTTTTAATGAGGGGCGGAAGAGTTTCAAGAAGTAGTGCAATAATAGGTGGACTTTTAAATATTCGCCCCATGTTAAGAGTAATTCCTGAAAATGGCAAGTTAGAAGTAATAGATAAGGTTCGTGGAGATAAAAATATGTTGAAGAAACTTTTAGAAAATTTAAGACCGGAAGTTTTAAATCAACCTGTTTTTATAGTATATGGAGATTCTGAAGAGTATGCGGTAAAAGTAAAGAATGCCATTATAAAGAATTTTAGTATGAATCCTGAAAATATTAGAGTGGAACAGATAGGGCATATAATAGGTGCACATGTTGGGCCTGAATTTATAGCTTTAATTCATATAGATGAACCTGAAGAAAACTTTAAATTAGACTAATATTTGACATAAAGGCTATACAATCCACCATGAGGTGGATTAATGTATAAAGAATTGACATTGTCGCTTTCAAATGCGGCAAGAGGAAAAGTTGGAATGTATAAAAACTCCAAACTTATATATGCTACGACCTCAGGACTTGCAGGTATGTATATAGGGTTTGGAGTTTTAAGTATGGGGTTATCCGGGGCTGTCTTTGGCAGTCTGGATTTTCCTTTGAGCAAAGTGTTTAGTGGTATTATATTTACTATGGCGTTGTCGTTAGTAATGATGGCAGGTGGAGATTTATTCACAGGGAACATATTAGTTTTGTCTTCAGGTGCATATAACGAAGGCATATCCACTAAAGAAGCTATTACTGTATGTATATTTTCATATTTTGGCAACTTCTTAGGTGCGCTTTTATTAAGTGGGCTATTTTTGGGAACAGGCCTTGGAAATGAAAGCATAGGAGATGCAATAGTACAACTTGCGATTGCAAAGGCACACCATACTACTATGGAAATTTTATTTAGAGGTATACTTTGTAATATATTAGTTTGTCTTGCAGTTTTAACTTGTTATAAGTTAAAGTCAGAATCAGGCAAGTTAATAATGATTTTTTGGTGCATATTACCATTTGTTGCACTTGGATTTGAGCACTCCATTGCCAATATGACAGTGTTTACACTGGGGATGAGTTTATCAAAGGAAATAACTTTTGCAATGGCACTTCACAATATAATACCGGCTACAGTAGGAAATATATTGGGTGGGCTTTTAATAAGCATAGCTTATTTTGCACTTAACTGCGGAGAAGTGGTAAATAATACTCAAAAATGATAAATAAGCCAATAAAATAAAGTTATAAACGAAAGAGTGGTATAAAAAAATTCTTTCGTTTATCGGTTGTTTTAAAAATTTTTATTTGGTATAATCAAATTGTTGAAAACATTACCAATATATTTCGTAATGTGGAAGTACATAAGCAAGTGAGAGATCACTGTGTATAGTAAATAAGGAGAGATAAAATGACAGATACACTTAATCCGTTAGTAGCGGCACAAGAAAAAGTAAGAGTAGCATGTGAAAAATTGGGATGCGATCCGGCAGTATATGAACTATTAAAAGAACCACAAAGAGTAATTGAAATCTCAATTCCGGTAAAAATGGATGATGGTACAGTTAAAGTGTTCAAAGGATGGAGAAGTGCTCACTCAAGCGCTGTAGGTCCATCAAAAGGTGGAGTTAGATTCCATCCAAATGTAAACATGGATGAAGTTAAAGCTCTTTCTCTATGGATGACATTTAAAGGTGGAGCACTAGGCTTACCATACGGCGGAGGAAAGGGTGGAATCTGCGTAGATCCGGCAGAACTATCAGAAAGAGAATTAGAACAACTGGCAAGAGGATATGTAAGAGGTCTTTATAAATATCTTGGAGACAGAATCGATATTCCAGCACCAGATGTAAACACTAACGGACAAATCATGAGTTGGTTTGTAGATGAATATGTAAAATTAAATGGCGAAAGAATGGATATCGGAACTTTTACAGGAAAGCCGGTAGCATTTGGTGGTAGTGAAGGAAGAAACGAAGCAACAGGATTCGGAGTAGCTGTAGTAGTAAGAGAATCTGCAAAGAGATTCGGAATCAAAATGGAAGATGCTAAAATAGCTGTTCAAGGTTTTGGTAATGTAGGTCAATTTACAGTAAAGAACATTGAAAGACAAGGCGGAAAAGTTTGTGCAATCGCTGAGTGGGACAGAAATGAAGGAAACTATGCTCTTTACAATGCAAACGGGTTAGACTTCAAAGAATTAGCAGCATACAAAGCTGAACATAAAACATTAATTGGATTCCCGGGAGCAGAAAGAATAACTGAAGAAGAATTCTGGACAAAAGAATATGACATTATAGTGCCGGCAGCATTAGAAAATGTAATCACAGGCGAAAGAGCTAAAACAATAAACGCTAAATTGATCTGTGAAGCTGCAAACGGTCCAACAACACCAGAAGGAGACAAAGTTTTAGTAGAAAAAGGAATCGAATTAACACCGGACATCTTAACTAACTCAGGAGGAGTTCTAGTATCTTACTATGAATGGGTACAAAACCAATACGGATACTACTGGACAGAAGCAGAAGTAGAAGAAAAACAAGAAGCAGACATGATGAAAGCTATCGAAGGTGTTTTCTCAGTAGCTGATGAATACAAAGTAACATTAAGAGAAGCTGTTTACATGTATGCAATCAAATCAATAGATACAGCTATGAAATTAAGAGGATGGTATTAATCCCTAATTAAAATTAGCTAAATTAAAGGACTACTCGAGTAGTCCTTTTTTGTATAACAATTTTCTAAATTAATATTTTTACAGATTTAAATAACCAAATTTATTTACATAAGCCCCTTTTTATTTTAAAACTTGGATTAATATGCTCAATAAGGGCCTTTTATTTGCTATAATAAAATAGAAGGGAAGCGATGGAGTGAATAATTTTATATTGGGAATAAATGTTATATTCCCATTATTTTTGTACTGTTTACAGGATTAT
>NZ_JH165061.1:0-12295 GCF_000227315.1 Peptoniphilus indolicus ATCC 29427 | reverse complement strand
AAAATAATAGATGATAGATTTATAAATCAGTCCACAAATTTAATATTTTATGTAACAATGCCCGCAAGCTTAATTATGGAAGTTAAAAGTTCGGATTTAAGTGGAATAAATTTAAACTATATAATTTATCTTTTATTAGGCGTACTTGTTATGTTTGGAGGAACATGGGCTATAGCCAGATTTTTTATAGAAGATAATAAAAAATTGTCGGCTTTTGTACATTGTGCTTATAGGTCTAACTTTTTATATGTAGGTGTACCAATTTTAAAAGCTATAAAGCCGGATTATCAAATGGCATCAGTGTTGGCGGCAATGATATTTGGAGTTGCTCTTTTTAATATAATAGGAACTTTATTTTTAACATATTATTCGGAAAATGACATAATTATATCTGAATTAATTATTAAAGTTTTAAAAAATCCGGTTATAGTTGCAATGTTTATTGGATTGATACTTAGATATATAAATTTTTCTATACCGAGTACATTGGAAAGAGGAATAAAAGTTTTAGGAAATTTAAATACGCCACTGGCTTTAATAATGATTGGAGGAAGTCTTAATTTTAATACAAGAAATAATGATCTAATATTGGTAAGTATAAGTGCATTAATAAAGAATGTAATAGGAGCAACTATTTTACTTCCTTTGGCATTTAAATTAAATTTCAACAGTTCTGAAATAGTTGTAGCATATATATTGTTTGGGACTCCTTGTGCAATAAATTGTTTTGTAATGGGAAAAAAGTTGGGTTCTGATGAACTCATGACTTCACAAATTATAACTTTGAGTTATGCACTTTCTCTATTTACATTTGCAGCAGGAATTGCAATTCTTAAGAATTTAGGTGTAGTATAAGCTTTATTTACTTGTCAATCAATGATATACTCAATATTATGGAGGGGAAGCATTTATGGAAAAATGGACATTTACATCGGAATCTGTTACTGAAGGTCATCCCGATAAAGTGTGTGATCAAGTTTCTGATGCGATTTTAGATGCTATCCTGGAAAAGGATAAAAATGCTAGAGTAGCTTGTGAAACTGTTGCAAGTACAGGAATGATTTTAATAACAGGGGAGATAACAACTTCAACTTATGTTGATTTTACTAAAGTAGTTAGAGAAACTTTAAAAGAAATTGGATATGATAGAGCAAAGATAGGTTTCGATTGCGAAACTTGTTCTGTCCTTTCTGCAATAAAAGAACAAAGTCCTGATATTGCAATGGGTGTTGATAGATTTAAAGAAGAAGGCATTGACGAATTGGATGGATTTGGAGCAGGAGATCAAGGTTTGATGTTTGGCTTTGCTTGTGATGAAACTGATGAATACATGCCACTTCCTATTTCTCTTTCTCATGCTCTTGCAAAGAGATTAACTGAAGTGAGAAAGAATGGAACTTTAAATTATTTAAGGCCGGATGGAAAAACTCAAGTGAGTATCGACTATATAGATGGTGTACCTAAGAGGATAGATACTATTGTAATTTCAACACAACATGATCCGGAAGTTAGCTTAGAGCAAATTAGAGAAGATTTAAAGAGAGAAGTAATTGAAGTTATCGTGGATAAAGACATGATGGATGAAAGTACTAAAATCTATATAAACCCTACAGGCAGATTTGTAGTTGGGGGACCGATGGGAGATGCAGGGCTTACAGGTCGTAAGATAATAGTTGATACTTATGGGGGGTATGCAAGACATGGCGGAGGAGCATTCTCCGGTAAGGATCCTACAAAAGTAGATAGATCAGCTAGTTATTTTGCAAGATATATAGCCAAGAACTTGGTTGCAGCAGGACTTGCTAAAAAATGTGAAATAGGACTTTCATATGCAATAGGCGTTTCAAAACCTACATCAGTATATGTTGAAACATTTGGAACTGGTGTATTATCAGATGCAGAGCTTGAAAATATAGTTCTTGAAAACTTTGATGCTAGACCGGCAGCGATTATTAAGAATTTAGATTTACAAAGACCACTTTATAAACAAGTGGCAGCTTATGGACACTTTGGAAGAAATGAATTAGATCTTCCTTGGGAAAAGCTGGATAAAGTAGAGAAATTAAAAACTTATTTATAAGATAGGACTGGCAACAGTCCTTTTCTAATATGGTGAAAATTATGATAGAAATCAAAGGGATTTTAGAAAAAATTGTATATAGAAATGATGAAAATGGATATACTGTTGCCAGATTTTATACGGAAGATGATTACATAACGGTAACTGGAAGTGCACTTGAATTTAAAGAACAGATGGAGTATGTACTTGAAGGGGATTTTACTTTTCACAAAAAATACGGAGAGCAATTTAATTTTCAAAATGTGCGAGAAATACTACCGAAATCAGAAAAGGGAATTATAAACTATCTCACAAGTGGGGCAATACCTTATGTTGGGAAGGCTATGGCAAAAAAGATATATGCAAGATTTGGAGAGAAAACTTTAGACATAATAGAAAAAAGTCCTGAGCAGCTTATAATGGTTGAAGGTATAGGAAAGGCGAAGCTGAGAAAAATTTTGGGAAAGTTGGAAAAAGACCAAGGACTTAGAAAAGTAATAATATTTTTCTCTGAATATGGCATTTCAACTTCTTTATCTATGAAGATATACAAGAATTATGGTGATAATTCAATATCTATGGTACGAGAAAATCCATATAGATTGGCAGAAGATATAAGGGGAATAGGGTTTAAAAAAGCTGATGAAATAGCTATGAAAATAGGGGATTTCAGCAAGAGCAATTTAAGAGTAAAGGCGGCGCTTAAATATGCTCTATACATGGCAACTCTTGAAGGACACAGTTATCTTCCAATAGATTTACTGATAAAGAGAACAAAACTACTAGTGAATAAGGCGGAAGAAGAACTCTACAACGAAGTAGAAGTTTTGAATTTAGACGACAGATTTAAACTTGAAAATGGTGATCCAATAAGGTGTTATTTTGCACCATATCTAAAAGCTGAAAACTATATCGCCGGTAAGATAAAAGATATATTGAAGTACGAACATACGAATGAAGATGTAGATAAACTCATTGAAGAAGTACAAGATAGACAAAAAATCACATTAGCTGAAAATCAAGAAAAAGCTGCCAGAGAAGCTGTAAGGAATGGGATAACAATAATTACAGGAGGACCGGGGACAGGAAAGACTACTACATTAAAGGTGATTATAGAATTGTTTGAGTTAATGGAAAAGAAAGTCTTTTTAGCTGCTCCTACAGGCAGAGCGGCAAAGAGAATGAAAGAAGCCACTTCAAGAGAAGCGCAAACAATACACAAGATGTTAGAGTTGACAGTTTCTGATAGTGAATACATAGATTACGGATACCAATCAGAAGAAAATCTTGAATGTGATGTATTAATAGTAGATGAAGTCAGTATGGTGGATTTGAATTTAATGGAGAATTTATTAAATAGAATTTCTATAGGGACAAGGCTTATTTTAGTTGGAGATAAAGATCAGTTACCTTCTGTAGGAGCGGGCAATGTATTGTCAGATTTAATAAATTCAAAAGTAATACCCGTTGTAAATTTAAATCAAATTTTCAGACAATCAGGAGAGTCTCATATAATTAAAAATGCTCACATGGTAAATAATGGAAAAGTTCCACCGATAACAAATAATGGAGATTTCTTTACAATATACAGCGAAGATGAGAGAACTTCTTTAAAGACTATTGTAGAGTTGGTGCATAAGAGATTGCCGGATTACTATTCAATAGACAAAGAAAATATTCAAGTGCTTGCACCTATGAAAAAGGGGATTTGTGGCGTAAATAATTTAAATAAGGAATTGCAAAATACACTAAATCCGAAAGGAGAGGCGATAGATTACAATGGCAGCATCTTCAGAATTGGAGACAGAGTTATGCAGATGAAAAATAATTATAATCTTGAGTACAAAATAGAATCGGAATTTTATTTTGAAAAAGGCAGTGGCGTTTTTAATGGAGATATTGGAAAAATAATGTCAGTGGACGAGGAAGATAAGAGTTTAACTGTTTTGTTTGATGATACTAAGAAAGTAAAATATGAATATACAGATTTAGATGAACTGACACTATCTTATGCGACAACAATTCACAAATCTCAAGGCTCGGAATTTGAAGTTGTTGTAATGCCAATTCACTTTGCGCCACCGATATTGTTGACAAGAAATTTATTATATACTGCTATAACAAGAGCTAAAAAACTTGTGGTACTAGTTGGAAATTATAAATATGTTGAACAGATGGTAAAAAATAATAGAATATCTCTAAGGTATTCAAGTTTGAAAGAAAAATTACAAGGTAAAGTAGAATGTTTGATACAGGATGTTTAAAATGCTCACATAAGAAAATTTATAAATATAATTTGTGCGAATCATGCTATTCAAATTTAAGGTTGGATGTAATTTGGGATAAAAAACTTGATTATGCAGATGATGTTGTAGTATGTGGCGAATATGTAGGTCTTTTAAGAGAAATTCTAATAGATTATAAGTTTAGAGATTGTGTCTATTATTCGGATGTGTTATCTAAAATTATGACTGAAAAACTTTTAAAAACGCGACTATATAGAAAATATGATGCGATAACTTATGTACCTATGCACAAAATAGATGTAATGGAGCGAGGGTATAACCAATCAAAGATATTGGCAAAGAAAGTCTCGGAGGATATTCTTTTAAAATTCATAGAGCCAATTAAAAAGATTAAGAGAACTAAGAAACAAATTGAAGTTACAAGTTTAGATAGATATAAAAATTTAAAGGATGTATTTCAAGTCACAGGTAAACTACCTGAAAATATAATAGTAGTTGACGATGTCATAACTACGGGCTCTACCATAGATGAAGTTGCAAGAGCGTTAAAAGAAAATGGCGCAAAAAAAGTGGCTGCACTTGTTGCAACCACACACAATATTTAATCAACATCTAAATCAGTATATTTTTCATCTGTCAATATACCTTTTAAAATTGATTCGTTACGAGGCCAAACTGAAGATTCAGGGAAATATTTACGAGAAAAATTAATTGCATTTATTTCTCCACCTATAAGTATGATTAAACTTACAAGCCATATCCAAATTAACATGACTATGATACCTCCAAGAGAGCCATAAGTTACAGAATATTTTCCGAAGTTTGATACGTAGGAACCAAATAATATGGTCATAAGAATGACACCGATTGTTGTAAAGACAGCCCCCGGCACTACTAATTTAAAACTTAACATCTTTCTTATTTGACTAGATGGTGCGAATTTATATAGGGCTGTAAACATAATTAACATGTATACCACAGGTATGATTAAACTAAGTATTTTAATGATTTGCTTAAAATCTAAGTCCAAATTTATTGTTTTAGATATATAATCAAGAATTAAACCACCGAAAACTTGAGTTATCATAAGTAGTATGACCATTAAAATTAGCGCTATTGCAAATATCAATGAAAGAGATTTTGCAGCAACAAAAGAACGTTTTTTGTTAAATCCATAAGCGGCATTTACATTGTTTAGTAATTGATTGATGCCGTTTGAAGAAGTCCATAGACCTGCTAATATAGAAACTATGAACAATCTGCTTGAGCTTGAATTTAAAAGTTCTTGAGAAAAACTCAAGACTATTGAAGAAATATCATCAGGAAGATATTCTATATAGCTTAAAACTGCATCAGGTGATAAAATACCTGTAAACTTTAATGTATTTAAAAGTGCTATAATAAATGGGAATAGACTCAGAATTATAAAGTATACTAATGAGCCACTCATTTCTGGTAATTTATGTTCTGTAAATCGATATAATAATTTATCTATAAAAATTATAAATGGCTTATTTCGAATCAAATAGAGTTTATCTTTTAACTTTTTGATAATCTCACCTCCAATATCTCTATACCCAGTGAGGATTTGATTGAACCTTAGATTGTACAATTTTGAAAGGAGATTTTATGAACTATAAAATTTTAGTTTGTGATGATGAACAAGATATAGTAAGGGCTATTCAAATTTATTTGTCAGCTGAAGGATATGAAATTTTTACTGCAAATGACGGATTGGAAGCTCTAGATATTTTAAAAAGAGAAGAAATTCATCTTGTTATAATGGACCTTATGATGCCGAATATGGATGGAATATCAGCCATATTAAAAATAAGAGAGGACCACAATATTCCAATTATTATTTTATCTGCTAAGAGTGAAATCACAGATAAAATAATAGGCTTAAATGTTGGTGCTGATGATTATATAACTAAGCCATTTAATGCGATAGAACTTGTGGCAAGAGTGAATTCTACGTTGAGAAGATTTATGAGTTTGGGTTCAGCTAGCATAGACAGCGGCACTTATCAAATTGGAAGAGTTACAGTTAATGATATGTCAAAAGAAGTCTTTGTAGACAATCAAAAAGTTAGTTTAACTCCTTATGAATATAAAATTTTACTCTTACTTATGAAAAATAAGTCAAAGGTATTTTCTTCAGATGAAATTTATTCAGAAGTTTGGGAAGAAGAAGCACATGATGTAAAGAAAGTAATATCAGTGCATATATCACATTTGAGAGATAAAATAGAAATTAATCCAAGAAAGCCTGATTTGATAAAGTCAGTTTACGGAATGGGTTATAAGATAGAGGGTAAATAATGACGACTAAAAAGGGTATCTTAAAAAAGGTGGTACGACATTTTAAGAATACAAATTTTTTAGAATCTACTTTTTTAAGTCTTATGGTATTGTTCGGTGCTTTTTTCTCCGTGTATGGATATATTTTGGCAATTGGTATTTTTTCAATAATTATAATGCATAAAGTTTTAGATGGAGATTTAATTGACAGTATCTTTACATTGAAGCTGTTTTTAAATTCATCTGGAAATAAAATGTATACAGTATTTGGAGTGCTGAATATATTTATATTATTTACCATGATGGTTATGGATTATAACTTTTTTTCGTCATTTTTAAATTTAATAGTATTTAAGATTATCTTTTCTGGCGAAGATATTTATGTGCAAAATGAAATTTTAAATACGGCAATTGAAGACTTATATAATTTTGGAGAGTCTTTTGAAAAATCAACTTTGGCAAATAGAAAGACTACAAGGACACTTGATATGTTATCTTCAATCAAAGAACAGATAAAGACTTCTATAAATAAGTCTATGGAAACGGAAAGATTAAAAACTGAATTAATAACCAATATTTCACACGATTTAAAGACTCCTCTGACATCAATTATAAATTATGCGGATATACTCTCTAAAAAGACCGAAATGGACGATGAAGCAAGGGAATATATAGGAGTGCTTGGAAGAAATTCTGAGAGGCTTAGAAGCCTTATAATTGATTTAATTTATGCATCAAAGACTGGAAGTGGTGCAATAAAAGTAGAGAAAGTATTTATCGATTTTAATGAATTGGTAAGTCAAATATATGGCGATTTCGATGAGGTTCTAAATAAAAAAGGACTTGAGTTCATATATGACTATGATAACGAAGAGATAAATCTATACACAGACCCTGGGATTGTATCTAGAATAGTGCAAAATTTAATATCAAATGCATATAAATATTCTAAGCCAGGTACTAAAATATTGTGTTGTACAAAAATAGAAGATGGATACATTCATTTTGAAATGAAAAATGAATCGAATATTCCGATTAAGGAAAATGAAACGGATTTATTAAATGAGTTGGTTAAATCAGAAAAAGCCAGAACCACTGAAGGCTCCGGCTTGGGATTGTATATAACTAAAAATTTGGTTGAAATTTTAGGTGGGGAATTTCATATAGTAGTAGACAACACAACTTTTATAGCTGTTGCAATACTACCGATAGAAACTAACGATAGTCCTTCAAACTGATGATGTTATTGGCTGGTGAGCTATAGTAATTTAAAATTGCCGTAGCTGTATTTGAAAGTTTAACAACTCTATCGACATCAACCAAACCAATTCTCGAGAAGCCTTCTATAAAGTGTAATTCTTCTTGAGTTAACTCGTCCAAATCAATCTCAGAGACTTTTAATTTTTCAAATAGAGAGTTAAAAATCGTAGAGAACTCTTTGACCTTTATAGGAGGATATATTTCGCTTAAGAAATCTACATTAAATATAGAAGTGTAGATTAAAGCGAGTATTTCTTCTTCTTCAAAATTTAAAAAATTATCTAAAAGGGGAGTTAGAATGACTTCATCATAAACTTCAACTAAGCCTTTTGACTTTAAAAATCTATATAGAAAATCTACATAAGGGAAGTGGTAAGCGGTATAGCTTGTCACTTTTTTTGTTGGGTTAACTTCCAAGGCATCTGCCAATATCTGGACTGATTTAGAAGTTAAAGCAGCAGTTGTCCTAGACTCGACGATGGATTCTGTACCTAAAATTTCTTCTATTTTCTCTAAATCTGAAACTACTCTATGAGGTGTTTCAATAAGTTTTAAAAGATTTTCATCGTAGTAAAAACCGTTAGTTGATTTTTTTAAAGTTCTAATCAAATTAAAGATGTTTTGTTTAACTTCTTTTAAGTTTGAAAGTGCTAATTTGTAATCATCTCTAAACCTTGAAAAGAATTTATATACATCAATCACTGTTTCCAAAACTGCAAATAGTTCGGATTCATTTTTGAAGTATCCATTTTTAACAGCAGTTGTAAAGCATTCATAAAAATTAATTCTTTTAAAAGATGAATAATTATAGTTTTGCGGCAATAAAATTCTCATATAAAAGATACTGAGCAGCTCAGTTGAATTAAAAAACTTTTCGCTCCCAAACGAAGACATTTGCATGTATAGGGAGAGTTCAGGTCTATTAAACATAAGTGTAGAGATAGCACCTGTGGCAAATAAATCGACGTCCACACTTAGCAAGTTCTCATCAAGAGTGCTTGCAAAATAAAGCATAAATAAATCATAAGAGCTACATTTTAACTGTTTTAAATCTAAAGTTTCAAGAGAACGTAATCGATTGAACTCATCTATTACAGCTTCTGCGTGAAGAAATGTCATAGGGAGATAATCTCCATAGATAAAGTATTCGCCGTCAATTTCTAAAACTCTACATATTAAAAATTCTCCGGGAGATACGTCTTCGGGAAAGTTTGAAAGATTTATACTTTTTCCAAGAAGTCTATCTTCAGCTCCTTTTTCAAATAACTCTAAAACAGTTATGTAAGAGTTCGTTAAGTTTTCCAAAAGAACATCAGCATCATCAAATAAAGACATATTTGCAAAATATAAAAATCTTTCTTTAAAGGCTGATTCATTTTTTTGTCTATCTAGTAAAACTAGAGATTTAGGGAGTAAAGGACCAAATATGTCAGATATTTGGTAATAAATCGAATCGCCGGTGTCATTAACTTGTACAAAATCATCTAAAAGGTAGTAAAAGGTTTCTAAAAAATTATATTTTTCTATTGTATTTTCAAATTTCATTAATATTCAACAACTCTCTTAAATTTTCTAAATTAAATAATATTTTCTTTATATGAAGATTATACATCTCATTTATATCGCCTTCAAGCGAGCCGTTATTTAACAATGTGATGTGAAATTTATCTTCAAGTCGGCTTATTATACTTGGTTTTAGTTTTGGTTTTTCTTCGATAGAATTTAGTAATAAAAATCTGAGATGAATATCATCAAATGCCCTTATAGCTCTTCTCGCATTCTCAATATCCAAGTCGGGATGTATTGGAGCATTGGACTCTTCTAAAAGAACTTTATATTGAGCTTTTATCTTTTCAAAGGACGACTCAAAATTAGAAATATCATGCTCTTTTGTAAATACTAAATTAAGTAGAGCAGACCTTGCATTGAAAAAAGAATCATTGCCTATGGCAGTAAAGTTTTCGTTGACATCAGGAGTTGATAAAAGATAGTTTATTACAAGAGAAACTACAAGACCCAAAAAAGTACCTAACACTCTCTCTATACCATATATTATCTGACTCTCAGGATAAACAAAGGAAGCTATATAGACGATGCACGATAGTATAACCATATCCTTTAGATTAAATGCAACTAAAATATAAATTATAAAAATTATACCAAGACCACCAACTATTGGAGTTAGATAGTGTGGCGCTGGAATCAAACTTAAGAGAAAACCCAGCACGACTCCGAAGATAGTTGTAAACATTCTAACCCTGAAATCATTAAAACTCTCAGCAAAAGAATTTTTCATTCCACTTATAGAAGCTATTGAAGTAAAGATAGGTGTGTTTAAATTTAAAACATCCGATAAATACAGACCTAATGTTACTGCCAAAGCAGTTTTTAAATTTCTCATTCCTATTTTCGTATTAAAATTAAAATTTATTTTTTTCATAATTCACCTACTAATATTATACCAAAAGAGAAGTTATAACTAACAAATCCACAGAGATAATAACAATAAAAGCTTAAAAAATACACTTTTCAACAAAGTTATACACATTATCCACAGGGAAAATATTAACAAATAAAATTTGATGTATTAATATTATGAGTTATGGGTATAATAAAAACAAGAATTAATAAATTCTTGAGAGGAGTGTTACTATGAAATTAAAATTAATAGGAAAAAATCTTGACTTAACCCAAAGCTTAAAAGAACAAAGTGAAAAGAAATTAGAAAAGTTAGACAGATACTTTGATGAAGAAGTAGAAGTTAGGGCGGTATTATCTGTAGAGAAGGATAATAGAACAGTCGAGGTAACAGTCTTCTTGCCGGGTACAATATTAAGAGCTGAAGATACTTCTGATGATATGTATGCTTCTATTGACGCGACAATTGACATCCTTGAAAGACAGATTAGAAAATACAAGACTAGATTAAAGAATAGATATCAAGACCCTAAGACAATTAGATTTGAAAATATCGAATCACTTTCTGAAGAAGAAACAGAAGAATCTAAAATTGTAAAGAGAAAGACGTTTACTTTAAAACCTATGATGGAAGAAGAAGCAGAAATGCAGATGGATTTACTGAATCATAATTTCTTTATTTACCTAAATGCAGAGACTGAAGAAATTGATTTACTATATAGAAGAAATGACGGTAATTTAGGACTTATAGAAGTAGAAGTCGAAAGATAAAATTTAATAATTATTTAATTTTAAAAGGAAGCAGATTAATTTCTACTTCCTTTTTTGTTAGGGATTTTAAATTTATTTTACAGGGGAAACAACGATATAGTTTTGAAGTTGGTAAGGTTTTTGAACTATATTGTAATCGCTCCACATTGTAAAGAATCTTTCTAAAGGATATACATAGTATCCATCTTGAGAATGGTCTGTTACATCGTATGAATCAGCGAATATCAATACATCATCGCTGACAGTTGGAGTTGACATATTATCATATCCGATAATTGTAAGCCAGTGTCCGCCCCAATCGCCCCATTCAACCATGATAGGAATGTTTTTATCTAGGTATTTTTTTAACCACTTTACAAAATGTGAATCCTTAGCATCTTCAACAAAATTTGTAGAATTAGCTACATTGTCTGAAGTGTATAGAGCTAAAGGAGAAAAAGTAGGTTTCTTATTACCAACAGCATTAGGAGTTGCTTGTCCTGCTTTAGTAAATTGATTTGAGTCTATTTTTTCATCGTAGTTTGTATCTAATATTTTAAAAGTTTTGCTATTTTTAAAATATTGAGCCATTTGAGGTAGGGAAGTTCCATACTCTCCAAAATTATTAGCAGTACCGATTTCAGCGTTTGGAACATCTAAGTCTGTAGAAGACTTCATAGCTTTTGCAAGTTCAAGCTCTGTTATCTTTTTATCGCCTAAATAGTTCATGACCATAAGCGCTGCCGCGTTGCCACAAGACCATTCAGTAGATTGTTGGTAAGTTTTAAACTTAGGTAGAATTGTCAAAGACTTAGAAGACTTCATATTGTAAAAGTCAGGTGCTTTGTAATATGGAGACTCTTGATGGTCAGCAGAATATAGCGCCGCACGAGCTCCGCCTTTTTCATCAATTGGAGAATTTAGTATAGTACGTTCCTTCTCATTTGCGATGTTTCTACTTTGTACATTTGCATAAATGCTTCCGCTACCTACTAAAATAGTTGCAGATAATAAAGCGGTTAAAAGTTTTTTGTTCAATAAAAATACCTCCTAAAAATAAAAATTTATATAGAATATTGTAACAAAAAACTTTGAAAAAATATATAAAAATTTAGTATATTAAGCTTAAAAATTAATATAATAAATAAAAATAATTAATAATATTGAGTGATTATTTTTTAATTATATACTTAAAATAGACTAGTAAAACATAAACTATTTCAAGGTCTCGTAGAATCTAATTTTTTGCTTTCTCCATAAT